>NZ_JBJGZM010000018.1:0-594 GCF_054050515.1 Blastococcus sp. SYSU D01042 | reverse complement strand
TCGATGGCCTCGTGGCTGCGCGGGCACCACCGGATGTCGGCGGGTGCGGCCAACGCGCTCGTGCGCAACGGGCGGGCGCTGGAGCAGCTGCCGGCACTCGCTGCGGCCGCTGCGGCCGGAGGTGTCACTGCCGAGGCGGTGGCGGCCATCGCACCGGTGACGTCACCGGAGAACCTGGCCCGGGCCGAGGAGCAGGGCGTGGACGTCGGCGCGGTCGACCAGGCGCTGGCCCGGGTTGCTGCGACCCGGCCGCACGCCGACCTGCGGCAGGTCGTCGGGCACTACCTGGCCCGGCTCGACCCCGACGGCACCGAGCCCGACCCCACCGAGTCCCGCAGCCTGGTCACCGCCCGCGACAGCGACGGTGCGGTCACCGGCCGGTTCGTCCTCGACGCGATCGGCGGGGAGAAGGTGCTCGCCGCGATCGAAGCGATCCGGCAGGCGTCGCGTCCCGCCGGGGACACCCGCAGCCGCGCCCAGCAGTCCGCCGACGCCCTCGTGCAGCTCGCCGACAACGCCCTGGCCTCCGGCACGCTCCCCACGATGCGGACCGTCAAGCCGCACGTCGCGGTCACCATCGACCTCGACGACCTC
>NZ_JBJGZM010000017.1:0-5527 GCF_054050515.1 Blastococcus sp. SYSU D01042 | reverse complement strand
AATGGTTGTCCGGCGGCGTCCTACTCTCCCACCCCGTCTCCAGGGCAGTACCATCGGCGCTGAAAGGCTTAGCTTCCGGGTTCGGAATGTGACCGGGCGTTTCCCTCTCGCCATGGCCGCCGTAACTCTGTGAACTTGAACCGTCTGGTTCGTGCGTTCAGAACCGCACAGTGGACGCGAGACATCTCGTTGTATGACTGTCGACCGTCAACAGCTCGTGAGAGGTGTTGTGTGGTCAAGCCCTCGGCCTATTAGTACCGGTCAGCTCCACACCTTGCGGTGCTTCCACTTCCGGCCTATCAACCCGCTGGTCTGGGCGGGGGCCTTACCCGGTTGACCCGGTGAGAGACCTCATCTTGAAGCGAGCTTCCCGCTTAGATGCTTTCAGCGGTTATCCCTGCCGAACGTAGCTAACCAGCAGTGCACCTGGCGGTACAACTGGCACACCAGAGGTTCGTCCGTCCCGGTCCTCTCGTACTAGGGACAGCTCTTCTCAAGTCTCTTACGCGCACGGCGGATAGGGACCGAACTGTCTCACGACGTTCTAAACCCAGCTCGCGTACCGCTTTAATGGGCGAACAGCCCAACCCTTGGGACCTACTCCAGCCCCAGGATGCGACGAGCCGACATCGAGGTGCCAAACCATCCCGTCGATATGGACTCTTGGGGAAGATCAGCCTGTTATCCCCGGGGTACCTTTTATCCGTTGAGCGACACCGCTTCCACATGCCGGTGCCGGGTCACTAGTCCCAGCTTTCGCTCCTGCTCGACCCGTCGGTCTCACAGTCAAGCTCCCTTGTGCACTTGCACTCGACACCTGATTGCCAACCAGGCTGAGGGAACCTTTGGGCGCCTCCGTTACATTTTGGGAGGCAACCGCCCCAGTTAAACTACCCACCTGACACTGTCCCTGATCCGGATCACGGACCGAAGTTAGACATCCAATTCGACCAGAGTGGTATTTCAACGATGACTCCACGGACACTGGCGTGCCCGCTTCACAGTCTCCCACCTATCCTACACAAGCCGAACCGAACACCAATATCAAGCTATAGTAAAGGTCCCGGGGTCTTTCCGTCCTGCCGCGCGTAACGAGCATCTTTACTCGTAGTGCAATTTCGCCGAGCCTGTGGTTGAGACAGCTGAGAAGTCGTTACGCCATTCGTGCAGGTCGGAACTTACCCGACAAGGAATTTCGCTACCTTAGGATGGTTATAGTTACCACCGCCGTTTACTGGCGCTTGAGTTCTGAGCTTCGCGCCGAAGCACTAACCCGTCCCCTTAACGTTCCAGCACCGGGCAGGCGTCAGTCCGTATACATCGTCTTACGACTTCGCACGGACCTGTGTTTTTAGTAAACAGTCGCTTCTCACTGGTCTCTGCGGCCACCCACCGCTGCCCCGCGCGAGGCGGTTCACAGTAGATGGCCCCCCTTCTCCCGAAGTTACGGGGGCATTTTGCCGAGTTCCTTAACCACAGTTCGCTCGATCGCCTTGGTATTCTCTACCTGACCACCTGAGTTGGTTTGGGGTACGGGCCGCTCGGAACTCGCTAGAGGCTTTTCTCGGCAGCATAGGATCATCCAATTCGCCTCATTCGGCTATGCGTCAGGTCTCACCCTGTATGCGGGACGGATTTGCCTACCCCGCGGGCCACACCCTTGCACCGGTACTACCACTCACCGGTAGGACTACCTTCCTGCGTCACCCCATCGCTTGCCTACTACCAGTCCGGGTCCCAGCCTCCCCACACTCGCCTCACAAGTGAGGACCGGTGGTTCGGGTGGTTAGCATCGCTGGGTTCAGCATGGGCGTTCCTTCGCGGGTACGGGAATATCAACCCGTTGTCCATCGACTACGCCTGTCGGCCTCGCCTTAGGTCCCGACTCACCCTGGGCGGATTAGCCTGGCCCAGGAACCCTTGGTCTTCCGGCGGGGGAGTTTCTCACTCCCCTCTCGCTACTCATGCCTGCATTCTCACTCGCGTGGCGTCCACGGCTGGATCACTCCGCCGCTTCGACCGCCACACGACGCTCCCCTACCCATCCACACACCTGGCCAGCCCCTAGGAGGACCGGCGGGCGAACGTGTGAATGCCACGGCTTCGGCGGTGTGCTTGAGCCCCGCTACATTGTCGGCGCGGAATCACTTGACCAGTGAGCTATTACGCACTCTTTCAAGGGTGGCTGCTTCTAAGCCAACCTCCTGGTTGTCTCTGCGACTCCACATCCTTTTCCACTTAGCACACGCTTAGGGGCCTTAGCCGATGATCTGGGCTGTTTCCCTCTCGACTACGAACCTTATCGCCCGCAGTCTCACTGCCACGCTCTCACTTACCGGCATTCGGAGTTTGGTTGACGTCAGTAACCTTGTGGGGCCCATCGGCCATCCAGTGCTCTACCTCCGGCAAGAAACACGTGACGCTGCACCTAAATGCATTTCGGGGAGAACCAGCTATCACCGAGTTTGATTGGCCTTTCACCCCTACCCACAGCTCATCCCCTCAGTTTTCAACCTAAGTGGGTTCGGTCCTCCACGCGGTCTTACCCGCGCTTCAACCTGGCCATGGGTAGATCACTCGGCTTCGGGTCTAGGGCACGCGACTGAGTCGCCCTGTTCGGACTCGCTTTCGCTACGGCTACCCCCCACGGGTTAACCTCGCCACGTACCACTAACTCGCAGGCTCATTCTTCAAAAGGCACGCAATCACCCCGGACCGAAGTCCTAAGGCTCTCACGGCTTGTAGGCACACGGTTTCAGGTACTATTTCACTCCCCTCCCGGGGTACTTTTCACCTTTCCCTCACGGTACTTGTCCGCTATCGGTCACCAGGGAGTATTCAGGCTTAGCGGGTGGTCCCGCCAGATTCACACCGAATTTCACGGGCTCGGTGCTACTTGGGAAACACGTCCGGGAGATGCTGCGTTTTCGTGTACGGGGCTCTCACCCTCTACGGCGACCCCTTCCAGAGGCCTTCCACTAACACAAGCATTTTCTTACTCCCCGTACCCTCGGCAGAAGGTACTGGACGGTCCCACGACCCCGACCACACAACGCCTGCCGGCTATCACATGCGATCGGTTTAGCCTCATCCGCTTTCGCTCGCCACTACTCACGGAATCACGGTTGTTTTCTCTTCCTGTGGGTACTGAGATGTTTCACTTCCCCACGTTCCCTCCACACGCCCTATGTGTTCAGGCGCGGGTCACACCACATGACTGGTGCGGGGTTCCCCCATTCGGAAATCCTCGGATCAACGCTCGGTTGACAGCTCCCCGAGGCTTATCGCAGCCTCCTACGTCCTTCATCGGCTCCTGGTGCCCAGGCATCCACCGTGTGCCCTTAACAACTTGGCCACACAAAAACACCGCACAACCAACCCCCGGAAGGAGATCGCTCGTGCGGGCCTACAAGAACTCTCGACGATCAAGAGTCATAAAGATGCTCGCGTCCACTGTGCAGTTCTCAACGTACGACCAGACACCGGTCACCCGACCCCACCAGACCCGCCCCACCCTCGGGTGCGACAGCGGTATGAGATGCAGACCGGCCCTGACACAAGACAGCCTCACACCCCCGCAGGGATGGTCCGCTCTCTCAGGACCCAACAGCGTGCCTACGACCGGTCACCCCGCACCCACCCCGTTCCACGCGCCATCCCCGTCCGCAAAGGGACGAGACGAGCGCCGTACTAGGAGCAGCCGCAGCTGCCGGCCGAACTGGTCAGCGTTCCACCCTCGAGCACCACCCAGGCAACCAGCGGCCACCCGGAGATGGGTGACCGTCACGTCCTGGCGTGGCTCTGGACCGGCAGCAGCGAGGCTGACCGGTCAAGTGCTCCTTAGAAAGGAGGTGATCCAGCCGCACCTTCCGGTACGGCTACCTTGTTACGACTTCGTCCCAATCGCCGATCCCGCCTTCGACGGCTCCCTCCACAAGGGTTGGGCCACCGGCTTCGGGCGTTACCGACTTTCGTGACGTGACGGGCGGTGTGTACAAGGCCCGGGAACGTATTCACCGCAGCGTTGCTGATCTGCGATTACTAGCGACTCCAACTTCATGGGGTCGAGTTGCAGACCCCAATCCGAACTGAGACCGGCTTTTTGGGATTCGCTCCACCTCGCGGTATCGCAGCCCTTTGTACCGGCCATTGTAGCATGTTTGCAGCCCTAGACATAAGGGGCATGATGATTTGACGTCATCCCCACCTTCCTCCGAGTTGACCCCGGCAGTCTCCCATGAGTCCCCACCATCACGTGCTGGCAACATGGAACGAGGGTTGCGCTCGTTGCGGGACTTAACCCAACATCTCACGACACGAGCTGACGACAACCATGCACCACCTGTGCACGGCCCTTACGGACCCACCATCTCTGGAGGATTTCCGTGCATGTCAAGCCTAGGTAAGGTTCTTCGCGTTGCATCGAATTAAGCAACATGCTCCGCCGCTTGTGCGGGCCCCCGTCAATTCCTTTGAGTTTTAGCCTTGCGGCCGTACTCCCCAGGCGGGGCGCTTAATGCGTTAGCTGCGGCACGGAACTCGTGGAATGAGCCCCACACCTAGCGCCCAACGTTTACGGCGTGGACTACCAGGGTATCTAATCCTGTTCGCTCCCCACGCTTTCGCTCCTCAGCGTCAGTTGTTGCCCAGAGACCCGCCTTCGCCACCGGTGTTCCTCCTGATATCTGCGCATTTCACCGCTACACCAGGAATTCCAGTCTCCCCTGCAACACTCTAGTCTGCTCGTATCGACTGCAGGCCTGAGGTTGAGCCTCAGGTTTTCACAGCCGACGCAACAAACCGCCTACGAGCTCTTTACGCCCAATAATTCCGGACAACGCTTGCACCCTACGTATTACCGCGGCTGCTGGCACGTAGTTGGCCGGTGCTTCTTCTGCAGGTACCGTCACTTTCGCTTCGTCCCTGCTGAAAGAGGTTTACAACCCGAAGGCCGTCATCCCCCACGCGGCGTCGCTGCGTCAGGCTTTCGCCCATTGCGCAATATTCCCCACTGCTGCCTCCCGTAGGAGTCTGGGCCGTGTCTCAGTCCCAGTGTGGCCGGTCACCCTCTCAGGCCGGCTACCCGTCGTCGCCTTGGTAGGCCACTACCCCACCAACAAGCTGATAGGCCGCGGGCCCATCCCCAGCCGATAAATCTTTCCACCACCAGACCATGCGGTCAGCGGTCATATCCGGTATTAGCCCCAATTTCTTGGAGTTATCCCAGAGCTGAGGGCAGGTTGCCCACGTGTTACTCACCCGTTCGCCACTGATCCCCCCGCAAGCGAGGTTCACCGTTCGACTTGCATGTGTTAAGCACGCCGCCAGCGTTCGTCCTGAGCCAGGATCAAACTCTCCGTAGATGAATTCGACACCGGCTGAGAACCGAGAGCTAGCACTCTCGATATCAATCAACCAAAGGAATCCCAGCCGAGATCCGAAGAACCCGGCACGGGGTATTACTTGGCACTGACTTTCGGCACGCTGTTGAGTTCTCAAAGAGCGGACGCGCAGACACTCGACCCTC
>NZ_JBJGZM010000016.1:0-16314 GCF_054050515.1 Blastococcus sp. SYSU D01042 | reverse complement strand
CTCGATATCAATCAACCAAAGGAATCCCAGCCGAGATCCGAAGAACCCGGCACGGGGTATTACTTGGCACTGACTTTCGGCACGCTGTTGAGTTCTCAAAGAGCGGACGCGCAGACACTCGACCCTCACGGGCGTCGTCCCTGGCTGGATGTCCAACACTACGCCGGTTTCCGTTGCCCCCGCCAGCGGCGGGTCCCGGTCCGGCAGACCCTCAGGTCCGCGCGGCGCATGGAGAACCATACACGCCCCTCAGGGGCGCTCCGCAACCCCCCGGGGAGCGGTCCCCGTCACACCCGCGTTCAGAGGCCGAGCAGGTGCTCGATGCCCACCGTGAGGCCCGGCCGTCGGCCGATCTCGCGGACCGCCAGGAGCACCCCGGGCATGAAGGAGGCGCGGTCGTAGGAGTCGTGCCGCAGGGTCAGGGTCTCCCCCGCGGCGCCCATGAGGACCTCCTGGTGCGCGACCAACCCGGTCAGCCGCACCGCGTGCACCGCGACCCCCTCGACGTCGGCGCCCCGGGCGCCGGGCAGTCCCTCGGTGGTGGCGTCCGGCGAGGGGGGAAGGCCGGCCTCCCGGCGGGCCTCGGCGATCAGCCGGGCCGTGCGCACCGCGGTCCCCGAGGGGGCGTCCACCTTGTTCGGGTGGTGCAGCTCCACGACCTCCACCGACGGGAAGAAGCGCGCCGCCTCCTGGGCGAACTTCATCAGGAGCAGGGCGCCGATCCCGAAGTTGGGGGCGATGATCACGCCCACCTCGGGCTTGGGCGCCAGCCACTCGGCGACCGTCGCCAGGCGGGACTGGTCGAATCCCGTCGTCCCCACCACGCAGTGGATGTTGTTGTCGATGCAGAACCGGATGTTGTCCATGACGACGTCCGGGCGGGTGAAGTCCACGACCACCTGCGTGCCGGCGTCGGCCAGGCCGAACAGCCAGTCCCCCTCGTCGACCATGGCGACCAGCTCGAGGTCCTCGGCGTCGTTGACCGCCTTCACCACCTCGGTCCCCATCCGACCGCGGGCACCCAGCACCCCGACGTTGATCACGGGCGCGTCACCCGGGGAGGTCGGAGCGGGCTGCGGGTCCGGCGCGGTGGGAGTCACGCGGCCAGGCTTCCCGGACGGCCGCCGAACCGCAAGACAGCTCCCCGGTTCAGGGCGCCGTCGTGCTGCGGCGGGTGACGGCGCTCCACAGCACCAGGCCGAGCAGCACGCCGACGACGTCGGCGACCCAGTCGGCGGCCGAGACCGTGCGGTCCACGACCGCCACTCCCTGGAGCACCTCGCTGACCGCCGCGTAGACGACGAGCAGCGGGGCCAGCACCCGCGTGGTCATGCCCGCCCACCGGCCGCTGAGCGCCAGGGCGGCGAACAGGCCGACGTGCACGAGCTTGTCCACCCCGGCCGGGGCCGCCGGCACGTCCGAGGCCGGGGCGAACAGCACCGCGAGCGAGAGCAGCAGTACCACGGCGAAGACGCCCCGGGCGAGGGCGCCGTGGACGGCCAGGGTCGGGTGGGACGCCATCAGAGCCGGTCGAGGTCCTGCTCGCGGTACGGGCCGACGACCGCCAGGCAGGTCGGCCGGCCGAACAGCTCGGTCGCGACCTCGCGCACCTGCTGCTCGTCCACGGCGTCCAGGCGGACCAGCACCTCCCGCACCGGCAGGTACTCCCCGTAGGACAGCTCGCTCTTGCCCAGCCTGCTCATCCGCGAGCCGGTGTCCTCCAGGCCCAGCACCATGCCGCCCTTGAGCTGACCGCGGGCCCGGACCACCTCGTCGGAGGTGAGCCCGTCGGCGGCGACCCCGTCCAGACCCGCGCGGATCAGGCGGAGCACCTCGGGCACGCGCTTCTTGGAGCACCCGGCGTAGACGGAGAACGCGCCGCCCCCCGCGTAGTGCGTGAGGGCCGAGCCGACGCTGTACACCAGGCCACGCTTCTCGCGGATCTCCTGGAACAGCCGCGAGCTCATCCCGCCCCCGACCGCCGCGTCGAGCACGGCCGCGGCGTAGCGGCGCTCGTCGAGGCGCCCGAGGCCCGGCGTGCCCAGCAGCAGGTGGGTCTGCTCGGTGCGCCGCGAGATGAGCCCGGTCGGCTGCGCGGGCCGCTCGGCCCCGGGGTCGCCGAGCCGCAGCGGGGCCGGCCGCGCGTCCCCGGTCAGCCGGGCCCCGAAGGCGGCGGTCACCAGGTCGAGGACCTGCTGGTGGTCCACCCGGCCCGCGGCCGTCACCACCATCGACGGCATGGCGTACCGCCGTCGGTACCAGCCGTCGACGTCGTCCCGCGTCAGCGCCTCGATCGACTCCACGGTGCCCAGCACCGAGCGCCCCAGCGGGGTGTCGCCGAAGAGGGTCTCGGAGAACAGGTCGTGCACGGCGTCGGCGGGCTCGTCGTCGCGCATGGCGATCTCCTCGAGCACCACCGTGCGCTCGGACTCGAGGTCCGCGGCCGTGTTGGTGGCGTCGGTGACGAGGTCGGCGAGCAGCTCGACGGCCAGGGGGAGGTCGCTGGCGAGCACGTTGGCGTAGAAGCACGTGTGCTCCTTGGCGGTGAACGCGTTCATCTCACCGCCCACCGCGTCCATCGACGTGGCGATCTCCAGCGCGCTGCGCGACGTCGTCCCCTTGAACAGCAGGTGCTCGAGGAAGTGCGACGAGCCGGCCACGGCCGGGGTCTCGTCGCGCGAGCCGACGTCCACCCAGATGCCGAGGGTCGCCGAGAGGACGCCGGGCATCGTCTCGGTGAGGACCCGCAGGCCCCCGGGCAGCTCGGTCCGCTCCACCCTCCCGCCGACCTCGTCGACGTCGAGCAGCTGCGTCACCCCGACGGGAACCGGGGCGGGTGCAGCAGCACCCGCCCCGGACCCGATCACGTCAGTGGACGTCGTCACTCACCCGCAGGTGCAGCGGCCTCGGCCTCGGCCGGGGCGGCAGCGGCGTCCCCCTCGGCGACCGGCACGAGGCTGATCTTGCCGCGGGCGTCGATGTCGGTGATCTCCACCTGCATCTTGTCCCCGACGTTGGCCACGTCCTCGACCTTGCCGATGCGCTTGCCGCCACCGAGCTTGCTGATGTGCACCAGACCGTCGCGGCCGGGCAGCAGCGAGACGAAGGCGCCGAACGGCGTGGTCTTGACGACCGTGCCGAGGAAGCGCTCGCCGACCTTGGGCAGCGTCGGGTTGGCGATCGCGTTGATCCGGTCCACCGCGGCCTGGGCCGACGGGCCGTCGGAGGCACCGACGTAGATCGTGCCGTCGTCCTCGATGGTGATGTCGGCGCCGGTCTCGTCCTGGATCGCGTTGATCATCTGGCCCTTGGGGCCGATGACCGCGCCGATCTTGTCGACCGGGATGCGCACCGTGGTCACCCGCGGGGCGTAGGGGCTCATCTCGTCCGGGGCGTCGATGGCCTCGTTCATCACGTCGAGGATGTGCAGCCGGGCCGCGCGGGCCTGGGTCAGCGCACCGGCGAGGACGTCGGAGGGGATGCCGTCGAGCTTCGTGTCCAGCTGCAGCGCGGTCACGAACTCCCGGGTGCCGGCGACCTTGAAGTCCATGTCACCGAAGGCGTCCTCGGCGCCGAGGATGTCGGTCAGGGCGACGTACTCGGTCTTCCCGTCTACCTCGTCGGAGACCAGGCCCATGGCGATGCCGGCGACCGGCGCCTTGAGCGGCACACCGGCGTTGAGCAGGGCCAGCGTCGAGGCGCAGACCGAGCCCATCGAGGTCGAGCCGTTGGAGCCCAGCGCCTCGGAGACCTGGCGGATCGCGTAGGGGAACTCCTCGCGGTCCGGCAGCACGGGCACGAGCGCACGCTCGGCGAGCGCGCCGTGGCCGATCTCGCGGCGCTTGGGCGAGCCCACGCGGCCGGTCTCACCGGTGGAGTACGGCGGGAAGTTGTAGTTGTGCATGTAGCGCTTGCGGGTCACCGGCGAGAGCGTGTCCAGCTGCTGCTCCATGCGGAGCATGTTCAGCGTCGTGACGCCCAGGATCTGGGTCTCGCCGCGCTCGAACAGCGCCGAGCCGTGCACGCGCGGGATGACCTCGACCTCGGCCGACAGCGGGCGGATGTCGGTGAGGCCACGGCCGTCGATGCGCACCTTGTCGCGGAGGATCCGCTGGCGGACGACCTTCTTGGTCAGCGCGCGGAAGGCTCCGGAGATCTCCTTCTCGCGGCCCTGGAAGTCAGCGCGACTGGCCACCTCCTTGATGACCTCGTCCTTGAGGGCGTCGGTGGCGTCCTCGCGCTCGGCCTTGCCGGCGATCTGCTGGGCCTGGGCCAGCTTCTCGGAGGCCTGGGCCTCGACGGCGGCGTAGACGTCGTCCTGGTAGTCCAGGAAGCGGGGGAAGTCCGCGACCGGCTTGGCGGCCTTCTCGGCCATCGCCGACTGCGCGTCGCACAGCGCCTTGATGAACGGCTTGGCGGCCTCGAGGCCCTGGGCCACGACCTCCTCGGTCGGGGCGGTGGCGCCACCGGCGACGAGCTCGATCGTCTTCTCGGTGGCCTCGGCCTCGACCATCATGATCGCGACGTCGCCGTCCGGGAGGACCCGGCCGGCCACGACCATGTCGAAGACGGCGTCCTCGAGCTCGGCGTGGGTCGGGAAGCCGACCCACTGGCCGTTGATGAGGGCGACGCGGGTGGCGCCGACCGGGCCGGAGAACGGCAGGCCGGAGAGCTGGGTGGACGCCGAGGCGGCGTTGATGGCGATCACGTCGTAGAGGTGGCCCGGGTCGAGGGCCATGACGGTGATGACGACCTGGACCTCGTTGCGCAGGCCCTTGGCGAAGGTCGGGCGCAGCGGGCGGTCGATCAGGCGGCAGGTGAGGATCGCGTCCTCGGACGGACGGCCCTCGCGGCGGAAGAACGAGCCGGGGATGCGGCCCGCGGCGTACATCCGCTCCTCGACGTCGACGGTCAGCGGGAAGAAGTCGAACTGCTCCTTCGGCTGGCGGCCGGCCGTGGTGGCCGAGAGCAGCATGGTGTCGCCCATGGTGACGACGACGGAGCCGGCGGCCTGCTTGGCGAGGCGGCCGGTCTCGAACGTGATCGACCGGCTGCCGAAGCTGCCGTTGTCGATGACCGCGGTGGCGGTGGTGACGCCGTCCTCGGCGTCGAACTCTGCGGTGATGGTGGGTGCGGACACGTGTCCTTCTCTCTTCTTCGTCGCATCGGCCTCGTGCCGACCTGCGACTCCTCTGACGGCCAGTCCCTGACTGGTGCCGTCCTGCGTCCCGGGCGACCGGTGCTCGGTCGAAGGCCTCGGGACCGGTTCCCCGTGCGGCGGGTGCCGCACGAGGAAGGGGACCGTCCCGGAGTGTTCCGGGAGCGGCCCCCTCGTGGTGCCTAGCGGCGCAGACCGAGCCGCTCGATGAGCGACCGGTAGCGGTTGATGTCGGTCTTGGCCAGGTAGTTCAGCAGCCGGCGGCGGCGGCCGACGAGCAGCAGCAGGCCACGACGGCTGTGGTGGTCGTGCTTGTGCATCTTGAGGTGCTCGGTGAGGTCGCTGATCCGGCGGGTCAGCATCGCGACCTGCACCTCGGGCGAACCGGTGTCGTTCTCGACCGTCGCGTAGTCGGTCATGATCTGCTTCTTGAGCGCGCTGTCGAGCGCCATGGTCGCCTCCGGGGCGGGTCACGTGTGGCCCTCGGTCTGAATCACGAGGGCAGGTCGCACACACGTCGGTCACCCGACGTCACCCCCCAGGCTACATGCCGAGGATCGAGCGGGTGTCCGTGACGTCCTGGGCCATGGCGGCCAGCAGGCCCTCGACGTCGGCGAACGCCGCCATCGGCCGCAGCCGGGATACGAACTCGACGCCCACGTGCTCGCCGTAGAGGTCCCCGTCGTAGTCGAGCACGTAGGCCTCGACGGTGCGCCGGCTGCCCTGGAAGGTCGGGTTGCTGCCCACCGAGACCGCCGCCGGGAAGCGCTCGCGGGTCTCGCCGGTGCGGGCGTCGCGGGTGACCAGGTGGCCGGCGTAGACGCCGTCGGCCGGGATGGCGGTGTAGGGCTGGCTCTCCACGTTGGCCGTCGGGTAGCCCAGGTCCCGGCCGCGCCGGTCCCCCCGGACGACGACGCCGTCGACCCGGTGCGGGCGGCCCAGCGCGCGGGCGGCGGAGGCCATGTCGCCGGCCGCGACGCAGGCCCGGATGTAGGTCGAGGAGATGGTGACGTCGCCGTCGTCGGAGTTGTCCTCGGCCAGCGGCACACCCTCGACGGCGAAGCCGAACCGGCGCCCCTCGGCGGTGAGGGTGGCCACGGTGCCGGCCGCCCGGTGCCCGTAGGTGAAGTTCTCCCCCACCACGACCTGCGCCACGTGCAGGTGCTCGACGAGCACGGTGTGGGTGAAGGTCTCGGGGGGCAGCCGCATGAACTCGGGCGTGAACGGCAGCACGCACATCGCGTCCACGCCGAGGCCCGCGACGAGCTCGGCCTTGCGGTCCAGGGCGGTGAGGATGGCCGGGTGCGAGCCGGGGCGCACGACCTCGGCCGGGTGCGGGTCGAAGGTGAGCAGCAGGCACGGACGGCGCATCGCGCGCGCCCGCGCCACCGCCGCGCCGATCAGCGTCTGGTGCCCGCGGTGGACGCCGTCGTACATGCCGATGGTGACCACGGTGCGGCCCAGGTCGGCCGGGGTGGCCTCCAGGCCTCGCCAGCGCTGCACGGGTTCGACGTCCTCCGGTCCGGGCGCGGTCAGCCGATGCGGTGCAGCCAGCCGCGGGTGTCGGCCACCCGCCCGTGCTGGATGTCGAGCAGCGTCTCGCGGAGCCGCATGGTGAGCGGGCCGGGCGTCCCGTCGCCCACGGTGAAGTCGCCGGTGCGCGCCTTGACCTCGCCGACGGGGGTGATGACCGCCGCGGTGCCGCAGGCGAAGGTCTCGGTGACGGTGCCGTCGGCGACGCCGCGGCGCCACTCCTCCACCGAGAACAGCCGCTCGGTCACCCGGTGCCCCATCGAGCGGGCGACCTCGATCAGCGAGTCGCGGGTGATGCCGGGCAGCAGCGTCCCGGTGAGCGCCGGGGTGACCAGCTCGGCGTCGTCGCCGGAGCCGAGGACGAAGAACAGGTTCATCCCGCCCATCTCCTCGACGTACCGCTTCTCCACGGCGTCGAGCCAGACGACCTGGTCGCAGCCGGCCTCGATGGCCTGCTCCTGGGCCAGCAGGCTCGCGGCGTAGTTGCCGGCGCACTTCACGTCGCCGGTGCCCCCGGGGGCGGCCCGGATGTAGTCCTCGGAGAGGTAGACCGACACCGGGTGCACGCCGCGCGGGAAGTAGGCACCGGCGGGGCTGGCGATGATGAGGAACAGGTACTCGTGCGCCGGGCGGACGCCGAGGAACGGCTCGCTGGCCAGCATGTAGGGCCGGAGGTACAGCGTCTGGTCCGGCCCGGTGGGCACCCAGTCGCGGTCGGCGTCGACCAGGGCGTCGACGGCGGTGAGGAAGGACTCCTCGGGCACGACCGGCATGGCCAGCCGGCGGGCACCGCGGGCGAAGCGGGCGGCGTTGGCCTCGGGCCGGAACGTGGCGACGCTGCCGTCGGGCTGGGCGTAGGCCTTGAGCCCCTCGAAGATCGACTGGGCGTAGTGCAGCGCGGCCGTCGCCGGGTCCATCTGCATGGGGCCGTAGGTCGTCAGCCGGGCGTCGTACCAGCCCTCGCCGAGCCGGTAGCGGGCCACGAACATGCTGTCGGTGAAGTAGCGGCCGAAGCCCGGGTCCGCCAGCAGCTCCTCGCGCTCGGCCGCCGGGCGGCGGCGCACGTCCTCCACGACGACCGGCACGTCCTCGGTGAACATCCGCGCGGAGGTACGGCTGTCGCTGAGCGTGTCGGTCATGGCTCCCACCTGCGAGTGCGTGCGTCGGGCGCCGGCGACCGCCGGGCCCGCGCTCACACTATCCCCGCCTCCGGCGGCGGCCGGGAGCCGACCGCCACCGGCGCGGGCTCAGGCCTGGTTCTCCTGGTTGACGTCCGGACCCGCGAACTCGAGCACCTCGTAGGTCCAGACGTGGGCCGAGTGGGGGGCCGCCGAGGCCAGCGTGTCGCCGCCGCCGTCGTGGGCGCGGTCGAAGTCCTGGCTGGACTGCCACGCCTCGTAGGCCTCGTGGCTGCTCCACCGGGTGTAGACGAGGTACTGGTCGGTGCCCTCGAGCGGCCGCAGGAGCTCGAACCACTCGAAGCCGGGCGTGGACTCGACGGCGCCCGCGCGCCCGCGGAAGCGCTCCTCGAAGCGCTCCTGCTTGTCCTTCGGGACGGTGATCGCATTGATCTTCACGACGCTCATGGCGCTCCTCTTCCCGGCGCGCCCGGCGGTCAACCGCGTCGGCGGCAGGGCCACCGGCTTCAGCGCGGCGGGAAGCCGACCTGCACCCGGGCGGTCGCCCCGGCGTCCTCGAGCAGCGCGACCAGCCGGTCGTCGGGGTCCACGGCGGCGTGCAGCCCCGCGGCCCCGGTCGCCGAGACGCGCTGGCCGTACCCCACGGCGACGGCCTCCCCGGCGGTCAGCCGCCGCTCCGGGAAGACCAGCCGCGCGGCGTCGGTCAGGGCGAGGAAGCCCGCTCCCCCGCCGGCGGTCAGCGCGGCGCCGGCGTCCTCGACCGGCGCGGCCCGGGCGACGGCGAAGGGCCCCGAGGCGGTCCGGCGGAGCGCGGTGAGGTGGCCGCCCACGCCCAGCGCGGCGCCGGCGTCGCGGGCGATGGCGCGGATGTAGGTGCCCGCCGTGCACTCCACGGTGACGTCGACGTCGACCAGGTCGGGCTCGGGGCGGGCGATGCGGTGGACGTCGAGCCGGTGCACGGTGACCGACCGCGGCTCGAGGACGACGTCCTCACCGGCGCGCACGCGGTCGTACGAGCGGCGCCCGGCCACCTTCACCGCGCTCACCGACGAGGGCACCTGCTGCAGCGGGCCGGTCTGCGCGGCGAGGGCTGCCCGGATCGCGTCGTCGTCCACCTCCGCGGTGGACGTGCTGGCGAGCACCTCGCCCTCGCGGTCGTCGGTGACCGTCGACCGCCCCAGCCGGATCGTCGCCTCGTAGGTCTTGTCGTGGCCGCCGACGTACCCGAGCAACCGGGTCGCCGTCCCGACGCCCAGGACCAGGAGCCCGGTGGCCATCGGGTCCAGCGTGCCGGCGTGGCCCACCTTGCGGACCGACAGCACCCGCCGGGCCCGGGCGACGACGTCGTGCGAGGTCATCCCACCCGCCTTGTCGACCAGCAGCAGACCGGGCGGGACGTCGGCGTCGGTGCGTCTGGTCATCGCTCGGGCGTCGTTCTCGCGGCACTCACGCCGTAACGGTCGCAGGTGCCTCGAGCCACCGGTCACCGGCCACCCGCACGAGCACGCCGACCAGCCGGAGCCCGATGAACAGGCACAGCCCGGTCCACACCCCGGCCAGGCCCCGGTCCAGGGGACCCGAGAGCAGCGAGAGCGGCAGGAACCCGACCAGGGCCGAGCCGATGGTCAGCGTGCGCAGGTAGCCGACGTCGCCGGCGCCCATGAGCACCCCGTCGAGGGCGAAGACCACCCCGGCCAGCGGCTGCACGGCGGCGAGGAACCACCAGACGAGCAGGGCCTGGTCGACCACGGCGGGGTCGTCGGTGAACAGCGGCGGGAGGACGCCGCGCAGCACGAGCAGCACCAGCGCCACGCCCGTGCCGGTGGCCAGCCCCCACACCGCCACGCGGCGCGCGGTGGCGCGCGCCTCGGCGGGGCGGCCGGCGCCGAGCGCGTGCCCGACGAGCGTCTGGGCGGCGATGGCGTAGGCGTCCAGCACCAGGGCCAGGAAGAAGAACAGCTGCAGGGCGATCTGGTGCGCGCCCAGTTCCGCGGTGCCGGTGCGGGCGGCCACGCCGGCGGCCACGAGGAAGGACACCTGCAGCACCGCGGCGCGCAGCAGCAGGTCGCGGCCGATGACCAGCTGCGCGAGGACGGCGGTGGGTCGCGGGCGCCACGCGGCGCTCTCCCGCGCCAGGGCCCGCAGGAAGAGCGCCGCGGTCACCGCCTGGCCGATGACGTTGGCGACGGCGGAGCCGACCAGCCCCCAGCCGGCCGCGTGCACCAGCAGCGGGCACAGCACGAGGCTGACCAGGCTGCCGGCCAGGACGAACCGGACCGGACGGCGGAGCTCCTGCACCCCGCGCAGCCAGCCGTTGCCGGCCAGGGAGACCAGCAGCAGCGGCAGGCCGAGCGAGGCGATCCGCAGCCACTCCTCCCCCGCCTCGGCCACCGGCCCGCCGCCACCGGCCAGCAGGCGGGTGAAGGGGCCGGCGGCGAGCTGGAAGAACGCGAGCACCACCACGCCGATCGCGGCGGCCAGCCAGGTGGCCTGCACGCCCTCGGCGACCGCACCGGCCCGGTCACCGGCACCCGCGCGGCGGGCGGCACGCGCCGTGGTGCCGTAGGCGAGGAAGTTCAGCAGCGCCGCCGCCCAGGTCATCAGACCGCCACCCACGGCCAGGCCGCCCAGCGCCACCGTGCCGAGGTTGCCCACGACGGCGGTGTCGACCAGCAGGTACAGCGGCTCGGCGGCGAGGACGACGAGGGCGGGCAGCGCCAGCGAGAGCACCGACCGCGGGGCCCGCGCCCCGGCGTCCGGTTCGACGCGCGGCGGTTCAGTCAGCGCGGAGCTCCCGGCGCAGGGCCGCGATCGTCCCCTCGCGGTCGAGGGTCGAGGTGTACCCGGCCGCCAGCGTGTGCCCGCCGCCCCCGAGCGCCATCGCCACCCGGGCGAGGTCGGTGCCGCCGCGGGAGCGCAGCGAGACCGACCACGAACCGTCGTCCTGCCCCTTGAGGACGCACGCGACGTCGGCCTCCTCGGCGGCGCGGACGACGTCGACGAGGGCCTCCAGCTGCTCGCCGGGCAGCCCGTGCTCGGCGGCCTCGGCGGTGCTCGACCAGGTCCAGACCAGACCGGCACCGGTGCCGCGCTCGAGCACGGCGCGGCCCGTGACCACGGACAACAGGCCCAGCCAGCCGAACGGTGCGGTGTCGAACAGCCGACGGCTGATCGCCGCGTGGTCGATGCCGGTCGCCAGCAGGCGGGCGGCCAGCTCGTGGGTCTCGGGCCGGGTGCTGCCGAACCGGAAGGACCCGGTGTCGGCGGCCAGGCCCGCGTAGAGGCAGGTGGCCAGCTGGCGGTCGATGGTGACGCCCAGGTCGTCGAGCAGGTCGGCGACCAGGGCGACCGTCGCCGGCGCGCCGGGGTCGACCAGCCGCAGGCCCCCGAAGCCCGGGTTGCTGGCGTGGTGGTCGACGACGACGGAGGTGCCCGCGCCGTCGAGCAGCGCGGCGAGCTCCCCGAGGCGGCCAGGCGAGGCGGCGTCCAGGCTGACGAAGACGTCCGGCGAGGCCGGCAGCGCCGACGACGGCACCAGCCCCTCGGCGCCGGGTAGCCAGCCGAGCGAGGCCGGCAGCGTGAACGCACCGGGGAAGGTCGGCAGGACGCGGGCACCGCGCCGGCGCAGCCCCTCGGCGAGCGCCAGGGTGCTGCCCAGCGCGTCGGCGTCGGGGTTGACGTGCCCGGAGAGGACGACGGTGGCCCGGGCATCGGCGGCCTCGGCGAGGACGCCGGCCACCGAGCGCGCGGCGGCCGCGACCTCCGCCGTGGGGCGGGAGACGGTCACGGTCAGGCGTCCGGTCCCGGGTCCGCCACCGGCGGGGCGTTCTGCTCCTCGGTGACGGTGCCGCCGCCGACCGGGTAGGTGGTGCCGTCGTCGGGTTCGTCGGAGGCGATGCTCGGGGCGTCCCCGATCTCACCGCGCTTGCCGCCGTCGGTGAGGTCACCGGCGCCGTCGACCTCGCGGTCGCCCAGCATCGATCGCCCCTGGCCCTCGTCGGGCTCGAACGGGTTGGGGTCGTCCTGGCTCACAGCGCACTCCTCGAACGGGCGGAGACGTCGTCGGCTCCCTCATCGGCAGCCGGGGACCCGGGTGGGAGGTCGTCGTCCTCGTCGTCCTCCGCCGGCTTGCGGTAGGGGTCGGCGTCGCCGGCGTACTGGGCACCCTCGCGGGCGCGGGCCAGCTCGGCGTCCGCGTGCCGGGCGCGCTCGAGCGCGTCCTCGAGCTCGCGGGCGGTGTCCGGGACGATGTCGGCGACGAAGGTGAGCGTCGGCACGAACTTGATGCCGGTCTGCTTGCCCACGGTGGAGCGCAGCACGCCGGTGGCGCTGGCGAGGGCGGCGGCGGAGTCGGCGATCTGCGCCTCGTCGCCGTAGACGGTGTAGAAGACCGTCGCCTCGCGGAGGTCGCTGGTCACGCGGGCGTCGGTGACGGTCACCATGCCCAGGCGCGGGTCCTTGATCTGCGTCTCGATCGCGGCGGAGACGATCTGGCGGATGCGCACCGCCAGCTTGCGTGCGCGGGCCGGGTCGGCCATCGGACCTCCTCTGGAGGGCGCACCGGGAGGGACCGGGACGCCGGGGCGGACAGGGCGGGAGGAAGGGATCAGTCGTCTGCGTCCGACAGGAGCTGACGGTGCGTCGACAGCAGCGTCACCTCCGGCCGCTCGGCCAGCAACCGCTCGCAGGCGTCGAGGACGTCGGCGACCTGACCGGCGTCCCCGGAGACGGTGGCCAGGCCGATCAGCGCCCGGCGGTGCAGCTCCTGGTCACCGACCTCCGCGGCGCTCACGGAGAAGCGGCGCCGCAGCTCGGCCACGATCGGCCGGACCACGGACCGCTTCCCCTTGAGCGAGTGGACGTCGCCCAGCAGCAGGTCGGCGGTGAGCGTGCCGGTGAACACCGCTCACCGCCGACCCGACGTGCTGGGCACCGTCATCAGGTGCGCGGGATCTCGCGCATCTCGAAGGTCTGGATGACGTCGTCGATCTTGATGTCGTTGTACGACCCCAGACCGATACCGCACTCGTAGCCCTCGCGGACCTCGGTCGCGTCGTCCTTGAAGCGGCGGAGGGACTCCACCGTCAGGTTGTCGGCGATCACGGTGCCGTCGCGGAGCAGACGGGCCTTCGAGTTGCGGACGATCGTCCCGGTGCGGACCAGCGAACCGGCGACGTTGCCGATCTTGGGCACGCGGAAGACCTCGCGGACCTCCGCGGTCCCGAGCTGGACCTCCTCGTACTCGGGCTTGAGCATCCCCTTGAGGGCGGCCTCGATCTCGTCGATGGCCTGGTAGAGGACCGTGTAGTACCGGACGTCCACCCCCTCGCGGTTGGCCAGCTCGGTCGCCTGGCCCTCGGCCCGGACGTTGAAGCCGATGACGATGACGTCGTCGGCCAGCGCCAGGTCGATGTCGCTCTTGGTGATCCCACCGACGCCGCGGTGGATGACCCGCAGCGAGATGTCCTCGTCGCCGACCTCGATCTTCATCAGCGCCTCTTCGAGCGCCTCGACGGTGCCCGAGTTGTCGCCCTTGATGATCAGGTTGAGCTGACGGCTCTCCTTGAGCGCGGCGTCGAGGTCCTCGAGGCTGATCCGCTTGCGCATGGAGGCGTTCTGCGCGTTGCGGATGCGGGCCTGGCGGCGGTCGGCGATCTGCCGCGCCACCCGGTCCTCCTCGACGACCAGGAAGGTGTCACCGGCGCGCGGCACCGACGTCAGGCCGACGACCTGCACCGGCCGCGACGGCAGGGCTTCCTTGAGCTTGGCGCCGTGCTCGTCGAGCAGCGACCGCACGCGGCCGTACGCGTCACCGGCGACCAGCGAGTCGCCGACGCGCAGCGTGCCGCGCTGGACCAGCACCGTGGCGACGGGGCCGCGGCCCTTGTCCAGCTTGGCGTCGATGACGACACCCTGCGGGTCCTGCTCGATGTTCGCGCGCAGGTCGAGCGAGGCGTCGGCGGTCAGCAGGATCGCCGTCAGGAGCTCGTCGAGACCCTGGCGCGTGGTCGCGGAGACGTCGACGAACATCGTGTCGCCGCCGTACTCCTCGGCCACCAGGCCGTACTCGGTGAGCTGCTGGCGGATCTTGGCGGGGTTGGCCCCCTCCTTGTCGATCTTGTTCACCGCGACCACGATCGGGACCTCGGCGGCCTGGGCGTGGTTGAGCGCCTCGACCGTCTGCGGCATGACGCCGTCGTCGGCCGCGACCACGAGCACGACGATGTCGGTGACCTTCGCGCCTCGGGCACGCATCGCGGTGAACGACTCGTGACCCGGGGTGTCGATGAAGGTGATCGGCCGCTCGTTGTGCTCGAGCTCGGTGACGATCTGGTAGGCGCCGATGTGCTGGGTGATGCCACCGGCCTCCTTGGACACCACGTTGGTGTGCCGCAGGGCGTCCAGCAGCTTCGTCTTCCCGTGGTCGACGTGACCCATGACGGTGACCACCGGCGGGCGGGACTCCCAGTCGCCCTCGTCGCCCTCTTCGTCACCGAAGGTGAGGTCGAAGGTCTCGAGCAGCTCGCGGTCCTCGTCCTCGGGGCTCACGACCTGGATGACCCAGCCGATCTCGGCGCCGAGCAGCTGCAACGTGTCGTCGTTGACCGACTGCGTCGCGGTGACCATCTCGCCCAGGTGGAACAGGGCCGTGACCAGCGCGGCCGGCTGGGCGCCGATGCGCTCGGCCAGGTCGGTCAGCGAGGCGCCGCGGGGCAGACGCACGGTCTGCCCGTTGCCGCGCGGGAGCTGGACGCCGCCCATGCTGGGCGCCGCCATGGAGTCGAACTCCTGACGCCGCTGCTTCTTGCTCTTGCGCCCGCGGACCGGTCCACGACCGCCCGGACGACCGAAGGCGCCGGCGGTACCGGCACCCGAGCCACCACGGCCGCGGCCACGGGGGCCGCCGCCACCGCGGAAACCGCCACCGGCCGGCGCACCGGCGCCAGGAGCGCCGCCACCGCCGCCGGGACGGAAGCCACCGCCGCCGCCGGGACCACCCGGACGGCCACCGCCGCCGGGGCCACCCGAGCGGCCACCGGGGCCGCCGCCGGGGCGACCGGGACCGGCCGCGCGACCGGGCATCATGCCCGGGCTCGGCCGACCGGGCATCATGCCCGGGTTCGGACGCGGGCCGCCGGCACCGGGGGCCGGGCGGGGACCGCCGGCACCGGGCGCGGGACGCGGGCCACCCGGGCCCGGACGCGGGCCGCCGGGACCGGCAGCCGGACGGGGACCACCCGGAGCCGGACGCGCACCCGGCGCGGCCGGGCCCGGACGGGGGCCGGCGCCGGGAGCGGCCCCGGCACCGGCGCCGGGCGCCGCGGCGGGCGGGGCCGCCGGACGGGGCGAGCTGAAGGGGTTGTTGCCCGGACGCGGGGCCGGACGGGGGCCCGGTCGCGGACCGGCACCGGACGGAGCACCGCCACCGGGCGCGCCCGGACGCGGCGCACCCGGGCGGGGCGCGGTGGGCTGCTGCGTCGGAGCCGAGGCCGCCGGGGCCTGCGGCGCGGGCGCGGCGGGACGCGGAGCGGCCGGGGCCGGGGCCGCAGGGGCCTGCTGCACGGGCGCGGGGGCCTGCGGAGCGGGCGCCGCCGGGCGCGGGCCGGGGGTCGGCGCGGACGGCCGTGCGGCCGCCGGGCCGGGTCGGGCCGCCGCCGCGGGCGGGGCGCTGGGGGTCGCGGCGCCGGTCTTGGCGCCGAGGGCCTCCCGGAGCCGTCGGGCCACGGGGGCCTCGACGGTCGAGGAGGCGGACTTCACGAACTCACCCTGCTCCTTGAGCGTGGCGAGCACGGTCTTGCTGTCGACACCGAACTCCTTGGCGAGTTCGTGTACGCGGGCTTTGCCTGGCACGGGTCTCCTCGTGTGTGAGGCCGGCGGCTTGCCCGCTCGACCTCGTCGTTAGTGGCGCATGGTCATCGTGAGAACTTCACGGCTGAGTCATCCGACGATGTCCTGTCGACATGCGGACCGGCGTTGGGCCGGTCCGACGTGGAACTTCTGGAAGGGGTGGTCGCGGCGGGGCCGCGCTCACTCGCCCGCCCGGCCCCCCGGCCCGGGCACCTCCGAGGAGGCGCCGAGGACGTGGTCCTGGAGCGGACCGACCTCCACCTGGCTGCCTCCGGGGAGGCGCAGTGCCCGGGTGAAGGCCCGGCGTCGCTCGGCTGCGTCCAGGCACCCCGGAGCGGGGTGCACCGACGCCCCCCTCCCGGGGAGCCGCCGCCGCGGATCCGGGACCAGGGCCCCGGAGCGGACGACGACGCGCAGCAGATCGGTGACCGGAGCGCGACGCCGGCAACCCACACAGGTGCGCACCGGGATCGACGTTTCGGCCACCCTGCACTCTAGCGCGTCGTGGGGCCCCGGTGTTCCACGCGTCGGGGCGGTGGGCGGGGGGGGGGGGGGGGGGGGGGGGGGGGGGGGGGGGGGGGGGGGGGGGGGGGGGGGGGGGGGGGGGGGGGGGGGGGGGGGGGGGGGGCGGGGGGG
>NZ_JBJGZM010000015.1:0-22931 GCF_054050515.1 Blastococcus sp. SYSU D01042 | reverse complement strand
AACCAAGGCCAAGGCCGGTCGGAACGGGGCCGCATTGTGGGGCCACTTCTGGACCACCAATTCGCACCCCACCCGCTGGACCTACTGCACGGGGCGGCCGGGGGGAGCACCGCGCCCGGGCCGCCGTGCTGCGTCACGGGGCCGGTCCGGCGGGCGGCGCCCGGGGCCGGCCGCGACGCGAGGGGGTGACGCAGCTCACGTCATGCGCCACACTCCCTGCGCGCGCCCACGGCGCGCTCGACGACGGGCCGGTGCTGCCGGCCCGTCGTCGTGTCGGTACGCGACGAGTCGGGGAGAGCACATGCGAGGACATCGGTTCCGGCCGGGACGCCCGTGGAGGCGGGCCGCCGTCGCGGCCGGCCTGGCGGCGCTCCTGCTGGGGGGCGCGGCCTGCGGGAGCGGCGACGGGGACGGCGGGGACGTCGAGGAGGGTGCGCAGAGCGACGTCGTCGAGGCCGGTGACCCGGTCGAGGGCGGTGAGATCACCGTCGGCATCGAGGCCGAGACCAACAGCTGGCTGCCGGGGGAGGGCACCTTCAACCAGCCCGGCGTCAACATCGCGTACTCCATCTACGACCCGCTGATGCACCGCACCGAGGACGGTCAGGTCGAGCCCTACCTCGCCGAGTCGCTCGAGCCCAACGCGGAGCTCACCGAGTGGACCCTGACCTTGCGTCCCGACGTCCGGTTCCACGACGGGACGCCGCTGGACAGCCAGGCGCTCAAGACCATCTTCGACGACTACCTGAAGGCCCCGGGCTCGAACGCGGCCGCGTCACTGGCCGAGGTCACCTCGCTGGACGTGGTCGACGAGCTCACCGCCGTCTACCGGCTGTCGCAGCCGAACGCGGCGTTCCCGGAGCTGCTGGTCTCCTCGCCCGGCTGGCCGTTCTCCCCGACCGCGGCCGCGGCGGCCGGTGAGGACGCCGGCGCCAACCCGGTCGGCACCGGCCCCTTCCGCTTCGTGAGCTGGCAGCGGGACAGCCAGCTGGTGGTGGAGAAGAACGAGGACTACTGGCAGGAGGGGCTGCCGCACCTGGACCGGATCACCTTCCGGCCGATCCCGGACGAGGACACCCGCCTGGCCAGCCTGCGCAGCGGCGACATCGACGTCATGCAGTCGCTGCGGCAGAGCACCGTCATCCGGGCCCGGGACCTCGAGGGCGTGGACAACTACGAGCACCTCGGCAGCAACTCCGGCGGCGGCACGATGAACACGAGCAAGCCGCCGTTCGACGACGTCCGGGTGCGCCAGGCGCTCGCCCACGCCCTCGACCAGGAGGCGATCATCGAGGTCCTCGGCGGGGCCGGCGTGACGCCGCCGACCACGCAGTTCTACAGCGAGGACAGCCCGTACTACTCGGAGAAGGTCGCCGAGGCCTACCCGCAGTACGACCCGGAGAAGGCCCAGGAGCTCTACGACGACTACGTCAACGACCCCGACCGCTCCGACGGCAAGCCCGTGGGCGCCCCGCTGACGTTCACGTACAGCTGCCCGCCGGACCCCAGCCTCAACGAGGTCGCCCAGCTGGTGCAGTCGCTCTACGGGGCGCTCGGCGCGCAGGTGCAGCTCGAGCAGGTGGAGCAGGCCGCGTGGATCCAGAAGATGCTGGCCCGGGATTACGACGTGGGCTGCACCCGCGTGGGCGCCGACCGGGACCCCTACCTCGTGTTCGACGCGGCCTTCACCGAGGGCCCGCTGAACATGACGGCGTTCCAGAGCCCCGAGATCGACGAGCAGCTGGACATCCTGCGGACGACCACCGACCTGGAGACCCGGAAGGCCGCCGTGGAGGCCATCGGCCTGGTGCTCAACGAGAACGTGCCCAACACCTTCAGCGGCGGCACGCTGACCGTCATGGCCGCGCAGGACGCGGTCAAGAACATCGACGGCTGGGTGTTCCCGGACGGCACCCGGGGCAACGGGGCGGACGGTGCGCAGGTCATGTGGGGGCACGTCTGGCTGACCGAGTAGCGACCCTGCCGGCGCGGCGGTCCGGGGCTCCGCGAGCCCCGGGCCGCCACGCCGGTGGGCACCGGCGAGCGGGGCCGCGGAGTGCCCGGATGAGCACGCTGAGCGACGTTGTGCGCACCGCATAGTTCGGCGCCCGGCGAGAGTGGCGAGGCGCCTAGTGACGCAGCCCACTCCCGTAGGACAGACTCCCAGCACGCGCTGTGGGCGCTCGCACATCGACGCGCCGTTGGCCGGTCCGTCGCTGTGCCGGCAGGCAACATTCGAGGAGCAAATCAATGCGAGTACACCGGCGCCCGATGAGAGGTCCGTGGAAGCGAGCTCTCGCTTCCGCAGGCCTCGTGGGTCTCCTGCTCGGCACCGCCGCGTGCGGTGGCGGCGGGGACGACGGGAACGGGGACGCCGAGGCCGGTGCGGTGAGCGAGGCCGTCGAGGCCGGTGACCCGGTCGAGGGTGGCTCCATCACCGTCGGGCTCGAGGCCGAGACGAACAGCTGGATGCCCCACGAGGGGACGTTCAACCAGCCCGGCCTCAACGTCGCGTACGCGATCTACGACCCGCTGATGCAGCGCTCCGAGGAGGGGACGGTCGAGCCGTACCTCGCCGAGTCCCTCGAGCCCAACGAGGACCTGACCGAGTGGACGCTGACCCTCCGTCCCGACGTCCAGTTCCACGACGGCACCCCGCTGAACGCCGAGGCGCTCAAGACGATCTTCGACACCTACCTGAAGTCGCCGAGCTCGCGGCTGGCCGCGCAGCTGGCGCAGGTGAGCTCGCTCGACGTGGTCGACGACCTGACCGTCGTGTACCGCCTGGCCGAGACCAACGCCGCCTTCCCGGACCTCCTCGTGGGCGCCTCCGGCTGGCCGTTCTCGCCCACCGCCGCCGCGGCGGCCGGCCCCGACGCGGGCTCCCAGCCGGTCGGCACCGGCCCCTTCACCTTCGTCGAGTGGCAGCGCGACAGCCGGCTCGTCGTCGAGAAGAACGCGAACTACTGGCAGGAGGGCAAGCCCTACCTCGACGAGATCGTGTTCCGGCCGATCCCCGACGAGGACACCCGCCTGGCCTCGCTGCAGTCCGGTGACATCGACGTCATGCAGTCGCTGCGGCAGAGCACGGTCATCCGCGCCCGCGAGCTGGACGGCGTCAACAACTTCGAGCACCTGGGCAGCAACTCCGGCGGCCTGACGCTGAACACGAGCATCGCGCCGTTCGACGACATCCGCGTCCGCCAGGCACTGGTGCACGCCGTCGACCAGGAGGCCCTCATCGAGGTCCTCGGCGGTTCCGGCGTCACGCCCCCGCAGACGCAGTTCTGGAGCCCGGACAGCCCCTGGTACTCGGAGGAGGTCGCCGAGTCCTACCCGGGCTTCGACCCGGAGCGGGCCCAGGAGCTGTACGACGAGTACATCAACGACCCGGAGCGCTCCGACGGCCAGCCGGTCGGCACGCAGCTGTCGTTCACCTTCCAGTGCCCGCCGGACCCCAGCCTCAACGAGCTCTCGCAGCTCTACCAGGCGCTGTGGGGCGCCCTGGGCGCGCAGGTCGAGCTGCAGCAGACCGAGCAGGCCGCCTGGATCCAGGACATGCTCGCCCGTGACTACGAGACCGGCTGCACCCGTGTCGGTGCCGACCGCGACCCCTACCTCGTGTTCGACGACGCCTTCACCGACGGCCCGCTGAACATGACGGCGTTCCAGAGCCCGGAGATCGACGCGCAGCTCGAGATCCTGCGCACCACGACGGACACCGAGGCCCGCAAGGCCGCCGTCGAGGAGATCGGGCTCATCCTGAACGAGAACGTCCCGAACGCGTTCAGCGGCGGCACCCTCACGGTGCTGGCCACCCAGGAGGCCGTCCGCAACCTCGACGGATGGACCTTCCCCGACGGCACCATGGGCAACGGGGCCAACGCCTCGACCGCCATGTGGGGCCACGTCTGGCGAGTGGAGTAGGCGCCCATGTACCTCCTCAGGAGAATCCCGTCGCTGCTGGCCACGCTGTTCGCGGTGTCGCTGCTGACCTTCCTCACCACGAGCCTGCTGCCCGGTGACCCGGCGCTGCAGATCCTGGGGGCGGAGGCGGCGACGCCCGAGGCCATCGCGGCCGTGCGGAGCGAGCTGAACCTCGACGACCCGCTGCCGATGCGGTACCTGAGCTGGATCGGCGACGCGCTGACCGGCGACTTCGGTCGCTCGTACCGGACGAACGAGCCGGTCAGCCAGGCGATCCTCGAGCGGCTGCCGGTCACGGCGGAGATCGGGATCCTGGCGATCATCATCGCGCTGGCGATCGCGATCCCGGTCGGGATGCTGTCGGCCTACCGGGCCGGCACGCGGACCGACAAGATCATCAGCAGCACGAGCTTCGGCCTCCTCGCGGTGCCGAACTTCATGGTGGCGATCTTCCTGATCCTGATCTTCGCCGTCTGGCTGGGCGTCCTGCCCGCGACGGGCTGGGTGAACTTCACCGACAACCCGGTGCAGAACCTCCGCTCGGCGTTGCTGCCGGCGTTGTCCCTGGCCATCGCGGAGATGGCGGTCTACACCCGCCTGCTCCGCACGGACATGATCGCGACCCTCCAGCAGGACTTCGTGACCATGGCCCGGGTCAAGGGCGTCTCGAACCGGCGGATCCTCTTCCGCCACGCGCTCCGCCCGTCGTCGTTCTCGCTGATGACGGTGGCCGGCGTGCAGGTCGGGGCGATCATCGGCGGATCGGTGGTCATCGAGACGCTGTTCGCCGTGCCCGGCGTCGGCCGGCTCCTGCTGGAGGCCGTGCTCGTCCGCGACCTCCTGATGGTGCAGGGCGTCGCGCTGGTGATCGCAGTCAGCTACGTCGTCGTGAACTTCACCGTCGACATCCTTTACTCGTACCTTGACCCGAGGATCTCGCATGGACGCTCTGCGGCAAGAGTCTGATCCCGTGACCGCCGTGCACGGCTCGACCGGACAGGGAGAAGCATGAGCACCCCGCTGCCCAACCTCGGCGCTCCGCACCCCGGGGCCACGTCCGAGCTGACGCCCGGCGACGGGCTGATCGAGGAGACCAGCGGCGTCGCGCCCGGCGCACCGGCTGCGAAGAAGCGGAAGAAGGGCTTCGGCGTCACCTTCTGGCTGGCCGTCGGCTGGCTGGTCGCGGTGCTGATCTGCGCGGTCTTCGCCAACATCCTGCCGGTCAAGGACCCGCTGGTCCCCGACGTCCTCAACAAGCTGGCGCTGCCCGGTGAGTCGGGCCTGCTGGGTACCGACGGCCTCGGTCGCGACACCCTGGCCCGGCTGGTCCACGGTGCCCGCGTCTCGGTCACCATCAGCGTCACGGCCGTGGCCATCGGCATGGTCGTCGGGGGCTTCCTCGGCATCATCTCGGGCTTCTTCCGCGGCAAGGTCGAGACCGTGCTCATGACGATCATCAACATCATCCTGGCCTTCCCGGCCCTGGTGCTGCTGCTGGTCCTGCTGGCCTTCGTCGGCCGCAGCCTGGTCGTCATCTCGCTGATCGTCGGGTTCCTCTCGATCCCCATCTACACCCGCGTGGCCCGGGCGACGACGCTCGCCGTGGCCGAGCGGGAGTTCGTCCGGGCCGCCCGGACGATGGGGGCCAAGAACTCCCGGGTGCTCGCCCGCGAGATCCTGCCCAACGTGGTGCTCCCGGTGGCCGCGTTCGGTCTGGTGGCGATGGGCGTGGTGATCGTGCTCGAGGGGACGCTGGCCTTCCTGGGCCTCAGCGTCCAGCAGCCGGCCCCGACCTGGGGCGGGATGATCTTCGACGGCAAGCGGTACCTCAACGAGGCCCCGCACGTCGTCCTCATCCCCTCCATCGCCATGTTCCTGACGGTGCTGTCGCTGAACCTGGTCGGCGACTCGCTCCGCACCCGCTTCGATGTCCGAGGGAGCAACCTGTGACCACCGCGCCGGTGAACGGCGGCTCGGACGAGCCGCTCCTCGAGGTCGACGACCTGCGCACCTACTTCGACACCCCGCGCGGGGTGGTGAAGGCGGTCGACGGCGTCTCCCTCCGGGTGGACCGCGGCAAGACCCTCGGCATCGTGGGCGAGTCCGGTTCCGGCAAGACCGTGCTCTCGCGGTCGATCATGCAGCTGCTGCCGAAGAACAACACGATCCGCGAGGGTGCGGTGCGCTTCGAGGGCCGTGACCTCACGGTGCTCAAGCCCAAGGAGATGCGCCGCATCTGGGGCGCCGAGATGGCGATGGTCCTGCAGGACCCGATGACCTCGCTCAACCCGGTCACCAAGATCGGCGAGCAGATCACCGAGTCCCTCGGCATCCACCTGGGCGAGAAGGGCAAGGTCGCCAAGGCCCACGCCGTCGAGCTGCTCAAGTCGGTCGGCATCCCGGCCGCCGAGCGGCGGCTCGGGGAGTACCCCCACCAGCTGTCCGGCGGCATGCGCCAGCGCGTGACGATCGCGATCGCGCTGGCCTGCGGCCCCAAGCTGCTGGTCGCCGACGAGCCCACGACGGCGCTGGACGTGACCGTCCAGCGGCAGATCCTGGACCTGCTGGAGTCCCAGCAGCACCAGCGCAACATGGGGCTGATCATCATCACCCACGACCTCGGCGTCGTCGCCGGGCGAGCGGACGAGATCGCCGTCATGTACGCGGGCCGGGTGGTCGAGCGGGCGCCCACGAAGGAGCTCTTCGCGCGCAACCGGCACCCGTACACCGAGGGTCTGCTGCGGTCGATCCCGCGGCTGCACCAGCCCAGCCACACCAGGCTGCAGGCCATCCCGGGCCGGCCGCCGGACCTGGTGGACCCGCCGGCCGGGTGCCCGTTCGCCCCGCGCTGCAACTACGCGCAGGACAAGTGCCTGACGGAGACGCCGGTGCTCGCACCGCACGCCGCCGGGCACGAGGCGGCGTGCCACTTCCCGGTCGGCACGACCGCGGGTCAGGAGGCGCTCGCGCGCAACCTGGCCGCCGGCCGCACCGCGGCCGGGACCCCCCTGGACGACACGGTCCTCGCAACGGCAGGAGCAGCCTGATGGCCGGCAGCGGCACCGCCCACCTCCGCGACCAGGGCGACATCGTCCTGCGGGTCGAGAACCTGGTGGTGGAGTTCCCGTTGGAGCGGGGGCAGAAAGTCCACGCGGTCTCCGGTATCAGCTTCGACATCGCCAAGGGCGAGACGCTGGGTCTGGTCGGGGAGTCCGGGTGCGGCAAGTCCACGACCGGGCGCGCGATCATGCAGGCGCCCCGGCCGACGTCCGGGAAGATCCTCTTCGGCGAGACCGACCTGAGCTCGCTGAACGCCGACGAGCTCCGGCGCAGCCGCACCAAGCTGCAGATGATCTACCAGGACCCGATCTCGTCGCTGAACCCCCGGCGCCGGGTGAAGGACATCGTCGCCGAGGGGCTGTCGATCTGGGAGGGCAAGGACAGCACCGACCCCCGGGTCGACCAGATGCTGGCCGAGGTCGGGCTCGATCCCGAACGGGCCGGCTCGCGCCGGCCGCACGAGATGTCGGGTGGCCAGTGCCAGCGGGTGTCGATCGCGCGCTCGCTGATCATGCGGCCCGAGGTGCTGATCTGCGACGAGCCGGTGTCCGCGCTCGACGTCTCGGTGCAGGCGCAGATCCTCAACCTGCTCGAGGACCTCAAGGCCGAGTTCAACCTGACGATGGTCTTCATCGCCCACGACCTGGCCGTGGTGAAGAACATCAGCGACCGCGTCGCGGTCATGTACCTCGGCAAGATCTGCGAGGTCGCCCCCTCCGACGCGCTGTACGCGGCGCCGGCGCACCCGTACACGGCTGCGCTGCTGGCATCCATCCCGGAGCCGGACCCGGAGGCCAAGCACGAGGACGCCGGGCTGGCGGGGGAGCTGCCCTCGCCGGTCGACCCGCCCAGCGGGTGCCGGTTCCGCACCCGCTGCCCGCGGGCGGCGGACCTGTGCGCGGTGGAGGAGCCGCAGATGCGGGAGGTCTCGCAGGGGCAGTACGTGGCCTGCCACTTCCCGCTGATCGGTGAGCAGGCCTCCGAGGGCGACCGCTCGCTCGCCTCGGCGCCCGCCTGATCGCTCGCTGCAGTCGCAGGACGTCCCGCGGCTGGGCCGACCGGATCCCCGGTCGGTCCAGCCGCGGTCGTCGTTCCGCGACCGGTGAGCTACCGCCGGCTCAGGCCCGGGCGACCCGGTCGGTGAGAGCGAGGACGTGCTCCCACGCGTCGCGGCAGGCGTCGTTCCAGTCGCTGTAGGCACGGTCGAAGAACGAGTGCGGCGCGCCGTCGTAGACGCGCGCGTCGACCTCCGCGCCGGCCGCACGCATGGTGTCGGCCAGGGCGAGCTGCTCCTCGACCGGTGTGGCCGCGTCGTCGCCCGCGATGAGCATGACCGTCGGCAGGTGCGCGCGGCCGGCGGCGTCACCGACGAGCGCGGGGCGTCCGTAGAACCCGGCGCACCCGGCCAGGTCCAGGTCCCCGCCGGACTGGCGCCAGGAGTGGCTGCCGCCGAAGCAGAAGCCGACGGTGACCACCGGCAGGTCCGCGCCGTGCCGTTCGCGCAGCGCGGCGACCGCCGCCACGATGTCGGCGTCGACGCCCTCGGACGTGGTCTGCGGGATGTGCTCCTTCCAGCCGAAGTCCTCGCCTCGGGTGCCGCCCTCGGGCAGGCCGGCCGTCCGGCCGAACCAGTCGACCGCCACCGCGGCGACGCCGGCCTCGGCGAAGCGCTCGGCCAGCGCGACGTAGTAGGGGTGCAGGCCGCGGATGTCGGGGAGCACCACCACGCCGGTCCGGGGTGACGCGGCGGGCGCGGCGTACGCGGCGGCGAAGTGGGTCCCGTCGGCCGCGGTCAGGGTGAGCGGCGCGCGCTCGCCGATCTCCCCGCTGCGCGGAGGGGCCGGTGGGCGGCTGTCGTGGTCGTGGCACATGCCCCCGTTCTAGCGGCTCGACCGGCGGCCCGCCCGGCGACCGGCTCCGGACGTGCCGCGACCCCCGGGTGGCCGGGGAGGCCGACCCGGGGGTCGCGAGGGGAGTGCCGGGCTGCTGCCGGATCAGGCGAGCAGCTTCTCCGCGACGGCGTCCCAGTGCTCGGTCGGGGTGCCGAAGAGCAGGCTCGTGGACTTCGCGCGCCGGTAGTACAGGTGGGCGTCGTGCTCCCAGGTGAACGCGATGCCGCCGTGCAGCTGGATCGAGTCCGAGGCCGCGATCCAGTAGGCCTCCGAGCAGTACGCCTTGGCCAGGTCGGCCGAGATCTCGGCGTCGTCGGCGTCCTCGGCCAGCGCCCAGAGGGCGTAGTAGGCCGCGGAGCGGGCCGACTCGACCTCGAGCAGCATGTCGGCGCAGCGGTGCTTGACGGCCTGGAAGCTGCCGACCGGACGGCCGAACTGGTAGCGCAGGTTGACGTACTCGACGGTGCGCTCGAGGCAGCGCTGCGCGCCGCCGACCTGCTCGGTGGCCAGCACGACGGTGGCGATGCGCATCAGGCGGGGGACCAGCGTCGCCGCGTCGCCCTCGGCGCCGATCAGCCGGGCCGGCGTGCCGGACAGCTCCACCTCGGCGAGCTTGCGGGTCATGTCCAGGGTGGTCAGCGCGCGGCGGGTGAGGCCGGAGGCCGAGCCCTCGACCGCGAAGACGCTCGGGCCGCCGGGGGCCTGCGCGACGACCAGCAGCAGCGTGGCCGTGGTGCCGTCCAGGACGAAGGACTTCGACCCCTGGAGGGTCCAGCCGTCGCCGGACTGCGTGGCGGTGGTCTGCAGGTTCTCCGCCGACCAGCGGCCGTCGGCCTCGGCCAGGGCGACCGTGGCGATCGTCGTGCCCTCGGCGATGCCCGGGAGGAGGTCCTCCTTGGCCTGCTGGTCGTCCGACAGCTGGAGCAGGTTCGCGGCGAGGATCGTCGCGAGGTAGGGGGCGGGCAGCAGCGCGCGGCCCATCTCCTCGAGCACCAGCGCGGTCTCCAGGATGCCGAAGCCGGAGCCGCCGAACTCCTCGGGGATCGCCAGACCCTGCAGGCCGAGCTGCTCGGCCATCTGCTTCCAGACGGCGGGGTCGTAGCCCTCCTCGGTCTCCATGAGGCGCCGGACCTCCTCCGAGGAGGCCTTGGTCTCGAGGAAGCGGCGCAGCGTCCGCCGCAGCTCCTCCTGCTCCTTGTCGAACTGCATCAGCATGGGGTGAACCTCTCAGATGTCGTGCGGACGGGACAAGATCGGGTGGTGTGCGGGCGCGGCGTCAGTTGCCGAAGTCCCATCCGCCCTCGGTGGCGTACCGGTCGAGGACGTGCTTGGCGATCAGCACCTTGTGCACCTCGTCCGGTCCGTCGGCGAGACGCAGGGTGCGCGCGCCGAGGTACATGCCGGAGAGCGGGAGGTCGCTGGAGACCCCGGCCGCTCCCCACACCTGGATGGCCCGGTCGACGACACGGGAGTACGCCGCGGGCACGAAGACCTTGATCGACGAGATGTCGGTCCGGGCGCCCCGGTCGTTGCGGGCCACCCGTTCGGCGGCCTGGATGGTCATCAGGCGGGCGGCGCTGATGTCCATGTAGCTGTCGGCGATGAACCCTTGGACGAACTGCTTGTCCTGGAGCGGCCCGCCGTGCACCGTGCGGGTGGTCGCCCGCTCGACCATCAGGTCGAAGGCGCGCCACATCTGGCCGATGGAGTTCATGCAGTGGAAGACGCGGCCGGCGCCCAGCCGGTCCTGCGCGGCCTGGTGCCCCTGGCCCACGGAGCCGAGCAGGTTCTTCGCCGGCACCCGGACGTTCTCGTAGCGGACCTCGACGTGGTCCGACGTCGGCCGGCCCCAGATGCCCACCCCGCGGACGATGTTCACGCCGGGGGCGTCGGTCGGCACGATCAGCTGCGCCATCTGGCCGCGGCCCGAGGCGGGGTCGTGGTCGGCGTCGACGACGCGGGTCATGACGATGAAGAAGTCGGCGGCGTGGCCGTTGGAGGTGAACCACTTGTGCCCGTTGAGCACCAGGTCGTCGCCGTCGCGCACCGCGGTGGTGGTGAGCGAGCGGGGGTCCGAGCCCGGGTTCTCCGGCTCGGTCATCGAGAAGCCGGACTCCATCTCGCCCTCGACGAGCGGCCGCAGCCACTGCTCCTTCTGCTCGTCGGTGCCGTACTTGAGCAGGATGGTCTGGTTGCCCGAGTTCGGGGCGACGACGCCGAACAGCGCCGCCGCTCCCATGGCGTAGGCGAGCACCTCGTTCATGTAGGCGTGGGCGAGGAAGTCCAGCCCCATGCCGCCGTACTCCTGCGGCAGGTGCGGCGCCCAGAGGCCGGCCTTGCGGACCTTCTGCTTGATCTCCTCGCGGAGCTCCTCGGCGTCGATGACCGACGGTTCGGTCTCGACCGCGCCCCCGCGCGCGGAGCGCCACAGGTTGCGCTCGTTGGGCAGGATGTCGTCGTTCACGATCTCCGCGGTGCGCATGCGGATGTCGTTGATGCGCTCGTCCAGCGTCGGGATCGGGCGGACGGTCAGCGGCATGACGGGTCCTCTCAGGCGTCCGCGCCGGCCGCGGCTGCCTGCTGGCGGAAGTTCTCCCGCAGCACGCGCTTGGACAGCTTGCCGGACGGGGTGCGGGGCAGTTCCTCGACGAAGTCGACGGTGCGCGGGCACTTGAAGTGGGCCAGCCGCTCGCGGGCCCAGGTCTGCAGCTCCTCGGCCAGCGCGGGGGAGGGCTCGTAGCCGGGCTGCAGCTCCACGACGGCCTTGACCGACTCGCCCCACTCCGGGTCGGGCACGCCGATGACGCCGACGTCGCCGATCGAGGGGTGGGTGATGAGCACGGCCTCCACCTCGGCCGGGTAGACGTTCACGCCGCCGGAGATGATCAGGTCGACGCTGCGGTCGGTGAGGAAGAGCCAGCCGTCCTCGTCGAGGAAGCCGACGTCGCCGAGGGTGTAGTAGTCGCCCTTGTAGGAGGACGAGGTCTTGGCCTCGTCGCCGAGGTAGACGAACCGGCCGGTCTCCGGCGCGCGCAGGTAGATGGTGCCGGGCACGCCCGCGGGTGCGTCCTCGCCGGCGTCGTCCAGGATGCGGATGTGGCCGGGGGAGGGGTGCCCGACGGTGCCGGGCCGGGCCAGCCAGTCCTGCGGCGACACGACGGTGCCGAAGCCCTCGGTGGCGGCGTAGTACTCCCACGCGATGGGGCCGAGCCAGTCCATGAGCGCCTGCTTGACCGGCACCGGGCACGGGGCGGCGCCGTGCCAGATGTTGCGCAGGCTGCTCACGTCGTACCGGTCTTTGACCTCCTGCGGGAGCGAGATCATCCGGTGGAACATCGTCGGCACCAGGTGCGTGTGCGTGATCCGGTGCTGCTCGATCAGGCGCAGCGTCTCCTCGGCGTCCCACTTGTCCATGAGCACGACGCCGGCGCCGCGGGACAGCGGCATGCTGAGCGAGAACAGCAGCGGTGCCGAGTGGTACAGCGGGCCGGTGACCAGGTTGAGGTCCTGCCCGGGCACGTAGGCCGACGCCGCGGCGACCAGGGTGGCCAGCTCGGAGGCGGCCGCCCCCGTGGTCGCGGCCGGCGGGCGGTGCACGCCCTTGGGCCGGCCGGTGGTACCCGAGGTGTAGGCCATGGTGCTGCCGAGGATCGGGTCCGCGATGTCCTCGGTGGACTCGGCGGCCAGCGCCTGCTCGTAGTCCTCGAAGGGCTCGGCGGTGCCGTCGACGACGAGCAGCGCCGCGGCGTCCACGCCGTCCAGCGCCTGCGCGACGGTCGCCGCGAACCGGCCGTCGACGACGACGGCGCGCGCACCGCAGTCGCGGAGGATGTAGCCGATCTCGTCGGCGGTGAGGTGCCAGTTGACCGGCGTGAGCCGCAGGCCGGTGCGCTGGGCGGCGTAGAGGGTCTCGACGAACTCGGGCCGGTTGGAGCTGATCAGGGCGATCGAGTCGCCCGCACCCAGGCCGCGGCTGCGCAGCGCACGGGCGAGCTGGTTGGTGCGGGCGTTGAGCTGGGCGAAGGTGAGGTCGGCCTGGGCGGAGCGGATCGCGGTGGCGTTCGGCTGCACGGAGGCCCAGAAGGCGCTCAGCATGCCGGTGGCGGAGGCCCGCTCGACGAGCGCGGCGGTGTCGGGTGCTGCCGGTGTCCCCTGGGACGCGGTCTCCTGGGATGCGGTGTCCTGGGACGTGGTGGGCGGCATGCTGTCTCCTGTCGAGGACGTCGGTGGCCAGACGGGGGCGCGCGCTGCGGTGTCGCGGTAGGAGTCGAGGGCGCGTTCCCAGGCGGCGAGACCCGCGCGCGCGGCGGGGACGTCGTCGGGGGACAGGTGGGTGCCGAGGTCCTGCAGCCGGGCGGCTGCGGCGGCGTCGGCCTCGGCGAGGACGCGCTCGCCGCGCTCGGTGACCACGTGGGTGACGTGCCGGCGGTCCGCCGGGTCGGTCCCGCGCTCGACCATGCCGCGGGCCACCAGCCCGTCGACCAGCGCGGTGACGCTGGGACGGCTGACCACGAGCCGCTGGGCGAGCGTGGAGGCGTTGACCGACCCCTCGGACAGCAGGCTCAGCAACCGGTACTGGGGAACGCTCAGATCGCAGCCCGCGAGGGCGACCTCCACGTGCCGGGCGAGACGGGCGACCGTCCTGGCTCCGGCCGGCGTGGCTTCGATCACAGCGGCTAACCATTCAGGGTTCGAAGTTCTTTTGCAAGGGGTTCGCCTGAGTCCCCAGCGGTGTCGCGGCGTGACGAGAGGGTGACGCAGGCCACTACGCGCCAGTAGGGTTCGCGCGTCGCGGTGATCGGGGTCGAGGGGTGGGCCGGTGCGGGCGAGCGGGCAGTCGCAGAGCAACGCCTGGCAGTGGAGCCGGACCGCCGACACGCGCCGCTCGCTGATCGCCGCGGCGGGCGAGGTGTTCGCCGCCAAGGGCTTCGCCGAGTGCAGCGTCGCCGACGTCGTCGAGCGCGCCGGGCTGAGCGTCGGCAGCCTCTACCACCACTACGGCGGCAAGTCCGAGCTGTTCCTCGCCGTCTGGGAGGACCACCAGGCGGCCTACGAGGAGGAGGCGGCCACCGCGGTCGCCGTCGCACGGCGGAACGGCCTCACGTCGCCGGCGGAGCTGTTCCTCGTGGGCGCGCGCGCCTACCTGGAGACGACGTGGGCGCGACGGGCGCTGGCCCGGCTGTTCCTGGACGGCGACGGGCCGCCGGGCTTCTTCCTGGTGCGCAGCCGGCGACGCAACGACTGGGTGCGGCAGAACGCGGTCCTGCTGGCGGTGGGGACGGGGCCGGCCGACCGGCTGCTGGTCTCCATCCTGACCGCCGCGATGGGGGAGGCGGGCCGTCAGCTCATCGGCTGCGAGACCGAGGAGCAGGCGAACGCGGTCATCGAGAGCGCGCTGGCGATCATCGCCCGGCTGTCGGATCCCCGGGCCTGACCGCCCCGCGCATCCGCCGGGTGGTCGCCCGCAGCGCGGCCAGCGAGGTCAGCACGGTGGCCGCGTTGAGCGTGATCATGGTCAGCAGGGTCCACCGGTAACCGCGCAGCAGGTCGTCCAGCCCGTCGGCCGAGACGTCGGACAAGGTGCCCGCGAACGCGTACTGCCGCAGCTCGGGCGCCAGCGGTGCGGTGAGCACCGAGAGCACCACGGCCGTGCCGACGACGAACCCGCTCTGCTGGAGCATCAGCCGCATCGCGTTGGCGATGCCCAGCCGGTCGTCCGGGATCGTCACCATGAGCGCGGTGGTGTTGGACGGCATGAACAGCCCGGATCCTGCGCCGGCGAGCACCAGCCCCGCGGCGATGGCGACGTACCCGGCCTCGGTGGCCACCGAGGTGAAGAGCACGACCAGGCCCGCCCCCGTGCAGAGGTTGCCCACCACGGCCAGGGCGCGCGGTGAGATGCGGCGCTGGAAGAACCCCGAGGACGAGGAGAAGATCAGCGTCGACACCGCCAGCGGGAGCACGCGCAGACCGGCGGTGAGCGGGTCCACGCCCTGCACGGCCTGGAAGTACAGCGAGAACAGCAGCAGCACGCCGGCCTGCGACGTCGAGTTCAGGAACGAGGCGAGCAGGCCGAGGGCGAAGGGCCGGTCGCGGAAGAGCGTCATGTCGACCAGCGGGTGGGTCACCCGGCGCTCGAAGAGCACGAACAGCGGCATGCCGAGGGTGAAGACGGCCAGGCCGCCGACGACCACCCAGCTGGTCCAGCCCAGCGTCGTCGCCTGCGACAGCGCCGCCAGGCCGCTGCCCAGCGCGACCAGGACCAGCAGGTTGCCCGGGATGTCGATGCCCTGGCGCTGCCCGGAGCGCGCGACGCGGGGGAGCGCCCACGCGCCCCAGGCCAGGCACAACAGCCCGATCGGCACGTTGAACCAGAAGACCCAGCGCCAGCCGGCGTGCTCGGCGAGCACCCCGCCGACCGTGGGGCCCAGCAGCTGGGCGACCGAGAACGAGGCCAGGTAGATGCCCATGCCCTGGCCGAGCCGGGCGCGGGGGAAGGCGGCGGTGACCAGCGCGGCGCTGTTGGTCAACAGCATCGCCGCGCCCGCGGCCTGCAGCACGCGCAGCCCGACCACGGTCCAGGCGTCGGGGGCCAGGCCGCACAGGAAGCTGGCGAGGGTGAAGGTCGCCAGCCCCGTCAGGTACATGGAGCGGCGGCCGAACATGTCGGCCAGCCGGCCGAAGAAGATCATCAGGACCGTGTTGGCGAGCATGAAGGCCAGCAGCATCCAGCTGGCCGCGGTCGCGCTGGCGTCGAAGTGCCGCACGACGGTCGGCAGCGCGACGTTGAGCGCGCTGCCGGACATGCCGGAGAAGATGCTGGCGAGGCTGACGACCGACAGCGTCCGCCAGGCCTCGCGCATGACCGCGCGTCCGTCGGGCGCCTCGACGGCGCCGGCCTCCTCGGAGGTCGTGGAGGGCGGTGGGGCCACCTCGCTGCTGGGCGTCCGCGCGTCGGTGGCCATGCGTCCCCTCGGAGCTCGTCGGGTCGCCTCACGGCGGCCGGCCGGTTGACGCCGGCAATCCTGGAACGGGATTCTACGGCCACCCGACCAGAAGGAGGCTGCCTGATGCAGTCGGACGAGCAACGCGTGGTCATCGTGACGGGAGCGGCGCGTGGCATCGGCCGCGGTCACGCCCTGGAGTTCGCGCGGCACGGCTACGCCGTCGTCGTCAACGACCTGGGGGCGGAGGTGGACGGCACGGGCGGCTCGACCGGGCCCGCGGGCGAGGTCGTCGACGAGATCCGCGCCCTCGGCGGCCAGGCGATCGCCAACGGCGACGACGTATCGGACTTCGCCGCCGCCGAGCGGCTCGTGCGGTCGACGATCGACCACTTCGGCCGGCTGGACGTGCTGGTCAACAACGCCGGCATCCTGCGCGACCGGATGCTGGTGAACATGTCCGAGCAGGAGTGGGACTCGGTGATCCAGGTCCACCTCAAGGGCACGTTCGCGCCGCTGCGCCACGCGGCCGCCTACTGGCGGGAGGAGCACCGCGCCGGGCGGCCGGTGGACGCGCGGGTCATCAACACGACGTCGTCGTCCGGGATCTACGGCAACCAGGGGCAGTCGAACTACGGCGCGGCCAAGGCCGGGATCGCGGCCTTCACGGTCATCACCGCCATGGAGCTGGGCCGGTACGGCGTCACGGTGAACGCGGTGGCCCCTGCGGCGCTGACCCGCATGACGGAGAACCTGCGGCCGGACCGCGAGAAGCCGGACCCGGAGCAGTTCGACCCCTCCGCGCCGGACAACATCGCCCCGCTGGTCGTGTGGCTCGCCGGGCCGGCGGCGCGCGAGGTCACCGGCCGGGTGTTCAACGTGCGCGGTGGTGCGATCAGCGTCGCCGAGGGCTGGCAGGCCGGTCCGGGTGTGGACAAGGGGGCGCGCTGGACGACCGAGGAGCTCGACGACGTGCTCCCCGGCCTGGTCGCGAAGGCGGCGCCCAACGCCGACCAGCGCGGCATCCGCCCCGCCGCGGGCTGACCCGCACCGCTCGTCCGCGGCCGGCCGGAGGCGTTCCGCGCCCCGGCCGGCTGCGGCACACTCCGCGTGTGGACGACGTCGGCGTCGCGTGGGGCCCGCTGCCCGGGGTGCCCGGCGTGCTCGTGCGCCGGGCCGAGCTCGCGGACCTGCCGGACCTGGTGGCGCTGCTCGCCGACGACCCGCTCGGCGCGGTGCGCGAGTCCGCCGACGGCGACCTCGAGCCCTACCGGCGGGCGTTCGCGCTCGTGGACGCCGACCCGGCGCACCTCCTGGTGATCGCGGTGGCCGGGGCGGAGGTGGTCGGCACGCTGCAGGTGTCCTTCCTACCCGGGCTGTCGCGCCGCGGAGCGCTGCGGGCGCAGTTGGAGGGGGTGCGGGTGCGCGCCGGCCGGCGTCGCGCCGGGCTCGGGGAGGCGCTGATCCGCTGGGCGGTCGAGGAGAGCAGGCGTCGCGGGTGCGCGCTGGTGCAGCTCACCACCGACCGGGCGCGCCCGGAGGCGCACCGCTTCTACGAGCGTCTGGGCTTCGAGGCCTCGCACGTGGGCTACAAGCTGGCGCTCGACGGCCCTAGGGTGGGCCCGTGACCAGCGAACCGGCCGATCCCGGCCTCCTCGAGGTGGCCCGCCGGATGTTCGACCTGGCCCGCTTCGGACACACCGACGAGCTGATGTCCTACATCGACCGGCGGGCGCCGGTGAACCTCACCAACGAGAAGGGCGACACGCTGCTGCTCCTCGCGGCCTACTACGGGCACGCCGAGACGGTGGCCGCCCTGCTCTCGCGGGGTGCCGACCACGCCCGGGTCAACGACAAGGGGCAGACGGCGCTGGCCGCAGCGGTGTTCAAGCAGTCCGCCGACACGGTCGCCCACCTGCTCGCCGCCGGTGCCGACCCGGACCTGGGCGGGCAGAGCGCCCGGGCTACCGCGCAGTTCTTCGACCTCACGGCGATGACCGAACTCCTCGACGCCCCTCGTTGAGCCTTCCGGATGCCGGCGCTGCCTCAGAACGGTGGCTCGTCCTCCGGGCCTGACGGAGCCGGCGCGGGAGCGGGGAGGGCTGCCTGCTCGCGGGGGTCGCGCAGGCCGGGTGGTCGGGTGGTGCGGGTGGTGCCGGTCGGGGTGGTGACGGCCAGGGTGCCGTCGGGTTGCAGCTCGAAGCGCCAGCCGCGGGCGAAGGTCTTGAGCCGGTGGTGGGTGCGGCACAGGCAGCAGAGGTTGGTGCAGGTGGTGCGCCCGCCGCGGTCGTAGGCGGTGACGTGGTCGGCGTCGGTGCGTGCGGCGGGCTGGGGGCAGCCGGGGTGGCGGCAGGTGCGGTCGCGTTGGGCGAGGAAGCGGCGTTGTGCGGCGGTGGGGGTGTAGCCGGCCGCTTCGGCGGGTGGCCCGGTGATCGGGCAGGCGCAGTCGGCGATGCCGCCGTGCTGCCCGCAGCCGCGTGCGGCCAGGCGCGCGAGTTCGGTGTCGGTGAGGGTGGCCTGCAGGGCGCCGTGGTCGTCGGTGAGGGCGAGGGTGAGGCTGCCGCCGGGCGGGGCCTGGGCGCCGAGTGCTTCGAGCTGGCCGAGCAGTTCGCGCAGGTGGGCGGCGGTGATCGGGGTGCCGCCGACGGCGGGGGGTGACTCACCGGCCGCGGCCCGCTCGACCCGGTCGGCGGTCCTTTCGGCGCTGCGTGCCCGGCCGGGCTGCAGCGCGGACAGGGGCGCGGTGAGGGTCAGGTGCCCGGTGACCGGGGGCCGGGTGGTGTCCCAGGGGCGCAGCACCAGGGCGGCGTGGGCTTCGGCGCGCAGCAGGTCGATGGGCCGGTCGTCTCCGCCGGTGCGGGCGAGCTGGGCGGCCTGGTCGATGGTGGACCACATCGCTGCGGCCACCGGTGCGGGTAGCTCGGTGGTGAGCGCTGACATGCCGTCGGCGGTCGGGTGGAGCCGCACCGCGGCGCGGCGCTCGGCGGCGATCCGGCGTCGTTCGGCGAACTCCTCGTCGGCGGCGATCGCGGCGGCGACGAGCCGGTTGCGCAGCCCACCCGAGGACAGGCCGGCCGCCAGTGGCAGCACCGCGGGCACCACCACCGCCACCACCTCCTCCGACGCGGTGCCCAGCACGTCGGCGAACACCCGCGCCCGGTACCAGTCCAGCCGCCCGGCGGCGCACGCGGCGAGCACCGCCGGCATCCGCTCCACCACCTGGTGGGCGTCGCCCAGCAGGTCGGCGGCGAACCGGCGCCCGCAGTTGAGCACCAGCGCCACCTCCTCGGGCAGGAACTCACTGGTGCCCGGCACCGGCGACCCCGGACCCCGCCGCCCCGCACCCGGATGCCCGGGTGGCGGGTCGTCGGCATCCGGGCGGGCCGCGGCCAGGGCCATCAGCAGCTCCGCCTCGTAGGCGGCCTCCATCGCCTTACGCGCCTGCACCCGGCCCAGCTCGGCCGCCACCTCGGCGGCGGTCATCACCTGCACCGGCAGCCTCGACAGCTTGGGTTCCCGCTCCAGAGCCCGACCCAGCAGCACGCCCTCGATCAGCGAACGAGCACCTGCGGCCACCGGCATGCACCGAACATCGTTCGAGGTATGACACTTCCCGCGCGCGCAGCTGCGGGCAGGAGCGGTGCGCCGCGCCCGGCATGGGTGCACGATCACGGGGTACGGGGCGCCCGTCCGAGGAGGGGGAGCGCGGTGGTGCGACCGGAGGTGCACGGCAGCGGCCGGGAGGCGGCGCGCGTGCTCCGGCCCACCGATGAACCCGACGAGCCGGTCGACTTCGCCGGGCCGGTCGCGCCCGACATCGCCGAGCGGGCCGACATCGCCGAGCCGGCCGACATCACCCAGCCGGCCGACGACACCGGGCCGGCGCCGGTCTCCCAGCCAGACCCTGCGGGCGCCGTCCCCGCGACGGAGGCCGTGAGCGCCTCGCCCACCGGGCTGCCCCGCTGGCTGCTGCTCCTGGCCGGGTTGGCGGCGGGGACGATCGCGATCGCCGGCCTGCGCGCGGTCGCCTGGCTGGCCGCGCCGATCCTGCTGGCGCTCGTCGTCGTCGTGGGCCTCATGCCGGTCTCGAGCTGGCTGCGCCGCCACGGCGCGCCGCGCTGGGTGGCGACGACGGTGCTGCTGCTCCTGGTCTGGGCGGTGCTGCTCGGCTTCGTCGCCCTGCTGGTGGCCAGCGTCGCCCAGCTGGCCGCGCTGCTCCCCGACTACGCCGGCCGCGCCGAGGAGCTGCTCGACGGGGTCGTCGACGACCTCAACGACGCCGGACTGGTCTCCGGTCAGCTCTCCGACCTGGTCGAGCAGATCGACTACGGCCAGGTCGTCGGCCTGGCGACCGGCCTGCTCGGCCGGCTCACCGCCGCGGCCAGCACGCTGATCCTGCTGCTCTCCGCGCTGGTGTTCATGGCCATCGAGTCCAGCGGCTACGGCCGGCGGCTGGCCGCCATCGCCCAGGAGCGCCCGCACCTGCCGGTCGCCTTCAACCTCTTCGCCCAGGGCACCCGCAGCTACCTGCTGGTGAGCACCGTGTTCGGGGCCATCGTGGCGATCGGGGACGGGATCGCCCTGGCCATACTCGGCGTGCCGGCCGCGCCGCTGTGGGGGTTGCTGGCCTTCATCACCAACTACGTGCCCAACATCGGCTTCGTGCTGGGCGTCGTCCCACCGGCCCTCCTCGGGCTGCTCGCGGGCGGCTGGGGCGAGCTGATCGCCATCGTGGTCATCTACACGTTGCTCAACTTCGTCGTGCAGACGCTCATCCAGCCGCGCTTCGTCGGGGACTCCGTCGGGCTGTCGATGACCGTCACGTTCATCGCGCTGCTGTTCTGGGGCTGGGTGCTCGGCGCGCTCGGGGCGCTGCTGGCCATCCCGCTCACCCTCCTGGTGAAGGCCTTCCTGGTCGACGTCGACCCGCGCGGCCACTGGCTGGACGCACTGCTGCGCGAGGAGCCGCGCGCGCCCCGGACCTCGCGCGCCCGGCGCCGGATGCACGCGCGCCGCTCGGCGCTTGCCTCGGTCCGGCGGCTGCACCACCCGCGCCGGCCGGTGGCCGAGCAGGCTGCGGCGCCCGTCGGCGAGGCAGCGACGTCGGCCGGCGACGCGCCGGCGCCCGACCCGCGCGACCCCGCCCGCTGACGTGCCGCAGGAGCTCGTCGTCATGGTCGGCCTGCAGGGCGCCGGGAAGTCGACCTGGGTGGCGGAGGCGCTGTCCGCCACGCACGCGGTCGTGAGCAAGGACCACTGGCCACGTGCGCGGCACCGCGAGGCCCGCCAGCGTCGGGTCGTCGCCGGCCTGCTCGCCGAGGGGCGCAGCGTGGTCGTGGACAACACGAACCCCTCCGCCGCCGAACGCGCCACCCTGGTCGCCGCGGCACGGGACGCCGGGGTCTCCGCGCGGGCGGTGTGGGTGGACACGCCTCTGGCGGTGTGCCTGGCGCGCAACGCGCAGCGGCCGGAGCACTGCCGGGTGCCGCTGGTCGGCGTGCACGCCGCGGTGGCCCGCTTCGAGTCCCCGAGCACCGCCGAGGGGTTCGCCCGGGTCGACGTCGTCCGGTCGCCACCGGGACCGCTGCATGCGCCCGCCGGCCCGGTGCTGTAGACACGGCCACGCCCTGTCCCGGTCCCACCGCTCCCTCCGGAGGTCCTCCTCGTGCTGGCCAGCATCGGCTACGCCGCCGCCTACACGGGCGTGGGCATCGCGCTCCTGGTGCTCGGGTTCGTGGCGCTCGACCTCCTCACGCCCGGCCACCTCGGCCGGCACATCTACCAGGAGGGGTCGGTCAACGCGGGGATCGTGCTGGCCGCCGGCTTCCTCGGCCAGGGCGCGATCGCGTTCACCACCATCTGGACCAACGCGACCGACGGCTTCGGCCAGGCGCTGTGGTGGACGGTCGTCTTCGGCGTCCTGGGCGTGCTGCTCCAGGCGGTGGCCTTCCTCGTGCTCAACCTGGTCACGCCAGGATCGCTCGGGTCGGCGCTGGTCCAGGTGCGCTTCCACCCGGCCAGCCTGGTGAGCGCCGCGGGCCAGCTCGCGGTGGCCGCGATCATCGTCGCCTCGATCTGGCCGTAGCGGCCGCCCCCGCCCCGTGTGACGGCCAGCTCACCGGGTGGCCGTAAGGTGCCGGGCAGGTGCCGCTCCCCTCGGTCGGGACGACGGCAGCAGCAGACCTGACGAGAGGAAAGTCCATGAGCGAGGCAGTCAACAACCGCGTGGCGATCGTGACCGGCGGTGCGCGCGGCATCGGTGCCGCCACGGCGCAGCGGCTGGCCAAGGACGGCTTCGCCGTCGCGGTCCTCGACCTCGACGAGGCGTCGGCCAAGAACACCGTCGACGCCATCGAGGCCGCCGGTGGCAAGGCGCTGGCCGTCGGGGCCGACGTCAGCGACGCCGAGCAGGTCCAGGCTGCCGTCGACCGCATCGCCGCCGAGCTCGGCCCGCCGGTCGTGCTGGTCAACAACGCCGGCGTGCTCCGCGACAACATGCTGTTCAAGATGTCGGACTCCGACTGGGACATCGTCATGAACGTGCACCTGCGCGGTGCCTTCCTCATGTCGCGTGCCGCCCAGAAGCACATGATCGAGGCCAAGTGGGGCCGGATCGTGAACCTGTCGTCCACCTCGGCGCTGGGCAACCGCGGCCAGGCCAACTACTCGACGGCCAAGGCCGGCCTCCAGGGCTTCACCAAGACCCTGGCCATCGAGCTCGGCAAGTTCGGCGTCACCGCCAACGCCATCGCCCCCGGCTTCATCCAGACCGAGATGACCAAGGCGACTGCCGACCGCATGGGCATCCCCTTCGACGACTTCATCAAGGGTGCGGGCGCCTCGATCCCGGTGGCCCGCGTCGGCCAGCCCGAGGACATCGCGCACCTCGTGTCCTTCTTCGTGAGCGAGGGCGCCGGCTTCGTCTCCGGCCAGGTCGTCTACGCCGCGGGTGGCCCGAAGGCCTGAGCAGGGACCCGCGCACCGCGCGGGGAGCACGACCGGGGGGGGGGGGCCCGGGGGGGGGCCGCCCCCCCGCCCCCCGCCGCGGCCAAACCGCGGCGCCCCCCCGCCCGTCTTCCCCACGGGGCCGCGCCCGCCGACCCCCCCC
>NZ_JBJGZM010000014.1:0-45634 GCF_054050515.1 Blastococcus sp. SYSU D01042 | reverse complement strand
AGTCCCCGCCCCCCCCCCCCCCCCCCCCCCCCCCCCCCCCCCCCCCCCCCCCCCCCCCCCCCCCCCCCCCCCCCCCCCCCGCGGGCCCCGCCCCCCCCCCCCCCCCGCCGCGTGCTGTCGGTCCTGCGGGTGCGGTGCTACTCGGTGGTCCAGACGTGGCCCCACATGGCGGACGCGTTCGCAGCGCCGTTGCCCTTCGTGCCGTCCGGGAAGACCCAGCCGTCCATGTTGCTGACGACGTCACGGGCGGCCATCACGGTCAGCGTCCCGCCGGCGAACGTGTTGGGCACGTTCTCGTTGAGGATCAGGCCGATCTCCTCGATCGCCGCCTTCCGCTCGTCGAGGTCGGCGGTGGCCTTGAGGATCTCCAGCTGCTCGTCGATCTCCGGGCTCTGGAAGGCCGTCATGTTCAACGGCCCCGGCTGGAACGCCTGGCTCAGCAGGATGTACGGGTCGTTGTCGCCGCCGACCCGGGTGCAGCCGGTCTCGTAGTCCCGGGCCAGCATCTGCTGGATCCAGGCCGCCTGCTCGGTCTGCTCGAGCTCCACCTGCGCACCCAGCGCACCCCAGAAGGCCTGGATGATCTGGGACAGCTCGTTGAGGCTGGGGTCCGGCGGGCACTGGAACGTGAACGACAGCTGCGTGCCGACCGGCTGCCCGTCCGAGCGCTCCGGGTCGTTGATGTAGTCGTCGTACAGCTCCTGCGCCTTCTCGACGTCGTAGGTGGGGTAGGCCTCGGCCACCTTCTCCGACCAGTACGGCGAGTCCTCGCTGAAGAACTGCGTGGAGGGCGGCGTGACGCCGGCCCCGCCGAGGACCTCGATCAGGGCCTCCTGGTCCAGCGCGTGGGCCAGCGCCTGGCGGACCCGGACGTCGTCGAACGGCGCGATGCTGGTGTTCACCGTCGTGCCGCCGGAGTTGCTGCCCAGCCACTCGAAGTTGTTGACGCCGTCGATCTCGCGGGCCCGCAGGATGGTGCCCTGCCGGAGGCTCTGCATGACGTCGATGTCACCGCTCTGCAGCGACGCCAGGCGGGTGTCCTCGTCGGGGATGGGCCGGAAGATCAGCTCGTCGAGGTGCGGGAGCCCCTCCTGCCAGTAGTTCTCGTTCTTCTGCAGCACCAGACGGCTGTCCCGCTGCCACTCGACGAACGTGAAGGGCCCGGTGCCGACGGGGTTCGCGCCGGCGTCGGGGCCGAACTGCGCCGCGGCGGTGGGCGAGAACGGCCAGCCCGAGGCACCCGTGAGGATGTCCGGGAACGCCGCGTTGGTCTCGGCCAGGCGGTAGACGACGGTCAGCTCGTCCACCACGTCGAGCGCGTTCACCTCGGCCAGCGTCGCGGCCACCCGCGACGAGGGCGCCTTGAGGTAGGTGTCGAAGACCGTCTTGAGGGCCTCGGCGTCCAGCGGCGTCCCGTCGTGGAACTGGATGCCGGGGCGCAGCGTGAGGGTCCACTCGGTGAGGTCCTCGTTGGACTCCAGCGACTCGGCCAGGTAGGGCTTGACCTCACCCTCCTCGGTCCGCTGCATCAGCGGGTCGTAGATCGCGTACGCGACGTTGAGGCCCGGCTGGTTGAACGTGCCCTCGCCGGGCAGCCAGCTGTTGGTCTCCGCCTCGAGACCGACGGTGATCGAGCCCCCGTCGACCGGGTCACCGGCGTCGACGACGTCGCTCTGCGCACCCTCCTCGACGTCCCCGCCGCCGTCCCCGTCCCCGCCTCCGCACGCAGCGCTCCCGAGCAGGAGCCCCACGATCCCCACGGAGACGAGCGCCCGCTTCCACGGGCCCCGCACCGGGTGCCGAAGTCCTCGCATGTGTTGTCTCCCCGACCATGTCGCGTGCCGACACACGGAGGCGGCCGACCGACCCCTCGGTGTGCGCGCTCCGTGAGCGCCGTCGGAGTGTGCACCACGCCGGTGAGCTGCGTCACTACTTGTTGTCGCTCTATCACGAACGGGTGCGCCACGCGGCGGAGCCGGCAGCACACGCCGAGCGGCCCGGACGAATCGCTCCGTCCGGGCCGCTGCGGTGCGGGTCAGCTCACTCGGTGACCCAGACGAACCCCCACATCGTCGTGGCCCCCGGGACGCCGTCCCCGGCCGTGTCGTCCGGGAAGACCCAGCCGTCGACGTTCTTCACCGTGTCCCGCACGGCGACGTCGGTGAGCGTGTAGCCGGTGAACAGGTTCGGGATGTTCTCCGAGATGTCCAGGCTGATCTGCTCGACCGCGGCCTTGCGCTCGTCGATGTCGGCGGTGGTGCGCAGGGTCTCCAGCCCCTCGTCGATCGCCGGGCTGGTGTACCCGGTGAAGTTCAGCGGGCCCGGCGTGAAGGCGTTCTTCAGCGTGAAGTACGGATCGGCCTCGTCACCGACCCGCCAGCACTGCACGTCGTAGTCCTTCGCGATGCCGTTCTGGATGTGCGCCGCCTGCTCCACCGAGTTGAGCTCCACCTGCATGCCGAGGGCGCTCCAGTACGACTGGTAGAGCTGGGAGAGCTCGGCGAGGGTGGGGTCGGGCGGGCAGTTGTAGGTGAAGGACAGGTCGGTCCCGACCGGCTGCCCGTCGGAGCGCGCCGGGTCGTTGATGTAGTCGTCGTAGTACTCCTGCGCCTGCTCCACGTCGAAGGTGGGGAACGCCTCCGCGGCCTCCTCGGAGTAGTAGGGGCTGTCCGGGCTGAAGTACTGGGTGGCCTCCGGGGTCAGCCCGGTGCCGCCGATGACGTCGATGAGCGTCGGCTGGTCGATGGAGTAGGCCAGCGCCTGCCGCACCCGCAGGTCGTCGAACGGCGGCTTGCTGGTGTTGATGATCGAACCGCCGCTGTTGTTGCCCAGGTACTCGTAGTTGTCCACGCCGTCGACCTCGCGGGCCCGGGCGACCGTCGCCTGCCGCAGGGTCTGCATGGCGTCGATGTCACCGCTCTGCAGGGAGGCCAGGCGGGTGTCCTCGTCGGGGATCGGCCGGAAGGTGATCCCGTCCAGGTAGGGCAGCCCCTCCTGCCAGTAGTCCTCGTTCTTCTCCAGGACCAGCCGGCTGTCCCGCTGCCACTCGACGAACCGGAAGGGCCCGGTCCCGACCGGGTTGGCGCCGGCGTCCTCGCCGAACTGCGCCGCCGCGGTGGGCGAGAACGGCCATCCCGGCGAGCCGGTCAGCACGGAGGGGAAGGCGGCGTTGGGCTGGGTGAGGTTGTACTGCACCGTCAGCTCGTCCACGACGTCCAGGGACCCCACCTCGGCGAGCGTGTTGGCCACGTTCGAGCCCGGGGCCTTCAGGTACTCGTCGAAGACCGTCTTGAGCGCCTCGCCGTTCAGCGGGGTGCCGTCGTGGAACTGCACGTCCGGACGCAGCGTCAGCGTCCAGGCGGTGAAGTCCTCGTTGGGCTCCATCGACTCGGCGAGGTACGGGCGCACCTCGCCGTCCTCGGTGCGCTTCATCAGCGGGTCGTACAGCGCGTAGGCGACGGTGGTGCCCGGGTTGCCGAAGCTGCCCGTACCGGGCAGCCAGCTGTTCGTCTCGGCCTCGAGGCCGACGGTGATCTCGCCGCCCTCGACCGGATCGCCCTGCTCCGAGATCTCGTCGCTGCCCACCTCGGGGGCCGCGCCGCCGTCCTCGTCGCTGTCGCCACCCCCGCAGGCGGCCGTGCCGAGCATGAGAGCGGCGAGACCGGCGCCGGCCAGCGTGCGCCGCCAGCTCCCTCTCGTCAGACGCGGATGTCCTCGCATGTGATTCCTCCTCGACCAGGTGCTGCCGGCACACCGACGGGTCCGGGACCCGTGCGCGTGTGCGCGCTGTTCGTGCGCGGAGGGGAATCCTGCATGCCGGAGGTGACCCGCGTCACCGGGTTGCGCGCATCGATACACCACCGTGACCCAGACCACAGCTCCGTGACCGGGCGGTGACAGCGCCCGGACGCACGACGGCCCGGGCGAGGTGCTCGCCCGGGCCGTCGTGTGCGCTGCTCAGATCAGTCGGTGACCCACACGTGGCCCCACATGACCTGCGCGGTGGCGGCACCGTTGCCCTTGGTGCCGTCGGGGAAGGTCCAGCCGTCCAGGTTCTTGACCGCGTCCCGGGTGGCCATGACGGTCAGCGTGCCGGCGGAGAAGGTGTTGGGCACGTTCTCGTTGAGGACCTCGCCGATGGCCTCGACGGCGGCCTTGCGCGCCTCGATGTCGGTCGTGGTCTTCAGCACCTGCAGCTGCTCGTCGATCTCCGGGCTCTGGAACGCCGTCATGTTCAGCGGGTTGGGCTGGAAGGCCTGGCTGAACACGATGTACGGGTCCCGGTCGGCACCGACACGGGTGCAGCCGGCCTCGTAGTCACGGGCGAGCATGTCCTGGATCCAGGCGGCCTGCTCGGTCTGCTGCAGCTCTACCTGGGCACCCAGCGCGCTGAAGAACGCCTGGTAGAGCTGCGAGAGCTCGTTGAGGCTCGGGTCCGGCGGGCACTGGAAGGTGAAGGAGATGGGCTCGCCCACCGCCTTGCCGTCGGAGCGCTCCGCGTCGTTGACGTACTCGTCGTAGAGCTCCTGCGCCTTCTCCGGGTCGTACGTCGGGTAGCTCTCCTCGAGGGCCTCCGAGTAGTACGGGCTGTCCGGGCTGAAGAACTGCGTCTGCGGCGGGGTGACGCCGGAACCGCCGAGCACCTCGATGAGCGCCTCCTGGTCCATGGCATGGGCCATGGCCCGGCGCACGCGGACGTCGTCGAACGGCGCCCGGCTGGTGTTCATCGTCATCCCACCGGAGTTGCTGCCCAGGTGCTCGTAGTTGTTCACGGCGTCGAGGTCACGGGCGCGGACCACGGTGCTCTGCCGCAGGGACTGCAGGGCGTCGATGTCGCCGCTCTGCAGCGACGAGAGCCGGGTGTCCTCGTCGGGGATGGGCCGGAAGACGATCTCGTCCAGGTAGGGCTTGCCCTCCTGCCAGTAGTTCTCGTTCTTCTTCACGACCAGGCGGCTGTCGCGCTGCCAGCTCTCGAACACGAACGGACCGGTGCCGACCGGAGCGGCGCCGGCGTCCGCACCGGCGGCCGCGGCCGCGGTCGGCGAGAAGGGCCAGCCGGCGGCCAGGACGAGGTTGTCGGGGAAGGCCGCGTTGGGCTCGGCGAGCCGGTAGACGACGGTGAGGTCGTCGACGACGTCGAGCGAGGTCACCTCGGCGAGCGTGGCGGCGAGGTTGGAGCCCGGCGCCGTGAGGTAGTCGTCGAAGACCGTCTTGAGCGCCTGGGCGTTCAGCGGGGTGCCGTCGTGGAACTGCACGCCGGGACGCAGGGTCAGCGTCCACTCGGTCAGCTCGGCGTTGGGCTCCATCGACTCGGCCAGGTAGGGCTCCAGCGTCCCGTCCTCGGTGCGCTGCATCAGCGGGTCGTAGATCGACCACGCGACGTTGACGCCCGGCTGGTTGAAGGTGCCCTCGCCGGGCAGCCAGCTGTTCGTCTCGGCCTCGAGGCCCACGGTGATGGACCCGCCCTCGACCGGGTCGCCGGCCTCGGCGACGTCGCTGACGGCGCCGGCCTCGGCGTCGCCGTTCCCGTCCTCGTCCCCGCTGCCGCAGGCGGCGGTGCCCAGCAGGAGCCCCGCGAGGCCCGCTGCCAGGAGGACCCGCTTCCACGGCCCTCTCATCGGACGCCGGTGCTGTTGCATGTCTGTTGCTCCTCGACCACGTTGCTGTTCCACCCCGACGCCGGCCCGGGAACGGGCATGTCGGGGCGCGGGCGCACGGGGCGCCTGGTCGAAGTGTCCCTGCGGATGTGCGGAGAGTCATTGGGCGGCTCGCAACCGTCACGGACGGTCACCCCCGGCGGTCCGCACAGCGGGGTCGGTGTGCTAACCGCGCGCACGACGACGGCCCGGGCGGGAGGATCCGCCCGGGCCGCCGTGCGCGCTGCGGCTACTCAGCCAGCCAGACGTGGCCCCACATCGCGGTGCCGTCGGGCGTGCCGTTGCCCTCCGAACCGTCCGGGAACACCCAGCCGTCGACGTTCTTGACCTCCTCGCGGACCGCGATCACGGTCAGCGTGCCGCCGGTGAAGGTGACGGGCACCTCCTCGGCCAGCACCAGGCTGATCGCCTCCGCGGCGGCCTTGCGCTCGTCCACGTCGGTCGAGGTGCGCATGATCGCGAGGTTCTCGTCGATCTCCGGGCTGGTGAACTTGGTGACGTTCGGGATGCCCGGCGTGAAGGAGCGGAAGAACACGTAGTACGGGTCCCGCGCGGCGCCGTGCCGCGTGCACCCCGCGTCGTAGTCCCCGGCGATGACCTGCTGGGTGTACGCCGCCTGCTCCACCTGCTCCAGCTCGACCTGCATGCCCAGCGCGTTCCAGAAGGACTGGTACAGCTGGGAGAGCTCGTTCAGGCTCGGGTCCGGCGGGCAGGTGTAGGTGAAGGAGATGTCCTCACCGACCGCCTTGCCGTCGCTGCGCGCCGGGTCGTTCTTGTAGTCGTCGTACAGCTCCTGGGCCTGCTCGGGGTCGTTCGTCGGCCAGGCCTCGGCCGCCTTCTCCGAGTAGTAGGGGTCGTTCGGCCCGAAGAACTGGGTCGACGGCGGGGTGAGCCCGGTGCCGCCGAGGACGTCGATGAGCGCTTCCTGGTCCAGCGCCAGGGCCATGGCCTTGCGCACCCGGACGTCGTCGAACGGCGCCTTGCCGGTGTTGATGTTGGAGCCACCGGTGTTGTTGCCGAGGAACTCGTAGTTGTCGACGCCCTCGATGTCGCGCGCCCGGGAGACGGTGCTCTGCCGCAGCGACTGCAGGGCGTCGATGTCACCGCTCTGCAGGCTGGACAGGCGGGTGTCCTCGTCGGGGATCGGCCGGAAGGTGATCTTGTCGAGATAGGGCAGACCCTCCTGCCAGTAGTTCTCGTTCTTCTCGACCACCAGCTGGCTGTCCCGCTGCCAGCTGACGAACCGGAACGGGCCGGTGCCGACCGGCTGCGACCCGGCGTCCTCGCCGGCCGCCGCCGCCGCGGTGGGCGAGAACGGCCAGCCCGCCGGGTCGGTGAGCAGGTCGGGGAAGGCCGCGTTCGGCGCCGTCAGCGTGTACGTGACGGTCAGCGGGTCGACGACGTCCAGCGAGCTCACGTCGGCGAGGTCGGCCGCCAGCCGGGACCCCGGCGCCTTGAGGTAGGTGTCCCAGATCGTCTTGAGGGCCTGACCGTCCAGCGGCGTGCCGTCGTGGAACTGCACGTCCGGACGCAGCTTCAGCGTCCACACGGTGAGGTCCTCGTTGGGCTCCAGCGACTCGGCCAGGTAGGGCTCGGGGGCGCCGTCGGGCGTCCGCTTCATCAGCGGGTCGTAGATCGCGTAGGCGACGTTGTAGCCCGGGTTGCCGAAGTTGGCCGTCCCCGGGAGCCAGCTGTTGGTCTCCGCCTCGAGGCCGACGACGATCTCGCCACCCTCGACCGGGTCACCGGCGTCCGAGGCATCGACGACCGCGCCCTCCTCGGCGTCGCCGCCGTCCCCACCGTCGGAGCCGCAGGCCGCCGTCGCGATGAGCAGCCCGACGATCCCTGCGGAGGCGACGGCGCGTCCCGTCCGCCGCCACCGTCCCGACCAGTGCGAATGTCCGCGCAATGTGTCCACCCCTCGACGTGTTGCCTGCCAGCACGGGCGACGGCCTGCGGAGGCCGTGGCTGTGCACGCGCGCTCTTCGCGCTGCGGCGAGTGTGCTCCATCACAGTGATCGACGTCACTAGTCGTCATGCCACTGTCACGAGGGGTTCGACTATGCGGACCGCACAACGGAGCCGGTCTAGTGGTCGGGTCAGGCGCTGCCGGCGTCGCCCAGCACAGCCGGCTCGAGCAGGCGCAAGGCCTCGATGGCGACGAACAGGCGGGCGACGCTGCGGGGGTCCTCCAGGGACTGACCGCTGAGCTGCTCCAGCCGGGCCAGCCGGTTGCGCACCGTGTTGCGGTGGCAGAACAGCAGCCGGCCGGTCTCGGTCGAGTTCCCGTTGGTGGCCAGCCAGGTGGCCAGCGTCGCGAGCAGGGTCTGCTGCTCGGCGTCCGGGAGCTCCATGACCGCCCCCAGGAGCAGCCGGGAGACCTCCGTCGAGGTCTCGACCGAGGAGGCCAGCAGCGCGGCCACGGGGTCGTCGTCGATCGCGGTCACCCCGATCGCGCCGGCCGGCAGGCAGCGGCGGGCCACCATCGCCCGCGCCACGGCGGTCGAGGTCTGCAGCGCGTCGTCGTAGGACCGGCTGAGCCCGACCCGCCCGGTGGCCAGGGTGCCCAGGAGCTCGCGGATGGAGGTGACGGTCCGCCACTCGCCGATGGCGACGAGGCCCACGGTGCCGTCGGCGGTCGTCCGCCAGGCCGAACGGACGCCGTGCCCGGCGAGGAAGTCCTCGGCACCCGGGAGGGCCGGTGCGCCGTCGGCGCCCCGTTCGGCCGCCACCGCGACGTAGGGACCGTCCTCGGGCAGGCCGAGCCGGGTCAGGCTGCCGCCCAGCCGGGACCACTCCCCCAGCCGGCCGTCGACGAGGGCGTCGAGCAGCACGCGGCGGCGTTCCCGGTCGGCGTCCAGGAGCGCGGTGAGGCCCTGGTCGTGCCCGGTGGCCAGCGCGCCCGCGTGCTCGTCGAGCACCGCCCACACCAGGACCGACTCGCGCAGGCAGGCCGCCACCTCCTCCGGTGCGCGCACCGCCACCCGCTCGGCGAGGGCGCGCCACACCAGCGACACGGCCGTCCGCACGCCTCGCAGGGCGACGGGCAGCGGCACCTTCTGCTCGGCCAGCCGGCGGCCGAGCGCGACCGCCACCGCCGGGCGCTCCCCCGCCGACGGCTGGGCGCCCAGCCGGGAGAGCACCGAGCCCAGCTGCGCGGTCACGTCGGCGGTGAGGACGTCGGCGTCGAGCCGCCGGTAGGCCTTCTCCTCCGCGCGGAGGACCGCGACGGCCGCGCCCGCGAGGTCGTCCACGCCCTCGGCGAGCAGTTCCGCGGCGAGCGCGGCGAGCACCGGGGCGGCGGTCGCCGCGTCGCCGCCGGGACGGCAGGGCGGGCCCGACGGCGCCTGGTCGGTCTCGAGCGGCTCGGGCACGGGGCCTCCGGGATCGCGGGCGGATTCGATTAGTTAGAGCCTTGCACTTTTCCAGGGGGCCACTAGGTTCGGGGAGACCCGAGCGCCCGAAGGAGTGCGTATGGCTACCGAGACCACCACGGCCGAGCAACTGGACACCCCCAGCCAGGTCCGCCAGGCCGTCAAGGCCTTCCTCGACGAGCAGTGGGACCCGCAGCTGTCCCTCGCGGACTGGCTGGGCCGGCTGGCTGACTCCGGCTGGGCGGTGCCGCAGTGGCCCGCGCAGTGGTTCGGCAAGGGCCTGAACAACGAGCTGGCCGCCGTCGCGTACGACGAGTTCAAGGCGGTCGGCGCCGTCGGGCCGCCGGCGGGCCTGTCCCGCATGCTGGCCGCGCCGACGATCATCGCCCACGGCAGCGACGAGCAGAAGAGCCAGTTCGTGCGGCGGATCCTGGTCGGCGAGGACGCCTGGTGCCAGCTGTTCAGCGAGCCCGGCGCCGGCTCCGACCTCGCCTCGCTGTCGACGCGCGCCGAGCTCGACGGCGACGAGTACGTCGTCAACGGCCAGAAGGTGTGGACCTCGGGCGCCATGGGCTCCGACGTCGGCATGCTCATCGCCCGCACCGACCCCGACGCCGTCAAGCACGCCGGCATCACCTACTTCGCCATCGAGATGGACCAGCCGGGCATCGAGGTCCGCCCGCTGCGGCAGATCACCGGCGAGGCGCACTTCGCCGAGGTCTTCATCACCGACGCCCGCGTCAGCGCCGACAACATCATCGGTGGCCTGAACAACGGGTGGAACGTCGCCCGCACGACGCTGGCCAACGAGCGCGTCGGCCTCGGCGGTGGCGGCTCCCTCGGGTTCCCGCTGTCGGCGCCGGGCGGCCGCCGCTCGAAGCAGCTCCTCAAGCAGTCCGTCGGCGAGTTCATCGACTCCCAGCGCAAGGCCGCCACCGGTGGCCGCGTGCCGGCCATGATGATGGTCCGCAACGGCGAGGCCCTCGCGAAGATGGCCAAGGCCATGGGCCGCGACCAGGACCCGTCCGTGCGCCAGGGCATCGCCCGGGTCCACGCCCTGACGTCGCTGAACCGCTGGAACACCCTCCGCGCGAAGGCGGCGGTGGAGGCCGGCGGCCGCCCGGGCCCCGAGGCGTCCCTCGGCAAGCTCATGGTCTCGCGGATCACCCGCATGTCCCGCGACGTCGGCATGGAGATCGCCGGCCCGCAGGGCATGCTCGCCGGCGAGGACGGCCCGCTGCACGGCGCCCTGGCCCTGCAGTTCCTCGGCGCTCCCGCCCCCTCGATCTACGGCGGGTCCGACGAGGTCCAGCACAACATCATCGGTGAGCGGGTGCTCGGCCTCCCGCGCGAGCCCGACGCGTCCAAGGACGTGCCGTTCCGCTCGCTGCGCACCGGTACGCAGTCGCAGTAGGCACCGCACTCCCACGGAGACCCGTGGTCCGTCCCGAGAGGGTCCGGACCACGGGTCTCCGTGCGTCCGGGGGTCGCGCGGGGCCGGTGGCTCAGGTGTCGGCGGCGTCGCTGGCGGCCTGCGGGTGGCCGCCGAAGACCTCGGCGGCCACCTCGCGGCGCGCCTCGGCCAGCCACTCGTGCTGCTCGTCGGCCTGGTCGATGAGCCGCTCGAACAGCGCGGCGTCCACCCGCCGGTCGACCGCGGCGATCTCGCGCAGCGTCTCGAAGCCCGCCCGCTTGGCGAGGACCGCAGTGGCGATGAACTCGAACTCGATGAGGTCGCTCAGCGGGGACCGGGACAGCAGCCGGCCGTTGAGCTTCGCCCGGGTGACCTTCTCCCCCACCCACGTGGCCAGCAGCTTGTACTGGCGGATCGGCGCACCCAGTGACTCCATCGTCGTCCGCAGGGCGGCGCGCTCCTCGCGCAGCTCGTCCAGCAGCTGCTCGAGCGGCTGCTCGAAACGGCTGCCCTTCCAGCGGCCGATCATGCGGGTGACCAGCTCGATGCCGCCGGTGGCGGCGGCCAGGTGGTCGTTGCAGTAGACGCCGAGCAGGTCGGGGTTGCGCAGCGCTCCCCCGGTGGGCGACTCGGGCACGGATTCCTCCTGGACGACGGCGGGCTCCCGGTCATTGTCGCCGGGAGCGCGACCTCCCGCTCGGCGTACCGGCCGGTCAGCCGCGCAGCAGCACGACCACGCCGGCGCAGGCAGCCGCCCAGAGCGCGCTGGCCAGCGTCCCGACGATGAACCGCTCGGCGGCCGCGGGCGAGCGCAGCTCGGCGAAGCGACCCAGGCCCTTCACGGCCAGCACGACCGCCAGTCCCTCCGGCCAGCCGACCAGGAGCGTGCCGGTCAGCGCGGCGCGCTCCAGCACCCCGATCCAGGCGCCGCCGCGGAGCAGCTCCGGGTCCTGCGCGCCACCACCGACGCCGACCGCGGCCGGGTCAGCGGCGTGCAGCACGCCGGTGGCGACCGGACCGCCCCCGGTCACCGAGGCGAGCATCCCGAGCACCGTGGCGGTGCCCAGCAGGCCGGTCGTGGCGTCGCCGCCCGCCCAGGCCGCCGCGCCCGCGCCGGCGAGGAGGACCGCCATGCCGGCCGCCCGCACCGGGGGCGCGACCGGCCGGTCGAGGAGGGCGAAGGCGAGCCCCACGGCGGCGGTGAGCCCGAGCAGCACGAGGACGAGGACGTTCACCCGGCCGCCCTGGTCAGCAGCCGGGCCGCCGTGGGGCGCAGCTCCCGCTCCAGCTCCCACAGCCCGGCCGCCAGGCGCTGTCCGACCGCCTGCCGCGAGATGCCGAGGGCAGCCGCCGCCTCCGCCTGCGTGCTGCCCTCCTCGACCAGGCCGATCGCCTCCCACGCCTGCGGGCTGCGCCGCTCCACCACCAGGGCCAGGGCGCCGAGCACCGCCTGGGCGTCCTCCGCGTCGGCCGCCACGGCGCCGCGCACCGCGACCCGCGAGGGCCGCTGCTTGGCCGCGTCGACCGCGCGCCGCGCACTCAGGAACGCGGGACCGGTCGCCGCGCGCGTGCTGGACGGCAGCGGCGTCTGGACCGGGCCGGCGCCGACGCCGACGCTCCAGACGCCTTCGCGGAGCAGGTCCAGCACGACGGCGACCACGGCGTCGGCGTCCTCGAGCACACCCTGGAACTCGTCCCCGGCCGTCCGCTCGAAGGTCAGCACCGCGGGCACCGCGGCGGCGAGCCGGGGCAGCACCTCGGCCACCCGGTCACGGGTGCGCCTGCTGTCCCGCTGGTCGACGGTGAGCACATACGGCATACCGCAAGCCTGACACCTTTCATCAGCGGATGCAAGGTTCAGAGCTTGTCGACGACCTCGGGAGGGAATCCGCCCGTGGCGATCGGCCCCCAGCCGGTGACCGTGATCCGCAGCAGCGACTTGCCCTGCCGGACCATGGCCGCGCGGTACTCCTCCCAGTCGGGGTGCTCCCCGCTGATGGCCCGGTAGTAGTCGACCAGCGGGTCCAGCGCCTCGGGCAGGTCGAGCACCTCGGCCACGCCGTCGACCTGCACCCAGGGGCCGTCGAAGTCGTCCGACAGCACGCACAGGGACACCTCGGGCGTGCGCCGGGCGTTGGCCGCCTTGGCCCGCTGCGGGTACGTCGAGACGACGACCCGCCCCTCGCCGTCCACCCCGCAGGTCACCGGCGAGAGCTGCACGCCGGCCTCGCGCCGGCGGGTGACCAGCACCGCCTTGTGCCGCGGTCGGAGGAACTCCAGGAGGGCATCGCGGTCGACGCGGTCGGCGGTGGCGGTCCTCGGCATGACCCGACGCTACGACGCGGGTGTGACGATCGCCGTCCGGGCGGTCGGACCGCGCCGGGTGTGCTCTGATCACCTGCATGAGGTTCCGCCTGCCCGCTCTGAAGCTCGCCCCGCGGGAAGGCGCGGCCCGCCCCGGCGCGGACCGGGCCGACCCGCCGGCGCACGCGCCGCACCCGTCCGGCGTCACCGCCGCGCCGGTCACCGACGGAGTCACCGGGCCGTCGGACACCCAGGCACCGGCGCCGGACGACGGGCGCGGCGCCCGGCTGCAGGCGGCCTCGCGCGTCCTGGCCACCGCCGCCGCCCAGTTCCTGCTCATCGCCGCCGCGGTGGTCGTGCTCGGCTACGTGCTCGGCAAGCTCTGGGTGATCCTGCTGCCCATCGTCCTGGGCCTGCTCGTCGCCACGGTCCTCTGGCCCCCGGTGAGGTTCCTCCGCAGGCACGGCTGGCCGCCGGCCCTCGCCGCGGCCGTGGTGCTCCTCACGTTCCTGGCCGCGTTCGGCGGCCTCATCGCCGCGATCGCCCCGTCGGTCGCCGACCAGGTCGTCGAGCTGGGCGACCAGGCCTCGGGCGGGCTCGAGGACGTCCAGCAGTGGCTGCAGGGCCCCCCGCTGAACATCGACGAGGAGCAGATCGGCGACGCCGTCGACTCCGTCATCGACAACATCCAGGGCAACGCGCAGAACATCGCCAGCTACGCGGTCTCCGGCGCCTCCGCCGTCGGCACCGGCCTCATCAACCTGCTGCTGGCACTGCTGCTGTGCTTCTTCTTCCTCAAGGACGGCACGCGCTGGGTGCCGTGGCTGGCGGCCCAGACCGGCCCCCGGGCCGGCCGCCACGTGGCCGCGCTGTCGCAGAAGACCTGGTCCACGCTGTCGGAGTTCATCCGGCAGCAGGCGCTCGTCGGCTTCATCGACGCCTTCTTCATCGGCATCGGGCTGTGGATCCTCGGCGTGCCCCTCGTGCTGCCGCTGGCGGTGCTCACGTTCTTCGGCGCCTTCATCCCGATCGTCGGCGCGTTCGTCGCCGGCGCCTTCGCCGTGCTCATCGCCCTGGTCGACCAGGGCTTCACCACCGCGCTGATCGTGCTCGGCATCGTGCTGCTGGTGCAGCAGATCGAGGGCAACGTGCTGCAGCCGATCATCCAGGGGCGCGGGTTCAACCTGCACGCCGGCGTGGTGATCCTGGCGGTGACCGCCGGCGGCAGCCTCGCCGGCATCACCGGGGCCTTCCTGGGCGTACCGGTCGCGGCGCTCATCGCCGTCGTCTACCGCTACGCCCGTGACGAGCTGGACGGTCGGGACCCCGAGGTGGCCGCCGACGGCACCCGCAACCGGGTCGAGGGCGGCGAGGACGGCGCGGTGCTGGTGAAGGAGACCGCTCCCCCGGACGCCGACGTCCCGACCGGCCCGGCCACCTCCGGCTGATCACCCGCCGCGCGGGAATGCGCGGGGGCTCCGCAGGGCTGCACCGGCTGACGTCCACCCCGTCCAGAGAGGACCACCCGTGACCCAGCGACCCGAGGACCTCGTCGAGCTCCTCCCCGGCGCGGATCGCTTCCTCGCCCGCGAGGCGGCGGCCGGTGGGCCCGAGGGCGGCCGCCGCGGGCTGGTGCTCGTGCACGACATCGCCGGGGACTTCGACGCCGCCCACGCCGGAGCGATGGCCGGCTCGCACCTGCTGGCCGGGCTCGAGCACGAGGTGATCGCCCGGTTCGACGCCGACGCGCTGGTCGACTACCGGGCGCACCGCCCGCGCATCACCTTCAGCGGCGACCGCTACGAGACCTTCCACGCGCCGGAGATCGCGCTGTACGCGGTGGAGGACGACGCCGGGACGCCGTTCCTGCTGCTGCACGGCGCCGAGCCGGACTACCAGTGGGAGCGGTTCGTCGCCGCGGTCGCCGGCCTGGTCGAGCGCCTGGGCGTCACGACGGTGCTCGCCCTGCAGGCCATCCCGATGCCGGTCCCGCACACCCGGCCGGTGACGCTGACCGCGCACGCCACGCGGCGGGCGCTGATCGAGCAGTACCCGGTGTACTGGGGCGAGATGCGGATCCCGGGCAGCGTCACCGCACTGCTGGAGATCCGGCTCGGCGAGGCCGGCGTCGACGCGCTCGGCATCGCCGCCCACGTGCCGCACTACCTCTCCCAGGCGACCTACCCGGCGGCGTCCCTCACGCTGGTCGAGCACCTCGCCCGGCTGACCGGGCTGCACGTGCCGGTCGAGTCGCTGCGCCAGGCCGCCGAGCTGCACCGCACCGAGGTCGACGAGCAGATCGCCCGGTCGGCCGAGAACACCGCGGTCGTCGCCGCGCTGGAGCAGCAGTACGACGCCTTCACCAGCGCCCGCGAGAACAGCGACCTGCTCAGCGAGGAGGGCGCGGTGCCCACGGCGGAGGAGATCGGCGCGGAGTTCGAGCGGTTCCTGGCCGACCAGGACCGCAAGCACCCCCGTGGCGGCGAGTGACCCCGGCCTGACCGGCGCGGTGCACGGCCGGTTCGACGACCTCGTCGCGGGCTCCGCGCTCGCCTTCCCCAGCGCCGACCGGGTCCTGGTCGCCCGCGAGCCGGCCGACGTCGTCCCTCTGCTCGCCGAGGTGGAGCGGGCGACGACCGACGGCGCCTGGGCGTTCGGCTACCTCGGCTACGAGGCCGCTCCGGGCCTGGACCCCGGCCTGGCGGTGCCCGCGCGGCCGCCCGGCGAGCCGCTGCCGCTCGCGGTCTTCGGGCTCACCACCCGCGTGACCACGCCGTCGCCCGTCGCACCCCCGCCCGGCCGGGCACGCGGGTACGCGGCCGGGCCGTGGCGGCACGGCTGGACGCCGGCCGGTCACCGGGACGCCGTGGAGCGCGTCCGCCGGGCGATCGCCGCGGGCGACGTCTACCAGGTCAACCTCACCGTGCGGATGCGCGCGCCGGTCACCGGCGACCTCGAGCAGCTCTACGCCGACCTGGCCTACGCGCAGCGCGGCTCGTGGGCGGCGTACCTGGACCTGGGCAGCCACGTCGTCGCCAGCGCGAGCCCCGAGCTGTTCCTGGACTGGACCGGCGACCGGCTGCTCACCCGGCCCATGAAGGGCACCGCGCGCCGGGGTGCGAGCGCCGCGGAGGACGAGCTGGTGCGCCGCGGGCTGCTGGCGAGCGGCAAGGAGCGCGCCGAGAACCTGATGATCGTCGACCTGCTGCGCAACGACCTGGGCCGCATCGCCGAGGTGGGCAGCGTCGAGGTGCCCGAGCTGTTCCGCACCGAGCGGTACGAGACGGTCTGGCAGCTGACGTCCGACGTCACCGCCCGCCCGCGCCCGGACGTCGGCCTGGTCGAGGTGCTCCGCGCTCTGTTCCCCTCCGGCTCGGTGACCGGCGCGCCCAAGCACCGGACCATGCAGCTCATCCGCGAGCTGGAGCCCGAGCCGCGCGGCGTCTACTGCGGCGCCATCGGGGTGGTCGCCCCACCGGGGCAGGCGTTCCGTGCGCGGTTCAACGTGGCGATCCGCACCCTCACGGTCGACCGCGCCACCGGCACGGCGGTCTACGGCACCGGCGGCGGCATCACCTGGTCGTCGGACCCCGCGGCCGAGCACGCCGAGCTGCTGGCCAAGGCGGCGATCCTCGCCGAGCCCTACGAGGAGTTCGCGCTTTTCGAGACGCTGGCCCGCCTCCCCGGCGGCACGCTGCGCAACGCCGACCGGCACCTCGCCCGGCTCGCGGCCTCGGCGGCCTGGGCCGGTTTCCCGTTCGACCCGGACGCCGCCCGCCGGCGGCTCGCCGAGGTCGCCGCCGACCCGGCGCCGGCCCGGGTGCGGCTGGTCCTGCGTCGCGACGGGGAGCTGTCGGTGGAGGTGGGTGCCCTGCCGCCCGCGGCCCCGGGCCCGGTGCGGCTGGCGGTCGACGCCCACCCGGTGGACGCCGACGACGTCTGGCTGCGGCACAAGACGACCCGGCGCGGACGCTACAACGAGCGGGCGGCCCGCCACCCGGAGGCCGACGACGTCGTCCTCACCTCGTCCCGGGGCGAGGTCACCGAGACCACCATCGCCAACCTCGCCGTCCGGCTGGAGGGGTGCTGGTGGACCCCGCCGGTCACCAGCGGCTGCCTGCCCGGCGTGCAGCGCGGGCGGCTGGTCGAGGAAGGCCGGCTGCGCGAGCGGCCCCTCACGCCGGCGGACCTGGCCGCGGCCGAGGAGCTCGCCGTCGTCAGCTCGCTGCGCGGCTGGCGCCCCGCCGTCCTGCTCTGAACGCACGGCAGGCCGCGACCGGGGGAACCGGTCGCGGCCTGCCGCAGTGCTGCGGGTGTGCTCAGCCGACGGTGACGTGCTCGTTGGGCACGCAGTGCGTCATGTCCTTGCCGGCCACGTCGCGCGGACCGTTCTTGCCGAGGTTGGCCGCACGGGCCAGCTCGTCCTCGGTGAGGGTCTGCGTCTGCAGCGGCTCCAGGCCGCGGACGTCGTCGGCGCTGATGCCGAGGCCGTCGCCGACCCGCTGGCCCCACTCGTCGTCGCACATGAAGAAGTGCCAGACCATCCGCTCCTGGATGTCCCGGCGGCACTGCTCGAGGGCACCGACCAGGTTGGCGACCAGCTCGTCCTTCTCCCACTGCTCGGAGAGCTGGTAGCGCTCCCCGGCCTGCTGGTAGTCGTTCGTGCGCGGGATCCGCTTGCGGGTGAGCCGGCCGGTGATGACCGGGCCCTGCTCGTCGTGCGTCGGGTACTCCGCCTCGCGCAGTCCGCCCAGGACGGAGGGCTCGTAGTTGACGTGCGGGTTGGTCCCCTCGGCGCGGTCGACGCCGTAGGCCATCTGCCCGTCGCGCTGGTTGGTCGCCACCTTCGCCTTGGGCTGGTTCACCGGCAGCTGCAGGTAGTTCGGGCCGACGCGGTAGCGCTGGGTGTCCGAGTAGGAGAACGTCCGGCCGACGAGCATCTTGTCGTCGGAGAAGTCCAGCCCGTCGACCAGCACACCGGTGCCGAAGGCGATCTGCTCGTTCTCGGTGAAGTTGTCCACCGGCATGCGGTTCAGGGTCATCGTCCCGACCTTGCGCACCGGGAAGAGCTCCTGCGGCCAGGTCTTCGTGTCGTCGAGCGGGTCGAAGTCCAGCTCCGGGTGCTCGTCGTCGCTCATGAGCTGCACGTACAGGTCCCACTGCGGGTAGTCGCCCGCGGCGATCGCGTCGTGCAGGTCCTTGGTGTGCGTACCCAGGCTCTTCGCCTGCGCGGCCGCGGCGTCGGCGGCGCCCCAGGACTTCACGCCGTCCCTGGGGTACCAGTGGTACTTGACCAGGACGCTCTCACCGGCGGCGTTGAGCCACTTGTAGGTGTTGACGCCGAAGCCCTGCATGTTCCGGTAGTTGGCCGGGGTGCCGCGGGGGCTGAAGACCAGCGAGATCATGTGCATGGCCTCGGGGGTCTGGCTGAAGAAGTCGAACGCGCGCTCGGCGACGCTGGCCTCGAAGGTGACCGGGTCCGGCTTCTGCGAGTGGATGAAGTCCGGGAACTTGATCGCGTCGCGGATGAAGAAGACGCCCAGGTTGTTGCCGACGAGGTCCCAGTTGCCGTCCTCGGTGTAGAACTTCACCGCGAAGCCGCGGGGGTCGCGCGCGGACTCCGAGGAGTCGCGGCCACCGGCCACGGTCGAGAAGCGCAGCGCGACGTCGGTGCGCTTGCCCTTCTCCTGGAACAGCTTGGCGCGGGTGTACGTCGCGATCGGCTCGTCGCCGACGGTGCCGTCGGCCTCGAAGTACCCGAAGGCGGTGATGCCGCGGGCGTGCACGACGCGCTCCGGGATGCGCTCCCGGTCGAAGTGGCTGATCTTCTCGAGGAACTGGTAGTTCTCCAGGGTCGCCGGGCCACGCGCGCCCACCGTCCGCTGGTTCTGGTTGTCGTAGACCGGGTGACCCTGACGATTGGTCAGGACCGGGCGGTCGGCCTCGCTCGGGGCTGCGCCCTGCGATGCGACGTCGGTCATGCGGATGCTCCTCCTCGGATGTCGTGCTCAGGGACCTGCACGGCTGTGGCCGCCACCCGGCACTCCCGGCACGTGCCCCAGAAGACGACCTCGGCCTCGTCGACGACGAAGCCGGCGGGGTCGGAGGGGGTCAGGCACGGGGCCGCCCCGACGGCGCAGTCGACATCGGCGACGGCGCCGCACGAGCGGCAGACCAGGTGGTGGTGGTTGTCGCCCACCCGCAGCTCGAAGAGCGCGGGCGCGCCGGCGGGTTCGATCCGGCGGGCGAGCCCCACGGAGACCAGTGCGTCCAGCACGCCGTAGACCGTCTGGGGGGACAGCGTCGGGTGCTGGGCACGGGCGCCGGTGACGATGGTGTCGGCATCGGCGTGGGGCCGGGCGGAGAGGACGTCGAGCACCGACAGCCGCGGCCGGGTGACCCGGAGGCCCGCCTCCCGCAGCCGGTGCGCCCAGGTCGTCTCCATCGCCGACCACTCAACCCGCTTTTCTTGAACCAGTCAAATCAAGGCGAGGTGGCCCCCGCCACGTCCCGGCTCAGGCGAAGACGATGGTGCGCGGGCCCTCGACGACGACGCGGTCCTCCACGTGCCAGGTCACAGCCTGGGCGAGCACCTGCCGCTCGACGTAGCGGCCCACCCGGCGCATGTCCTCGACGGTGGCGCGGTGGTCGACCCGGGCCACCTCCTGCTCGATGATCGGGCCGGCGTCGAGGTCCGGGGTCACGTAGTGCGCCGTCGCCCCGATCAGCTTCACCCCGCGGTCGTGGGCCGCCTGGTAGGGGTTCGCGCCGACGAACGCCGGCAGGAAGCTGTGGTGGATGTTGATCAGCCGCTCCGGGAACCGGGCGCAGAAGTCGGCCGACACGATCTGCATGTAGCGGGCCAGCACGACCAGGTCGACGTCGCCGATCAGCTCCAGCGCCCGCGCCTCGGCCTCGGCCTTGGTCGCCGGCGTGACCGGGACGTGGTGGAAGGGGATCCCCGCGGCTGCCGCGACCGGCGCCAGGTCCGGGTGGTTGGAGATCACCGCGACGATCTCGGCGCGCAGGTCGCCGGCGCGCACCCGGTAGACGAGCTCCTGCAGCACGTGGTCGGTGCGGCTGACGAAGACCGCCACGGTGGGCCGGTGCGCGGCCTCGGCGAGCCGCCACGTCAGCTGCCACTCCCCCGCCACGGCGGCGAGCCGCTGCTCGAGCTGCGCCCGCCGCTCGGCGAGCCGGTCCAGCACGAACTCCAGCCGGAGGGTGAAGGTGCCGCCGCTGGGGTCGGACGAGTGCTGCTGCGACTCGGTGATGTTCGCGCCGAGCTCGGTCAGCACCCCGCTGAGCAGGTGCACGATGCCCGGCTGGTCAGGGCACCGGACGACGAGCCGGCCGAGGTCGCGGGAGGCGGGGGCGGACATGGGTCCGGATCCTCCCAGAACCGCCCCACTCCGGACCCCGGCCCGGCGGGCGCCTCCCCCGGAGGGGTCGGCGGACGGCCGGGTCGGCTCAGGCCTCGGGCAGCGGCGCCCGCGTCGCGCCGGCGACGTCGAACAGGTCGCCGTACTCCGCCACCCGGGCCAGGACGTCGTCGGTCGTGAAGCGCAGCGCCGCCGGGTCCAGCGAGCCGTCCCGCACCGCGTCGACCTCGTCCCAGCCGATCGGCGTGGACACCGTCGCACCCGCCCGGGCGCGCAGCGAGTACGGGGCGACCGTGGTCTTGGCCGGGTTGTTCTGGCTCCAGTCGATGAGCACCTTGCCCGGGCGCAGCGCCTTCTCCATCCGCCAGACGACGTCGTCGGGCGTCTCGGCGGAGAGCTCCTGGGCGAGCTGCTTGGCGTACCGGCTCGGGTGCTCGCGGTCGGTGGGGACGTCGATCGGCGCGTACACCTGCATGCCCTTGGAGCCCGACGTCTTCACCACCGGGTCCAGCCCGTCGGCCTCCAGCCGCTCCCCCAGCCGCTCGGCGACCGCGCAGCACTCGGCGATGCCGGTCTCGGGACCCGGGTCGAGGTCGAGCACCAGCAGGTCCGGCAGCGCCGGCTGCCCCTCGTCGTCCACCCGCCACTGCGGCACGTGCACCTCGAGCGCGGCGAGGTTCGCCGCCCAGGCGAGGTCGGCGGTCGAGCCGAGCAGGACCATGTCCAGGGTCTCCCGGCCGCGCGAGCTGCCCGGGCTCGGGATGGTCACCCGCTGCACCCACTCCGGGGCGTGCCGCGCGCTGTTCTTCTCGAAGAAGGTCTGGCCCTCGACGCCGTCGGGCCAGCGGGTGAAGGTCACCGGCCGCCCGGCCACGTGCGGCAGCAGCACCGGCGCGATGCGGACGTAGTAGTCGATGACCTGCGCCTTGGTGAAGCCGACCTCGGGGAAGAGCACCTTCTCCAGGTTCGACACCGACAGCGTCCGCCCGTCGATCTCCACCCGCTGCTTCGTGGGGCTCACGGCTCGCGCACCACGTCGTCGGGCTCCAGGTCCTCCCGCACGCCCCGCCACACGGGGTGCCGCAGCCGGTCGTCCGCCGTCCACACCGCGTAGGCCACCTCGCCGACCAGGTCGGGCTCCACCCACCGCGCGTCGCGGGTGACCTCCCGCGGCAGCGTCCCCTCGAACGGGGCCGTCGGGCGGGGCGTGAGCGTCCGCTGCAGGTGCCGCAGGTCGGCGTCGCTGAACCCGGTGCCGACGTGCCCGACGTAGACCAGCCGGCCCTCGTCGTCGGGCACGCCCACCAGGAGCGAGCCGATCGTCCCCTCGCGGCGCCCCTGCCCCGGACGCCACCCCCCGACGACGACCGCCTGGGTGGAGAAGTTCTTGATCTTGCGCCAGTCGGGGTTGCGCACGCCCGCGCGGTACGGGGAGTCCAGCCGCTTGGCGACGACGCCCTCCAGGCCGTTCTCCTCGCTGGCCGCCTGCACGTCGGCCCCACCCCCGCGGAACCAGGGGGTGAGCACCCAGCGCTGCCCGGCCGGGGCCAGCTCGTCGAGCAGCTCCCGCCGCTCGGCGTAGGGCCGCGCGCGCAGGTCCTCGCCGTCGAGCGCGAGCAGGTCGAAGACCAGGTAGGTGACCGGCGCGGCGGCGGCCATCCGCGGCACCTCCGGGCCGGTGCGGTGCATCCGGTTCTGCAGCGCGCCGAAGTCGGGCCGGCCGGCGGCGTCCATCATCACGATCTCGCCGTCGACGACCACGTCATGGCCGGCCAGCGCGCCCGGCAGCCGCCCCACCTCCGGGTAGCGCACGGTGATGTCGGTGGCCTTGCGGGAGGAGAGGGACAGCACGCCGCCGCGCACCGTGGCCACGGCCCGCACCCCGTCCCACTTGAACTCGTACCCCCACCGGTCGTCCTCGTCGGGCGGGGGCATCGCGCCGGCGGTCGCCAGCATCGGCGGCGGCGCGGGGGACGGCCCGGGTGGGGCGGCGGCGTCCAGCTTGCGGATGTTCCAGGCGCCGTCCGCGACCGGGAAGAGGGCGTAGCGGCCGGCCAGCTTCTGCCCGTCGAAGGTCACGATGACGTGCCGGTCGTCCCACTTCTCGGTCGCGTAGCGGCCCGCGTCCCAGATCGAGACCTCGCCGCCGCCGTACTCCCCGGCCGTGATCGTGCCGCTGAAGGTGGCGTACTCCAGCGGGTGGTCCTCGGTGGGGACGGCGAGCCGGTTGGGGCCCGGCTCGGTCGGCGGGCCCTTGGGCACCGCCCAGCTCTTGAGGACGCCGCCGCGCTCGAGGCGCAGGTCCCAGTGGACCCGCTCCCCCGCGCGCCCGCGCGGCGTGTGGTGCTCGTGGACGACGAAGGTGTCGTCGTCCCCCCGCGGGAGCGCGCTGCCGGCGGGCGGCACCGGCTCGGCCGTGCGCGCCGGATCCCGCTTGGCGCGGTACTCCGCGAGCGGGTCGTCCCGCCGGGCGGGCACGTCAGGCGCTGCGGCGGGCGCGCTTGGCCGGTGGCTTGCCGGCACCGGCGGTCTTCTCCGCCGCGGTACCGGTGGCCTTCTTCTGGGCCGCCGCCTTCTTCGCCGGCGCCTTCCCGGCGGCCGCCTTCTTCGCCGGGGCGCGCTTCGCGGGAGCCTTCTTCGCCGGGGTCTCCTCCGCGGTGGCGTCGGCGGCGTCGGCGGCGTCGTCGCCGGGGTCGGCCGCCTCCGGGGAGGAGCCGCCCCGGGCGCGCTCGACGCTGCGCCGCAGCGCGCTCATGAGGTCGACCACCGCGGCGCCGTCGTCGTCGGAGACCTCCGCCGGCTGCGCGACCTGGCCCCCGCTCTGCTTGGCCTCCAGCAGCGCGGTCATCGCCTCGCGGTAGTCGTCGGTGAACTCGGTGGGGTCGAAGGCGCCGGACATCGACGAGATCAGCGCCTCGGCCATGGACAGCTCCTGCGGGCGCACGGAGATGTCCTCGTCGAGGAAACCGAAGTCGGGGGTCCGGATCTCGTCGGGCCAGCGCATGGTGTGCAGCACCAGGACGCCGTCGCGGACGCGCATGGCCGCGAGCGACTCCCGCTGGCGGATCGCGATCTTGGTGATCGCCACCTGGCCGGCGTTCTCCAGGGCGTCGCGCAGCAGGACGTAGGGGCGCGTCGCGGGACCGTCGGGCTCCAGGTAGTAGGTCTTCTCGAACTGGATCGGGTCGATCTCGGCCTGGTCGACGAACTGCAGCACCTCGATCTCGCGCCGGGTGCTGAGCGGCAGCTCGTCGAAGTCCTCGTCGGTGAGGATGACGACCTGGCCGTCGGGCAGCTCGTAGCCCTTGGCGATGTCGCTGTACTCGACCTCCTCGCCGTCGATCGAGCACACGCGGCGGTACTTCACCCGACCCCCGTCGGTGGCGTGCACCTGGTGGAAGCGGATGTCCTTGTCCTCCGTGGCGGAGTACAGCTTCACCCCGATGCTGACCAGCCCGAAGGACACGGCCCCGCGCCAGATCGATCGCATGCCGCCCCTTCCCGAGGAGGACCCCCGTGGGTCCCCGGCCGACCCACCGCGGGTCAAGATCACACGATAGGTCCGGGAAGCCCGCTCCGGCAGGTCGACGGCTGCGCGGCGTCCCCCGGTCGGGTCACGGACCGGCGCTGCCCGCCGCGTCGTCCACGCCCTCGGGCTCGTCGTCCTGGACCGAGCCGGTGAGCAGGCCGTTCTGGATGGCGTCGTACACGAACTGCAGGACGTCGGACCCGGCCACCATCGTCATCGTCAGGGCGGCCAGGCGGGTGGCCCTGGGCGCGGTCACGTAGCCGAACACGAAGCCGGTGCCCACCCACTGGGCCAGGCAGAAGGGGCAGGTGAGCAGCTCCCCCACGGCGTGCTTCACCCCGCCGTGCTCGCGCACCTCCTCGGCCACCTCGGCGTGCCCCGACGGCCCCTCGAAGCGGACGAAGGGCGCCCGCACGGGAGCGGTCACCGGGTCCTTCGCGATCCGCCGCGCCAGCCGGAAGGTGGCCACCGTCAGCAGGGCCGCGTCACCGATCGGGATCCTCTCGGGCAGCTCCCGCCCGGAGGAGCGCACGGCGGCGGCCGCGGCCGAGACGAGCCCGACGTAGACGCCCATGGCGCCGAGGTCGGCGCCCAGCGGCCGGGGCTCGCCGTCGGTGTACTCCCGCTTCTGCGTGCGGGCCCACCGGCGGACCGGGGCCCCGATCCGCGCCACCTCGTCTGCGATCGCCATGGCACCGCGCTACCCCCGCTCCCGGCCGGGTGAACGCGGGCGCGCCGACCGTGCGCCACGGCACACCGAGGCATGGCGGCGCGGGTCACGGGTAGGGCGGGTCCACGACGCCGGTCCGCAGGGACCGGCTCCCCGTCCCCCGGGACGACGAGAGCGGGCTCGCCCGCGCGACGAACGGAGACGCGCATGACCGACCCCGGCACCACCGACGGCACCACGCAGACCGAGGGCCAGACCGCCCGCGACGTCTTCCCCGAGGACGACGGCATCCCCGAGACCGCGCTGGACGACTCGCCCACGATGCAGCGCGCCGAGGACCCGCAGATCGAGGCCCTGCCCGGCGAGCGCCCCACCGCCGCCACCGACTTCGGCACCACCGCCTTCGAGCAGGCCGAGGGCGAGTCGCTCTCCGGCCGGCTGGACCGCGAGCTCCCGGACGACGCCGCCGACGTCCGCCCGGCGGAGGACCCGCAGCGCGCGGACGTGCAGCTCGAGCAGGACCTGGACACCACGCCGCGCAGCGATTCCGGGACCAACCGCACCGCCGACGACGTCGAGGCCACCGGCGACGCGGCCGTCGGCGGCGAGGGCCCGGAGGAGTCCGCCGTCCACCTCACCGACGGCTGACCCGCGCCCCCTCCTGCTCCACCCGCCCCGGCGGGCGCGGCCCGACCGCGTCCGCCGGGTGGGTTGGCGCGTCCCCGCCGGGTTGTCTACTTTGGGTCAGCGGTTGAGCAGTCAGCCGTACCGCAACTGGTCCCACGAGGGCCGGCTGCGGCCGCGTCGACCACGCGCGGAACCGGGGGTCATCCGCACCCCGGCCCTGCGGAGCGGTAGATTGACCGGGCGGTGTGCCAGCGCGCCGCCGCCGAGAGGAGCACGATCCGTGACCACTTCCGACCTGCCCGCCGAGGGGCAGCCCGACGTGTCGACCGAGGGCACCGAGGCTCCCTTCGACGACGTGATCACGCTCTCCACCTCCACCGACGAGGACGGCGTGGTGACGGTGAAGGTCGTCGGCGAGGTGGACACCTTCACCGCCCCGGTGCTGCGCTCGACCCTGGACAGCCAGCTCGAGCAGTCGCCGCGCGAGCTCGTCATCGACCTGTCCGGCGTCCAGTTCCTGGGCTCCGCCGGCCTGGCCGTGCTGGTGGAGACGCAGAAGTCCGCCCGCAGCCGCGAGGTCGCCCTCCGCCTGATCGCCACGACGCGCGCCGTCACGCGGCCGCTCGAGGTGACCGGCCTGATCGACCTCTTCACCATCGCGGACAGCACCGCACGCTGAGCTGACGCAGACGGAGGGCCCCGCCGGTTCCGGCGGGGCCCTCCGTCGTCCCTAGGCCGACAGCAGCCGGCAGACCGCCTGCTCGAGCACCCGCTGGACGTCCCGGTCGGCATCGGCCTCGTCGGCGGCCTCCAGCGCGTGCGCGACGGTCTCCCCGTGCTCGTAGTGGTCGACCACCCGCGGGTCGACGTAGCTGGCCTTGCAGACCGCCGGGGTGTTGCCCAGCTGCTCGCTCACCTGCTTGTAGGCGGCGCTGACGATCTTCTTGCGGGCGGTCTTCGACGCGGGCGGGGGCGCCTCGGCCAGCGCCGCAGCCATGAGCACCGTGGCGTTCCACGTCCGGAAGTCCTTCGCGGTGATCTCCGCGCCGCTGATCTCCTTGAGGAAGGCGTTGATCTCGGTGCTGGTGACGTCGCGCCAGGAGCCGTCCTCCACCTGGTAGGCCAGCAGCTCCTCCCCCGTGCCCTCGGGCCGCTCCAGCAGCTGGCGGACGACGGTGGCCGTGGGCCGGTCGGTGAGCTCCACCTCGCGCTCGATGCCGCCCTTGGCGGTGTAGGAGAAGAACGTCCGCTCGCCGCGCACGCGCACGTGCTCGCGGCGCAGCGTGGCCAGGCCGTAGGTGCCGTTCTCCTCCGCGTACTGCTCGCTGCCGACGCGGAAGGCGGCCAGGTCCAGCAGCCGGATGGCCGTGGCCAGCACCCGCTCGCGGTTCAGCCCGCGGGTGCGCAGCGCGGCCACCACCTCGTCCCGGACGTCGGGGAGCTGGTGGGCGATCTCGAGGACCCGCTCGTGCTTCTCGGCGTCACGGCGGGCGCGCCACTGGTCGTGGTAGCGGTACTGGCGGCGCCCGGCTGCGTCGACCCCGGTGGCCTGGATGTGGCCGTTGGGCCACGGGCAGATCCAGACGTCCTTCCAGGCCGGCGGGATGGCGAGCTCGCGGATGCGGTCCAGGCGCTCGTCGCGGATCAGCTGGCCGTCGGCGTCGTGGTAGGCGAAGCCGCGGCCCGCCCGGCGTCGCCGGTAGCCGGGACCGTTCACGTCACTCCGCCGCAGTCTCACCGCCCGGTGATGGGCAGCGGTGACCCCGCGCAAACCCGGCAGCGCGCGCCGTCACCCGCTCAGCGGAGGTCGACCAGACCGGCCAACCCGCTGACCTCGAGCACGTGCCGGGTGACTCCCGCCTCGGCCGCGTGCACCGCCAGGCGCCATCCCTCGTCCCGGGCGATGCGGGCCACGGCGAGCACCACCCGCACCGCGGCGCTGCTGAACAGCGACACGTCGTGCAGGTCGAGCTCGACGCGGGCCGTGCCGCCGTGGCTGGCCTCGAGCAGCCGGATGCGCAGCTGGTCGGCTCCGGCCTCGTCCACCGCGCCGGCGACGCGCACCACCGGTCGGGCGCCGTCCCGGTCCACGACGACGGTGACGTGGTCCGAGCCGTCGCTCGCGGCGACCTCCTCCTCGGCGCTGCGGCGCAGGCGCATGCGCAGGGTCACCGTCGTGCCGACCCGGTCGTCGAGGGTCACGGCGTCGACCAGCTGCCGCATGATCAGCAACCCCCGCCCGCGGTCGCCGGGATCGCGGTCCGGCGTCCGCCAGGTGCCGTCGTCGTGCACCGTCACGGTGAGCACGCCGTCCGGGTCGACCTCTGCCCGCACCTGCATGCGCCCCGGCTCGGTGCCCCGGTAGGCGTGCTCGGCGGCGTTGGCGCAGGCCTCCCCCACAGCGGCCATGACGCCGACGCGGTCGTTCTCGCCCATGCCCAGCCCGGTCAGCCAGGAGCCCAGCCGCCGGCGGATGCCCGGGAGCGCGGCGGGGACCGCGACCAGGTCGAGCAGCAGCGGTTCGAGGCTGGTCGCGCGGCGGTGCGCGACCAGCACGGCGACGTCGTCGGGCCACTCGTGCGGGGAGCGGACCAGCTCGGCGATCTCGACGGCCAGCCCCGCGGCGGTGCCGGGGTCGCCGGCGCCGGGGCGGCCGAGCACCTGGCGGGAGGCGTCGACCAGCGCCTCGAGCGCCGCGGCGTAGTCGCTGCCCGAGCCGGCGAGCGCGCCGTTGGAGAAGAGCACGAGCGTGGCCCCGTGCTCGAGCACGGTGCGGTGCACGGGCGTCCCGGCGCCGGGCACGCTGCCCAGCGGCGGGCGGGGCGTGACCGGGAGGAAGGCGGCGGTGCCGTCGCTGCCGACGACGAGCGGCGCCGGGTGGCCCGCCGTCGTGTACGCGAGGTCGCCCGAGGCGGAGTCGAGCACGCCGTAGAAGACCGATGCTCCCTCGACGTCCTCCATCATCGCGGCGAACGAGTCGAGGTCGCCCAGCACGGCCGGGGGTGCGGGGTCGCGCAGCGCCGTCGACCGCATCGCGCCGCGCAGCCGGCTCATCGCGCTGGCCGCGGCGACGCCGTGGCCGACCGCGTCCCCGACGACCAGGGCGACCCGCCCCTCGCCCAGCGGCACCGCGTCGTACCAGTCGCCGCCGGCCGCGCGCACCGACGTCGCCCGGTGGTAGCTGCCGGCGAGCGCGAGGTCCGGCAGCATCGGCAGGAAGGGCGGCAGCAGCGAGGACTGGGCGGCCTCGACGGCGTCCGCGCCGACCTCCACCCCGCCGTCGGCGTCCGGGTCGTCCCGCTCGATCACCACGACCGAGCCGGGCTGGCCTGCCACCTGCACGGGCCGGAGGGTCGCGGTCACCGCCGGCCCCCCGGGGCCCAGCGTGCCGGTGAGCACCTCGGACCGGCCCGTGCCGATCACCGCGTCCACCACCTCGGCCAACGGCCGGCCGTCGATCACGGGCAGCTGGTCGCGGGCGGTGCCCAGGCGGCGCGCGCTGGCGTTCGCCCACACCGTCCGGGCTCCGCCGGTGAGGCACCAGATCGGCGCGGGGGCCTCCTCCATGGCCGCGAGCAGGGCGGCTGCACCGTCGGCGCCCGGGGCGGGCGGCGGAGGTGGCAGACTGCCCTGGCTGGCGCTCATCCAGGTCAGGAGACAACAGGCCCGCGACCTCGGCAACCGCGCCCACGGCAGTGCTCCGGACCACGTTTGCCGCGGCCCTCCGGCCGGGTAGTCCAGCCCGTCGGCGCGGTACCCGACCGGTCCCCCGCGGGCCCCGGTCCCGACGCCGGCAGGCAGGATGGGCACCGCGCCTCGAGAGCCGAGCGCGCCGGGACGAAGGAGCTGCACACGGATGGTGGACTCGAGGGGCGCCCTCGCGCAGGACGGACGGCGTCCGGAACGCCTGGAGCTCCGGGTGCCGATCACCCCGATGCAGCTGCCGGCGGTCCGGGCGATGGCCGGTGACCTCGCCATCCGGATGGACTACGACCTCGACAGCGTCGAGGACCTCCGCCTCGCCGTCGACGAGGCCTGCGCCACGCTGGCCAGCATCGCCGAGGAGGATGCGCCGCTGACCGTCGTCTTCGAGACCACTCGCAGCGGGCTGCACATCGAGGCGTGGGTGCCCACCGCCGCGGGGGTCGACGTCCCGCGCGACGGTTTCGGGTGGGCGGTCCTGGCCACGCTGGTGGACGCGGTGGACGGCCGTCCGGCGTCCCAGCGGCAGGTGCCCGGCGGCGACGGCTCCGACGCACCGGTCGCGCTGATCGCCATGGACAAGTTCCTCCCCGGGCAGCGTCCAGCGGAGCTGGCCGGCGGGGCGGGGCAGAACCTCTCGGTGGCCCGATGACCCGGTCGCCCGCCACGGATCCCACCGGGATCAGGGTGGACCCGCGGGACGGCCTGGCGCCCGAGCCGCGCGAGGCCCCGGAGCAGGACGAGGTGCGCGCCGCCGGGGAGGGACCCGCCGCCGCGGAGACCGCCGGCGAGGCGGAGGAGGCCCCCACGGCCGACCCGCCGCTGTCGGACAACCGGCGCCGCGCCCAGCGCACCGCGCCGCTGTTCGCCGAGCTCGCCACGCTGGAGAAGGAGGACCCGCGGCGCGAGCGGCTCCGGGAGATCCTCGTCGAGGAGCACCTGCCGCTGGTCCGGCACTTCGCCCGCCGGTTCAGCAACCGCGGCGAGCCCTTCGACGACCTGCTGCAGGTCGGCACGCTGGGTCTGATCGCGGCGATCGACCGGTTCGACCCGACCCGCGGGGTGGAGTTCCTCTCCTTCGCGGTGCCGACCATCACCGGCGAGATCAAGCGGCACTTCCGCGACCAGGGCTGGTCGGTGCGCGTGCCGCGCCGGCTCCAGGAGCTGCACCTGTCGCTGAACGCCGCGGTCGGCGAGCTGGCGCAGAAGAACGGCCGCGCGCCGACGCCCAGCGAGCTGGCCCAGCACCTGGGCATCCCGCGCGAGGAGGTCCTCGAGGGCCTCGCCGTCGCCAACGCCTACCGCAGCAGCTCGCTGGACGAGCGGCTCTCCGGCGACGACGACTCCCCCACCCTCGCCGCGACCCTGGGCGAGGAGGACGCCGCGCTCGAGGGCGTGGAGTACCGGGAGTCGCTGCAGCCGCTGCTGGCCACCATCCCCGCCCGCGAGCGCCGCATCCTGATCCTGCGGTTCTTCGGCAACATGACCCAGTCGCAGATCGCCGCCGACATCGGCATCTCGCAGATGCACGTGTCGCGGCTGCTGTCCCAGACGCTGGCCAAGCTCCGCGAGGGCCTGCTCAAGGACTGACGCACGGAACGGCGAGGGGGCTCCCGGACGGGAGCCCCCTCGCTGCGTCTCAGGCCCGCGGGGTCCCGTCGTCGTCGGCGCCGAACTGCTCGCGGACGGCGGGGTCGGCCGCCGGGCCGGCGTCCCGCACGTCCTGCGTGATCTCCGACAGCGGCGGCGGGCTGGGGATCGCCGGTGCGGAGTCCGCGATGCTGGTCATCTCGATCCGCGCCTCGGGCTGGTCGGCCGCCCGCGGCACCTGCGACTCGAACCAGCTGCTGGTGTCGATGCCGCCGTCCGGCGGGGCCGTGCGCCCGTCCGCCGAGGGACCCACGTCCATCCAGGACGTGCCCTTGTCCGCCCCACCGAGGCTGGCCAGCCCCTCGAGCGCCTTGCTGAACTCGCTGGGCACGATCCACATCTTGTTCGCGTCGCCCTGGGCGATCTGCGGCAGCGTCTGCAGGTACTGGTAGGCCAGGAGCCCCTGGTCGGGCTTGCCGTCGTGGATGGCCTGGAAGACCGTCTCGATCGACTTCGCCTGGCCCTGCGCCTGCAGGAACAGCGCGGCCCGCTCACCCTCGGCGCGCAGGATCCGGCTCTGCCGCTCGGCCTCCGCCTCGAGGATCGCGGCCTGCTTGCGCCCCTCGGCCGACAGGATCGCCGAGGCCTTCTCGCCCTCGGCCGAGGTGATGGCGGCCTGCCGGTGCCCCTCGGCGGTGAGGATGACCGCGCGCTTGTCGCGGTCGGCGCGCATCTGCTTCTCCATGGAGTCCTGGATGGAGTGCGGCGGGTCGATGGCCTTGATCTCGACGCGCGCCACCCGCAGGCCCCACGGCCCGGTGGTGCCGTCGAGCACCTCGCGGAGCTGGCTGTTGATGCCGTCGCGGCCGGTCAGCGCGCCCTCGAGGTTCAGCCCGCCGACGACGTTGCGCAGCGTCGTGGTGGTCAGCTGCTCCATGCCGGTGATGTAGTTCGCGATGCCGTAGACGGCCAGCTTCGGGTCGGTGACCTGGAAGTAGACGACCGTGTCGATGCCGACCTGGAGGTTGTCCGCGGTGATCACCGGCTGCGGCGGGAAGGAGACGACCTGCTCACGCAGGTCGATCGTCGCCCGCACCCGGTCGACGAAGGGCACCAGGATCGACAGACCCGGGGTGAGCGTGCGGCTGTAGCGGCCGAGCCGCTCGACGACCTTCGCCTGGGCCTGCGGCACGATGGTGACGCTCTTGGCCAGGACGAACACCAGCAGCAGCGCGATGACGACCAGGGCGATCAGGGCGGGTTCCACGGGAGCCTCCTCCGTCGGGGGCGGACGCTTCGACCCTCCCACGTCCGCATCCGCAGGTCACGGGCGTGGTCGGCGGTTCACTCCAGTGCGTCGCCCACCACGGCCGTCGCGCCCTCGATCTGCAGGATGCGCACCGTCGTCCCGACCGCGAAGGCCTCGCCGCCGTGCTGGCTGCGGGCCGACCACTCGTCGGCACCCAGCCGGATCCGGCCGCCCGCGGCGTCGACCGCGCGCGTGACGACGGCGGTGCGCCCGACCAGCGTGTCGACCCCGTCGAGCTGCAGCGGGGTGCGGTCGAGCAGGTGCCGCTTGGCGATCGGCCGGACGACGGCCAGCAGCGCGAGGGAGACGGCGATGAACGCGATCAGCTGGAAGGCCACCGCGCCCCCGGCCAGCGCGACCGCCATGCCGCCCAGCGCCCCGCCGGCGAACATGAGCAGGACGAGATCGAGGGTGAGCACCTCGCCACCGGCGAACAGGCCGGCGGCGATCAGCCAGAGCAGCCAGGCAGCCATGCCCGGAGTCTGGCAGAGCCCGCGGCGGAACGCGGGGAGCCGACGTAGCCTCGCCCGGTGCACGACTTCCCCGCGGGCCGGTTCGCCGCCTGGGCCACCGCCTGGCTGACCGGCCGCACCTCCTACGACGAGACCCTCGACGCGGTCACCGGCGACACCGCCCACCGGGTGAGCGGGCTGCCCGGCACCGACGGTGCGGTCCCCCTCGGCGCGGCGCTGAGCGCGCTGCGCGGTCTGGGCGAGCGCCGGTTGCGGCTGGTGCTCCCCGCGCCGGGCGACGTCCGCGGGCTGCCGGCGGTGCCCGGCCTGGTCCCGCTGGCCCTGGAGGCCGGGCAGGCCGCGGTGGGCGAGCGGGTGGTGCTGGTTCCTGAGCCGCTCGGTCCGGAGGTCCTGCAGTGGACCGCCGTCGCGCTGGACGGCGCGGCTCCGCCTCCCCCGCCGGTCGAGGGCACGCTGCGGGCGGCGTCGGGGGCGCTGGACCTGGCGGTCGGCGAGTCCGCACGCACGCTGGCCTCGCTCGACCTCGCCCGCTGGCACCCCGAGGTGCCCGAGCTGCTCGCCGGCCTGGCCCGGCCCCGGCCCGCGGACGGCCTGCCCCCGGACGCCGACCCGCTGGCGCTGTCGATCCTCGGCCGGGCGCTGCGGCTGGCCGCCGTCCTGGACCTGGCGCTGGCCGACGCCCCCGGTGGCGCGGTGAACACGGCCCAGGCCGCCCGCCGGGACGCCGTCCTGCGGCCGCTCGGCGACGCCGTGCGCGAGGCGGTGACGGCGGCGTACAACGCGGTGCCGCGCTAACCCACCCCCACCTCTGCATGATCATGCAGCGTCGTGAATACTTGTGCCCGTGTCCAAGGTTCTCACGTCCCTCCCCGTCGGCGAGCGGGTCGGCATCGCGTTCTCCGGTGGTCTCGACACCTCGGTGGCGGTCGCGTGGATGCGCGACAAGGGCGCCGTCCCCTGCACCTACACCGCCGACATCGGGCAGTACGACGAGCCCGACATCGCCTCGGTGCCCGGCCGGGCCACCGCCTACGGCGCGGAGCTCGCCCGGCTGGTCGACTGCCGCGCCGCGCTGGTCGAGGAAGGCCTCGCCGCCCTGACCTGCGGCGCCTTCCACATCCGCTCGGGTGGGCGCAGCTACTTCAACACGACGCCGCTGGGCCGCGCCGTCACCGGCACCCTCCTGGTGCGGGCGATGCTCGAGGACGACGTCCAGATCTGGGGCGACGGCTCGACCTACAAGGGCAACGACATCGAGCGGTTCTACCGCTACGGCCTGCTGGCCAACCCGGGGCTGCGGATCTACAAGCCGTGGCTGGACGCCGACTTCGTCACCGAGCTCGGCGGCCGCAAGGAGATGTCCGAGTGGCTGGTCGCGCACGACCTGCCGTACCGGGACAGCACCGAGAAGGCCTACTCCACCGACGCCAACATCTGGGGCGCCACGCACGAGGCGAAGACCCTCGAGCACCTGGACACCGGCATCGAGACGGTCGAACCGATCATGGGCGTCCGCTTCTGGGACCCCGCGGTGGAGATCGAGCCCGAGACGGTGACCATCGGCTTCGAGCAGGGCCGCCCGGTCGCGATCGACGGCCGGCAGTTCGCCTCGCCCGTGGACCTGGTCATGACCGCCAACGCCATCGGCGGCCGGCACGGGTTGGGCATGTCCGACCAGATCGAGAACCGGATCATCGAGGCCAAGAGCCGCGGCATCTACGAGGCGCCGGGCATGGCGCTGCTGCACATCGCCTACGAGCGGCTGGTCAACGCCATCCACAACGAGGACACGCTGGCGACCTACCACAGCGAGGGACGCCGCCTGGGCCGGCTCATGTACGAGGGCCGCTGGCTCGACCCCCAGGCGCTCATGCTCAGGGAGTCGCTGCAGCGCTGGGTCGGCATGGCCGTCACCGGCGAGGTGACGATCCGGCTGCGGCGCGGCGAGGACTACTCGGTCCTCGACACCACGGGCCCCTCCTTCAGCTACCACCCGGACAAGCTGTCGATGGAGCGGACGTCGGACTCCGCCTTCGGCCCGGTCGACCGGATCGGCCAGCTGACCATGCGGAACCTGGACATCGCCGACTCCCGCGCGCGGCTGGAGCAGTACGCGCGGATCGGCATGGTCGGCGGGTCGGTGCAGGCCGCGATCGGTGCCGCCCAGGCGGCGTCGACAGGTCTCATCGACGCCTCCGTCCCGGGGGGTGCGGAGACGATCGCCTCCCGCGGGCAGGTGTCGGAGCTGGACGAGGCGCTCGACCGCGCGGCGATGGAGTCCGGCACCGACTGACCCCACCCCGCTCGTCCGCGGAAGAGCGGCCTGCTTTTCCGCGGAAGAGCGGCCTGCTTTTCCGCGGAAGAGCGGTCTGCTTCTCCGCGGAAGAGCGGGGCAGCGACGCCCGGCGGCCGGGCGCCAGAACCCCTGCACCGGCGAGGACCCTCTCGCTAGCGTCCCGGCATGACCGAGCAGCTGACCATGAACCGGGTCATCCACGCGGCGGTCCGGCGCGACCTGGACCGGCTCGCCGATGCCCTCGGGCGCATGGCGGACGGCGACCGGCCCCGCGCGCAGGCGCTGGACCACGCCTACCGGAACCTGCGGACGGAGCTCACCCACCACCACGAGGGCGATGGCGGCGGTGGCGGCCAGCGGCTCGGCCGTCGACGCCTCGGCCGCAGCCCCCAGTGGAAGGCGGTCGAGAAGAAGCTGCGCAGCCAGCCGCTGCCGGTGGCCGGGCGCTTCTTCGCCTGGCTCACCGACGGGATGACCGACGAGAACCGCGCCTTCGGCCGCCGATACTTCAGGGACGTCGCCCCGACCTGGCGCTGAGCCGTCAGCTCGTCGGGCGCGGGCGCGGCGGGGTGAAGCAGCAGCTGGCCGGGCAGTTGGTACCGAGCCGGAGCTCCCCGCCGGCGCGGCGCTCGGCCAGCAGCTCCACCAGCGAGGCCACGAACGCCGGGTGGGTACCGGCGGTGGCGGCGCGGGCGAACACCAGCCCCAGCTCGTCCGCGGTCTCCTTCGCCTCGTTGTCGAGGTCCCAGATGACCTCGAGGTGGTCGCTGACGAACCCGACCGGGAAGAGGACGACGGCCCTCTCCCCCGCCTCGGCGACCGCGCGCAGGTGGTCGTTGACGTCCGGCTCCAGCCACGGCACCGACGGCGGGCCGCTCCGGCTCTGCCACACCAGGTCGACCGGGCGGCCGGGGGCGACGAGGTCGACGACCCGCCGGGCGGCGGCCTGGAGCTCGGCCTCGTAGGCGTGCCCCTCGGGCCCGGCGACGGCGGCCATCGTGTCCGGGATGCTGTGCGCGGTCGCCACCAGCCGGGCCGAGTCCCGGACGTCGGCCGGCAGCTCGGCGAGCGCGGCGGCCAGCGCGTCCGCGTTGGCCCGCAGGAAGCCCTCGGCGTCGAAGTAGTGCGGCAGCTTCTCCGCGGTCGGCCCGCCCGGCGCCCCGGCGTCCCCGGTCATGGCGGCGCGCGCCCGTGCGATGTCCTCGTGGTACTGCCGGCACCCGGAGAACGAGGCATAGGCCGACGTCGCCAGGACGTAGGCGTGCTGGATGCCGTCGTCGGCCATCTGCTGCCAGACGTCCTCGACGTAGGGCGCCCAGTTGCGGTTGCCCCAGTAGACGGGGAGGTCGATCCCGGCGGCGCGCAGCTCCGTCTCCAGCGCGGCGATCAGCGCCTTGTTCTGGTCGTTGATCGGGCTGACCCCGCCGAAGTGGTGGTAGTGCTCGGCCACCTCCTCCAGCCGCTCGCGCGGGATACCGCGGCCGCGGGTGACGTTCTCCAGGAAGGGCATGACGTCGTCGTGCCCCTCGGGGCCGCCGAAGGAGAGCAGCAGCAGCGCCTCGCGGCGGCCGGCCGGGGCGGGGGCCGACGACGGCTCCGCGCCACCGTTGTTGCGGACGGCCAGCGAGGGGTCCTGGTCGGGACGCTGACCGGCAGGGGTGATGTCGACGATGGCGCGGGGCACGTGGGTTCTTTCCTCTTGCGGAGCGGTGCTGGATGCGGGGGATCGGGGAGGTCACACGCCGACGGCGTGGAACCCCCCGTCGACGTGGACGATCTCGCCGGTCGTGGCGGGGAACCAGTCCGACAGCAGCGCGACGACGGCCTTGCCGGCGGGCTCGGTGTCGGTGACCGACCAGCCCAGCGGCGCGCGGCCCTCCCACGCCTCCTCGAACTGGGCGCTGCCGGGGATCGACTTCATCGCCATGCTGCGCAGGGGGCCGGCCGCCACGATGTTCGAGCGCACGCCGTCGGGGCCGAGCTCGCGCGCGACGTACCGGCTGGTGGACTCCAGCGCCGCCTTCGCCGCACCCATCCAGCCGTACACCGGCCAGGCGACCGACGCGTCGAAGGTGAGACCGACGACCGAGGACGGGTCGGCCAGCAGCGGCCGGCAGGCCTGGGTCAGGGAGGCGTAGGACCAGGCCGAGACCTGGAACGCCGTGGCGGCGTGCTCCCACGCGACCTCCGGGAAGCCCTCGCCCATGGCCTCCTGCGGCGCGAAGCCGATGGAGTGGACCACCCCGTCGAGCCGGTCGAACCCGATCTCGCGCAGCCGGTCGGCCAGGCTCGCCAGGTGCTCGGTGCTCGTCACGTCGAGCTCGACGACCGCGGCCTCCTGCGGCAGCCGCTTGGCGATCCGCTGGCACAGCGACAGCGCCCGCCCGAAGTTCGACAGCACCACGGTGGCGCCCTGCTCCTGGGCGAGGCGCGCCGTCGCGAAGGCGATCGAGGCCTCCGTCAGCACCCCGGTCACGAGGACCTTCTTGCCCTCGAGGATCCCGCTCATCAGTGCCCCATCCCCAGTCCGCCGTCGACCGGGACGACCGCCCCGGTGATGTAGCCCGCCGCGTCGCCGGCGAGGAAGCGCACGACGCCGGCGACCTCCTCGGCCGAGGCGTACCGCCCCAGCGGCACCTGCCCCAGGATCTCCTGCTGCCGCGCCTCGGGCAGCGCCGCGGTCATGTCCGTGGTCACGAAGCCGGGCGCCACCACGTTGGCGGTGATGTTCCGGCTGCCCAGCTCGCGGGCGATCGAGCGGGCCAGGCCGACCAGCCCCGACTTCGACGCCGCGTAGTTCGTCTGCCCGGCCGAGCCCAGCAGGCCCACGACCGACGACACGAAGATCATCCGCCCGGAGCGGGCGCGGACCATCTTGGCGCTGGCCCGCTTGGCCACCCGGTAGGCGGCGGTGAGGTTGGCGTCGAGGACGTCGGCGAAGTCCTCCTCCTTCATCCGCATGAGCAGGCCGTCGCGGGTGATGCCGGCGTTGCTGACCAGCACCTCCACCGGGCCCTGGCGCTCCTCGATCTCGGTGAAGGCGCGGTCGACGTCGGCGCTGCTCGTGACGTCGCACTGCACCCCGAACAGCCCGTCGGGGGCACCGCTGCCGCGGTGGGTCACCGCCACGGCGTCGCCCTGCTCGGCGAAGGACCTGGCGATCGCCAGCCCGATGCCGCGGTTGCCGCCGGTCACCAGCACCGATCTGCTCACGTGCCACTCCCCTGCCGACGCCGTCGTCCTGACCCGAACCTATCCGGTGCCCGCAGGTCGCACCGCCTACCGGCCAGTACCGCGGGCCGCCGCTCAGCGGCGCAGGTCGCGCCTCGACCAGCCGCCGCCGTAGAGCGCCCACAGAACCAGGAGCGGCTGGAAGAACAGCCGCACCAGCCGCTTGCGGTCGGTGTCCAGGCCGAAGGCGTCGGTGCCCTCGAGGTACTGCGCGACGTTGCCCGGGAAGATCGCGACGAAGAACGCCGCGAGCAGCGCGCCGACGAGCCGCTCGCGCCTCGGCACGGCGAGGAAGGAGGCGCCGAGGGCGATCTCGGCGACACCGGAGCCCAGCACCGTGAGGTCGTCGTCGACCGGGAACCACGCCGGCACCTGCGCCTGGAACTCCTGCCGCTGGGTGGTCAGGTGCAGCACCCCGGCGCCCACCATCGTGGCGCCCAGCAGCAGGCGGGCGGCGGTGCGCGGGGCGGTGGTCATGCGGCGAGCCTAGGCAGGGGCCGCGTTGACAGCCCGGTCGCGCCACCCGTAGACAGCCTGCATGGACGACGACGTCTCGCGCCGGGTGGCGCTCGAGGTGGCCGACGGCGTGGCGACGGTGCGCCTGGACCGGCCCGAGAAGATGAACGCCCTGGACCCGGCGATGTTCGCGGCCATCCTCGCCACCGGCAAGGATCTGATGACCCGCGACGACGTCGGCGCGGTCGTGCTGCACGGTGCGGGGCGGGCGTTCTGCGCCGGCCTGGACTTCGGTTCGTTCGCCGACATGGCCGACCGCGGGCAGGAGCGGACCCGCGAGCGGAGGGCCACGGCCCCGGAGCAGCTGGGCGCTGCCGAGGCCCTTGCCCAGCAGGTCGTGCACGTCTGGTCGCTCGTCCCGGCGCCGGTGATCGCGGCCGTGCACGGCGTCGCGTTCGGCGGCGGCCTGCAGATCGCGCTGGGCGCCGACATCCGGCTGGTCGCCCCTGACGCGCAGCTGTCGCTGATGGAGATCCAGTGGGGCATCTGCCCCGACATGTGCGGCACCCAGCTGCTGCCCGAGCTGGTCGGCCGCGACGTCGCCATGGAGCTGGCGCTCACCGGCCGGCGGGTGTCGGGCACCGAGGCGGCCCGGCTCGGACTGGCCACCCGCGAGGAGGCGGACCCGCTGGCCGCGGCGCTCGCCCTGGCCACCGAGATCGCCGGGCACAGCCGGGGCGCCACCCGCGCGATCAAGCGGCTGGTGGAGCTCGCCGGGCGGGTGCCGCTGGCCGAGGGGCTGGCCGCCGAGCAGCGCGAGATCGGGCAGCTCATCGGCTCGCCCGAGCAGGCCGCCGTCGTCCGCCGGCGGCTCGGGACCGCCTGACCCTCAGCCGCGGGTGGCGGTCAGCAGCCGGGCGCGCGCGGTCGCCAGCGACGGGCCGTACCAGGTCAGGTCGCGGCCGCTGACCAGCACGGACCGGACGCCCGGGAACGCCTCCGGGCCGTCGTCGGCGGTGAAGGCGTAGGGCTCGTCGGGCAGCAGGACGAGGTCGGGCTCCGCGGCGGCCACCTGCGCGATGTCGACGTGCGGGTACCGCTCCGCGTCCGCGGCGAAGACGTTGGCCAGGCCCAGCCGGGCGAGCGCGTCACCGGCGAAGGTGCGGCTGCCGACGACCATCCACGGATCCCGCCAGATCGGGACGGCGACCCGCAGCGCCGGCACGGGGGCCGGCTGCGCCCACTCCTCCGCCGCCACCCGCAGCCAGTCCGGCTCGCCGGCGTCCAGCGCCTCGACGAACAGACGGCGCATCGAGGTGAGCGCCTGGTCGAGCGACTCGATGACCGTCACCCACACCGGGATGCCGGCCGCGCGCAGCCGCTGCACGTCCAGCTGCCGGTTCTCCTCCCGGTTGGCGACCACCAGGTCGGGGGCGAGCGCGGCGATCGCGGCGCGGTCGGGGTTCTTGGTGCCGCGCACCCGGGCGACGTCGAGCCCGGGCGGGTGCGTGCACCAGTCGGTCGCGCCGACCAGCCGCTCGGGCACGGTCACCGCCAGCGCCTCGGTCAGCGACGGCACGAGCGACACCACCCGCCGCGGCGGCCGTGGCAGCGCCACCGCCGTCCCCAGGTCGTCGCGCATCAGACGTTGCGCCGGTACTGGCCGCCCACCTCGAAGAACGCCTCGGTGATCTGACCCAGCGAGCAGTGGCGCACGGTCTCCATCAGCTCGGCGAACACGTTGCCGCCGGCCAGGGCCACGTGCTGCAGGCGCGCCAGGGCGGCGGGGGCGTCGGCGGCGTGCGCCGCCTGGAACGCGGCCAGCCGCTCCAGCTGCGAGCGCTTCTCGGCCTCCGTCGCCCGGGCGAGCTCCACCGCCGGCGGGGCGTCGCCGGCGTCCGGGGCCAGGAAGGTGTTGACGCCGACGATCGGCAGGCTGCCGTCGTGCTTGCGGTGCTCGTAGAGCATCGACTCGTCCTGGATCCGGCCGCGCTGGTAGCCGGTCTCCATCGCGCCGAGCACTCCCCCGCGCTCGGCGATCCGGTCGAACTCGGCCAGCACCGCCTCCTCGACCAGGTCGGTGAGCTCCTCGATGACGAACGAGCCCTGCAGCGGGTTCTCGTTGCCGGCCAGCCCCCACTCCCGGTCGATGATCATCTGGATGGCCAGCGCCCGGCGCACCGACTGCTCGCTCGGCGTCGTCACCGCCTCGTCGAAGGCGTTGGTGTGCAGGCTGTTGGCGTTGTCGTAGATCGCGCAGAGCGCCTGCAGCGTGGTGCGGATGTCGTTGAAGTCCATCTCCTGGGCGTGCAGCGACCGACCCGAGGTCTGCACGTGGTACTTCAGCATCTGCGACCGCTCACCGGCGCCGTACCGCTCCTTCATCGCGATCGCCCAGATGCGTCGCGCCACCCGCCCGATGACCGAGTACTCCGCGTCCATCCCGTTGGAGAAGAAGAAGGACAGGTTGGGCGCGAAGTCGTCGACGTCCATCCCGCGCGCGAGGTAGCTCTCCACGTAGGTGAACCCGTTGGCCAGGGTGAAGGCGAGCTGGCTGACGGGGTTCGCCCCGGCCTCGGCGATGTGGTAGCCGGAGATGGAGACGGAGTAGAAGTTGCGGACGCCGTGGTCGATGAACCACTGCTGGATGTCGCCCATCGCCCGCAGCGCGAACTCGGTCGAGAAGATGCAGGTGTTCTGGCCTTGGTCCTCCTTGAGGATGTCGGCCTGCACCGTGCCGCGGACGTTGGCCAGCACCCAGGCCCGCAGCTCGGCCGCCTCGGCCTCGTCCGGCTCGCGCCCCTGCTCGGCGCGGAAGGCCTCCAGCCGCTGGTCGATCGCGGTGTTCAGGAACATCGCCAGGACGATCGGCGCGGGCCCGTTGATCGTCATGGACACCGACGTGGTGGGCGCGCACAGGTCGAACCCGGAGTAGAGGACCTCCATGTCGTCGAGGGTCGCCACCGAGACCCCGGACGTGCCGACCTTGCCGTAGATGTCCGGCCTCGGGTCGGGGTCGCGGCCGTAGAGGGTCACCGAGTCGAACGCCGTCGACAGCCGGGTGGCCTCGCTCCCGGCGGAGAGCATCCGGAAGCGCCGATTGGTGCGGAACGGGTCGCCCTCGCCGGCGAACATGCGGGCCGGCGCCTCGCCCGCCCGCTTGAACGGGAAGACGCCGGCGGTGAACGGGTAGGCCCCGGGCAGGTTCTCCGCGCGCAGGAAGCGCAGCAGCTCCGCGTCGTCCCGGGTGCGGGGCAGCGCCACCCGGCGGACCGGGTTGCCCGAGAGCGTCGTGCGGGTCAGGGGCGTCCGGACCTCGGTGCCGCGCACGGTGTAGACGTACTCCTCCCCCGAGTAGGCCTCCACCCGCGCCGGCCACCCGTCGAGCAGCGCGCGCACCTCGGGCAGCAGCTCGCCGGCGGCCGCCTCAGCGGCGGCGCGCGCGGCCCCGGCGGCCTCCCCGTCGAGCACCTCGGCCGCGGTGGTCAGGTGCTGCCGGCGACGGGCGACGTCGGCCTGCGCGCGGGTCGTCGCGGCGTAGCCCCGCACCGCGTCGCTGATCTCGGCGAGATACCGGGCCCGCTGCGGGGGGACGACGCTGGTCAGGCCGGACGAGGCGCGCACGTCCACCCGCGGCAGGACGCCGGGGCCGGCCGCCAGGCCCGCCTCGATCAGCAGGCCGAGCAGGTGCTGGTAGAGCGCGGTGACGCCGTCGTCGTTGAACCGGGCGGCGCTCGTGCCGTGGACCGGCATCTCCTCCCACGGGACGCCGAAGGCCGAGCGGTTGCGCACCAGCTGCCGGGCGACGTCGCGGCGGGCGTCCTCGGCACCCCGGCGCTCGAACTTGTTGATGGCGACGACGTCGGCGAAGTCGAGCATGTCGATCTTCTCGAGCTGGGAGGCGGCGCCGAACTCCGGCGTCATGACGTAGAGCGAGACGTCGCTGAACGGCACGATCGCCGCGTCGCCCTGCCCGATCCCGGGGGTCTCGACGACCACCAGGTCGTAGCCGGCCGCCTGCACCGCCGCGAGGACGTCGTCGAGGTGCTCGGGCACCTGCGCGCCGGCGGTCCGGGTGGCCAGCGAGCGGAAGAAGGTGCGGTTCCGCTCGCCGGTCTCGAGGGCGTTCATCCGGATCCGGTCGCCGAGCAGCGCGCCGCCGCCGCGCCGGCGCGTGGGGTCGATGGCGAGGACCGCGACGCGCAGCTTGTCCTCCTGGTCCATGCGCAGCCGGCGCAGCAGCTCGTCGGTCAGGGACGACTTGCCCGACCCGCCGGTGCCGGTGATGCCGAGGACCGGCACCGGGCGGCGGGCGGCCGCGGCGCGCACCTGCTCGGCGAGCTCCGGGGAGCGGCCGGCCTCGAGCACGGTGATCGCGCGGGCCAGCGCGGCCGGGTCGCCGGCGAGCAGGGCGTCGACGTCGGGGCCCTCCGCCGCGAGGTCGAGGTCGCAGGCCCGGACGAGCTCGTCGACCATCCCGGGCAGGCCCAGCCGCTGCCCGTCGGACGGCGCGTAGATGGTCACCCCGCGCTCGCGCAGCGCCGCGATCTCCTCGGGGACGATCACCCCACCGCCGCCGCCGAACACCTGCACGTGCCCGGCGCCGACCTCGGCGAGGCGCTCCACCAGGTAGCCGAAGTACTCGACGTGCCCGCCCTGGTAGGACGACAGCGCGACGCCCTGCACGTCCTCCTCCACCGCCGCGCGGACGACGGCGTCGACGCTGCGGTCGTGCCCGAGGTGAACCACCTCGGCACCCTGGGCCTGCAGCATCCGCCGCACGATGTTGATGGAGGCGTCGTGCCCGTCGAACAGGCTGGCGGCGGTCACGAAGCGCACGGGGTGGCGGGGTTCGTGCATGCCGGAACCGTACGGCCCGGAGTAGTAGGACGTCCACGTATCTCCGCCGCGCCGTCCTGCGCACAACCAGAGCGGCGTTCTATGAATACGGAGCGCCCGGCGGTACGTTCTGCGGCGTACGTCACGCCTCTGCGAGGAGTTCGGCATGTCCACGATCGAGGCCCCTGCCGGCCGCACCACCGCCCCCGGGACCGAGCACGTCGACGTCCTCGTCGTCGGCGCCGGCATCTCCGGCATCGGCGCCGCCTACCACCTGCAGCAGGAGCAGCCGGGGCGCAGCTTCGTGCTGCTCGACGCGCTGGACGCCCGCGGCGGCACCTGGCGGACGCACCGCTACCCGGGTGCCCGGTCCGACAGCGACCTGTTCACCTTCGGCTACGGGTTCAAGCCGTGGCGGGGTCCCTCCATCGCCACCGCCGACGAGATCCTCGCTTACCTCGACGAGGTCATCGAGGAGAACCACCTCGCCGAGAAGATCCGCTACCGGCACCGGGTGCGGACCGCGAGCTGGTCGTCGGAGGACAAGCTCTGGACCGTCGAGGTGGACCGCGAGGACACCGGCGAGCAGCTCCGCTTCACCACGCACTTCCTGTGGATGTGCCAGGGGTACTACGACCACGACAAGCCGTTCCAGCCGCACTGGCAGGGCATGGACGAGTTCCGCGGCCAGATCGTGCACCCGCAGAAGTGGCCGGACGACTTCGACGCCACCGGCAAGCGGGTCGTCGTCATCGGCTCCGGCGCGACCGCCGCGACGCTGATCCCGGCCATCGCCGAGACCGCCAAGCACGTGACGATGCTGCAGCGCTCGCCGACCTTCTTCATCTCCCGGCCGAGGGTCTCCGAGCTGGCCGAGCAGCTGCGGGCGCTGGACATCCCCGACGAGTGGACGCACGAGATCATGCGCCGTGCCTCGTTCAAGCTCGGCGAGGACCTGTGGCGCATGTCGATCGACACCCCGGACGCGCTGCGCGAGTACCTCATCGGGGAGATGCGGCCGCAGCTGCCCGAGGGCTTCGACATCGACAAGCACTTCAACCCGACCTACCGCCCGTGGCAGCAGCGCCTGGCCGCCGTCCCCGAGGGCGACCTGTTCACCGCGCTCCGCGAGGGCCGGGCCTCCGTCGTCACCGACACCATCGAGCGCTTCACCGCGACCGGCATCCTGCTGACCTCGGGCGAGGAGCTCGAGGCCGACATCGTCGTCACCGCCACGGGCTTCGACCTGTCGCTGTTCGGCAACGTCGCCTTCACCGTCGACGGCGAGCCGGTCGACTTCACCCAGCAGGTCACCTACCGCGGCATCATGATCACCAACGTGCCGAACATGGCCTACGTCTTCGGCTACTTCCGGGCCAGCTGGACGCTGCGCGCGGACCTGGTCAGCCAGTTCGTCTGCCGGCTGCTCACCAAGATGGACGAGCAGGGGACGCCGATGGTCGTCCCGCAGCTGCGGCCGGAGGACGAGGGCATGCCGCTGCTGGACTGGTCGGACCCCGAGAACTTCAACCCGGGCTACGTCATGCGCTCCCAGCACCGGATGTTCAAGCGCGGCGACCGGGAGCCCTGGACGCACCACAAGGAGTACAGCGAGGAGCGGGCGATCCTGCCCACGGCCGATCTCGACGACGGCCTCGTCTACCGCTGAGCCCGCTCGACCCCAGCCACCTCCCACCCATCCCCCAGCCACCCCTGACAGGAGAACCACCCGTGCCGGTCGACCCGCACCTCGCCGCCCTGCTCGCCATGGCCCAGGAGGCCGGCCTGCCCCCGATCTACGAGGGCACCCCGGAGGCCGGCCGCGCGCAGTACCTGGCGATGAACGCCACCCGCCCGGAGACCCAGGTCCCGGTGGGGAGCATCGAAGACATCACCGTCCCCGGTGGCCAGGGCGACCTCCCGGCCCGCGTCTACCGCCCCGAGGGAGAGGGGCCGTTCCCGACGGTCGCCTTCTTCCACGGCGGCGGCTGGGTCATCGGGGACCTGGAGACGCACGACACCATGGCCCGGAGCATCTGCCGGGGCGCCGACGCCGTCGTCGTCGCGGTCGACTACCGGCTGGCACCGGAGCACCCCTTCCCGGCGGCTGCCGACGACGCCATCGCCTCCGCCCGCTGGATCGCCGCCCATCTGGATCGCTTCGGCGGCGACGACAGGCTCGCCGTCGCCGGCGACAGCGCCGGGGGCAACCTGTCCGCCGTGGTCGCGCAGACGCTGCACGCCGAGGGCACCCCGCTGACCGCCCAGCTGCTGATCTACCCGGCCGTCGACGCCGCCGGCGAGTACCCCTCGCGGGTCGAGAACGCGCGCGGCTACTTCCTGGAGCAGCCGACGATGGACTGGTTCTACGGCCACTACGCCGGCGCCTGGGAGGACGCGAAGGACCCGCGCCTGTCCCCGCTGCACTCCGACCTGACCGGCCAGCCGCCCGCCGTCGTGGTCACCGCCGAGTTCGACCCGCTGCGCGACGAGGGCGAGGCCTACGCCGAGGCCCTGCGCTCGGCCGGCGTGCCGGTCGAGGTGAAGCGGTACGACGGGATGATCCACGGCTTCTTCGCCATGGGTGCCGTCTCGCCGGCGGCGCAGCAGGCGGTCGACGAGAGCTGCGCGAGGTTCCGCACCCTGCTGCACGGCTGATCCGCACCACGACGCGGGGGGGGGGGGGGGGGGGGGGGGGGGGGGGGGGGGGGGGGGGGGGGGGGGGGGGGGGGGGGGGGGGGGGGGGGGGGGGGGGGGGGGGGGGGGGGTGGGGGTGGGGGG
>NZ_JBJGZM010000013.1:0-51878 GCF_054050515.1 Blastococcus sp. SYSU D01042 | reverse complement strand
GCAGACACTCGACCCTCACGGGCGTCGTCCCTGGCTGGATGTCCAACACTACGCCGGTTTCCGTTGCCCCCGCCAGCGGCGGGTCCCGGTCCGGCAGACCCTCAGGTCCGCGCGGCGCATGGAGAACAGTACACGCCCTCCAGGGGTGTCTGCAGGGGGGGGTCCCCCCGGGCCTCAGGGCCGACCTGCGCCGGCCAGGAGAGCCCGGGATCCCGGGCTTCTCAGGCGACGCCGCGTGGCCGGAACTGGACGCTGACGCGGGGTCCCACCGGCTTGGCCGTCTTCGGGATGCAGTGCTCCCACGTGCGCTGGCAGGAGCCGCCCATGACGACCAGGTCGCCGTGCCCCAGGGGGAAGCGCAGGCTCTCTCCCCCGCCGACGGGACGGAGCAGCAGCGGCCGGGGCGAACCGAAGGAGACGATCGCGACCATCGTGTCGCCCGCGCGGCCGCGGCCCAGCCGGTCGCCGTGCCAGGCGACGCTGTCGCGGCCGTCGCGGTACAGGCACATGCCCGCGGAGACGAAGGGCTCGCCGAGTTCGGGCCGGTAGTGCTCGTCCAGCGCCGTGCGCGCCTGCGTGAGGAGCGGGTGGGGCAAGGTCTCGCCGGCGCCGTACCAGCGCAGCAGCCGCGGGACGGTCACCTCGCGCTCGTACATCTGCCGGCGGTCCTCGCGCCAGCCGATGTCGCCGAGCAGCACCTCGAGCACCTCGTCGGAGCCGGTGACCCACCCGGGCAGGTGGTCGACCCAGGCTCCGGCGCTCAGCACGTGCCGCTCGACGCGGCCGGCCAACGGGGTGAGGGCGGCCTCCTCGGCGACGTCCCACATGGAGGGCTGGTGCGCGAGCATCACCTGCGGCACGCTACTCCGAGGTTTCGCACATGTGTGCGAAAAGCTGTGGACAGCTCAGTCGTCGGCCGGTTCGCGGGCCCAGCGCAGCGTCTGCGGCATGCGGGGCGCCGGCACGGCTGCCCGGAGGCGCGGCCACCCCCGCCGGACCGGACGATCCGGCACGGCGGCGTCGGGGCGGGGCAGCCGGGCGAGCTGGTCCCACCGGCGGACGAAGGCGCCGTGCAGGTACAGGGGCTCCTCGAGGAGCTCGTCGGATCGGTCCACGGTGCACTCCCCGGCGGAGGGGCGGTCCCCGGGTGGCTTCGGGAGCATCGATGGAACGTCGCCCTCCGCCGGAGGACCAGGGTCCAAAGGACCGCGTGCCTCCTCAGGCGGTGAGCGCGAGCGCGAAGGGCAGCACGGCCGGCGCTCCAGCCCGGCGCAGCTCGCGGCCGGCCACGGTCATCGTCCAGCGCGAGTCGGCCAGGTCGTCGACCAGCAGCACCGGACCCGCCACGGACGCCAGCCGCTCGCGCAGCTCGGGGCCCACGACGATGCGGTCCCACACGGCGGCCAGCCGGAAGGCGCTGTTCCCGCCGGGCTGACCGGTCGGCCCCCCGTGGGCCAGCGAGAGCTCGCCGAGGTAGTCCAGCCGGCCCATGCGGGCCAGGCCCTGGGCGACCCCGGTCACCAGGCGCGGCCGGCGCCGGGAGGGGACGGCGACCACCGCCACGGGCCGCTGCACCCAGTCCCACGCGGCGAGCACCCGCGCGCACGCACGGAGGAGTTCCTCGTCCGGGGGCACGTCGGAGAGCGGGTGCTGCAGCGGGACGTCGAAGGCGGCGTCCGGGTCCTCCTCGATCCCGGGCGCCTCGAGGTCGACGAACCCGCCCACGCCGTCGTCGCCGAGGAGGCTGCGCAGGCGCTGCCCCCAGCCGAGGTCGGTGAGCCGGGCGACGGCCCGGCCGGGCTCCAGCTGCTCACCGGCGGCGATCTTGCCCTTCACGTCGACGCCCAGCCGGTCCGCGCCGGTGGGCCACTGCGCCCGCGGAGCCAGCTCCACGCCGGGCCGGTCGAGCGCCGCCGAGGCGGCCTCCGCGGCCGCCTCCGGCACGTCGGTGGAGTACCAGGGCCCGGCGCACACGTCGCAGCGGCCGCAGGGGACCGCGGTCGGGTCGTCGAGGGCGGACTGGAGGAACGCCATCCGGCACTCGGCCTCCCCGACCGGGCGGGCGTAGGCCAGCATCGCCCGCTGCTCGGCCTCACGGGTGCGGGTGACCCGGCCGTACCGGTCGGCGTCGTAGACCCAGGGCCGGCCGGTCGAGCGCCAGCCGCCCTGTACCCGCTCGACCGCGCCGTCGACGGCCAGCACCTTCAGCAGCAGCTCCAGGCGGGAGCGGCGCACGTCGGCCACCGTCTCGAGCCGGGCCACCGACCAGGCCTTGCCGTCGGCCATGGCGGTCAGCACCGCGGCGGCGTGGTCCTCCCGCGGCATGGAGGAGGTGGCGAACCACTGCCAGATCGCGATGTCCTCCGGACCGGGGAGCAGCAGCACGTCGGCGTGCTCGACGGCACGACCGGCACGACCCACCTGCTGGTAGTAGCTCACCGGCGACGACGGCGCCCCCAGGTGGACGACGAACCCGAGGTCGGGCTTGTCGAAGCCCATGCCGAGGGCCGAGGTGGCGACCAGCGCCTTGACCCGGTTCTCCCGCAGGGCCTCCTCGGCGTCCTTTCGGTCGGCGTCGTCCAGCCGGCCGGTGTAGGCGCGCACCTCGTGCCCGGCGTCGCGCAGCAGCGCGGCGGTCTCCTCCGCCGCGGCGACGGTGAGCGTGTAGACGATGCCGCTGCCCGGGAGGTCGCCGATCCGGGCGGCCAGCCAGGCGAGCCGGGCGCGGTCCGAGGGGAGCCGGAGCACACCCAGCCGCAGCGAGTCCCGGGACAGCGGGCCCCGGACGGTGGTCACCTCCACGCCGCCGGAGCCCAGCTGTTCGGCGACGTCGTCGACCACGCGCTCGTTGGCGGTGGCGGTCGTCGCCAGCACCGGCGTGCCGGCGGGCAGCGTGCCGAGCAGGTCGCGGATGCGGCGGTAGTCGGGGCGGAAGTCGTGGCCCCAGTCGGAGACGCAGTGCGCCTCGTCGACGACCACGAGGCCGCAGCGGGCGACGAGGCCGGGCAGCTGCTCCTCGCGGAACCGGGGGTTGGTGAGGCGCTCGGGCGAGACGAGCAGGACGTCGACGTCGTCGGCCGCGAGGCGGGCGGCGATGTCGTCCCACTCGGTCATGTTGGCGCTGGAGATCTCGACCGCGCGGATGCCCGCCCGGGCCGCGGCCGCCACCTGGTCCCGCATGAGGGCGAGCAGCGGGGAGACCAGCAGCGTCGGGCCCTTGCCCCGCCGGCGGAGCAGCGCGGTGGACACGAAGTAGACCGCCGACTTGCCCCAGCCGGTGCGCTGCACGACCAGCGCCCGCTGCGAGCGCTCGACCAGCGCCGAGACGGCGGCGTCCTGCCCCTCGCGGAAGACCGCGCCCGGCCGGCCGGTGAGCTCGCGGAGCACGGCCAGCGCCTCGTCGGCGATCTCGGACGTCGGTGCCGCGGTCGTCATGCCCCGACAGTAGGCACCGCGGGTGACAGGACCGACCGGCGAGCGGGAGCTGTGGACGGGAGTGGAGAATCCACAGGCGATGGCACACCAGGGGCAGCGACCGCCGGACAACCACGTGCACACGCACTGGTCCTGGGACACCGCCGACTCCTCGACGATGCGCACGGCCTGCGAGAAGGCCGTGCAGCTGGGGCTGCCGGCGATCGCCTTCACCGAGCACCTGGACTTCACCGTCTGGGACCCCGACGACCGGGCGACCGACGAGGGCCTGGTGGAGAGGCATGCGTCCCGGCACGCGGAGATCGACGTGGACGGCTACTTCGCCGAGCTCGAGGACGTGCGCGGCCGGTTCCCGGAGCTGCGCATCCTGTCCGGCGTCGAGACCGGCGAGCCGCACCTGTTCGGCAGCAGCGTCGCCTCCTACCTGCGCCAGGCGCCGGTCGACCGGATCCTGGGCTCGCTGCACTCGCTGGCCCACGAGGGGAAGCTCTACGGCGTCGGCCACCTGCTCTGGGAGGACGACGACGGCACCATGCGCCGGTACCTCGGCGAGCTGGTGGACATGATCGAGAGCAGCGCCGTCTTCCAGGTGCTCGCGCACGTCGACTTCCCGCGCCGGTACTGGCCCGGGGGGACGCACCGCTTCGTCGAGAAGGACTACGAGGAGGAGTACCGGGCCGTCTTCCGCGCGCTGGCCCGCTCCGGGCGGGCACTGGAGATCAACACCAGCAGCCCGCTGGCCTCGGCCGACCAGATGCGCTGGTTCTTCGAGGAGGGCGGGGAGGCGGTCAGCTTCGGCAGCGACGCGCACACGCCGTCGGCCGTGGGGCAGAAGTTCGACCTCGCCGTCGACGTGGTGGAGGCGGCGGGCTTCCGTCCCGGTCGCGACCGCTTCGACTTCTGGCGGCGCTGACCGGCGGGTCCCAGCGCCTCGGCTCAGGCGATGCGGGGCAGCGGCGCGGTCACCGGCACCTGCACCGGCACCGCCCGGCGCACGGCCGGGGGCGGCGGGGGCAGCGGCGTCCGGGTGATCGCGGTGTCGGGGAAGACGAACCGGTAGGTCGTCTCGTTGTCCTGGACGGCGAAGGTCTGCCCCTCCGGGCCGGCGTGGTGCAGCACCAGGCCGTCGACCCGCTCGGCGACGCGGCGCAGCGCGGCTGCGTCGGAGACGTCGACGACGCTGCGGCCCGGCGTGAGGCCGGCCACCGGCAGGATCCGCGCGGCGTTGCGGACGGCGAACGCGTCGGCGGCGTCGCCGGTGCGCGGCCGGCCGAGCCAGCCCGTGACGGCGGCGACGACGGCGGCCAGGACCAGGACGACCCCGGCGAGGAGCCGGGCCGCCCCGATCGGCAGGTCCACGCCGAGCACGGTGAACGACCGCGCCACCACCGCGTCGACGGAGACCGGGACGGAGGCGGTGGGCGCGAAGGCGGCCTCGGTGGCGGGCGGCCGCAGCGCCACCGTGTCCATCGTGAAGGTGAGCGGGGCCAGCTCCCCCGCCGTGAACGGCCGGCCCTGCACCGTCCCGGTCACCGCGACGACGGGCGTGACCAGGATGCTGGCGGAGCCGGCGCTGCCGCCGATCTCGGTGTTGTGCCGGCCGACGAGGGAGGCGGCGAGGGTGGGCTCGATCTCGGCGGCCGCCGTGACCGCGCCGTCCTGGACGGGGACGGCGGGGCTGCTGCCGAGCGGAGCGCTCCAGCCGTCGGCCGTGGCGACGGTGAGGTCGAGCCGGACGGTGCCGTCGACGGCGTCGAGGCCCGGGGCGCTGAGCTCGTGGGCGAAGGAGACCGTCACCGCGTCGGCGAGCCTGGTGTAGATCGGGTCGCCGGTCGTGACGGCGCCGGTCGGGTACGTCGTCCCCGCCTCGGCGTCGCCGGCGTAGGAGAACCGTCCCTCCTGGGCGACGGTCCGCGACCGGGCCTCGGTCTCGGTCGAGGGCAGCGCGAGCAGCACGGCACCGCCGGCCGCCGCCAGCAGCGCCACGGCGCCGGAGGCGATCGCGACCTGGCGGGCCTGCGCGCGCGTGGGCATGGAGAGGGCGGGCAGCGCGCGGGGCGCCGGTCGGGCCGCGCGGTGGCGGGGGGCAGGACGGCCCTTCCGCGTGCGGCGGCTGGTGGTGAACAGCCCCAGGGCGAGGACGAGGACGAGGGACAGCGCCCAGGGCGAGGCGATCGCGGCCAGCGCCTTGCCGCCCTGCGGGACCTGGCGGAAGAGCTTGCCCATCACCTGGTCGGAGGTGGGGCGGTCCTCGTCGAGCCAGTCGTTGTTGTCGCCCTGCAGCACGAACCGGTCGCCCTCGACGGCGACGATCCGGTGCATGACGACGGTGTCCAGCGCCTCCGATCGGTAGGCGACGACGTCGCCGACCTCGTAGGAGCCGGCGGGCCGGAGCACCGCCAGGTCACCGGTGGAGAAGCCCGGCTCCATGCTCACGCCGTGCGTGGTGACGTACGTGGTGGAGCCGCCGAGCTGCGCGGGCCAGAACAACCAGGCAGCCGCCAGCACCAGCGCGGCGACGGCGCTGGTGCTGGCGGCTCTGGCTGCGGCGTTCATGCTCGCTTCCGGCTGGGCGGGCAGGCGCCTCACGACGCCTGCCGCGCTCACGTGCGAAGGACTACTCGGCCACCGTGAGGGCGATGCCGTCGAAGCTGGCGATCTTGGTGTCCGCGGGCAGCGGGCAGTTGATCGGCGTGTGGTCGGTCTCGAAGGGGAGGATGGTGCAGAGCTGCGCGGTGCCGACGGGGTCGCCGTCCGCCTCCTGGAGCTGCACGTACGCCTTGAGGCCCTGGACGACGGCCGCGTCGAAGTTCTCCGTGACGTCGAAGTCGATCGAGGTGACCTCGGACTTGTCGACCGGGTCCAGCACGTAGTCGATGTTGGTCGTGGTGGCGCCCGTGACCTCGGCGTCCCCGTAACCGGCGACGGTGTCCTGGACGTCGTTGCCGGCGGTGAAGGCGGAGGTGGCGACGCCGGCAGCGGCGACCGCGGCACCGGCGAGCAGAACGCGCGTCAGGCGCATGGGAGTGTCCGTTCTCTCGTGGCCCAGACCCGCTCCGGACGATCCGTCGTCCGTTCCGCGATGGCTGCGCCGTCATCCTTGACGCAGGCACTTTCGGCAGCCCGGGCGCGGACTCAACTCCTGTCCCAGGAGAAAACCGGAGCCCCGGTGAGAACGGCCGCGAGATCTGCACACTCGGGCACTTCAGCGCCCTGAATGCCCCGAGTGTGCAGATCTCGCGGAGTGGTCAGCGCGAGTAGTACTCCACGACCAGCTGCTCCTCGCAGATCACCGGGACCTCCTCACGTGACGGCGTCCGCTCGTAGCGCGCCGCCAGGTCGGCCAGCCGGACCTCGAGGTACGTGGGGGGCTCGGCGTGCGCGCCGGAGGCGGCGACGAGGAAGGGCTCCTTCGTGCGCGACTTCTCCGCGATCTGCACGAAGTCGCCGGGCTTGAGCCGGTAGGACGGCCGGTCCACGCGCGCGCCGTTGACCAGCACGTGCTGGTGGGTCACGAACTGGCGCGCCTGGTAGATCGTGCGGGCGAACCCGGCGCGCAGCACCGTGGCGTCCAGCCGCGACTCGAGGTCCTGGATCAGCGCCTCACCGGTCTTGCCGCCCGTGCGCCGGGCGCGGTCGAAGGCGGCGCGCAGCTGCGTCTCGCTGATGTCGTACTGCGCCCGCAGTCGCTGCTTCTCCTTGAGCCGGGTGGAGTAGTCGCTGTCCTTGCGGCGCTTGCGGCCGTGCTCGCCCGGCGGGTAAGGGCGGCGCTCGAAGTAGGCGACCGCCTTGGGGGTGAGCGGGATGCCGAGCGCCCGGCTGATCCGGATCTTGGGCCGGGGAGTGTTCACGTGGTCCTCCGTCTTTGGTTAGGCTCACCTTACCCACACTCCCGGAAGCTTCGAGGTGCTCCCATGACGGCTGGATCCACGCCGGGCCGGTTCCGCGCCGGCATCCCGGCACCGGTCACCGCGCCACCGGCCGCAGGCGGCCAGCCCTCGGCGGCCGAGCGGGCCCGCACCGTCGCGGCCCGGCCCTCGGCCGCGCTGCACGTCCTCGGGACGGGGACGACGCCCGCGCTGGCGGCGACCACCACCGCCGACGGCGCCACGCTGGTCGTCGTCCCCACTTCCGGCCCGCTGCTGCGCGCCCTGCGGGACTCCCCCGTGGGCGACCTCCCCGCCCGGCTGACCGTCACCGACCGCGGGCCGTCCGCCCTGCGCCGGCCGATCCGGGCGCTGGTGGAGCTCGCCGGCTGGCTGAGCCCGGTGCCGGCCGACGAGGTCCCGGCCGCCGTGCTGGCCTTCGCCGAGGGCTGCCCCTGTGACGCCTTGTTCGAGGTAGGGCTGACCGCCACGCTGCTGCGGCTCGACGTCGCCGACGTGGTGCTGCACGAGGCGCAGGCGGTCGACCACATCGAGCCGGAGGACTTCGTCGCGGCCGCTCCCGACCCGGTCACCGCCGCCGAGGCCGACCTCCTGACGGCGGAGTCGCAGACGCTGGCCCGGCTGCGGGTCCGGGTTCAGGCGTGGGCCGGCCGGCGGGACGACGTCCGCCTGCTGGGTCTCGACCGCTTCGGCGTCCGCTTCCGGGTGGAGTCGCCGCGCGGGGGCTACGACGTGCGCGTGGCGTTCTCCGAGCCGCTGACCAGCAGCGCGGAGTTCGCCGCCGCCGTCGGCTGCCTGCTCAGCTGCGCGCTCGACTGAACCCGGTGGTCGCTCCGGCGGCCCTGTGCGACGGTCCTGCGATGACCTCCTCCGACGGCGGCCGCCGCGGCCTGCAGATCACCCTGGGCGCACTCGCCGCCATCCCCCTGGCGTCGGGCCTGGCCGGCGCGCTCCTCGGGCCCGCCTCGCTGCCCGGCGCGGGCGGTCCGGCGAGCGCCGAGGTGGAGAGCGAGTACCGCTACGCGCACGCCGTCTACGCCGCGGCGGCGCCGCTGATCTGGTCGACGCTGCCCCGGGTCGAGCAGCAGGGCCCGCTGCTGCGGGGCGTCTCCGGCGCGCTGCTCCTCGGCGGCGCCGCCCGCCTCCTCGCGTGGCGGAGGACCGGCCGGCCGCACCCCGTCGTCCTCGGGGCCACCGCGCTGGAGCTGCTGGGTCCGCCGGCGCTGGTGGCCTGGCAGCACCGGGTCGCCACCCGCTCGCGCGGGCGGTAGGACCGCCCGGGGCGCCGTCCCCGGGTGGTGCGACGATGCGCGTCGCCCGCCGCCGGTCGCGGGCCGGTCGAGGAGGCACCGATGGCGTTCGGGTGGAAGCTGTACGGGGACGGCAGGACCGTGCCGCTGGGCGAGGCGGTGGCCCCCGAGGAGCGGCTGACCTGGCCGCGGACGGTCGGCATCGGCGCGCAGCACGTCGTCGCCATGTTCGGCGCGACGTTCGTCTTCCCGCTGCTCATGGGCCTGGACCCGAACCTCGCGATCATGATGAGCGGGATCGCCACGATCATCTTCCTGCTGGTCGTGCAGGGGAAGGTGCCCAGCTACCTGGGGAGCTCCGCGTCCTTCGTCGGCGGCGTGGTCGCGGTGCGGGCGGCCGGCGGCTCGGACGCCGACGTCCTCGGGGCGCTGCTCGTGTCCGGCGTCGTCCTCGCGCTGGTCGGCCTGGCCATCCACCTGGCCGGGGTGCGGGTGATCAACCGCGTGCTGCCGCCGGCGGTCACTGGTGCCGTGGTGCTGCTCATCGGCTTCAACCTGGCGCCCGTGGCGACGGCGACCTACTGGCAGCAGGACCAGTGGGTGGCCCTGGCGACGATGACGTTCGTCGTCGTCGCCTCGCTGCTGCTGCGTGGCTTCCTCGCCCGCATCTCCATCCTGCTCGGCCTGGTCTTCGGCTACCTGCTCTCCATCCTCCTCGACTGGGCCGCCGGGCCGCTGGGCTCGACCGGTGAGGACCGGGTGGCCTTCGACGCCGTCGGGGACGCCCCGTGGTTCGGTCTCCCCGACGTCACGGGGCCCTCCTTCTCGCTGAACTACTCGCTGCTCGTGCTGCCGGCGGTGATCGCACTGGTCGCGGAGAACGCCGGGCACGTGAAGGCCGTGGCCGAGATGACCCGGCGTGACCTCGACCCGGTGATCGGCCGCGCCGTCGCCGCGGACGGCCTCACGACGGTGCTGGCGACGTCGGTCGGCGGCTCCCCCACCACCACGTACGCGGAGAACATCGGCGTCATGGCCGCCACGCGGGTCTACTCGACGGCCGCCTACTACGTCGCCGCCGTCGTCGCGATCGGGCTCGGGTTGGTGCCCAAGTTCGGCGCGCTGATCAACGCGATCCCGGGCGGCGTGCTCGGCGGGATCACCGTCGTCCTCTACGGGATGATCGGCCTGCTCGGCGCGAAGATCTGGAAGGAGAACCGCGTCGACTTCGCCAACCCGATCAACCTCGTGCCGCTGGCGGCGGGCATCGTCATCGCCGTCGGCAACTCGGGCGACGACGCGCCGCTGCTGCAGATCACCGACGACTTCTCCCTCGGCGGGATCGCGCTGGGCACGCTGGTCACGGTCGTCGGCTGGCACCTAGCGCGGGCGCTCGCACCGGAGGAGATGCGGGCGTCGCTGACCCGCGAGGGGCCGCACCCGGCGGCCGGCTCCACCTTCGGGCACGTGCACGGCGAGGAGAGCGCCCCGAGGTAGCGCGTCGGGTGCATTCCGGTACTCCGCCTGCCGATACCGGCTGTCGACGGCAGGGGCACCGGTCGTCCCACGAGCGAGGAGCCGAGACGCACCGATGTACCGACGCACGCGCCCAGCCAGCAGCGGCGACACCCCGGTCGCCGTCCCCCGCGACGTGGAGGCGGTCGAGGCCGTCATCAACGCGCTGAACGACGGCGTCGCCGACAGCGCCGCCGCCCACCGGATCATCGCGAGCACCCTCACCGCCGAGCTCGGCCTGGACTACGGCGCTGCCTGGGTGCTCGACGAGGACGGCGGCTTCTCGCTGGTCGCCGACACCGGCCGCTACGCCGAGGCGATGCGGGCGGCCCGGATCGAGCGGCTGCTGCCGACCGAGGGGCTGGCCGCCCAGGCGATCCGGACGCAGGACGTCGTCCTGGCGAACGAGACCACCGACCCGACGTTCTGCGGCCGCTGGAAGGCCGCCCAGTCCACCGGCGCCACCCGCGGCTGCGTCCTCCCCATCCTCGACGAGCGCGGCGCCGTCACGTCCCTCTACGAGTTCTACAACGCCAGCGAGCTGCCGTTCTTCGGCGGCCGGGCCTCGAAGTGGCGTGCGCTGCGTGGCGTCCTCGTCCACGCGCACCGGGCGGCCATGGCGCGGGCGCACCTGCAGGAGACCCTCAACGACCGCGAGGCCGTCACCACCGTCGTGACGACGGTCGGCGCCGCCGCCACCCAGGAGCAGGCGCTCCGGGTGGCGCTGGACACCGTGCGCAGCTCCTTCGGCTGGGCCTACGGGTCCTTCTGGGCGCTGGACGAGGAGGCGGGTGTGCTGCGCTTCCAGCAGGAGTCCGGCTCGGCCGGCGAGGAGTTCCGCGCCGTCACGCTGAGCGCCAGCTTCGCCGAGGGCGTCGGCCTCTCCGGCCGCGCGTGGCGGGCCAAGGAGCTGGTCTTCGTGCCCGACATCGGCAAGGTCACCGACTGCGTCCGCGCCCCCGCCGCGACGCGCGCGGGCGTGAAGTCCGGCGTGTGCTTCCCGCTCGTCGTCGGCGGCCGGGTCATCGGCACCATGGACTTCTTCGTCACCGAGACCATCGAGCTGTCGGAGTCGCGCGCGGCCTCGCTGCGCAACGTGCAGCAGTTGGTCTCCCAGCGGCTGGACGTGCTGCGCCGCAACGAGGAGAGCGCGGAGAACGCCCGCGAGCTGCTGGTCACCGTCGCCCGGCTGCGCGAGGCGGCCAACGAGGCCGGCCGGGTCGCGGAGAGCGCGGTCGACCAGGCCTCGGCGATGACCGGCGACGTCGCCGCGCTGGACGAGGCGTCGGCGGCCGTCGGCGAGGTCATCCGCATCATCTCGGGCATCGCGGACCAGACGAACCTGCTCGCGCTCAACGCCACCATCGAGGCCGCCCGCGCCGGCGAGGTGGGCAAGGGCTTCGCCGTCGTCGCCAGCGAGGTCAAGGACCTGGCCCGCGAGACGGCCAAGGCGACCCAGCGGGTGGCCGACCAGATCGCCGGCATCCAGTCCTCGAGCAAGGCCGTCGCGGAGGGCATCCACACGACCGGCGAGATCATCGGCCGGCTCGACGAGGTGCAGAACCGCATCGGCGAGGTGCTCGGTGAGCAGGAGCGCATGGCGCAGCTCATCGAGGCCGCCGGCTGACCCGAGTCGTGAAGCCAGGTTAAGATGTAGTACCTTCACGGTCATGGCGTCGGACGTGCACGTCTTCGACCGGCTGCTCGAGATCGCGCTCCTGATCCAGGCGGACATGGCGCGCGAGCTCGAGCCGGCCGGGCTCACCTCCGCCCGCACGCACCTGCTCTGGCTGGTGCACGCCGAGGGGCCCAGCACGCAGGGCGCGCTGGCGCGGGCCCTGCAGGTGAGCCCCCGCAACGTGACCGGCTTGGTGGACGCCCTGGAGGCAGGCGGTTTCGCCCGCCGGGCACCGCACCCCACCGACCGTCGGGCCACGCTGGTGACGCTCACCGACAAGGGCACGCAGGCGGTGACCGAGATGGTCGGTCAGCGGCAGCGGATGGCGGCGCACCTGGTCTCGGATTTCGACGCCGACCGGCTCGAGCGCTTCCGGGCCGACCTGGACGCCGTGACCGCCCGGCTGCACGAGCTCATGGACCCGTCGTGACGACGACCCGCACTGCCGGCGAGACGGTGGCCTACTGGGCCCGTCGCGCCGTCGAGCTGGAGATCGGGGTCTGGCAGAGCCTCTACCGGTTCCTGCTCCGCCGCCCGCGGGTGCCGGCGGGCGCGGCAGCGTTCACCTACCACCGGGTCGTGCTGCCCGTGCTGATCGCGTTCATCGTCGTCTCCGCGATCGAGCTGGTGGTCGTCGACCTGCTGGTGCACCGCTGGCCGGCGGTCCGCATCCCGCTGCTCGTCGTCGGCATCTGGGGCCTGACGTGGATGTTCGGGCTGCTCACCGGCATGGTGACCCGCCCGCACGCCGTCGGCCCCGAGGGCATCCGGGTGCGGTACACGACCGACGTGGACGTCGACGTCCCGTGGGACGCGATCGACGCGGTCGTCCGGCGGGTCGCCAACCGGCCGGACAAGGCGCCGCGGCTCGAACCCGGCGTCGACGGCCCGGGCGCACTGCACCTGTGGATGCACGACCAGACCAACGTCGACGTGCTGCTCGACCGGCCGATCGACGTCCGCCTGCCCGAGGGCACCGCGGCCGTGCGCCGCATCGCCCTGTACGCCGACGACCCGGCGGCGTTCCTGGCCGCGGTGCGCGGGCAGGTCGATCACGTGCCCGCTCCCTGACACCCGGGCTCAGAGCGGCGCGAGCTCCAGCCCTCCGCGCGCAGCCGGTCGAAGCCGTCGAGCAGCACGTCGAGGGCGAACTCGAACTCGAACTGGTCGTCGCACCCGCCACCGACGCCGGAGAGATCCCCCCGCGTCGCGACCGTCGCGATCTCGAGGATGTGCGGGAAGCGCTCGCCGAAGTCCGCGGCCATGGCGTCCCGCTGCTCGGGGGTCGGCGGCGGCGCGGACGGGTCCGACGGCTCCTCGAACAGCTCGGGGCTGAAGCCCCACATCCGGTTGCCCAGCGCGTGCATGACGTGGTGGGTCAGGTCCGCCGAGAAACCACCGGCGCGGAAGATCCCGGCCAGGGAGTCCATGTAGCCGAGGACGACGGGCGTGCGGCGGGTACGCGACTCGATCGCCTTCCGCGCCCACGGGTGCCGGAGCACGGCCTGCCGCGCCGAGAGCACGCGCTGCCGGACGGCTGCCCGCCAGCCCGACGCCGGGTCGGCCGGCTCGATGCCCGACAGGACGACGTCGACCATGCCGTCGAGGAGCTCGTCCTTGCCGGCCACGTGCTTGTAGAGCGCCATCGGCACGACGCCCAGCTCCTGCGCGAGGCGCCGCATGCTCAGCCCCTCGACCCCGACGACGTCGGCAAGAGCCACCGCCGCCTGCAGCACCCGGTCACGGCTCAGCGGCGTGCGTCGCGCGGCCTCCCCGACCACTGCGCTCCCCCGACGTTGACAGGCGTACAGCGTACACCTAGCGTCCCCGAGCAGTGGTGTACGCCGTACACCTGTAGTCGGAGGGCAGCAGCATGGGATCGAGCAGAGGCAGCGCCGTCGCGGCGGGGTGGTTCTTCGTCGTCGCGTTCGGCGCGGCGGTCGCGGGGCTGGCGCTGTACCAACCGGCGCTGGGCGATCCGGGCTACGTCCTGGGACCCGGTGCGGACGGGCAGGTGCTCCTGGGCGGGCTCCTCGAGCTGCTGCTCGCCGGGTCCTGCATCGGCACGGCGGTCGCGCTGTACCCGGTGATCAGGCAGCACGGGCCGAGCACGGCGCTCGGCTACGTGTGCGGCCGGCTGCTGGAGGCCGCGCTCATCTGCGTCGGCATCGTCGCCACGCTGTCGCTGGTCAGCCTGCGCCGCGCCGGCACGGGTGACGACGATGCGCTGACCACGGCCGCCCGGACGCTGATCGCCCTGCACGACTGGACGTTCCTGCTGGGCCCCGGCCTCGTCATCGGGGTCAACAGCGTGCTGCTGGCCTGGCTGATGCACCGGTCCCGGCTCGTGCCCCGCTGGATCGCCCGCCTCGGGCTGGGCGGCGGTGCGCTGGTGCTGGCGTCGTCCACCGCGGTGCTCTTCGGGGTCTACGCGCAGACCTCGGCGGCCGCCCTGCTGGCCGCCGTCCCGGTCGCCGCCTGGGAGATGTGCCTGGCCGTGCGGCTGATCGCGCGGGGGTTCGCCCCGCCGGCGACGGAGGCGACGACCACCCGACTCCACCAGCGGCAGCGCGCCCGTGAGCAGCAGGTGGAGCGCCGTCAGGATCGCCGAGGTGTTCGCGAGCCGGCGCACGAGGCCGGGCTGCCGGAGGGCTGAGGACCCGCGCGCGGAGTGCTTGTGAGCGGGTCGGCGGTGGGTCGAGCATTCGCGGCACTCGGACGCGCGGGGGGTCGCCATGGGCATGAGGGAGACGATCGACAGCGCCGGGACCGGCCTCGCGAACCGCGGCGACGAGCACGATCTCGCCGTCAAGACCTGGCGGTACCTGCGCGTCGGCCTCATCGCTCTCGCCGTCGGCCTGGCCGTGGCGGTCCTGCACGCGCGCAGCCTGGCCGAGTGCTGGCAGACCTCGATCAGCGCGTACTACTACACCCCGGCGTCCGGGGTGCTCGTCGGTGTGCTCGTGGCGATCGGGGTCTGCCTGATCTGCCTGCGCGGGGCCAGCGACGGTGAGGACGTCCTGCTCGACCTGGCCGGGATCTGCGCGCCCTTCATCGCGCTGGTGCCGACCCCGAACAAGTCACGCGAGTGCGGCAAGGTCCTCGTCTCCACCAGCGAGCGCTACCTGAACGTCGGCACCAACGTCACCGCGCTGCTCGTGGTCGCCTGGCTGGCCCTGGCCTTCATCGCCGTGATCACCGTGCGGCGGAAGGCGCGACCCTCGCCCGTCGCCGTGCGGGGCTTCTGGGCAGCCGTCCTTCTCGTGCTCGTCGCGAACGTCGTCTTCGTCGTGTTCCGCACGTTCTTCCTCAGCAACGCGCACAACGCCGCAGCGGTCCTCTTCTTCGTCTTCATCCTGGCCAACGTCCGCCTCAACGCCTTCCAGCGCTACGCGGCGGAGGAGGCGGTGGGGCTCACCCCCGGGCGGTTCAACCGCTACACGCGCATCACGGTCGCCATGGCGGCCGTCATCGCCGTCCACGTGGCGCTGATCATCGGCGACTGGTCGCACTGGGTCCTCACCCTGGAAGCCAGCCTCATCGCGCTGTTCGTCTGGTTCTGGGTGGCCCAGACCTCCGAGCGGTGGGACGACGGCATCTCCCCGATCCCGAGCGCGGAGAAACGGCGCGAGCAGCGCCGCGCCGAGGAGATCAACGCACACTGAGGGCCCCCTCGATCGGATCGAGAGGGCCCTCAGCGGGCGTTGATCAAGCGGCGCGCGGCGCGTCAGCTCACCTGCTGCAGCGTCGGGTAGTCGTTGTAGCCCTCGACGCCGGACGCGTAGAACAGGTGCGGCTGCGGGTCGTTCTCCGGGTGCTCGCCGGCCCAGCGCTCGACCAGGTCGGGGTTGGCGATCACCGGCCGGCCGACGGCGACGGCCTCGGCGTGCGCGTCCTCGATCAGGCGCACCGCCTCCTCGCGGGAGGTCACCGAGGCGAAACCGCTGTTGGCGATGAGCGGGCCGCCGAAGCGCGTCCGCAGCTCCTGCACCAGCGCGCTGCCCGGCTCGGCGTGCAGCACCGACAGGTAGGCCAGGCCCAGCGGGCGCAGCTGGTCGAGCAGCGCGCCGTAGGTGAGCAGCACGTCGGCCTCGTCGGTCTCGAACGCGCCCTGGATGTTGTGCTGCGGCGAGATGCGCAGCCCCACCCGGCCGGCGCCGATCGCCTCGGCCACCGCCGTCACCACCTCGACGACGAAGCGCGCCCGGTTCTCCGGCGTGCCGCCGTAGGCGTCGGTGCGCTCGTTGGACGCCGGCGCCAGGAACTCGTGCAGCAGGTAGCCGTTGGCACCGTGCAGCTCGACGCCGTCCAGCCCGGCGGCGATCGCGTTGCGCGCGGCCTGCACGAACTCGTCCCGGACGCGCGGCAGCTCCTCGGCGGTCAGCGCGTGCGGCACCGGGTAGGGCTGCTTGCCCGACGGCGTGCGGACGGTGCCCTCGATGGCGATGGCCGACGGTGCCTCCGGCTCGAGCCCGCCGGTGACGTCGGGGTGGGAGACGCGGCCGCCGTGCATGAGCTGCATGACGATCTGCCCACCGCGCTCGTGCACCGCGTCGGCGACCCGGCGCCAGCCGGCGACCTGCTCGTCGTCCACGATGCCCGGCTGACCGGGGTAGGCCCGCGACTGCCGGTTCGGCCAGACGCCCTCGGTGATGATCAGGCCGACGCCCGCGCGCTGCCGGTAGTGCTCGACGAGCAGGTCGCCGGGCACACCGGCCTCGCCGGCGCGCAGCCGGGTGAGGGGCGCCATGACGACGCGGTTGGCCAGCTTCAGGTCGCCCAGGGCGAGAGGGGAGAACAGGTCCACGACGGCACGAAGGCGGCTCACCACGGAGCGCATTCCGAGGTGCGATCCAGGTCACTCCCTGCCCCTAGGGTGTCCGCGTGGCCGACCCGAGATCCCGCCGTCCGCTGCCCGCCGTCGTCCTGGCGCTCGCCCTGGCGCTGACCGCCTGCTCGTCCGACGACGGCGGGGACGCCGAGGCCGCACCGGCGGCGGCCGAGGTCCAGGGCACCGACCCCCTGCCCCCGCTGCCGGACGACGTCGCGCTGCCGATCGTCTTCGTGCACGGGTTCGCGGGCTCGGCCCAGCAGATCGAGTCCAACGCCATGCGGTTCGTGGCCAACGGCTATCCCGAGGACCGGATCGTCGCCTACGACCACGACGGCGCCGGCCTGGACATCCCGGGCTACGCCGCCGGGCTGGGCGAGGTCGTCGACGAGACCCTCGCCGAGTTCGACGTCGAGCAGGTGTACCTGATCGGCCACTCGCGAGGCACCGGCGTCGCCGACCTCTACCTCGGCGACCCAGCGCAGGCCGCGAAGGTGGCCAGGTACGTCGCCATCGACGGCCGCGGCTGCCCCGAGCCGCCGGTCGTCCCCTGCATCGCCCCCGAGCAGCCGCAGTTCCCGGGCCAGTCGCACGTCGAGGTGGCGACGTCGAAGGAGTCCTTCGCGGTCCAGTACGAGTTCCTCGTGGGCGAGGCGCCCGGGGTGGTCGACATCGTGCCGCAGCGCGCCCCCGTCGAGATCTCCGGCCGGGCGGTCAACTTCCCGGCGAACACCGGCCGCGAGGCGACGCTGGAGATCTGGGCGATCGACGCCGGCACCGGCGCCCGTACCGAGGACGAGCCGCACGCCAGCATCGAGCTCGGGCCGGACGGGGAGTTCGGCCCGGTCGAGCTGGAGATGGCCGCGCACTACGAGTACGCGCTGAGCTCCGAGGCCTCGCCCGTCGTCCACCACCTCTACCTCCAGCCCTACGTCCGCAGCAGCGCCTTCGTCCGGTTGCTCTCCTCCGAACCCGACGGCGCCGTCCGCAAGAACACCAACGTCGGGGAGGACCACACGTCGCTCGTCGTCATGCGGATGCGGGAGTGGCACGCGCAGGGCGACGCCGACGTGCTCGAGCTGAGCGTGGACGACGGCGAACCGGTCGACGTCATCACCGACTTCGTGGGCAACGCGGCCATCGGCCTGCACGTCCACGACGACGCCGCCACCCCCGGGCAGAGCACGCTGGCGAAGCTGCCCTACTTCGGCGACCAGCCGTTCCAGAGCGGCATCGACGTCTTCCTGCCCGCGTCCCCCGACGCCGACGGCACCGTCACCGCCCGGAACCTGCCCCGCGGCGACGCGTCCCGCCCGCAGACGCTCAACGTTCCGAACTGGCCGTCGGCCGGGCACACGGTGAGCCTGGTGTTCAGCGACTGGCCGGTGGACGGCGGCGCCTGATCCCGGCTCAGCCGCCGAGCAAGCGACGGGTCTGCCGGCCGCGCGCCACGAGCGACCCGTCCGGCGCGCGCAGCTCGACGTCGTCGACGGCGACCTCGGCGTCGGACCAGACCGTCCGCTGGTCCACCCGCACCCAGGCGCCCGCGGGCGGTGGTGGGCCGGCCAGGTGCGCCGAGAGCTCGACGGTCGGCATCGCGGCAGGCGCGGTGCGGACGGCGAACAGCGAGGGAGGCAGCGCGTCGAGCAGCACCCCGAGCTGGACCAGCGGCTCGAGCTCCGCGCCGCGGATGCGCACCCAGGCGTGCAGCCGCGGCTCGTCGCCACCGCCGAGCGGCCGTGAGCTGCCCAGCGCCCGGATCTCGGTGTGCTCGCCCACGGGCACGTAGTCGCGGGGGAGCTCGAAGGGCTCGCCGTCCTCCAGCCGCGGACCGGCGGGGGCGCCCCCGGTCTCGGCCGCCGGTCCGGGGACGCCCGCCGACGTGAGCACCTGGGCGACCGCGCGCAGCGCGCCGTCCTGGCGCAGCTCGCCGCGCACGCTGCCGGTGCGGCCGGTCCGGTCCGCGCTCGCGGTGACCACCGCCTCGACGTCGGGGACGACGCCGCCGAGCAGGTGCGCGGTCACCGCGCGCGGCGCGGCGCCGGTCAGGTCGGCCGCCGCGGCGAGCAGGTGCCCGATGAGCAGCCCGCCCTGCGTGCTGGTGAACGACCGCCACGACGGGGCGAAGGTGAGCCGGCGCGCGGTGCCGGTGGTGAGGGTCATCGCGGGACCTCCGCCCGGTCGACGGGCGCCGGGGTCGGCGCAGGCACTGCCACGGGAGCAGGCAGCTGCAGGTCGGCGTGGTGGCCGCGGCCCACCGCGAGCGCCAGCAGGCTGGCGACGGCGGCCAGCGCCACCGTCAGCGCCCACCCGCGCTCGGCCCCGGCCAGCGGCGCCGACGCCGAGGCCACCGCGGCGAGCAGGATCGAGACGCCCAGCGTCGCGCCGATCTGGCGGGCGGCCCCGAAGGTCGCCGTCCCGGTCGCCAGGGACGCCGGTGGCAGGGACGACGACGCCGCGGCCGACAGGTTGGTGAGCGTGAGCCCGACGCCGATGCCGGTGAGGACCTGCCCGGGCAGGAAGTCGGCGGCGAAGCTCGGCTGCTCGCCCACCTGGAGCAGCCAGAAGAGCGCGCCGCACGCGAAGACCGCCGTCCCGACGGCCGCGACCGGACCGCAGCCCACACGCGCGCCCAGCCGCCCGGCCGGGATCGCCGTCAGCGCGGCCAGCGCCGGCCCCGGGATGAGCGCGAAGCCCGCCTCGACCGACGTGTAGCCCCAGCCCCCGGTCAGCCACAGCACGTTGCCCAGCAGCATGCCGCCGAAGCCGGCCATGAAGAACGCCATGGCCAGGTTGGCCAGGCTGAACGAGCGCACCCGGAACAGCGCCAGCGGCAGCACCGGCACGGTGCCCCGCGGCACCCGGGCCGCGCGCAGGCCGACCAGCGCGGCGGCGACGGCGGCGCCGGCGAAGGCGCCCAGCACCACACCGCTGGTCCAGCCCCGGTCCGGCGCGTCGACCAGCGCGTACGCCAGCAGGCCGACGGAGACGACGAGCAGCACCGTGCCCGCGACGTCGGGACGACGGGTCTCGGACTCGTCCCTCGACTCGGGCAGCACCAGCAGGCCGATCACCAGCGCCGCGATGCCGACGGGGATGTTCACCAGGAAGATCCAGCGCCAGGAGAGTTCCACCAGCAGCCCGCCGATGGGCGGCCCGAGGGCGGCGGCCACGCCTCCGACCATCGACCACACCGCGATCGCCGTCGCCCTCCGGGCCGGGGGGAAGGCGTGCAGGAGCAGCGCCAGCGACGTCGCCGTCACCATGGCGCCGCCGACCGCCTGGACCACCCGGAAAGCGACCAGGCTGCCCACCCCCCAGGCGAGCGCGCAGCCCAGCGAGCCGGCGAGGAAGGTGGCCAGGCCGGAGAGGAAGACCCGCCGGCGGCCGATGCGGTCGGCGATCCGGCCGGCCGGAGCGAGCAGCGCGGCGAACACGATCGTGTAGCCGTTGAGCACCCAGGACAGGGCTCCGGTCGAGGCGTCGAAGGACTCCCCGAGCACCGGGAACGCGATGTTGACGATGAAGAGGTCGAGCGAGGAGAGGAAGACCGCCGCCGAGACGACCAGCAGCACCAGTCCCGGGCTGCGGACGGGGGCGGGTGCAGGTGCTGCCGGACCGGTCGTCGCGCTCATCGCACCCCGCCTCTTCTCGGTTCGCCTGCCGAACCGACTCAGCCGGACCGTACACGAGTTGGTTCGGTATGCGAACCTTGACGCATGACGAGCCGACTGGACGAGCTGCCGGGCCGGCGCTGCTCCATCGCGGGCGCGCTGGACGTGGTGGGCGACCGGTGGGCGCTGCTGGTGATCCGCGAGGTGTCGCTGGGCGCGCACCGGTTCAGCGAGATCCGCCGCGGCACCGGCGCACCGCGCGAGCAGCTGACCGCGCGGCTGAACGCCCTGGTCGACGCCGGCGTGCTGGAGCGCAAGCAGTACAGCGAGAGCCCGCCGCGCTGGGACTACCACCTGACGAATGCCGGCCGGGACCTCTTCCCGGTGCTGCAGGCGCTCATGCAGTGGGGCGACCGCTACGTCGCCGACGAGCCGCCGGTCGAGTTCCACCACGCCGGGCACCGCATCTCGGCGTCCTGGGTGTGCGACGTCTGCGGGGAGCGGGTGGGCCGCGGGATCGAGCGGCACGTCCGCGAGCGGCATGAGCCCGCCGCCGGCTGACTGCTGACGGCGTCAGGCGCGCGGCGCCTCCAGCGGCACCCCGGTCTCCCGCGCGGAGACCTCCCACAGGACGTCGATCTGCTTGCGCAGGTCGAACCGGCGCAGCACGGGCCGGCGCACCGGCGGCCCGTGCGAGCCGAAGCGCGGCGCGTAGAGCTCGCCGCCCGCGGCGGCCGGGTCGGTCGCCGCCCGCAGCTGCGGTCGGGCGCCCTCGAGCGGGGTCATCCCCGACCTCGCCGTCACCGCGTGGGCCACGGCGCCGGTCCAGCCACCACCGCCCTCGCGGACGGTCCGCGCCTGCAGGTCGGTGTTCGACAGCCCCGGGTGGGCGATCAGCGAGGCGGCGGCGACGCCGGCCCGCGCGAACCGCTCCTGCAGGCCGAGCCCGAAGTGGTAGTTGGCCATCTTGGCCCGCGCGTACGAGCCCCACGCCCGGTAGCGCCGCCGCATGTGCGGGTCGGCGGGGTCCAGCGGGCCGCCCATGAAGCGGGCCGTGCTGGTCACGGTCACCACGCGGGACGCGGTGCTGCGCAGCAGCGCCGGGAGCAGGTGGGCGGTGAGCGCCCAGTGGCCCAGGTGGTCGACGCCGAGCTGCATCTCGAAGCCGTCGGCGGTGGTGCGCTGCGGCATGGCCATCACGCCGGCGTTGTTGACCAGCAGGTCGATCCGCTCGTGCGCGGCGAGCACGGTGTCCGCGGCCGCCCGCACGACCGACAGGTCGCCGAGGTCCAGCGGCACGACCTCCAGCGAGGCGGCCGGGTACCGCTCGCGGATCCGCGCCGTCGCGGCGGCGGTCTTCTCCGGGTCGCGGGCGGCGACGACGACGTGCGCCCCGGCGCCGGCCAGCGCGAGCGCCGTCTGGAAACCCAGGCCGCCGTTGCCGCCGGTCACCACCGCGGTCCGGCCGCTGAGGTCGGGGATGTCCTTCTCGGTCCAGGCCACGGCCCGATCCTCCCGCAGGTCAGCCCAGCCGGCCGGTCGCCCGCAGCTCGACCGCTGTCAGCACCTCCCACCGGAGGGCGGAGCTGCCCGGGCGCACCACCCGCCAGTAGCGGGCGAAGGCCCGGCGGCTGGCGTCGTCGGTCGCCTCGACCCGGGTCTCGGAGCTGAGCTCCGTCCCGTCCCCGCTGGGCACGAGCTGGAAGTCCACCGCGGCCTTGACCCAGCCGGGCGCGGTCCAGGCCCGCAGCCCGGCGGCGTCCAGCGCGGGCCCGGGCTCGCCACCGGTCACGTGCCAGGGCTGCAGCAGCCCGCCGAAGACCACCGACGACGGCCGCTCCGAGGCCAGCAGCGGCACCGGCAGGGCGTCGAGGAAGGGCCGATCGTGCAGCTGCCGCAGCCCGCGGCCGGCCAGCACCACCGGCAGGAACCGGGCGGCCGACAGCACGAGCGTCACCGGCAGCCCGGTGAGCCGGACGTCGTGCAGCGCGTCCCACACGGCGTCCGGGGGTGCGGCGATCCGGCGCGCCTGCCGGGTCACGTGGTCCGGCCGCGGGACGACGTCGTCGAGCAGCACGGGTCTCAGCCCAGGGCGGCGTAGGCGGCGCGCACGTAGGCCTCGCTGCGCGACGAGCCGAGGACCCCGCCTCCCATCCGGTTCATCATGTAGCTGATCGTCAGCCGCCGGTCGAGGTCGATGACGACCAGCGAGCCACCCCAGCCACCCCAGAAGAACGTCCGCCCCTCCGGCACGTAGGGCACGACCGAGGTGGCCAGGCAGAAGCCGGTGCCCCAGCGGATCGGGACGCCGAGCACCAGGTCGACGCCGTCGGACTGCTGGTCGAGCACCCGCTCCACGGTCTCGGGGCGGAGCAGCCGGACGCCGCCGGCCTCACCGCCCAGGGTGAGCGTGCGGAGCACCCGCATCACCCCGCGGGCGTTGGAGTGCCCGTTGAGCGCGCCCAGGTCGGCCGCGCGCCACTCCGGGGTGTTCGCCGCGACCGCGGACGCCTTCGGGCCGGTGAAGGTCTTGATGACGACCGAGTCCGGGTCGGGGGCTGGGCCGCCGACCTCGGGGCGCGGCGGGGCGACGACCGGCGCGATGCGGGAGACCTCGGACTCGCGGGCGCCGATCTGGAAGTCCGCGCCCAGCGGGTCGGCGATGCGGTCGGCGACGAACTTCTTGAACGTCGTCCCGGTGATCCGGCGGATGACCTCGCCGACGAGGTGGCCCTGGTTGTTGGCGTGGTAGCCCGACGCCGTGCCCGGCTCCCACCACGGGCGCTGCTGCGCCAGCCGCTCGGTCGCCGTCGTCCAGTCGTACATGTCGCGCACGGAGAACGGCTGCTCCCAGCCCGAGACGCCGGAGGTGTGCGACAGCAGGTGCCGCACCGCCACGTCCTTCTTGCCCTTGGCGGCGAACTCGGGCCAGTAGTCGGCGACCGGGGCGTCGAGGTCGAGCTCGCCGCTGTCGGCCAGCATCAGCGCCGCGAGGGCCAGCACGCACTTGGTGGTGGACCAGACGTTGACGATCGTGTGCTCCGACCACGGCCGGGTGCGCTGCTCGTCGCGGTGCCCGCCCCAGACGTCGACGACCGTCTCGCCGTCGAGGTCGATGGCGATCGAGGCGCCGAGCTCCTCCCCCGCGTCGAGCTGCTGGGCCAGCGCCTCCCGCACGCCGGCGAACCGCTCGTCGCACCGGCCGTGGACCTCGGCCATGCCACCCCCCGTGATCCGGGACGGCGCCGTCGCCGTCCGTCGGCCCATCCGACCACGGCCCGCGGGCGCCCGCGAGGCGCTGCGAGCGGTCGACGGCCCCTCAGCTGTCGTACTCCGGCCCGACGGCGCCGGTCTCGACCTCGCCCACCCGCTGGAAGGTGAGCAGCAGGACGCCCGACGGCGTCGTCGACTGCGCGGTGAGCCGCCAGGTGCGCGGGATCGCGCCGTCGCCGAACAGCCGCTTGCCCTCGCCGAGCACCACCGGGAAGACCGCCAGCCGCAGCTCGTCGACGAGGTCCTCGGCCAGCAGCGTCTGGACCAGACCGGCCGAGCCGTGCACCTGCAGCTCGCCGCCGTCCTCGGCCTTGAACGCGCGGACGGCGTCGCCGACGTCGCCCTCGACCAGCCGGGCGGTCTCCCACTCCACCGACTCCAGCGTGCGGGAGGCGACGTGCTTGGGCTTGAAGTTCAGGCCCTGCGACACCGGGTCGTCGCCGATCATCTGCGGCCACGACGCGTAGAAGGTCTCGTAGGTCGAGCGGCCGAGCAGGAAGTCCTGGGCGCCGGTGAACCAGGCGTTCATCTGCTCGCCCAGCGCCTCGTCGAAGAACGGCGGCAGCCAGCCCTCGTGGGAGAAGCCGCCCGAGGGGTCCTCCCCCGGTCCGCCCGGCGCCTGCATGACGCCGTCGAGGGTCAGGAACGTGGTGACGACGAGCGGTCGCATGGGATCTCCTCCGGGTGTGGCGGCGGCCCCGTCGGCCGCCCCTCATCCAGACGTCGATCGGGCGCCCGCCTCATCGACACGGGGCGCCGAACTTTCTTCCGGTCAGTCGCGGGGCGTGCGACGGCGGTGGTGGCTCTTCGCTCCGTACATGGCGCGGTCGGCGCGGGCGATCACCTCGTCGACCGCCTCCCCCGGGTGCCCCACCGCCACGCCGACGCTGACGCCGACCGGCTGGTCGGGCAGCCCGCCGAAGGGGGCGAGCACCGTCGTCGCCACCCGGCGGGCCAGCGCCACGAGGGTCGCCTCGTCGGCACCCGGCCGCAGGAGCACGAACTCGTCGCCGCCGAAGCGGGCCACCAGGTCGCCGGGCACGGCCAGCTCCGAGAGCCGCCGGGCGACCTCGACCAGCACCCGGTCCCCCACGGCGTGCCCGTACTCGTCGTTGACCTGCTTGAACCGGTCGAGGTCGCAGAACAGCACGCCGACGTCGGGGCCGGTCGGGCCGTCGAGGTACCGGTGCAGGGCGTCGAACAGCGCCGCGCGGTTGGGGATGCCGGTGAGCAGGTCGGTCTGCGCCCGTCGGTGCAGCCGCTCCTCGCGCTCCCGGTCCGCGGTGACGTCGATGCCCACGGTGGCGACTGCGAACGGGCGGCCTGCATCGTCGGTCAGCACGGTGTTCCGCATGGCCACCCGGCGCCGGACGCCCTCGCCGGTGAGCCAGTCCGCCTCCTGCGGGTGCGCCTGACCGGTCGCCATCGCCCGGGCGATGGCGTCCTGCGCCAGCTCGAGGTGCTCCGGGGCGACGTAGACCTGCCAGAACCGCTGCCCGAGCAGGAGGTCCGGGCTCCTCCCGGTGAACCGCTGCAGGGCGGGGTTGGCGAACAGGATGCGGCAGTCCGCCGCGATGATGCAGACCAGCGCCTCGGTGGCATCGATGAAGGCGGCCACCAGCGCCTGCGCGCCGGCGTCCGCTGCCCCGACGTCCCCTCCGTCCACGGACGTGGGGTTCCCCCGGCGCGTCTGCGCGACACGCCGGTTCCGCAACCGTCGAGGCGGGGGTTCAGCCGGCGAGGACGGCGTCCCGCTGGGCGAGCCCGGCCAGCCGGGCGTACCGCCCGCCGAGGCCCAGGAGCTCCTCGTGGGTGCCCTGCTCGACCACCCGCCCGGCGTCCAGGACGACGATCCGGTCGGCGTCGCGCACGGTGGAGAGCCGGTGGGCGACGGTGATCGTGGTCCGGCCGCGTCTGGCCTCGTCGAGCGCCGCCTGCACCGCCCGCTCGGTCTCGTTGTCCAGCGCGCTGGTGGCCTCGTCGAGCACCAGGACCGCCGGGTCGCGCAGCAGGGTCCGGGCGATGGCCAGCCGCTGCTTCTCGCCGCCGGAGAACCGGTACCCGCGCGACCCCACGACCGTGTCGTAGCCGTCGGGCAGCGCCGCGACGACGTCGTGCACCTGTGCCCGGCGCGCCGCCGCGACCATCTCCTCCTCGGTGGCGTCGGGCTTGGCGTGCCGCAGGTTCTCCCGCACCGTCCCGTGCAGCAGAAAGGTCTCCCGCGACACGACCCCGACGATGCGGGCGAGGTCGGCCAGCGACAGCTCCCGGACGTCGACGCCGTCGACCAGCACGCGGCCGGTGGTCGGGTCGTCGAGCCGGGCGACCAGGGAGGCGAGCGTGCTCTTGCCCGAGCCGGTCTCGCCGACCAGGGCCAGCGTGGAGCCCGCGGGCACGGTGACGTCGACGTCGGCCAGCGCGGGGCGGACGCCGTCCGGGTAGCGGAAGCCGACCCGCTCGAACCGGACCTCGCCGCGCACGGCGGCCGGGTCGACGGCCACCGGGTGCTCGGGGTCGTCGATGTCCACCGGCAGGTCGAGGTACTCGAAGACCCGGCTGAACAGCGCCATGGAGGCGGTGAGCGAGACGCCGATGTCCAGCAGTTGCATGAGCGGCCGGAACAGCGCGCCCTGCAGCGTGGTGAAGGCGACCAGCGTGCCGATGGTCATCCCGCCCGACGTCGCGGGGAGCCCTGCGGCGAGGTAGATCAGGGCCGGGATGCCGGCGAAGACGATGCTCATGGTCGCCATCCGCCAGCGACCGGCCAGCTGCGAGCGGACCTCGAGGTCGACGAGGAACGCCGACGTGCCGGCGAACCGCTGCGACTGCGCGGGCCCCGCCCCCAGCGTCTTGCCCAGCAGCACGCCGCTGACCGAGAGCCCCTCCTCCACCTGCGAGTGCAGGTCGGCGAGGTGCCGCTGGCGCTGGGCGGTGATGGACCGGCGCAGGTGGGCGACGCGGCGGGTCAGCCAGACCGCCGGCGGCAGCACGACGAGGGACAGCAGCGAGAGCCGCCAGCTCAGCACCGCCATGGCCACGCCCGTGCCGATCACCGTGGTGGCGTTGGAGGCGAAGGACGTCGCGGTCGAGGTGACCACGTTCTGCATGCCGCCGATGTCGTTCATCAGCCGCGACTGGACCTCGCCGCCCTTCGTGCGGGTGAAGAAGCCCAGCGACTGGCGCTGCAGGTGGCTGAAGACCGCCGTCCGCAGGCCGTGCATGACCCGCTGCCCGACCGTCGTGGACAGCCAGGTCTGGACGACGCCGAAGACCGCCGTGAGGACGGTGACGGCGAGCATGCCGCCGACCGCCCACAGCAGCAGCGGCACGTCCTGGTCGGGGATCGCCTCGTCGATGACCAGGCGGATCAGGAAAGGCGTGCCGAGCGCGACCACCGAGGAGGCCACGATCAGGGCGACCACGACGCCGAGCTGCGCGCGGTAGGGGCGGAACAGGGCGGCGACCCGGCTCCAGCGGACGGGGGAGCGTTCGAGCTGCGCCCGGTCGGCCGGGTCCGGTCGACGGCCCCCGGAACCTCCGCCACCGGGGCTCCCGCCCCGGCCGCCCATCGTCATGTCGGTGATGCGACACCTCCCGGGTGCTCTGCTGCGGCTACCACATGGTGAGGTAACCACCATATCTGCGCTAGTGTTCCCCCGTGGCCGACGATCCGACCGCCGAGCTGGGCGAGCTGCTGATGCGGGTCGCGCGGACCCAGCGCGGGCGCTGGCGGGAGTCGCTGGCCCCGTGGGACCTCTCGCCGCACCAGGCCCGGGCGCTGCGGGTGGTCACCGAGCACGACGGCGTCCGGCTGTCCGACCTCGCGGAGGCGCTGCACATCGCACCCCGCTCGGCGACCGAGGTGGCCGACGGGTTGCAGGAGCGCGGCCTGGTCGAGCGCACGCCCGACTCCCGCGACCGCCGCGCGGTCGTCCTGCGCCCGACGGCGGAGGGCCGGCGGGTGCGGGCCGAGGTCGGCCGCGCCCGCGCAGCGGTCGACGAGGAGCTGCTCGCCCGCCTGCCCGCCGACGACCGGGCCACGCTCGCCCGCCTGCTGACCGCCCTGCTCGACTGACCGCCCGGCGCGGCGCACACTCCCGCGTCGTGGACCTCACCTCCCGCGACGTGCTCGGCTTCCGCGTCCGCGCGCAGCAGCTGGACCGGGACGCCGGGTCGGTGGCCGACACCGCCGTCCTGGACCTGGGCGTGCAGGACACCGGCACCGACGGCGCGGCCTGGGCGCTGCGGCTGCGCGGCGTGCCGGAGCCGGCCGCCGACGAGCTCGTGCTGCTCTGGACGATCCGCGGCGCCCCGCACCTGTACCGCCGGGCCGACCTCGCGGACGTCGCCGCGGTCACCGCACCGTTCTCCGAGGCCGACGCCGCCACGCGGGTGTTCGACGCGTCCCGCCCGCTGAAGGCGGCCGGCATCCCCGTGCTGACCGGCCTGGACACCATCGCCGCGCGGATGCGGGAGATCGTCACCGCGCCGATGGGCAAGGGTGAGATGTCCACCCGGCTGACCGCGGCGCTGGAGGGGCCCTACCTGCGCGACTGCGTGCCGTGCGGCGCGGTGCACGCCTACGAGCAGCCGTTCCGGCTCGCCGCGCTGCGGGCCGGCCTGGAGCTGGAGCCGGGCACCTCCCCGCCCGTCCTCCGACCGATCCCCGGCTTCGCGCCCGCCGCCGCGCCGGCGGACCGGTTCGACGTCGTCCGCGGCTACCTGCGGCTGCTCGGACCGGCCACGCCGAAGCACGTGGCCGGGTACCTCGACGCGCCGGTCAAGGACGTGCAGGCCCACTGGCCGGCCGACGCGCTCGAGGTGCGCGTGGACGGCGAGCCGCGGTGGGTGCTCGCCGAGGACGCCGACCGCCTCACCGCCGGGCCGCCCGCCGTCACCCGGCTGCTGGGCAGCCACGACCTGTTCCTCCAGGCGCGGGACCGCCCGACCCTGCTGCCCGATCCGGCGCGGGCCACCGACCTGTGGCGGACCATCGGCCGGCCCGGCGGCGTGCTGTCGGGCGGGGAGCTCGTCGGCTCCTGGCGGGCGCGCAAGGCGGGGAAGCACCTCGACCTGTCCGTCACCACCTACGGCGCGGTTCCCCCGCAGCTGCGCGAGGACGTAGGCGCCGAGGCCGAGCGGCTGGCCGCCTTCCGCGGGCTCGCCCTGCGCACCGTGCAGATCAGCGCCTGAGCGCCGCCGCCGTCGCGGCGTCGGCGGGCAGGAACGCCTCCACGCTCAGCTCGGCCGCGGTCAGGTCGACGGCGGTGCCGAACGTGGTGACAGTGCTCAGGAAGCTGAGCACCTCGTCGCCCGCCTCGAGCTGCAGCGGCACGACGATGCCGTTCGGCGGGGTCCGGTCCAGGCCGCCGGGCAGGGCCAGCAGCTCGCGGTGCAGCGCGGCCAGCCCGAGGTCCCCGCTCAGGTGCGCCTCCCGGCCCAGCCGGTGCAGCAGGTGCCGGCGCCACTGCGGCAGGTTGCGGATCCGCGGCGCCAGGCCGTCGGGGTGCAGGCTCAGCCGCAGCACGTTGACCGGCGGTTCGAGCAGGTGCGGGGCGGCGTCGCCGATCAGGCCGGACAGCGCCCCGTTCGCCGCGACCAGGTGCCACCCGCGGTCCACGACCAGCGCCGGGAACGGCTCGTAGGCCGCGAGCACCAGATCCAGCGCCGCGCGGACGGCAGCCATGTCGGGGTCGCCGAGGTCGCGCCGCCGGTAGGCCGGGGAGAAGCCGGCCGCGGCCAGCAACTCGTTGCGCGCACCCAGCGGGATCTCCAGCTGCTCGGCCAGGTGCAGGACCATCTCGCGGCTCGGCCGCGACCGGCCGGTCTCCACGAAGCTGAGGTGCCGGGCGGAGACACCTGCCTCCCCGGCCAGGTCGAGCTGGCTGAGCCGGCGGCGCAGGCGCCACTGGCGCAGCAGCTCGCCGACGGGGACCTCGGAGGCGACGGCGCTGGTCACGGCGGCGACGCTAGCGACGGGAGGTGCGCGCTGTCGCTTACCTCCGAGGTAATCGACGCGCCTCCCCCGCGGCGCCACCGTTCTCGGCATGACCACGATCCGCTCAGCACCCGCTGCCTCCCCGTCCACCGCCGCCGGCGGACTGCCTCCGCCCGGTCCTCCGGCTGGACGCCGTCGTCACCGGCGCGAACGGCGCCGCCTACCTGCTCGGCGCTCCCCTGCTCGACGGCCCGCTCGGCCTGTCCTCCGGCCTGCTGCGCGGCGTCGGCGTCTTCCTGCTCGGCTACGCCGGCGTCGTCTGGCTGGTCGCCGCGCGCCGGCGAATCTCCGGCCCCGCCGTCGAGGCGGTCATCGGCGCGAACGCGCTGTGGGCCGTGGGCAGCGTCGTCGCCGCCGTCGTCGGCATCGGCTCGCTCACCGGGCTCGGGGCCGGCTGGCTGGTGCTGCAGGCCGCCGTCGTCGCCGGGTTCGCCGTCCTCCAGGTCGTCGGCCTCCGCCGGCGCTGACTCCCCTCCCACCCCGAGAAGAGGAACACCATGACCGCCACCCCCGCCCACGCCGACCGCTACCTGGCCGCCTGGAACGAGACCGACCCCGTCGCCCGCCGCGCCGCCGTCGACGAGGTGTTCAGCCCCGACGTCCGCTACACCGACCCGATGGCCGACGTCCGGGGAGCCGAGGCGCTCACCGCCACCATCGGCGCCGTCCAGGGTCAGTTCCCGGGGTTCGTGTTCCGGCTCGCCGGGCCGGCCGACGCCCACCACGACCAGCTCCGCTTCACCTGGGAGCTGGGCCCGGAGGGCGCGGAGGCGCCCATCGTCGGCTCGGACGTCGCCCTGCTGGACGCCGACGGCCGGATCAGCACCGTCCTCGGCTTCCTCGACCGCGTCCCCGCTCCCGCCTGATCCACCCGAGTGGCCACTCCGGCGCGGTCCCGACCGCCGGAGTGGCCACTTCGGCGGGAAGGGCGGGAGGATCGGGGGGTGAGCGAGCCGCAGGAGCAGGAGCAGACGGGCGACGAGACCAACAACCTGCACCCCGGCCAGCACGACGAGGGCGGGCACGGCGGCATGGCCACCCGCGAGCACGACGCGGAGAAGGACGCCGACGAGGACTGACCCCTCAGCGGCGGCGGCGCCACCAGCGGCGGGCCGCGGGCTCCGGCTCGGCCACGGTCTCGGCGGGCACTGCGGGCTCCGGGCGCGTGGCGGCCCACCCGGCGACGAGCGCCTCGACGTCGGCCAGCCCCGGCACGGCCGCCCACCGGCTCTCGGCGGGCTGCCGCCAGAAGGCCTCCACCCGGGCGTTGTAGTCCTCGGCCAGCGCCCGGACCTCCGCCTCGGTGGCCAGCCGCGCCGCGCGCTCGGGCAGGTCGTCCCGCTCGCGCCGCAGCCGCAGACCCGGCGGGAGCATGGCCCCGGTGTCCACGCCCTCGCGCCTGGCCTTGGCCAGCGCCCAGTCGTAGGCGGTCTCCTCGCGGTCCAGGTCCAGCAGCGGCCGGCCCGCGCCCGCCGGGGCGGCGAGGTCGCCCCGCTCCTGCGCCTGGGCGATCTGCCGCTCGACCCACGTCTCGAAGGAGACCCCGGGCGGTTTCCGCTCGGTCACGCTCCCTCCTCGCCGGCGCTCGTCGTCCGCGTGCCCACAGGTGCTCTGCTCATGCGTGACCTCGCACGCTCGGTCACGTCTCCCCCCTCGCCGGCGCTCGTCGTCCGCGTGCCCACAGGTGCTCTGCTCGTGCGCGACCTCGCACGCTCGGTCGCGTCCTCCATCGTGGCACCGGTCTGCCAAGCTCGGGGCGTGCGGACGACGAGCAGCCGGGAGGTCTACCGGAACGACTGGATCCGCGTGCGCGAGGACGCCGTCGAGCTGCCCGACGGGACGCCCGGCATCTACGGCGTCGTCGAGAAGCGGGACTTCGCGCTCGTGCTGCCCGCGCAGGACGACGGCTTCTGGCTGGTCGAGCAGTACCGCCACCCGATCGGCCGCCGCTCGTGGGAGTTCCCCCAGGGCACCTGGCCCGCCGGCAGCGACGGCACGCCGGAGCAGCTGGCGCGGGCGGAGCTGGCCGAGGAGACCGGGTTCCGGGCCGGCCGGCTGGAGCACCTCGGGCGGCTGGACATCGCCTCCGGGCTGATGACGCAGCGCTTCGACGTCTGGCTGGCCGGCGACCTCATTCCCGGTCCGACCGCCCGCGAGGCCACCGAGGCGGACATGGTGACCGGCTTCGTCCCCGCGGAGGAGCTGCACGCGATGGCCCGGGACGGGCGGCTCACCGACGCGCCCTCGCTCGCCGGGTACGCCCTGCACCTGCTGGGGCCCGTTCGGAGCACGTGATCGACGACGCATGACTCGACTCTCACGTGAGAGGAGAGTTCGTGCGAGCATCGACGGCGACCCGCGCGCCGACTCGACCGGCAGCACACTCGCACCCCCGGAATCGAGAGCATGCCCGTCCCGCCCGCGCTCCGCCCTGCCCGCCCGTCCTGGCTCGACCCTCGGGTCGCCCGCACCGAGGTCCTCGCCGGGCTGGTGGTCGCCCTCGCCCTGATCCCCGAGGCGATCAGCTTCTCGATCCTGGCCGGTGTCGATCCCCGGGTCGGCCTCTTCTCCTCGTTCGTGATGGCCGTGGTGATCGCCTTCACCGGCGGTCGTCCGGCCATGATCACCGCCGCCACCGGTGCCATCGCGCTGGTGGTCGCCCCGCTCGCCCTGGACCACGGCGTCCAGTACCTGTTCGCCGCGGTCATCCTGGGGGGCGTCTTCCAGATCCTGCTGGCGGCCGCAGGCGTGGCCCGGCTGATGCGCTTCATCCCGCGCAGCGTCATGGTCGGCTTCGTCAACGCGCTGGCGATCCTGATCTTCACCGCGCAGCTGCCCCAGCTGACCGACGTGCCCTTCCTGGTCTACCCGCTGGTGGCCGCCGGCCTCGCGATCATCTTCCTGCTGCCCCGGCTCACCTCCGCGATCCCGGCGCCGCTGGTCGCGATCGTCGTGCTCACGACCCTCGTCGTGACCGCCGGCTGGGAGCTGCCGGACGTGGGCGGGGAGGGCGAGCTGCCCGACAGCCTGCCGTTCTTCCTGCTGCCGGACGTGCCGTTCACCGTCGAGACGCTGGGTGTGATCGCGCCCTACGCCCTGGGCATCGCCTTCGTCGGGCTGATGGAGTCGCTCATGACGGCCAAGCTCGTCGACGACATCACCGACACGCACTCCGACAAGACCCGGGAGTCGTGGGGGCAGGGCGTGGCGAACGTGGCCTCCGGCTTCTTCGGCGGCATGGGGGGCTGCGCGATGATCGGCCAGACCATGATCAACGTGAAGGCCTCGGGTGCCCGCACGCGGCTGTCGACGTTCCTCGCGGGCGCGCTCCTGCTGGTCCTCGTGGTCGCCCTCGGCGACGTCGTCAGCATCATCCCGATGGCCGCGCTCGTCGCCGTCATGATCTTCGTGTCCATCGCGACCTTCGACTGGCACAGCCTGCGGACCATCCACCGCATGCCGAAGAGCGAGACGACGGTGATGATCGCGACCGTCGCCGTCACCCTGCTCACGCACAACCTGGCCATCGGGGTGGCGGTCGGCGTGCTCGTCGCCTGCGTGCTGTTCGCGCAGCGGATCGCCCACCTCGTGGACGTCCGCCGCGCTCCCGAGGCCGACGGCCGCGTGCGCTACACCGTCACCGGAGCGCTCTTCTTCGCCTCCAGCAACGACCTCTCCACCCAGTTCGACTACGCCGGCGATCCCGCCGAGGTGGTCGTCGACCTGTCCCACGCGCAGGTGTGGGACGCCTCCACCGTCGCAGCCCTCGACGCCATCGCGCACAAGTACGCCACCCGCGGCAAGCGGGTGGAGTTCGTCGGCCTGGACGAGCACTCCACGGCCCGCTTCGAGCGGCACAGCGGCCAGCTGGGGGCGGGGCACTGATGAGCCCGCGCAGCGGCCTGCTGCAGATCGGCCAGGTCGCCGAGCGCACCGGGCTGAGCCTGCGCACCATCCGGTTCTACGAGGAGCACGGACTGGTCCGTCCCACCTCCCGCAGCGACGGCGGCTTCCGCCTCTACAGCGACGACGACGTCGCCCGGCTCGAGGTGATCAAGCGGATGAAGCCGCTCGGCTTCCGCCTCGAGGAGATGCACGAGCTGCTCACGCTGCTGGCCGACCTCGCCGAGCGCCCCGACGACGCCGCCCTGACCGACCGGCTGCGGATGTTCCACGAGGCGGCGACCGCGCGGGTGCACGACCTGCGCGAGCAGCTGGCCATCGCCGAGGGCTTCGCCGCGGACCTGTCCGGCCGGCTGGGCTGACCCGCGCCCGATCGGGTGTGACGTCCTCCCGCGGGGATGCGCGCAGGTGCCGGGACCGCCACGCTGGTCCGGTGCCGCAGACCGCCCCCGGCCTCCCGGGGCTCCCACCCGGGCTGACCGGGCCCGTGGGCGTGCAGCTGGCCAAGCCGGTGCGCGAGATCCCGGCGCCGCACGCCCTGCCCGGCGGATGCCGCTACGAGCCCAAGTGGGACGGTTACCGCCTGGTGGTCGTCCGCGAGGCGCACGGCACCTCGCTGTGGTCCAAGCAGGGCCGCGACCTCACCGACCGCTTCCCCGACGTCGCCGCTGCGGCACTGGCCCAGGTGCCGGCCGGGACGGTGCTCGACGGGGAGGTCGTCGTCTGGCACGACGACCGGCTGGACTTCGGGCTGCTGCAGCAACGCATGGTCAGCTCACCGGCCCGCGTCGCCGCCCAGGTCGCCGCCCACCCGGCGTCCTACGTCGCCTTCGACGTGCTCGCCCTCGGCGGCGCCGACCTGCGGCAGGCGACGCTGGGCCGCCGGCGCGCCGAGCTGGAGACCCTCTCGGCCCGCTGGAAGCCGCCGATGCAGCTCTCGCCCAGCACCGACGACCGCGCCCTGGCCGAGCAGTGGTTCGCCGATTTCCGCGTGGCCGGCATCGAGGGGCTGGTCGCCAAGGGCGCCGGGACGCGCTACGCCCCCGGCCGCCGCGAGTGGCTCAAGGTCAAGAGCTGGGAGAGCACCGAGGTGGTCGCCGGGGGCGTCATCGGCTCCCTCGACCGGCCCAGCCAGCTGGTGGCCGGCCGCTACCGCGACGGCGAGCTCGTCGTCGTCGGCCGCACCAGCCCGCTGTCCCCCCGGCAGAGCGCAGAGCTGGCCGCCGTCCTCGAGCCCGCGGACGACGACCACCCGTGGCCCGACCGCATCGGCACCGGCCGCTTCGGGGGTGGGCGGCTCTCGGTGCCCCTGACCCGCGTCCGCCCCGCGGCGGTGGTCGAGGTGAGCGCCGACGCCGCGCTGCAGGCGGGGGTCTTCCGGCACCCGCTGCGGTTCGTCCGCGTGCGGGCCGACCTGCGGGTCGCGGACCTGCCACCCCTGCCCTGACCTGCACGGCGACACCGTGTCACCCACACGGGTGATGCCCCGCAAGCTCGTGCCGATGCCGGACGATGGGTTCTCGTGAGCACCGTCGCCCCCCCGACCGCCCGCGCCGCCTGGCAGCACGCGGGCGCGGCCGTGCTGGTGGTGGCGGTCGTCGTCGGGCTCGTGCCCATGGGCCCCTGGCGGCCCGCCGCCGAGATCGTGCTCTTCGGCCTCGGCGTGGCCGCCGCGCGCACCGCCCTGCGGCGGCACCGGACGCCGCTCGTCGTCGCCTGGCGGGGGCTGGCCCTCGGGCTGCTGCTCTTCGCGCTGAGCGGCGTCGCCGAGGTGCTCGAGCTGAGCGGGGTCCTCCCCGGCCCCACGGGCGCCGCCGAGTCCGCCCTGGACATCGGCGCCTACGCGGCGCTGGCCGTCGGCGCGCTCGGGGTGGTCCGCGGCGGCTCGCGCCGCCGCGACCGCAACGCCTGGCTGGACACCGCGACGCTGCTGCTCGCCGGCGGGCTGGCCGTCCTGGCCGTCAGCGGTGAGCGGGCGAACTCCCCCGCGGACATCGCCGAGCTGCAGCTGGGTGCGCCGGTCCTGACCGTCGTCCTGCTCGTCGTCTGCGTGCCGCTGGCCCTGTCCCCCGGGGGCCGCTCGATGAGCAGCACGGCCCTGCTGGTGGCCGCCGTCCTCACCGTGGCCGGCTACGGCGGCCGGCTCGTCGTCGGGACGGCGCTGCGCGACAACCCGGTCCTCGACCCGCTGCCGCTGCTGGCCGTGGCCGCGCTCGTCCTCGCCGCCCGGCACCCGGACGTGGCGCTGGTGGGCCGCCGTCCGGGGTCCGAGCAGCAGGAGGCCGCCACCCGCGTGCTGGGCCTGGGCGCCGCGCTGCTGGTCAGCCCGGCGCTGCTGCTCCTGTGGACGCTCGGCCACGGCGGGGTCGGCTACCTGCTGGGCGCGGGCAGCACGCTGCTCACCGCCTCGGCGCTGTGGCGGCTCGTGGCACTGGTCCGCGAGCGCGAGCGCACCCGGGCGGCGCTCAGCGACAGCGAGGCCCGCCTGCAGCTGTTGCTGGAGAACGCCGCCGACGTGATCGCCATCGTCGAGGCGTCGACCGGCTCGATCACCTACATGAGCCCCGCGGTGCAGTCCCTGCTGGGCCGCCCGCCCGCGGACTACGTGGGCCGCAACGCCATCGAGCTGGCCGACCCGCGGGACCAGCCGCGCCTCCGGGCCGCGGTGGCCGCCGCGGGCGACGTCGCCGACGTGCGCGCCGGCGCGGTGGACACCGACATCCGGGTCGAGCACGGCTCCGGGGGCACCCGGTGGGTGGAGATGCGGATCAGCGGCCGGGTCAACGCCGTCGGCATCAAGGGCTGGGTGGTCAACTTCCGCGAGGTCACCGACCGCAAGCTGTTCGAGGACGAGCTGCGCCGCCAGGCGCAGACCGATCCGCTCACCGGCCTGCTGAACCGGACGGCGTTCTCCGAGCGGCTCGAGGCGGCCACCGCCGAGATCGACCCGGCCGCGCCGCCCGCGGTGCTCTTCGTCGACATCGACGACTTCAAGGCGGTCAACGACTCGCTGGGCCACGCCGCCGGGGACGACCTGCTGGTCACCGTGGCCGCGCGGCTCACCGCCGACGTGCGGGCCGACGACGTGGTGGCCCGGCTGGGCGGGGACGAGTTCGCCGTGCTGCTCACCGACGCCGACGACGAGCGGCTGGCCGACGTCGCGCGGCGGCTGCTCGCCTCCGTGCGGTCGCCGATCGTGCTGGGCGCCGCCACCGCGTCGGTGACGGCGAGCATGGGCGGGGCGCTCGCCGTCCCCGGGGACACCGCCGACCGGTTGCTGCACCGCGCGGACACCGCGATGTACGAGGCCAAGCGGGCCGGGAAGGACGCGGCGGCGCTGCCGGACGGCGAGGCGGCCCGGCCGGCCTGAGCAGGTCCGGGCGCGTCGTCAGCGCAGGCGGGTCGACAGCCGGACGGTCAGCCCGTCGGGCCCCGGCAGCAGGTCGACGCTGTCGAAGAGCTTGCGGGCCAGCCACAGGCCCATGCCGCCGCGGCCCAGGTCCGGGCCGTGCGCGGGCTGGAACCCGGCGAGCGGGTCGGCGAAGGCCACGCCGCGGTCGGCGATCTCGCAGACCAGCCGGTCCGTCCCCGCCCACACCCGGGCGGACACCGGCGGCACCCCGTGCCGGAAGGCGTTCGCCGCCACCTCGCTGAGCGCCAGGTGCAGGTCCCCGGCCAGCTCCGGGTCCGCGACGTGCGCCGCCAGGACGGCTCCGAGCCGGTGCCGCAGGTCGGCCAGGACGGTGGCCGCCTCCACGGCGAGCACCGGGGCGGCGTCCTCCACGGGCTCGCGGGGCACGGGGAGCCGGCGCAGGAAGTCGCGCGGGTCGCCGAACTCGGGGTTGGCGCGCCGGGTCCCGTCGACGACGAGGTCGGGGTGCGTCGCGCGGGCGCTGTCGAGGACCTCGGCCGGCAGGATGCGCGAGTCGTAGAGGCAGATGCCGGTCAGCGGCTGGCCGTCCAGCAGCACGTTCCGGGCCGCCTCGTACCGCACGCCCTCGCGCCAGTCGCTGGGCTGCGCGCCGAACTGCACCTCGCCGACCACCCGCAGCCAGCCCGACCCGGTACCGCGGGCACGGTCCAGCAGCCGCCGGGTCACCGTCAGCGCGTCCGGCGCGCGGGTGTCGAGCAGGCCGATGCGCGGGTGGTTCTCCAGCGCGACCGCGCCCAGCCCCAGGGCGGCACCGATGAGCTGCGCCGTCCCGGGCAGGCAGGCCAGCACCGTCGTGTCACCGGCGGACAGGCCCTCCTCCAGGAAGGGGACGGTCGCCGCGACGACGTCGTCGTCGGAGGCGACGAGGGCGGCCGCGTGCGGCCGGCTGCGGGACCCGTGCCCGTGCGCCCGGGGACGGGGCAGCGCGGACTGCTCCACGTCCTCGCCTGCCGCTCGGTCCACCGACCCCTCGTCCCGTTCCCGGCCGATCCGTCCCGACCGTGCGCGCGCAGGAGTCTAGCCAGTCCGCGCTGCCCCGCCGGCGCACCTCCGGGTGCGCCCGCGGTGGGCAGCACCACACGCTCCCCGGACGACCTCAGGCGCCCTCCACGCCGACCCCGCCGAGCACGACGACGGCGTGGATGCGGACGTCGGCGGACCGCTCGTCGTCGACGCGCGCCACGCTCCCGTCGCCGCCCGTCCCGCCGATGCCCCGGGAGCGCCACCACACCCGCCACTCCGCGGGCACCCGGACCGCGGCTCCGCCCATCAGCACCCGCAGCGTGACGTCCAGGCCGTGCTCCGGGCGCGGCAGCGCGGTGAGGTCGAGCTCCGCCCCGGCCATGGCCAGGTCGATGCGCACCCGGGACAGCCCCGGGTTGACCGGCCGCAGCTCCAGGCCGCCGTGCGTCACCGTCCGCCGCAGCGACAGGGAGGTCTCGTCACCCTCGTCCTTCCGCCGTGCCGTCACCCACCCGGCCAGCGCCACCACGGCCTGGAAGCCGAACCAGCCCAGGACGACGGGTCCTGCCCCGCGGACGAGACGTGCCGGCGCGTCGCTCACGGCTGCACGAGCCGGTAGAACCGGAAGAAGTCGTGCTCGACCGGCAGCACCTCGACCCCGGCGAACCCGGCGTCCCGCGCGTACGCCGCGAGGGTCGCCGGCCGCATCACCGTGCCGGTGGCCGCCGTCGGCCGCGCGCTCATGGCGTCGGGCAGGCAGCAGGTGAGGCTGTAGCCGTACATCAGCCGCTCGACGTCGTCCCCGGGCGCGGTGAACTCCTCCGCGACCCGCTCGTCCACCACGAGGACCGTCCCGCCGGCGCGCACCATCCGGCGCATCGCGGAGAGGACGGCGACCGGGTCGGGCAGGTCGTGCACGCACTCGAACGCCGTGACCAGGTCGTGACCGCCGTCGGCGGTCAGCCCGCCGACGTCGGCCAGCGAGAACTGCACGCGGTCGGCCACCCCCGCCGCGGCGGCGTTGCGCCGGGCCTGCTCGATCGAGGGGCCGTCCACGTCGAAGCCCTCCACCCGCGCGGCGGGATAGCCGGTCGCGATGCCGATCGAGGACCAGCCCAGGCCGCAGCCGACGTCGGCGACCCGCCCGCCCGCCCGCAGGGCGGCGTCGACCTCCGGCAGCGCGGGGAGGACGTCGGTGACCAGCGGCCCCACGAAGAACGGCCGGTTCGCCGCGGCCTGGCCCTCCCGCGCCTCGGGCCCCATCTCCGCCCAGCTCAGCCCCTCGCCGGTGCGGTAGACCTCGGCGAGCCGCGGCAGGTTGCGGGTGAAAGTCATCGCGATGCGGGCCAGGGGCGTGGTGTAGCCGGGGTCGTCGTCGTCGACCAGGACGGTGCGGTGCGCGTCGGGCAGCGTGTACCGGCGCTCGTCCGGCGGGGCGGCGACGTCGTCCACCGTCAGGTAGCCGGCGACGGCCTGCTGCTCGAGCCACTCGCGGGCGTAGCGGGGGTCGGTGCCGGTGCGCCCGGCGAGCTCCGGCGCCGTGGCCGGGGTGCCGGCGAGGGCGCGGTACCACCCCAGCCGGTCGCCGAGGTCCACGGCGGCCGCCTCGAACGCGCCGATCACGGCGGCGACCAGCCGGTCGCCCAGCGGGAGCGGGTCGGTGCCCGTCGTGCGGTCCGTCATGCCCGCCCACCGTGGCCCGGTCGGGCCCGCCGGACAAGGGTTTCCGGCGGGAGCTCAGCGCCGCGTGGAGACGGTGACGGTGAACTTCGGCGTCTGCTCGGCCACCCGGGTCGGGCCGACGAGGCGGGCCAGCGCCGGCTTGTAGCGCAGCGCGCTGTTGTAGACCGTCCAGAGCTCACCGCCCGGGCGCAGCACCCGGGCGGCGGCCGCGAAGAGGCGGTCGGCGGCGGTGGTCACGACGGCGGCACCCACGTGGAAGGGCGGGTTGCACACCACCAGGTCCACGCCGCCGTCCGGGACCGTCTCGGCGGCGTCGTCCCGCACCACCTCGAGACGCCCCTCGAGGCCGTTGGCGGCCGCCGTCGCCCGGGCGGAGGCCACCGCGGCGGCCGACTGGTCGGCGGCGATCACCCGCAGGGCCGGCCGGGCCGCGGCCAGGGCGGCGGCGAGGACGCCGGTGCCGCAGCCGAGGTCCAGCGCGGTGGCGGCGTCGGGGGCCATGGCGTCGAGCCGGGCGAGCAGCGCGCGGGTGCCGATGTCGACCTTCGGGCCGGCGAAGGCGGCACCGTGCGCGCAGACGGTGAGGCCGAGGTCGGCGTGCTGCTGGCACCGCGGGAAGGACGACGTCCCCGGGCGCGGGCCGCGCGCCACGAGCACCCGCGACTTCTGCCGGGCCAGGGTGGCGGAGACGTCGGTGAAGGACTCCCGGAGGACGTCGTTCATCGCGTGCGTCATGTGCTTGACCCGGGCGCCGACGAGCACCGTCACGTCCGACGCGGCGACGGCCGCGACCTGCTCGGCGATCTCGCGGAGCGCGTCGAGGGCTTTCGGCGCCTGGACGAGCACGACCGTCGCCGCCGTAGCCACCTCGGCCAGCGGGAGGGACCGGTAGGTGCCGGCCAGGCCGGTGCGCTCGGCGTTGCGGGCCAGCGCCCGCTCCCCCACCAGCAGGTCCTGGGCGACCCGGACGTCCCGGGCACCGTGCAGGGCGACCGCGCCCAGGGTGAGCGCGCCGTGCGTATCGTCGACGACGGCGACCTCGCCCGGCCCGGCGAGCGCCAGCGCGGCGGCCGCCTCGTCGAGCAGCAGCCGGTCGGTCGCGTCGACGGCGACCAGCTCCGGCGCCTCGACGTCGGGCGCGCGGCGGAGCCGGTCGAAGAGGTCGGCGCTCATCGCGGGGTGGCGGCGACCAGGTCCACGACGACGCGAGCCAGCTCCGGGCCGACGTCCTCCTGCAGGAAGTGCCCGCCCCCGGCCAGCGTCGTGTGCGGCATGCCCTGTGCGCCCGGGACCAGCTTCTGGAACACCCGCTCCCCGCCGCGGGTGATCGGGTCGCCGTCGGAGAACGCGGTGACGAGCGGCTTCTCCCAGCGGGCGAGCACCTCCCAGGCGGCGCGGTTGGCCACCGCGGCCGGGTCGTCGGGCCCGGTGGGGACCAGGGCGGGCAGCACGCGGGCCCCGGCGGTGTAGCGGTCGTCCGGGAAGGGCGCGTCGTAGGCGGCGACCACCTCGGGGGGCAGCGGGGTGGCGCTGCCGTTGGACACCATCCGGCCGATCCGGAAATCCGGGCTCTCCTGGGAGAACTTCTGCCAGGCCAGGAACGCCTCGGTCATCGGCCGGTCGCCGGTGGGCAGGCCGGTGTTGGCGACGACGACCCGGGCGAAGCGATCGGGGTGCTCACCGACCAGGCGCAGGCCGATCAGCCCGCCCCAGTCCTGCGCGACGAGGGTGATGCCGGTGAGCCCGAGCTCGTCGAGCAGGGCCTGCCGCATCCAGCCGACGTGCCGGGCGTAGGTGTGGTCGGCCTGCCGGGCCGGCTTGTCCGAGCGGCCGAACCCGACCAGGTCGGGAGCGACCACCCGCAGGCCCGCGTCGACCAGCACCGGGATCATCCGCCGGTAGAGGAAGGACCAGGACGGCTCGCCGTGCAGCAGCAGCACCGTCTCGCCGTCCGCCGGCCCCTCGTCGACGTAGGCGACCCGCAGCCGCCCGCCCTCGCCGTCGTCGACCTCGACGTAGCGCGGCTCGTACGGGAAGTCGGGCAGGTCGGCGAACCGCTCGTCAGGTGTGCGCAGGGCCTCCATGCCCCCACCCTGCCAGCCCGGGCACGGGAAGCGGACCCTGCGGCGCGGGCCGGTCGCGGGCCCGGGCATGATCCGGCTGTGTCCCTAACCACACGCGAGTGGCAGCTGGCGGCCCGTCCGCACGGCGAGCCGAAGCCCGAGGACTTCCGCCTGGTCGAGGTCGAGCACCCCGACCCGGTCGACGGCCAGGTCGTCGTCCGGATGCTGGCCATGTCGGTCGACCCGTACATGCGCGGGCGGATGAACGCCGGGAAGTCCTACGCCGCGGCCTGGGAGGTCGACGAGACGATGCAGGGCGGCGCGATCGGCCGCGTCGTCGAGTCGCGCTCCCCCGAAGTCCCCGAGGGCGCGCTGGTGTCCACGAACGCCGCCTGGCGGGACGTCGCCGTGCTGGACGCCCGCACCGTCCAGGTGCTCCCCGAGCTCCCGGGCATCCCGCCCAGCTACCACCTCGGCGTCCTCGGCATGCCCGGGCTCACCGCGTGGGTGGGCCTCTTCCGGCTGGCGGAGTTCAAGCCGGGCGACGTCGTCTTCGTGTCCGGTGCCGCCGGCGCGGTGGGCAGCATCGTGGGCCAGCTCGCCCGGCTCAAGGGCGCCGCCGCCGTGATCGGCAGCGCCGGCAGCCCGGACAAGGTGCGCTGGTTGACCGACGAGCTGGGCTTCACGCGGGCCTTCGACTACCACGACGGCCCGGTCGCGAAGCAGCTCGCCGCGGCCGCGCCGGACGGCATCGACGTCTACTTCGACAACGTGGGCGGTGAGCACCTCGAGGCCGCGATCGGCGCCTTCAACGAGTTCGGCCGCGGCGCGCTGTGCGGGGCGATCTCCAGCTACAACGCCACCGAGCCGCCGCCCGGGCCGCGCAACATGGGCCTGATGGTCGGCCGGAAGCTGAGCCTGCGCGGGTTCATCGTCAGCGACCACGCGGACATGCGCCCCGAGTTCGTCGAGAACGTCACGCCGCTGGTGACCTCCGGGGAGCTCGTCGTCCGGGAGACGGTGCGCGAGGGCCTGGACCAGGCGGTGCCGGCGTTCCTGGACCTCCTGCGCGGCGGCAACACCGGCAAGATGATCGTCAAGCTGGCCGACGACCCGGCCTGAGCGCTGCTGCTCCCCCGGCCGCGGGGCCGGGGGAGCGGCAGCATCGTTGCGGTTCCCGTCCGCCGCGGGCCTCGTGCCGGCCGGGCGCCGTCCCTAGCGTCGACGCGGTGATCGACTGGACCACCGCCCCCTCCGTCGCGGCCGCGCACTTCGCCCACCGCCTCGCCGTCGAGACCGACGTCAGCGACGTCGCCGCCGCGCTGGACTCCGGCGCGCCCGGGTTCGTGCTGCTCGACAGCCGCAGCGCCGCCGCGTGGGCGCAGGGCCACGTGCCCGGGGCGGTGCACCTGCCCGGCCCGGAGCTCGGCGCCCGAGCGGACGCCGAGCTGGACCGGTCGGTGCCCGTGGTCACCTACTGCTGGGGGCCGGGCTGCAACGGCGCCACCCGGGCGGCGCTGACGCTGGCCGGGCTGGGCTTCCGGGTGCGGGAGATGATCGGCGGCTTCGAGTACTGGGCCCGGGAGGGCCTGCCGGTCGCGACGGCGGACGGCGTGACGCACCGCGCCCCCGATCCGCTCACCGCGCCGGCCGGCGCCGCCTGCGGCTGCTGAGGCGCCTACTCCGCCGAGCCCGGCCGCGTCATCGGCTTGTGCGACTTCCCCGCGATGGCGTCCGGCAGCACCGCCGACAGCTTGCCCATCAGCTTGCTGGTCACCGAGCCCGCGAACACCGAGGCCTCGCCCTTCATCAGCCCTTCGAAGCCCTGCCGGGCGACCTGCGCGGGGTCGTCCTTGGAGTCGGAGGCGCCCAGCTTGGTGTCGGTGGCGTCGGCCCGGTCGAAGAACTCCGTGTCCGTCGGGCCCGGGAGCAGCGCGGTGACGGTGACGCCGGTGTCGGCGAGCTCCTCGCGGATGCCGAGGGCCAGGAACTGCACGAACGCCTTCGTGGCGGAGTAGACGGCCTGGAAGGGCTCGGGTGCCTGCGAGGCGACCGACGAGGTGAACAGGATGCGGCCCTCGCCGCGGGCCACCATGTCGCGGACGACGTGCTTGGCCAGCTGGACGGTGGAGGCGCAGTTCAGCTCCACCATGCCGAGCTCGGCGTCCAGGTCGGTCTCGGCGAACCTCCCGGCCACGCCGACGCCGGCGTTCAGCGCGGCGGCGTCCAGGGTGCGGCCGGACCCGCGGACGGCGGCGACGACCTTGTCCACCTCCGCGCGGACGGTGAGGTCGGCGCGGACCGGCGAGACGGCGGCACCCAGGCCGCGCAGCTCGACGGCGGCCGTATCGAGCTCGGCGTCCTCGGCGACGACGACGAGGTCGAAGCCGTTCCGGGCGAACTGCTTGGCCAGCTCGAGGCCGATGCCGCTGGAGGCACCGGTGACGAGGGCGAGGGGACGGGCGGACTCGGACACAGGGGCCTCCAGGGCGGTGGGAACGGTCCGTCACTGCCCCGCCGGTCGCCGTCCCACCCCTCTCCTTCCGCCGGAGTGGCCACTCCGGCGGGAACAGCGGCGGCTGAGGAGAGGCTTGATTGGCCCGCGGGGGCCACGGGTCGGCCCCGACGTGTCACCGGGGGCGGGCAGGACAGGAGCGCCCACCCACCTGCCCCCCGTAGCGAGGCCGCCGTGTACCTGTCGAAGACCGAGGCCGCCGTCCTCCCGACCACGCTGGTCGCCGCGCCGCGGCCGGTGGCCCCGGCCCCGCCCGGACGGCGCCGGCTGTGGCCGCTGCTGGGCCCGGCCTTCGTCGCCGCGGTGGCCTACGTGGACCCGGGCAACTTCGCGACCAACTTCTCCGGCGGCGCCTCGTTCGGCTACACGCTGCTGTGGGTGATCGTCGCCGCCAACCTCATGGCGATGCTGATCCAGTCGCTGACCGCCAAGCTGGGCATGGCGACCGGGCGCGACCTGGCGACGCTGTGCCGGGAGCGGCTGCCCAAGCCGGTGTCCCGCGGGCTCTGGGTGCAGGCCGAGGCCGTGGCGATCGCCACCGACCTCGCCGAGATCGTCGGCGGCGCGGTCGCGCTGAACCTGCTGTTCGGCGTCCCGCTGCCGATCGGCGGCCTGATCACCGCCGTCGTCGCCTTCGTGCTGCTGGCCGCGCAGTCCCGCGGGCACCGGCCGTTCGAGCGGGTCATCGCCGGCCTGCTCCTGGTCATCGGGCTCGGGTTCGGCTACACGCTGCTCGGCTCGGGCGTGGACCCCGCCGGTGTGGCCGGGGGCATGGTGCCCTCCTTCTCCGGCTCGGAGAGCATCGTGCTGGCCACCGGGATCCTCGGCGCCACAGTCATGCCGCACGTCATCTACGTGCACTCCGCGCTCACGCCCGGCCGCTACGGCGACGTCGTCACCGCCGGCCGCACCACGGGGGGACGCCGCCGCCTGCTGCGGGCCCAGCGCATCGACATCGTCGTCGCGATGGGCCTGGCCGGGCTGGTCAACGCGGCCATGCTGATCATCGCCGCGCAGCTGTTCACCGGCGGGGGCGACGCCGAGTCGCTCGAGTCCATCCACGCCGGCCTGGGCGACCAGCTCGGCAGCGGCGCCGCCCTGGCGTTCGCCCTGGCGCTGCTCGCGTCGGGTTTCGCGTCGTCCTCGGTGGGCACGCACGCCGGCCAGGTCGTCATGGCCGGCTTCCTGCGCAAGCACATCCCCGTGCTGGCCCGCCGGCTGATCACCCTGGCGCCCGCGCTGGCGGTGCTGGTGCTCGGCGGGGACCCCACCACCGCGCTGGTCTGGTCGCAGGTGGTGCTCTCCTTCGGCATCCCGTTCGCCCTGGTGCCGCTGCTCTGGCTGACCAGCTCCCGCGATCTCATGGGCGGCTGGGTCAACCGCCGGATCACCACCGTCGTCGGCGGCGTCGTCGCCGCCCTGATCATCGGCCTCAACGCCCACCTGCTCCTGGGCTTCGTCCTCTGACCCGCTTTTCCGCGGAGAAGCGGCCTGCTTCTCCGCGGAAAAGCAGGGGTGGGGACGGCGGTCAGACCAGCGGGCTACGCTCGGCGCCACAACTGAACACACATCAACAGCAGGGGAGCGCTTCGGCGCTGAGAGTGCGGGACACCGCAGACCCTCGAACCTGATCCGGGTCATGCCGGCGCAGGGAGTCTGGAGGAAGCAATGGCCGATCAGGCCGTCCACCCGTCGTCCACCGGTGCCGGGCGGAGCCGCTGGCGCACCGTCGACATCGTCGTCACCGCCGTCCTCGGCGTCGCCTTCGGCGTCGTCTTCTGGGCGTGGGGGCTGCTCTGGGCAGCCCTCGACGCCCCGTTCGCCGCCTTCCCGCCCGGCCAGGCCGTGATGTACGGCGTCTGGCTGCTGCCGGCGGTGCTCGCGCCGCTGATCGTGCGCAAGGCCGGCGCCGGCCTGTTCGCCGAGTTCCTCGCGGCGGTCGTCTCGGCGCTGCTCGGCTCGGCGTGGGGCACGCTCGTCCTGCTGCAGGGCCTCCTGCAGGGTCTGGGCGGCGAGCTGGGCTTCGCGGCCTTCCGCTACCGCCGCTGGGGCTGGCCGCAGGCCCTGCTGGCCGCGGCCGGGGCCGGCATCGCCGCCGCGCTGTTCGACCTCGTCAACTACTACGCCGACTGGGCGGCCGACTGGCAGCTCACCTACGTCGTGCTCGTGGCCGCCAGCACGGTGGTCATCGCGGGCGTCGGCGGCATGTGGCTGCGCCGGTCGCTCGGCGCGACCGGCGCGCTCTCGGCCTTCCCGGCCGGCCGCGAACGGGTCTGACCACGGACGGCGGCACGGGGGCCGGCGCCGCGCCGGTCCCCGTGCGGCTGACCGGGTGGGGGTTCCGGTACGCGGGGCGGCTCGCCTGGGCGGCCCGGGACGTCGACCTGCGCGTCGAGCCGGGCGAGCGGGTGCTGCTCGCCGGCGCCTCGGGTGCCGGCAAGTCCACCCTGCTGCACGCGCTGGCCGGGCTGCTCGGCCCGGAGCAGGGCGAGCAGGCCGGCGCGGTCACCGTCGGCGGCCGGCCCCCGGTCGAGGCGCGCTCGGCGACGGCGGTCGTCTTCCAGGACCCCGACGCCCAGCTGGTCATGACCCGCGCCGGGGACGACGTCGCGTTCGGGCTGGAGAACGTCGGCACCCCGCCCGACCGCATCTGGCCCGCCGTCGATGCCGCCCTGGCCGCGGTCGGCTTCCCGTACGGGCGCGACCGGGCCACCGCGGCTCTGTCGGGCGGGCAGAAGCAGCGGCTGGTGCTGGCCGGTGCGCTCGCCGGCCGGCCGGGGCTGCTGCTGCTCGACGAGCCCACCGCTCAGCTGGACCCGGAGGGCGCCGAGCTGGTCCGCGGCGCCGTGGCGCGCGCGACCGCCGCCCGCGACACCACGCTGCTCGTCGTCGACCACGACGCCGCGGCGTGGCTGCCGCTGGTCGACCGGGTGGTGGAGCTCCTCCCGGACGGCGGCGCTCGTGAGCACGGCCCCGGCTGGGCGCCCGCGCCGCTGCGCATGCCGGTGCGCGCGCCGCGACCGGCCGGCGAGGTGCTGCTCCGCACCGAGGCCGCCGCGTTCACCCACCGCGGCAGCGACCTCCCCGCCCTGCAGCCGACGGACCTCGTCGTGCCCGCGGGCCGGACGCTGGCGGTGACCGGCCCCAACGGCACGGGGAAGTCGACCCTCGCGCTGCTCCTCGCCGGGCTGCGCGGGCCGACGTGCGGCCGGGTGGTGGCCGGCCCGGCGCTCACCGCGGGGCTGCGCCGGCCCGACCGGCCGCTGCACCGCTGGCGCGCCGACGACCTGGTCGCCCGCATCGGCACGGTCTTCCAGCACCCCGAGCACCAGTTCCTCACCGGCCGGGTGCGCGACGAGCTCGCGCTCGGGCCCCTGCGCTCCGGCGCCGGCCACGAGGACGCCCGGTCGCGGGCGGACGAGCTCATGGAACGGCTCGGTCTGGCCCCGCTCGCCGAGGCCAACCCGTTCACCCTCTCCGGCGGCCAGCAGCGCCGGCTGTCGGTGGCGACCGCGCTGGCCACGGCTCCCGGCGTCGTGGTCCTGGACGAGCCGACGTTCGGCCAGGACCGCGACACCTGGAGCGAGCTGGTCTCGCTCCTCGCCGAGCAGCACGACGACGCCCGGGCGATGGTGCTGGTCACCCACGACGCCGCGGTGGTCGAGGCGCTGGCCGACGACGTGCTGCACCTGGGCCCGGCGCTCGCAGCGCGGGGGACGACGTGAGCTCGCCGCTGGCCCTCGGGCCGGTCCGCCCGGTGCCCCTCTCCGCGATCAACCCGGTGGCGCAGCTGGGCGCCCTCGCCGTCGTGCTGCCCGTGCTGCTGGTCAGCGGCGACCTGCTCACCCCTCTGGTCGTGCTGGCCGCCGAGGTCTGCCTCCTGCCGGCGGCGGGACTGGGCCGGCCGCGGGCGCTGCTGGCCCGCACCTGGCCGCTGCTGCTCGGCGCGGCGGGGGTGGCCTGGGTCAACGTGCTGTTCGGCGACGCCTCGGAGGGCGCCGGCTGGTCCTCGGCCACCGCACTGGCCGTGCGGGTGCTCGCGCTGGCCCTGCCGGGGGTCCTGCTCGTGGCCTCGACGGACCCGGTGCGGTTGGCCGACGCGCTCACCCTGCACTGGCGGGTCTCCACCCGCTTCGCCTACGGCGCGCTGGCCGCGCTGCGCCTGGTCCCGCTGCTGGCCTCCGAGTGGCAGACGATCCGGCTGGCCCGGCGGGCGCGCGGGATCGAGCCGGGCCGCAACCCCGTCGCGCACGCCCGGCTGTTCGCCGGCACCGCGTTCGCGCTGCTGGTCGGCGCCGTCCGCAGGGGTACGCGGCTGGCCGCCGCGATGGACGCCCGCGGCTTCGACTCCGGCATCCCGCGCACCAACGCCCGCGGCTCGCAGCTGCGCCGCCGGGACGTCGCCTACGTCGTCGGCGCGGTCGTCGTCTGCACGGCCGCGGTGCTGCTGGGCGTCGTCACCGGGAGCTGGCACCCCGTCTTCGGCTGACCCGACCCGGGAAGTGATGTGGGTCTCATCCAGGTTTGCGGGGGATCCGGCCGGCCCATACACAATCGTTCGGCTGCCCAGGACGGCAGCCGCCTTTGAATGCGAGGGTGCAGCACGTGACAGGGCAGGCGGCGGATCACGTGTGGCCGTCGGCGGCGCCCCCTCGTGCCGAGCCCCTCCTGTCCTGGCAGCTGAGCGGGGTCGCCGAGCTGCCGGTGATGCGGGCCCAGGTGCGCCGCGCGATCGACGCCGCCACCGACCCCGACGTGCTCGACCAGCTGGTCCTCGCCCTCGACGAGATGGCCTCCAACGCGCTGCGGCACGGGGGCGGTCGCGTCGAGGCCGCCGTCCGGCTCACCGACACCGGCTACCTCATCGAGGTGACCGACTCCGCGGCCGCGCAGCCGCCCACCCCGGCCGTCGACCGGGACCCCAGCCAGGGCGGGCTGGGCCTCTACCTGATCGCCCGCATGGCGCTGCGGCACGGCTGGTACGCCGGCGTCGGCGCCAAGCACGTCTGGGCGCTGCTGCCCCGCCGCTGAGCGGTCAGCCGAACCCGGGCGGCAGCTGCTCGGGACCCGCCTCCCGGGGCCGGGGTCGGTCCTCGGGGTGCAGGCGGATCGCCACCAGGGCGACGTCGTCCTGCAGGCCCTCGGGGCGCAGCCGCTCGATGACCTCGTCGCACAGCTCGCCCAGCGGCCGGTCGGCCAGCTCGGCGAACGCCGCGCGCAGGCGGGCGATGCCCTCGTCCAGCGGCAGGTCGCGCCCCTCGACCAGGCCGTCGGTGTACAGCAAGATCGTCGCGCCCCGCCGGAGCGTGAGCACCGACTCGGTGCGGCGGGCGGTCGGGTCGACGCCGAGCATCAGCTCCGCCCGCTCGGTCGCCAGCTCCTCGATCCGGCCGTCCACGTGCAGGACCAGCGGCGGCGGGTGGCCCGCGTTCGACCACCGCAGCCGGCTCAGCCCGGCGGCCCGCTCCTCCGGCGTCTGCTCCACCCGGGCGATCGCCGCGGTGGCCATGGTGCCCATGCCCAGGCCCTCGATGGCGGCGTCGAGGTCGGAGAGGACGGCGGCCGGTCCGATCCCGTCCCGGTAACCGATGCCGCGCAGCATGCCGCGGAGCTGGCCCATGGCCGCCGCCGCCGCGGTGTCGTGCCCGACGACGTCACCGATGACGACGACGGTCGCGCCGTTGGGCTGCAGGAAGGCGTCGTACCAGTCACCGCCCACCTCGGCCGCCTGCACCGCCGGCAGGTAGCGCACCACGATCTCGGCGTGGTCGGGCTCGGGTGGCTCGGTGAGCATGCTGCGCTGCAGGCCCTCGGCCAGGCGTCGCTGCTGCTCGTACAGCCGGGAGTTGTCCAGCGCGAGCGCGACGCGGTCGGCGATGTCGCGGAGCGTGTCGACGTCCTCGCGATCGGCGGGCCCGCGCTCGGGTGAGCGGTAGACGCTGAGCGCGCCGAGGGTGCGCCCGCGGGCCACGAGGGGCAACGTGACCGCCGACCCCGGGGCCAGCGCGAGCAGCACGTCCCGCGCCTCGCCCGGCGGCAGGAACCGGCCCAGGGCCTGCATGACGTCGGGGACCTCGCGCGGCTGACCGGAGGACAACGCCTTCAGGATCGGGGCATCGGGCGGCAGGGACGCCAGCCGCAGCAGCGCGTACCGGTCGACCAGCGGGCGCAGCTCCTCCTCCAGGTGCCAGGCGGCGACGTCGCGCATCCGCCCGTCCTCGTCGACCAGGCTGGCGATCACCCAGTCCCCGCTCACCGGGACCAGGACCTCGGCGATGCGCTGCATCGCCGCCTCCTCGCCGCCTCCGGCGGCCAGCCGCTCGCTGACCGCGCCGGTGGTCTCGGCGACCAGCCGCATCCGGGTGGCGCTCCGCCGGGCCCGCTCCTGCGCGGCGCGGCGCTCGGTCACGTCCAGGAAGGACACCGAGAGCCCGTCGGGACCCGGCCACGCCCGCACCTCGAACCACGCGTCGAGGGGCGCCGGGTAGTAGGCCTCGAACACCTGCTCCCGGCCGGTGGCCGCGGCCTCGCGGTAGCGCACGCCGAACTCCCCGGCGCCGGCGGCCGGGAACGCGTCCCAGATGACCGCCCCGACCAGCTCCTCCCGCGTCGACTGCAGCACCCGCTCGGCCTCGGCGTTGAGGTAGGTGAACCGCCAATCCCGGTCCAGGGTGAAGAACGCCGACTTGACCGACTCCATGACGCGGGCGACCCGCACGTCCGCGTTCCGCTGCGCGGTGGTGTCGTAGGCCGCACCGACCAGCCGGACGGCCGCCCCGCGGTCGTCGGCGAGCGCCCGCCCGCGCCCCTGCACCCAGCGGGTCTCGCCCGAGGGCAGGACCACCCGGAACTCGGCGTCGTACTCGCCGACGGTGTCGATGGCGTTCTGCAGCGCCTCCGTCGTCCGCTCGCGGTCGTCGGGGTGGCAGGCGGCGGTGAAGGCGTCGATCGTCTCGTCGAACTCGTGCCGCTCGAAGCCCATGAGTTCCTTGAGCCGCTCGTCCCAGACCAGCCGGCCGCTGACGAGGTCCCAGTCGAAGCTCCCGATGCCGGCCGCGTCGATGGCCAGCTCGAAGGCCAGCCGGCTGGACTCCAACTCCCGCACCTGCGCGGCCAGCTGCAGCTCGGTCGCGACCGAGTCACCCAACTGGCGCAGCAGGGCGACGTCGGCGTCGGACCAGGTGCGCCGGTCCCGGCCGAAGGCCGACAGCGCGCCGACGACCTGACCCTCGAAGACGGTGAGCGGGATGCCGAGGTAGCTGGCGACCTCGCCGGCGGCGACCGGGGGGAGCGCAGCCAGGCGCGGATCGGCGGCGGCGTCCCCGGCGACCACCGGGTCCGGGGAGGCGTCGGCGGTGACGGCGCACAGGGACTCGGCCAGCGGCACGCGGATGCCCACCGTGCCCTGCGGCAGGCCGGTGCCCCCGAGCACCAGCTCGTCCTCGCCGAACAACGACACCTGCGCGGCGTCGGCGCGCAGCAGCTGCACGGCCAGGGCGGTGAGCCGCTGCAGCGCATCGGAGCCGAGGGCCGTCGACTCGAGGCGCCGGACGGCGGCCACGCGCGGGGCGGAGGCCGGGTCGACCGAGGTCACGTCGTCCCCTCCCCAGCGGCCGCGCGGGACCCGGAGCGGTCCGCCCTGCCATTGTCCCTGGCCCCCGGCCGGCCCGCGGACCGGGCACACGGCAGAGGGGGGGGGGGGGGGGGGGGGGGGGGGGGGCGGGCCGGGGGGGGGGGGGGGGGGGGGGGGGGGGGGGGGGGGGGGGGGGGGGGGGGGGGGGGGGGGGGGGGGGGGGGGGGGGGGGGGGGGGGGGGGGGGGGGGGGGGGGGGGGGGGG
>NZ_JBJGZM010000012.1:0-109844 GCF_054050515.1 Blastococcus sp. SYSU D01042 | reverse complement strand
GCGCTGGGATCAGGTCACCTGATCCCAGCGCGTCCCGGCCGGGTCAGTGACCCGTCGCCGCCGCCCGCCGTCGCGCGAGCGCGTCGACACTCGCCGCCAGCAGCAGCACCCCGCCGGTGATGATGAAGTTCAGGTACGCCTCGGTGCCGAGCAGACCCAGCCCGTTGGCGATGATGGCCACCACCAGGCCGCCGAGGACCGCGTCCCGCACGCGCCCCCGGCCACCGAAGAGGCTCGTGCCACCGATGACCGCGGCGCCGACCGCGTACAGCAGCGTGTTGCCGCCGCCGGAGCCCGGGGCCACCGAGCCCAGCCGGGCTGCCGCCACGATGCCGCTGACGGCCGCGAGCGTCGAGCCGATGACGAAGACGGCGACCTTGATCCTCGTGACGCTGATCCCGGCCCGGCGGGCCGCCTCGGCGTTGCCACCGACCGCGTACACGTGCCGGCCGAAGCCGGTCCGGCTCAGCAGGAAGGTGAGCGCGAGCAGGAGGACGACGACCAACGGGATCGCGTAGGGGATGCCGGCGAGGACGACGCCGGGGGCCGGGGCGCGGTCGACGCTCATCACCGCCGTCACGAGGACGACGACGAGGGCGATCACGCCCACGCGGATCAGCACGACGGCGAGCGGCTGGTGCGCCAGGCCCTTCCGCCGCTGGGTGCTCCACCGTCGCAGCTGCAGGAGGGCGTACACGGCGATCACCACGACGGCCAGGACCCAGCCCAGGACGACCGGCAGGTTCTTGTCGCTGAGCGCGGTGATGACGTCGTCGCGCACCGGGACGGTGCCCCCCTGGCCGATGAGCCGCAGCGTGACGCCCTGCCAGCCGAGGAACAGCGCCAGCGTGACGACGAACGACGGGATCCCGATCAAGCCCACGAGGCTCCCGGTGAACAGCCCGATCACCACGCCGGTGACGAGCGCCCCGGCCACGGCGACGTACCAGGGCGCGCCGGCGTCGGCCAGCAGCTTCGCCATCACGGCCGCGGACACACCGCTGACGACGCCGGCCGACAGGTCGATCTCGCCGAGCAGCAGGACGAAGACCAGCCCCATCGCCAGGATGATGATCGGCGCGGCCTGGTCGGCCAGGTTGGCCATGTTGCGCGGGGTCAGGAAGGTCTCGGGCCGCAGCGCGAAGAACAGCAGACCGAGGACGACGATGCCGAGGACGGCGGGCAGCGCCCCGAGGTCACCGCCCCGCACCCGGTCGACGTAGGCCTTGACGCTCCCGCCGAGCGAGTCGGCCGACCGGTCGTCCTCGAAGCCGGAGGGTGCGCCGCCGGGCTCCTGCGCGCTGGTGGGCTCGGAGATCGTGCTCGACATGGCTCAGACCTCCACGGCCGCGACGTCGGCCGGGGCGATCCCGATGTCGCCGGACCGCCCCGCCGTGATGAGCTCGACGACCTGGCTGCGGTTGACCTGGGAGATGGGGATGTCCGCCGCCATGCGACCGAGGTAGAGGGCGGCGACCCGGTCGGCCACCTCGAAGACGTCGACCATGTTGTGGGAGATGAAGACGACCGCGTGGCCGGTGTCGGCGAGCCGGCGGACGAGGTCGAGCACCTGCCGTGTCTGCGCGACGCCGAGCGCCGCCGTCGGCTCGTCGAGGACGACGAGCTTGGACTCCCAGAGCACCGCCTTGGCGATCGCGACGGTCTGCCGCTGGCCGCCGGACAGGCTGGAGACGAGCTGGCGCACCGACCGCAGCGTCCGGACCGACAGCTTGCTGAGCGTGTCCCGGGCCGCCTGCTCCATCGAGACCTCGTCGAGCACGATGCCGTTCTTGCGCTCGCGGCCGAGGAACATGTTCTGGACGACGTCGAGGTTGTCGGCCAGGGCGAGGTCCTGGTAGACGATCTCGATGCCGAGCGCGGCGGCGTCGCGCGGCCCGGAGATCGAGACCGGCCGGCCCTCGAAGAGGACCTCCCCGGCGTCGATCGCGTGGATGCCGGCGATGGACTTGATGAGCGTGCTCTTGCCCGCGCCGTTGTCACCCACCAGCGCGGTGACCTGGCCGGGGTAGACCTTCATGCTGACGCCGTGCAGGACCTGGATGGCGCCGAAGCTCTTGTCGACGCCGCGGAGCTCCAGGGTGGGGGTGCCGTCCTCGGGACGGCCGGTCGGTTCGGACACGCCGGGCCTCTCGGTCACGCTCGTCAGGGATGCGGCCGTGGACCCGGTTACTCGATGCCGAGCTCCTCGCAGGCATCGGCGAACTCGCCGGTGCACAGCTCGTCGGCCGTCACGAAGTCGTCGTCGACGACCTCCTTGACGTTCTCGCGGAAGATCGAGATCGGGGTCAGCAGGACCGAGTCGACCTCGCGGCCGCCCTCGGGGTCCTCGACCGTGCCGTTGGTCTCGGCCTCGTCGCCGTTGATCAGCGCCACGGCCAGCTCCGCCAGCGCGTTGGCCTCCTCGCGGATCGGCTTGTAGACCGTCATGCACTGGTCGCCGGCGAGGATGTTCTGCAGGCCCTCGACCGTGGCGTCCTGACCGGTCACGTTGTTGGCGCCGGCGGCGTTGTTGCGACCCAGGATCTGGATCACGGAGTTGGCCAGGCCGTCGTTGGCGGCCAGGACGCCCTGGATGTTGCCGCCGTTCTGGGTGTACATCTGCTCGAAGATGGTCGCGGCCTCCTGGTTGTCCCAGTCGGGCACGGCCTGCTCCGCCACCTGCGTGTACTGCGTCAGCGGGTCGAGCACCTCGTGGGCGCCGCCCGAGAAGAGCGTGGCGTTGTTGTCGTCCGGCGAGCCGTTGAGGAAGGCGATGTTGCCCTGGGTCACGCCGTTCGCCTCGAGGCACTGCTGCAGACCCTGGCCCTGCAGGCGCCCGACCTCCTCGTTGTCGAAGGAGACGTAGTAGGCCGCCGATCCGCCCAGGGTGAGCCGGTCGTAGTCGATCGTCTGGACGCCCTCGGCCTCCGCCGACTCCTGGATCTCCGCGCCCGAGGCCGAGTCCAGGTTCACGATCGCCAGGACGGTGGCGCCCTCGGTGATCATCTGCTCGGCGATGGTGGCCTGCCGCTGGGCGTCGCCCTCGGCGTTCTGGATGTCGTACTCGACACCGGCCTCCTCGAAGGCCGCCTCGAGGTACGGGCGGTCGAAGCTCTCCCAGCGGACCGAGGACTCGGTGTCGGGGAGGATGACGCCGACCTTGCCTTCGGCCTCGCCACCGCCGCCACCGCCGCCGCTGTCGCCGCCGTCGTCGCTGCCGCACGCAGCCAGGCCGAACACGAGGGTGGCCGCGATGGCCGTCGTCAGGGTGCTTCGTCGCGCCATGAGAGGGGACCCGCCTTTAGTTGGGGTTGCATCCAAATTCCCGCGGCGCACATCTTGCGACCCTCCGACTGTGACCGCAAGCACAGTGGACATCGTGTTGCACGACCGAAACCTGGCTGCCGTCCAGCGGCTCACCGAGGCGACCTCGGTGTGCGAGAGCCCACCGGTGGCGCCGGCGGCGGGCATCGCCTCGTGCGCGGCGGGCAGGGTCGCCCACACCTCGTCGGCCTCGCCCTCGAGCGTCGTGCGAGCGCGCCGACCCCGTGCCGCAGACCCGACGCCGTGACCTCCTACCGGATCTCGGCGATCACCAGGCTCACTGCTGGGCGCCGTCCACCCGTTCGGCCACCGCGGACTCCCGGCGCTCGCCCAGCGTGGCGCTCCACTCGGCGATGCGACGGGCGACGTCCTGCTCGGTGAGGCCGACGTCGGCCAGCACCTGCCCGCGGCTGCCGTGCTCGAAGAACTGCTGGGGCAGGCCGAGGGCGCGCACCGGCACGTCGATCTCGCGGTCCTGCAGCGCCTGGGTGAGCGTGGTGCCCACACCCCCGGCGCGGCCGCCGTCCTCGACGGTGACCACGAGCCGGTGACCGGACACGAGCGCGATGAGCTCCTCGGACACCGGCAGCACCCATCGCGGGTCCACGACGGTGACGCCGATGCCGTGGTCGGCCGCGCGCTCGGCGGCGGCCAGGCACAGCGGCACCATCGAGCCGACGGCGACGAGCAGCACGTCGTCGTCCTCCCCGCGGCGCAGCACGTCGACCGGGCCGCGGCGCTCGAGGGCGGGGATGTCGGGCGGCAGCACGCCCTTGGGGAAGCGGATGACCGACGGGCCGTCGCTGATGTCGACCGCCTCGCGCAGCGCCTCCCGGAGCGTCGCCTCGTCGCGCGGCGCGGCCAGGTGCACGCCGGGGACGACCGACAGGATCGACATGTCCCACATGCCGTTGTGCGAGGCGCCGTCCTCACCGGTGACGCCGGCCCGGTCGAGCACCACGGTCACCGGCTGGCGGTGCAGGGCGACGTCCATGAGCAGCTGGTCGAACGCCCGGTTGAGGAACGTCGAGTAGACGGCGACGACGGGGTGCAGTCCGGCCATGGCCAGGCCGGCCGCCGAGGTCAGCGCGTGCTGCTCGGCGATGCCGACGTCGAAGGTGCGCTCAGGGAACCGCTCGCCGAACGCGGCCAGCCCGGTCGGGTGCAGCATCGCCGCGGTGATGGCGACGACGTCGGGCCGCTCGGACCCGACCCGCACCAGCTCGTCGGAGAAGGCGTCGGTCCACGGGCGGCCGGTCTTGCGGACGCTGGCGCCGCTGTCGGGGTCGAAGATGCCGGTCGCGTGCCAGGCGTCGATCTGGTCGGTCTCGGCCGGCGGGTAGCCGAAGCCCTTGGTGGTGACCGCGTGCACGATGACCGGCCCGCCGAACGACCGCGCCCGGCGCAGCGCGGACTCCATGACCTCGACGTCGTGCCCGTCCACCGGGCCGACGTACTTCATGCCGAGGTCCTCGAACATGCCCTGCGGGGACAGGACGTCCTTGAGGCCCTTCTTGATCGCGTGCAGCGCGTCGTAGAGCGCCGAGCCGACCACAGGTGCGCGGTGCAGCGCCTGGCGCACCTGCAGCAGGGCGTTCTCGTAGCCGGGGCGCAGCCGCAGGGTGGCCAGGGCGTCGGCGACGCCACCGATGGTCGGCGAGTAGGAGCGGCCGTTGTCGTTGACGACGATGACCACGGGGCGGTCCTGCGCGGCGGCGATGTTGTTCAGCGCCTCCCAGGCCATGCCGCCGGTGAGGGCGCCGTCGCCGATGACGGCGACGACGGGACGCGAGTCACCGCGGATGGCGAAGGCCTTGGCCAGGCCGTCGGCGTAGGACAGCGACGTCGAGGCGTGGCTGTTCTCCACCCAGTCGTGCTCGCTCTCCCCGCGGCTCGGGTAGCCGGACAGGCCACCGCGCTGGCGCAGCCGCTCGAACTCCTCGACCCGGCCGGTGAGCATCTTGTGCACGTAGGACTGGTGGCCGGTGTCGAACACGATCGGCTCGCGCGGGCTGTCGAACACCCGGTGCAGCGCGATGGTCAGCTCGACGCAGCCGAGGTTGGGGCCCAGGTGCCCCCCGGTCTTCGCGACGCTGGTGACCAGCGCGTCGCGGATCTCCGCGGCGAGGAGGGGGAGCTTCTCGGGCGGGACAGCGCGGAGGTCCTCCGGACCGGAGAGCGTTCGCAGGAGCGACACGGTGCGGTGTCCTTCTCTCTCCGTCGGCGGCAGGGTGCGCGGCAGCGCGTGCAGCCGCCGGTCAACTGTACGTGCGGTCGTGGATCTCTTCCGGTCCAGCGGCGACCGCGGACGCAGCTCGAACGATCGTCCTAGAGCCGCGGGACCCAGCGCTCGCCGCGCAGCGCGCCGGCGACGACCTCGACCCCGCGGGCGGCGGCGGCCAGCCGGGCGCCCTCGCGCTCGTAGGCGCGCATGGCCGCCTCGATGGCCTCGACCGGCAGGTGGTCGGCGAGCTCGACCCGGACCGTGCGCCAGCCCGCCCGCGCCGCCTCCAGCCCGGCGGCGACGTGGTCGGCGGCGAACCGGGCCAGCAGCACCGGGTAGCGGCGCAGCACCTCGTGCGCCCGGTAGTCGGGCGGCACGAGGTCGTACAGCCACGCGACGGCGGTGCGCTCCCAGTCGGGGGCACCCGGAGGGCGGACCTCCTCCGGCCAGCCCGGCGGCACCGTCGCGTCCACCGCACCAGTGTGCCGCAGGGTCGAACACCCGTTCGACCCGGCTCGCCGCCGACAGCGCGTCGGCGGCGGACAGCTCCGGGGACGTCGCGCACCGCGACCGCCGGTGCGACGGTGATCAGCTGACCTGCGCCGCCGTCAGGAACCGACCTGGCGCTTGAGCCAGAACTGCTCGAAGCCCCAGGTCCCGGCGCCGCTGGAGTGGTAGCTGACCAGCTCCCACCCCTCGGCGCCGAGCTGGTTGAGCACGGTGCTGGTGTCGCCCTGCTGGCGTTCCGACGAACCGCCGGGGAGCTTGACGCTCACACCGGCCCGCTGCGACTCCGCATCGTTGGCTGTGATGACCGAGGCGTATTCCCACGTGGGCACTCCTGAACGGTAGCCAACCGCCCGCCACCCGCCGACGTGGCCACTGCGGCGGGGCTACTCGTCGAACGAGACCTGGGGGCGCGCGGGTCCGCCGCGCGTCCGGTTCTCCTGGCTCAGGCCCCGCAGCTTCCCGGCGCGCAGGGCGGCGACGTGCGCGTCGCACAGGCGCAGCTCCAGGGGCCGGATCGGCAGGTCGACCGTCCCCACCTGGGTGGCCCGCCGGAGGCAGGTGTCGGCGTCGCAGATGGTGCCCGCGTCCGTCATGCCCGCAGTCTCCCCCGGCTCACGCGGAGGCGTCGGCCGGCACGAGCAGCGCCACGCACTCCACGTGCGCGGTCATCGGGAAGGCGTCGAACCCTCGGATGCCGGCCAGCCGGTAGCCGGCCCCGCCGAAGGCGGCGACGTCGCGGGCCAGCGCGGCCGGGTCGCAGGCCACGTAGACGACGGCGCGGGCGCCGGTGCCGGCGAGCAGCCGGCTCACCGCCTGACCGGCGCCGGCCCGCGGCGGGTCGAGGACGACGACGTCGGGCGGCGTGCCCAGCTCCTCGAGCAGCTCGCGCAACCCCTCGGCGTCGACCTCGCCCTGCCAGACCTCGGCGTGCGGCAGGGCGGCGAGGTTGGCGTCCGCGGCGGCGCAGGCGCCGGGGTCGGCCTCGACGCAGACCACCCGCCCGCTCTCCCCCACCACCGGCGCCAGCGCGCCGCCGAACAGCCCGGCGCCCGCGTACAGGTCGAGCACGGTCTCCCCCGGCCGGACGGCGGCGAACCCGGCCACCGCACCCACCAGCGCGTCCGCGGCCGCGGGGTGCACCTGCCAGAAGCCGGTGCCCTCGACCTCCCAGTCGCGCCCGCCCGCCCTCCGCTCGGCCCGCGTGGCCGGCTCCTCGGCCAGCTCGCTCCCGGCGCGCAGGACCCGGGTCGACGTCGCCCGCCCGGTCCGGTCGAGCCGGCTGGTGGTCACCGCGCCGGTCGAGTCGATCGACACGTCGACGGCTCCGGCACCCGGCCACGTCGTCCCCAGCACCGCGCGGGCGGCCGGCTCCACGGTGATCGGGCAGTCGTCCAGGACGACGACGTCGTGCGAGCGGTGCCGGCGCAGCCCGGCCGCGCCGGTGCGGTCGACGGCGAACCGGGCCCGTGACCGCCAGCGCAGCGGGCCGCCGGGCAGCTCCTCCACGGTCACGTCGACGTCGCCCAGCCCGGCCAGCCGGGTCAGCTGCTCGCGCACGACCGCCGCCTTGAGCCGGCGCTGCTCGGCCGGGTCGACGTGCTGCCAGTCGCAGCCGCCGCACTTCCCGGGACCGCTGTGCGGGCAGGGCCGCTCGACGCGCGCCGGCGCGGCCTCGAGCACCTCGACGGCGTCGGCGCGGCAGAACCCGGGGTGCCGGTCCTCGGTCACCCGGACCACGACCCGCTCCCCGGGGAGGGTGTGCCGGACGAAGACGACCCGCCCCTCGTGCCGCGCCACGCAGTGCCCGCCGTGAGCGACCGGGCCGACCTCGACCTCGAACTCGCGGTCCACCCAGCCCAGGCCGCGCTCCCGCAGCCGCCGGGACCGGCGACGTCCCTCGTCAGCCATAGGGGACGGCGTCGGGGTCGTCGGTGAGCCCGCGCCGCAGGTCGCCCGGCGCCGGGCCGCTCCCGCGGTCGTCACGGTCCCGGCCGACCGAGCTCTCCAGCTGCCAGGGCACCGTCGTGATCATGACGCCGGGCTGGAACTGCAGCCGGGCGCGCAGCCGCAGCGCGCTCTGGTTGTGCAGCAGGTTCTCCCACCAGTGCCCGACGACGTACTGCGGCACGAACACCACGACCAGCTCCCGCGGGCTGCCCCGGCGGATGCCCTTGACGAAGTCGACGACCGGCCGCGTGATCTCCCGGTACGGCGACTCCAGGACGGTCAGCGGCACCGGGATGTCGTAGCGCTCCCAGTCCGACTGGAGGGCGCGGGCCTCGTCGTCGTCCACGTTGACCGTCAGCGCGGTGAGCTGGTCGGGTCGGGTCGCCCGGGCGAACGCGAGGGCCCGCAGGGTCGGCTTGTGCACCTTCGACACCAGGACGACGGCGTGCACCTTGCTGGGCAGCATCCGCGAGTCGGTGTCGGGCACCAGCTGCTCGGAGACGTGGGAGTAGTGCCGGTTGATCGCCCGCATGAGCAGGAAGAGAACCGGCATGACCAGCAGGACCAGCCACGCGCCGCGGGTGAACTTGGTGAGCACGATGATGACCAGGACGATCGAGGTGAGGCTGCCGCCCACCGCGTTGATCGCCTGCGACCGGCGGATCCGCCGCCGCTCCTGGACGTCGGTCACCGACAGCAGCTCGCGGTTCCAGTGCCGCACCATCCCCCACTGGCCGATGCTGAAGCTGGTGAAGACGCCCACGATGTACATCTGGATGAGCCGGTTGACGTCGGCGTCGAAGGCCGCGATCAGCAGCGCGGCGAACCCGGCCAGCAGCAGGATGCCGTTGCTGTAGACCAGCTTGTCGCCGCGGGTGTGCAGCTGGCGCGGCATGAAGCGGTCCTGCGCGAGCACCGAGCCCAGCAGCGGGAAGCCGTTGAAGGCGGTGTTCGCCGCCAGGATCAGCACCAGCGCGGTCACGGCCTGGATGTAGAAGAAGCCCGGCGAGCTGTCGCCGCCGAAGGTGGCCGCGGCGATCTGCGCGATGACCGTGCGCTGGGGGTCGGTCTCGCAGTTGCCGTCGAAGCCGACCAGGTCGCAGGTGTTCTCCGCGTACTTCACGTCGGCCAGCAGGGCGACGGCGGTGACGCCGGCGAACATCGTCGCCGCGATGCCGCCCATGAGCGCCAGCGTCGTGGCCGCGTTGCGGCTCTTGGGCGGACGGAAGGCGGGCACCCCGTTGGCGATCGCCTCCACGCCCGTGAGCGCCGTGCACCCGGAGGCGAAGGCCCGGAGCACGAAGAAGAGCAGCGCCAGGCCGGTGAGCTCCCCGTAGCCCTCCTCGGGGATGACCGTCCAGTCGGCGCTCTCGGCCAGCACCGGCGACGCGGTGAAGAAGTCCCGGACCAGCGCCGTCCCGATCATGATCAGGATGCCGCCGATGAACAGGTACGTCGGGACGGCGAAGGTGCGCCCGGACTCCCGCAGCCCCCGCAGGTTGGCCGCGGCCAGCAGCGCCACGAGCCCGATGGCCAGCGCGACCCGGTGCTCGTTGAGCGACGGGAACGCGGAGATGATGTTGTCGGTGCCGGCCGCCACCGACACCGCGACGGTGAGCACGTAGTCGACCAGCAGCGCGCTGGCCACCGTCAGCCCCGCGAACCGGCCGTGGTTCTTGAACGCCACCTCGTAGTCACCGCCGCCCGACGGGTAGGCGCGCACCACCTGGCGGTAGGACAGCACGACGGTGCCCAGCAGCAGGACGACGGCCACCGCCAGCCACGGCGCCAGGTACAGGAACGCCGTCCCGGCCAGCGTCAGGACGATCAGGATCTCCTGGGTGGCGTAGGCCACCGAGGACAGCGGGTCGCTGGCGAAGATGGGCAGGGCGTACCGCTTGGGCAGCAGCGACTCGCCGAGGCGGTCGCTGCGGACGGCACGCCCCAGGACGATCCGTTTGGGGAGTTGTCCGAGGTCGGACAGCGTGGGCACGGCGGCGATGGTACGGACGGCCGAGGGCCTCCGGACGCCGCCGGGCTGTACATCTGCTCACGTGGGTGAGACGGCCGGCCGTCCGCGGAACAGCGGGGCGATCCAGGTGTAGCTTCGCGCCGGTGCGCGGGCGGACGGCCGCCCGCGACGGGAACTCCGGAGGAGCCGCAGGTGCACGTGGTCGTCATGGGCTGCGGTCGGGTCGGCTCGGCCGTCGCCCGCCGGCTCGAGGAGGTCGGGCACAGCGTCGCGGTGATCGACCAGGACCCCGCGGCCTTCCGCCGGCTGGGACCGGAGTTCGGCGGCCGGCAGGTCACCGGCCTCGGCTTCGACCGGCAGACGCTGCTCGACGCGGGCATCGACTCCGCGGGCGCCTTCGCCGCCGTCAGCAGCGGCGACAACTCCAACATCATCAGCGCCCGGGTGGCCCGCGAGACCTTCGGCGTCCAGCACGTCGTGGCTCGCATCTACGACCCCAAGCGCGCCGAGGTCTACGAGCGGATGGGCATCCCCACCGTCGCCACCGTGCCCTGGACGGTCAACCGGCTGATCCGCGAACTGCTCTCGGTCAAGGTGAGCGAGCTGTGGCGCGAGCCGACCGGCAAGGTCTCCCTCATGCGCCTCAGCGTCACCGAGGGCTGGATCGGCCGCCGGCTGTCCGAGCTCGAGGCCGCCACCGGTGCCCGCGCCGCGTGGCTGGTCCGCTTCGGCGAGTCCCAGCTGCCGACGGCCGCGACGATCCTGCAGGACGGCGACCAGCTCGTCGTCGCCGTCACCGACGAGATCACCGGCCGCGTGCACGACGTCGTCGAGCGCGGCCCCCAGGGAGGCGAGCACTGATGCGGGTGGCCATCGTGGGCGCCGGCGCCGTGGGCCGGTCGATCGCCGGCGAGCTGCTCGGCAACGGGCACACCGTGATGCTCATCGAGAAGGACGGCCGCAAGGTGCGCACGCGCTCGGTGCCCGGGGCGGAGTGGGTGCAGGCCGACGCCTGCGAGGTCTCCTCGCTCGAGGAGGCGCAGTTGGCCAGCTGCGACGTCGTCGTGGCGGCCACCGGTGACGACAAGGCCAACCTGGTCGTCTCGCTGCTGGCCAAGACCGAGTTCGCCGTCAACCGCGTCGTCGCCCGGGTCAAGGACCCGCGCAACGAGTGGCTCTACACCGAGGCGTGGGGCGTCGACGTGGCCGTCTCCACCCCCCGCGTGCTCGCCGCGCTGGTCGAGGAGGCCGTCACCGTCGGCGACGTCGTCCGGCTGATGAGCTTCCGCAAGGGCGCGGCCAACCTGGTGGAGATCACCCTCGCCGAGGACACCCCGTGGGTCGGCCGGGCGCTGCGCGAGGTGCCGCTGCCGCGCGAGACGGTGCTCACCGCGATCCTGCGCGGCGAGCGGGTGATCACGCCCTCCCCCGACGAGCCGCTGGAGGCCGGGGACGAGCTGTTGTTCGTCGCCCACGCCGAGGTCGAGGACCAGCTCAAGACCGTCCTGGCACCGACCACCGCCGACGGGCTGCCGCAGGCCTGATCAGGCGGCGGGGCGCTCCTCGGCGCCGTCAGCGCCGCCGGGGTGCTGGGGCGACCGGTGCCGGTGCAGCCGGGCGACGACCCACAGCGTGATCACGACCTCGACGGCGGTCACCGGGACGCCGAGCAGCAGGGTCACGATGCCCAGGTCGGTGGCGTCGCCGTCCTCGCTGCGCACGTACAGGTAGCTCTGGACGGCGGCCCGCAGCAGGAACACCGCGGCCCACATCACGGTGAGCCAGGCGTAGGCCCGCACCAGCCGCGGGTCCTCCCGCCAGGGCCGCTCCGGCTCGGGGTCGGGCTCCCGGCGCCCGGTCTCCGGATCGCGGCCGGCCGGCGGCACGGCGGCGCGGGCGGCGTCCACCCGGCGGCGCATCCCGGGGAACGCCGAGCCGGGTGCGGCCATGGTGCCGAGGTGGCTGGGCGCCAGGAACTCCGCGACCACGCCCACGAGCGGGCGGCGCAGCACGACCGAACCCAGCAGCACCAGCGCGAGCGCGGCGTTGCGCAGGATTCCGGGGACGTAGAAGTCGCGCGCCTGCCCGGTGAAGGCGGCGATGGCGACCGCGACACCGACGGCGAACAGCCCGCTGACCGCCTGCTGCACGCTCTGCCGGCGGGCCAGCCGCAGCCCGAAGATCAGCAGCGCGGCGACCAGCGCGGCCCAGATGCCCGTGCGCAGCCCGCCGATCCCGTTGGCCACGATGAAGGCGATCGTCGGCACCGTGGCGTCGACCATGCCGCGCCAGCCACCGAGCTGCTCGAGCACCAGGTGCCGGTCCCAGACGATCGACGGGCCGCCGTCGTCAGGTGACGGTCGCGTGCTGCCCGAGCTGCCCGATCCGCTCACTCAGCAGGAGCCCAGCTCGTACCAGGGGTTGTAGATGACCCGCTTGCCGTCGACGGCGGCGAAGCGGCCGCGCGCGGTGACGGTGCGCCCGGGCTCGATGCCCGGGATCCGGCGCCGGCCCAGCCAGACCAGGGTGACCGACCCCGACCCGTCGAACAGCTCGGCCTCGAGGGTGGGCACGGTCTCCCGTGGCGTGTAGACGACCGACTTCAGCCGGCCGGCGACGGTGACGACGGCGCCCTTGCGGCAGGCGCTGAGCGGCTCGCACCCGGCGCTGGCGGACTCCGCGCGCAGCTCCTGGGCGTCGATCGCCTGGTCGTCGGCGGTCAGCCGGTGCAGGGTCCGCGACAGCCAGCCGGCCGGACGGGTCTCGGTCACGGACCAAGCGTAGTGCCGCCGGGCGCCGGGGCGCCGCCGGTGCTCCCCCCGGCGGGGGGCGTCCGCGGCGGGGTACCGGCGGCGCGTCCGGCCGCCTCCTGCTGAGCGGCGATCCGCGCGGCGGCCTCGGCCGGCAGGGTCAGCGGCAGCGCCTCCCGGACCGGCATGGGCGCGCTGCCGCGGACGACGACGATCGCCCGGAAGGCGTCCTCCAGGGCCGCGGCGGCCTCGGGGCCGGCCGCGGCGGAGCCGGTGATCGTGCCGCGGAGGAACCAGCGCGGGCCGTCCACGCCGAGGAAGCGGGCCGGGCGACGGGTCGGCTCGGGGGCGGGCTGCCCGGGCTGGGCCGGCGGCGCGGCGACGACGGTGCCGGCGAGCTCGATGCCGAAGGGGCCCTCGACCTCGCGCAGCGACGCCCCCTGCCCGGAGGCGGAGGTGGCGATGTCCTGGCGGACGTCGTCCCAGATGCCGGCGGCGCGCGGCGCGGCGAAGACGCCGACCTGCAGGAGGGAGTCCCCCGAGCGCAGCGTCGCGCCGACCACCTGCTGCTGCTGGTTGAGGTCGACCCGCAGCTCCATGCCGGGCCGGGCGGGCAGCCGCAGCGCCCCCAGGTCGAGCCGGGCGATGCCGTCCTCCGGGGCGTCGGCGACGTCCCAGGGGCCGGTGGTCTCCGTGACCTCGCGCTCGCGCACCTGCGGCTCCGGCGGCACGCCGCGCTCGCGCAGGCTGCGGTCGATCCGGTTGCGTCGTCGTCCGAACGCCATGTCAGCCCTGCTCCTCGTCCACCGTCGTCGCGACCCCCGTCGAGCCGTGCCCACCCGCACCCCGCGCGCTCCCCGGCAGCTCGTCGACCGGCACGAACCGCGCGCGCACCACCGGCTGCACCACCAGCTGGGCGACCCGGTCGCCGCGCCGGAGGGTCAACGGGGTGGTCGGGTCCAGGTTGACCAGGTTCACCTTGATCTCGCCGCGGTAGCCGGCGTCGATCGTCCCGGGCGCGTTGACCAGGCTCAGCCCCAGCCGGTGGGCCAGCCCCGACCGCGGGTGCACGAAGCCGGCGTACCCCTCCGGGATGGCGACCGCGACGCCGGTGCCGACCAGCGCGCGCTGCAGCGGGGCCAGCTCGACGTCCTCCGCGACGGTCAGGTCGGCGCCGGCGTCACCGGGCAGGGCGTACCGCGGCACGCTGCCCGCCGGGGACACCAGGGAGACCGGCACGTCCACGTCGGACGGAGGGAGGTCGGGCACGTCCGCGATACTAGGAGGACGGGCTCATCGGCCGCGGAGGTCGCGGAGCACGCGCGCGGCCAGGGTCTCGGTGGCCCTGCGGTTCCCGCGGCTCGCCAGCGCCGCACCCAGCAGCAGGGGCCCGGTCGGGGAGCCCTTGCCGCCCATCCGCCGGCCGAGGGCGCGCATCCCGGCCGCGCCCAGCACGGAGGTCAGCCCGGTCGCGCCGTTGCCGGACTGGTGGGCCGACCAGATCGAGAGGTAGGCGGCACCGCGGGCGCGGGCGTCGCCCGGGGCGGGCCGGCCGTGCAGCTCGTGCAGCTCGCCGATCAGCACCACCTCGACCGCGGCGGTGAGCACGGTCTCGGCGCCCAGCCCGAGCGGGACGGCGAGCAGCGACGCCGGGACCAGGCGGTGCGCCGCGGACAGGCCGCCGGTCGCCGCGCCGACGCCCGAGGTGAGCCGGGCGGCCCGGGCGACGAGGGCGTCGGCGATCTCGGCGTCCGACGCGCCCGGGTAGGGCGCCCGCAGGCGGGCGGCGTCCCGGATGGGCAGGCGGGGCGCGGCCGCCGACAGCAGGTCGCCCACGACGGCGCCGGGAGAGCGCCCCTCCTCCCCCGGGGGCGCGCCGGTCCCGGCGGCCGGGGTGCCGCGACCACCTAGGGCGGACCCCACCGCGGTGGCGACGGCGCCGAGCACCTCGCGCAGCCCGCCCCGGGCGGCCTGACCCGCGGTCGCGCCCGTCGTGCCGGGGTCCGGAGCCGCGCCCCCCACGAGGCCGGAGACCGCCTCGGCGACGGCACGGGCGGCGCGGGACAGCCCGGTCTCCTCGACCGGGGCCGGTTCCGGCGTCACCGGGCGGGGCGGCGGGACGTCACGGGGCGCGGCGGTGCGCGCCGAGGAATCGGTCATCGCTCACCCCTTCCCCGTGTGCGGACTCCCGGTGCAGGAAGTCCCCAACTTTCGGTGCAGAGAGTCCGGAGCTGCCGCGGGCTCAGGCGCAGTCGCGGCAGTACAGGTCGTCGCCCTTGGTCGCCGCCAGCCGGCTGCGGTGCTGCACCAGGAAGCAGCGCGAGCAGGTGAACTCGTCCTCCTGCTTGGGCAGCACGCGGACCGTCAGCTCCTCGTTCGAGAGGTCGGCGCCGGGGAGCTCGAGGTTCTCGTTGAAGTCGGTCTCGTCGACGTCGACCGACGAGGACTGGGCCTCGGCGCGCCGGGCCTTGAGCTCCTCCAGCGAGTCCTCGCCGAGCTCGTCGGCCTCGTTGCGGCGCGGGGCGTCGTAGTCGGTGGCCATGGGGTGCCCCTATCTCTCGTTGCTCGCGGGCGCCGGGCGCCCGCTCGTTTCTGACGCGGTGCCGGGTGGGCGCCGTCGTCCCGGCCGGCCGCCGGTGGGCGACCGGTGTGGTTGTCCGGGGGCAGGTCCCGCGAGCGGGGCGCTGCCGATCCGTGCCGCTCCCCCACCGTCGTCCGGGCGGACGACCGTCGGGTCCGGCCAGCCGCCCAACGCCGAAGGGGCTCGATTTGTGCCCGGAGGCTCGCGAGCGACTCGACGGGCCGTGGACGGGCGGCCGGGCGGCGGAGCGCCAGAGGTTACCCTGCCGCCGTGGCGACTCCCGTGGGTGCTGATCCGACCGTCGTGGGCCCCTACCTGGCGCGTGCGCTGGGGGACCAGAAGTGGCAGGAGGTGAGGATCGAGCTCATCGCCGCCGGCATGTCGAACCTGACCTACGTGGTGACGCCGGAGGGCGGATCGCCGGACGACGCGGTCATCCTGCGCCGGCCGCCGACGGGCGCGGTGCTGGCCACCGCCCACGACATGGCCCGCGAGCACCGGGTCATCTCCGCGCTGGCCGGGACCGCGGTCCCCGTGCCGCGGACGCTGCACATGTGCACCGACGAGTCGGTGCTGGGCGCCCCCTTCTACGTCATGGAGCGGGTCGTCGGCATCCACGCCGTCAACGCCTTCCCGCCCGGGTACGCCGACGAGCCCGAGCAGCGGCGCGCCGTCGGTGAGGGGCTCATCGACGTCCTGGCCGACCTGCACTCGGTCGACTTCGAGGCCGTGGGGCTGTCCGACTTCGGCCGCCCCGAGGGCTTCGCCGCCCGCCAGGTGCGCCGCTGGACCAAGCAGTGGGACGCCACCCGCGACCGGGACCGCCCGGCGCTGGACGCGCTGGCCGCCCGGCTGGCCGAGACCGTGCCGGCGACGCAGCGCTCCGGCATCGTGCACGGCGACTACCGCCTGGACAACTGCCTGCTCGACCCGGCGGCGCCCGGCCGGATCAAGGCGGTCCTGGACTGGGAGATGTCGACCCTCGGCGACCCGCTGACCGACATCGGGATGATGTTCGTCTACTGGCCGCAGGCCGGTGAGGACCGCGCCTCGACCCAGAGCGCGCTGACCACGCTCCCCGGCTTCCCGACCCGCCTCGAGGCCGCGCAGCGGTACGCCGAGCGCACCGGCGTGGACCTGGGCGACCTCAACTGGTACGTCGGCTTCGCCTTCTTCAAGTTCGCCGCGATCATCGCCGGCATCGTGGCCCGCTCGGCCGCCGGCGCCATGGCGGGCAAGAACACCAGCGGGTACGCCGAGCGGATCGATCCGGTGGTCGAGCTGGGACGCGCCGCGCTCGAGGACGGTGTCATCTAGCCGGCCCCTCCGGCTCTAAGCTCAGCCGACCGGCCTCCGGCTCCCCCCGGTCCTCGCGAGGAGAGTGGAAGTGACGCTGCGCACCGAACGCCCGGCGGTGCGCGCCCGGAGCGGCCGCAGGCCCCTGGCGCCGCTGGTGTTCCTGCTGGTGCTGGCCCTCGTGGCGCTCGGCGTCTGGTGGAACGTCTTCCGCCAGGACGCCGACCTCCGGGCCGAGCAGGAGGCCGCCTGCGCCGAGGCCGAGGCCGCACCCCCGGCGCTGGACCCCGCGACGGTGTCGGTCCGCGTCTACAACGCCTCCGACCAGGGCGGGCTGGCCCAGTCGGTCGCCGACGACCTGGCCGCCCGCGGTTTCACCATCGCCGAGGTCGCCAACGACGGCAGCGGCCGCGAGGTCACCGGCGTGGGCGAGGTGCGGCACGGGCCCAGCGGCCGGGGCACGGCGGCGTTCGTGGCCCTCTACCTGCCCGGTGCCGGCATCTACCAGGACACCCGGGCCACCCAGCAGGTCGACCTCGTCCTGGGGCCGGAGTTCGTGATCGGCGAGAGCCTGGCCACCGACGACGTCGTCACCGCCGCGCTCGCTCCCGCCGAGGGGGCAGCCGACGACTGCTGAGGGGGCGGCCGGCTACCGGTGCAGCTCGCCCAGCAGGTCCACCAGCTCCGCGGCGATGCCCGGCGCCGCCGCCACGACCAGCGGCTCGCCGAAGGGGCGGCCCGGCAGCCCCGCCAGCACCATGCCCGCCTCGGCCGCGACCAGCGCTCCCGCCGCGTGGTCCCACGGCTTCAGGTCGGCCTCGTAGTAGGCGTCGACGCGGCCCGCGGCGGCCGCGCACAGCTCCAGCGCCGCGCTGCCGTGCCGCCGGATGTCCCGGACCCGCGGCAACAGCTCCGCCACCACCGCGCCCTGCGCCCGCCGCTGCTCGACCCGGTAGCCGAAGCCGGTCGCGACCAGGCTCTGCTCCAGCGACGTCGCGGGGCTGCCGGTCAGCCGCACCGGCTGCGCCGCCGCCGGCGTCGACAGGTGCGCCCCGCCGCCCGCGAGCGCGGTGAACAGCTCGCCGGTCGCGACGTTGAGGACGACGCCGGCGCGGACGACCCCGTCCACCACGGCGGCGATGGACACGGCGTAGGCCGGCAGGTCGTAGAGAAAGTTGACCGTCCCGTCGATGGGGTCGACCACCCAGCGCACGCCGCTGGTCCCGGCCCGCTCGGCGCCCTCCTCCCCCAGCACGCCGTCGTCGGCCCGGGCGCCGAGCAACCGCCCGACGATGAGGTGCTCGCTCGCGGTGTCCACGGCGGTCACGACGTCCACCGAGCTGGACTTGACCGCGACGTCGTCGGCCGCGGTCGCCCGGCCGCGGCGGACCAGGTCGGCGGCCTCCCGCGCGGTGTCCACGGCCAGCGCCAGCAGCGCGGCGGGATCAGGAGGCGCACCGACGGGGGTCATGCGCCGATCCTGCCGCAGCCCGGCGCCCCCGGCCCCCTCTCAGGGGTGGTCGGGACCACACGAGCGGCGCGGAGCACGGCGGCCTGTCGATAACCTTCGCGGATGCAGGGCTTCGGGGTGGACATCGGCGGCAGCGGCATCAAGGGATGCCTGGTGGACCTGGAGAAGGGCGAGCTCGTCGGCGAGCGGCTGCGGATCGAGACCCCGCAGCCGGCGCAGCCCGAGCCGGTGTACGACGTCGTGCGCCGCATCGTCGAGCACTTCGGCTGGACCGCGCGGCTCGGCGTCACCTTCCCCGGCGTGATGAAGCAGGGCGTCGCGCACACCGCGGCGAACGTCGACCGCAGCTGGATCGGCACCGACGTCGACGCCGGCCTCGAGGCGCTCATCCCCGGCACCGTCGAGACCCTGAACGACGCCGACGCCGCCGGCATCGCCGAGATGCGCTACGGCGCCGGCCGGGACCGGGCGGGCGTCGTCCTGATGCTGACCTTCGGCACCGGCATCGGCAGCGCGCTGTTCGTCGACGGGCACCTGGTGCCCAACACCGAGTTCGGCCACATCCAGGTCGACGGCGAGGACGGCGAGCACCGCGCCGCCGCCTCGGCCCGCGAGCGGGAGGAGCTCAGCTACCCCGAGTGGGCGGCGCGGGTCGACCGCTACCTCGACGTCCTGGAGGCCGGGCTCTGGCCGGACCTGATCATCGTGGGCGGCGGCGTCAGCAAGAAGGCGGCCAAGTGGGTGCCGCTGCTGACCACCCGCACCCCGGTGGTCCCGGCGCAGCTGCAGAACGACGCCGGCATCGTGGGTGCGGCGCTGGCGGCCGCGGAGCGGGAGGACCGCTGAGGCCCCGGTAGCCGGTGCGGCAAGCGCGAGCGCTGGGCGGTGGTCACGATCGTGTCCGTCGTTACAATGGCTGTGCCCCAGCCCGCCGCCCTCCAGCCGGGAGGGATCCCCTGCCCGCGCAGCGGTCAAACACCGCACGGGTACGCCCGGATCCCCGCCGGTGCCGGAGAGCGGGAGCCGGAGCCGCTCACCCGGGGGTAGACGGCCCCCGGGCGCACGTCCCAGCACGGGAAGGAACCTGAGTGCCCGCCGACCAGCCAGGACCGGAAGCAGCCGACGCGAGCACCCCCCGGCGGTCCCGCACCGTCGCCGCCGGCACGCGCGCCCCGAGGGCCACCGCCGCGGTTCCGGAGAGCGCGGCCGCGGCGAAGAAGTCCCCGGCCAAGAAGTCCGCCGCCAAGAGCGCGAAGCCGGCCATCACGCCGTCCACCACCGCCGGCGAGGGCGCGGTCCTCACCGCCGTCGCGGCCGACGGGACCACCGTGGCCGTCGTCGACGCCGGGTCCGAGGGCCTCAAGCTCGACGAGACGGTCATGACGGGCAAGGACGGCGTCGAGGTGGCCCCCGCCGAGGACGAGGCGGCCGAGGGCGGCACCGATTTCGAGTGGGACGAGGAGGAGGAGTCCGAGGCGCTGCGGCAGGCGCGCAAGGACGCCGAGCTCACCGCCTCGGCCGACTCCGTCCGCGCCTACCTCAAGCAGATCGGCAAGGTCGCCCTGCTCAACGCCGAGGAGGAGGTCGACCTCGCCAAGCGCATCGAGGCCGGGCTCTACGGCTCCGAGCGGCTGCGCCAGGTCGAGGACGAGGGCATCAAGCTCTCCCCGCAGATGCGCCGCGACCTCAACTGGATCGTCCGCGACGGCGAGCGCGCCAAGAACCACCTGCTCGAGGCCAACCTCCGCCTGGTGGTCTCCCTCGCCAAGCGCTACACCGGCCGCGGCATGGCGTTCCTGGACCTCATCCAGGAGGGCAACCTCGGCCTGATCCGCGCGGTCGAGAAGTTCGACTACACCAAGGGCTACAAGTTCTCGACCTACGCCACCTGGTGGATCCGGCAGGCCATCACCCGCGCCATGGCCGACCAGGCCCGCACCATCCGCATCCCGGTGCACATGGTCGAGGTCATCAACAAGCTCGGCCGCATCCAGCGCGAGCTGCTCCAGGACCTGGGCCGCGAGCCCACCCCGGAGGAGCTGGCCAAGGAGATGGACATCACCCCGGAGAAGGTGCTGGAGATCCAGCAGTACGCCCGGGAGCCGATCAGCCTCGACCAGACCATCGGCGACGAGGGCGACAGCCAGCTCGGTGACTTCATCGAGGACTCCGAGGCCGTCGTGGCGGTCGACGCGGTGAGCTTCACGCTCATGCAGGACCAGCTGACCAGCGTGCTGCAGACCCTCTCGGAGCGGGAGGCCGGCGTGGTCCGGCTGCGCTTCGGCCTCACCGACGGCCAGCCGCGCACGCTGGACGAGATCGGCCAGGTCTACGGGGTCACCCGCGAGCGGATCCGGCAGATCGAGTCGAAGACGATGAGCAAGCTGCGCCACCCCAGCCGCTCCCAGGTCCTCCGGGACTATCTCGACTGACGTCCTCCGGAGGTCACCGCGGCCAGGAGCCGTTCCCGGTCGCACCGAGCCCCACCGTCGCGGCGACCCACCCGAAGGGGCGGACCACGTCTCCCACGCGGGTTGGCGCCGACATCGGCCGGGTAGACCGCGTAGCGTGGGGGACGTCAGAACAGCAGCGGACCCACGGCCGCACCGGTCACCCGACCGGCACGGCACGCGAGACCAGCACGAGCACGACCCGTTCCACCCCAGTGACGTCCCCTGCTGGACCCGCCCCACCCGACGGCACATCACGGACTCGTCTCGATCGGCGAGTCCGGGTTCGCCCACAGCGGAGCGGGAACACGAGGGGCCATCCTGGCGCTGTGCAGGAGGCCGATCCGCAGATGCGGGTCCGTGCGGTAGAGAGCGAGTGATGAGCCAGATGACCCAGACGCTGACGACGACCCCGCCCACCGATGACCTCGTCGTTCCGTTCCACTGCGACCGCTGTGGTGCTCTGGCCAAGGTGCGTGTCGTCCTTGCCAGTGGCAGCGACCTCGTCTTCTGCGGGCACCACGCGCGTGAGTACGACAGCAAGCTCCGAGACATCGCCGTCGACATCATCGACACCGAGGGCGAGCAGCAGGTAACAGCGTGAGAGAAGCGCTATCGTCGCGCCCGCGATGACAGCCTCACCCGACGACGCCGCCGGCTCCTCCGCACCGCCCCGAGCGGACGGAGGACCGGCGGCTCCGTCGTTCCCGGGCACCCCCGGTACGCGGCGACCGGAGGACACCCCCATGGCCCAGCAGCCCCCCGCGCACGACGAGACCGTGCGCATGCGCGCCGACGGACCCGACAGCCGGCCCCCGGTGGACGCGTCGCGCCCGGCGACCGACGGCGACACGCCCGACCGGCAGGACGACGTCGCCACCGACGGCCGGGAGGTCGACGACACCCGCCCCGTGCCGCGCGACTGGCTGAGCGGCGCTCCGGAGGCCGAGGCCGAGGCGCCGCAGGCGGACGGCGAGCACGCGACCACCCCGGTCGACGTCCCCCCGTCCGCCGTCGCACCGGTGGCCGCCACCCCGGAGGCCGGCGGAGCCGACGACGAGCCCGACGACGCCACCGGCGTCCTGCCGGCCTGGGCGTCCGCGGACGGCGGCGGTGCGGACGACGACGGACCGCCCCCGACCGGGGACGACGGCACCCCGGGCTCGCCGTGGTGGCGGCGCACCGCCGTCCTCGTCCCCGCCGGCGTGGTCGCCCTGCTCGCCGTCGCGTACGGCGCCGACCTGGCCCTGTCCTCCGGCAACGTCCCGCGCTCGACCGTCGTCGCCGGGGTGGAGATCGGGGGGCTCTCCCCCGCCGCCGCCGGCGAGGAGCTCACCGAGGAGCTCGGCGCCCGCATCTCCGCCGACCGCCGCGTCGTCGCCGACGACGTGGAGGGGGTCTTCTCCCCCACGCGCGCCGGCTTCGCCCTCGACGTCGAGGCGACGGTGGACGCCGCCGACGACCAGCCGCTGAACCCCGTCACCCGGATCAGCTCGTGGTTCTCCGACCGGACGGTCGACCCCGTCGTGGAGGTCGACGAGGCCGCCGTGGTCGACGAGCTCGGCTCGCTGGACGCCCAGCTCGCGACCTTCGCCGAGCAGGTCGACCGCACGCCCGCCGACGCCACCATCGCCGTCGAGGGCACCACCGCGCGCGTGGTGGAGCCCGCCGACGGGCGGGTGCTGGACCGCGCCGGCGCCGAGGAGACGATCACGGACGCCCTCACCGACGTCGCGGACCCCGCGACGCCGCTGGAGCTGCCGGTCGAGGTCGAGCCGGTCGCCGTGGACGCCGCCACCGCCCAGGAGGTCCTCACCACCACCGTGGAGCCCGCGCTCGCCGCGCCGGTCGCGGTGACCGGGGGCGGCGAGACGGCCGAGGTCCCGGTGACCGCCCTCGCCGCGGCGCTGACCTTCACCCCCACCGAGGCCGGGGAGCTCGAGGTCGGGATCGACCCCGCCGCCCTGCAGGCCGCCCTCGGCGACGAGCTCGCCGTGTTCGGCACCCCCGCCCGGGACGCCACCTTCGAGGTGGCCGGCGGATCGGTGCGGGTCGTGCCGTCGGTCGACGGGACCGGCATCGACCCCGCGCACCTCGCCGAGCAGCTCCTCCCCGTGCTGGACGACCCCGCGCCGCGGTCGGTGACCGCGGAGCCGGGTCCGGTGCCGGCGGAGTTCACCACCCAGGAGGCCGAGGCGCTGGGCATCCGCGAGGAGATCAGCACCTTCACCACCAACATCGGCAACCCGGCCAGCGGCGAGAACATCCGGGTGGTGGCCGCCGAGGTCGACGGCGCCGTCGTGCTGCCCGGCGAGACGTTCAGCCTGAACACCTTCACCGGCCCGCGCGGCACCGCGCAGGGCTACGTGCCCGCCGCGGTCATCAGCGGCGGCGAGCTGTCCACCGCGGTGGGCGGCGGCATCAGCCAGTTCGCCACCACGATGTTCAACGCGGTGTTCTTCGCCGGGCTCGAGGACGTCTTCCACAAGCCGCACAGCTTCTACATCAGCCGCTACCCGGCCGGCCGCGAGGCGACCGTCTACGAGGGCGCGATCGACCTGCAGTGGCGCAACGACAGCGACACCGGCGTCTACGTCGACACCCGGTGGACGCCGTCCACGCTGACGGTCACCTTCTACGGCACCAAGCGCTACGACATCGAGTCGGTGAGCAGCGAGCGGCGCAACCCGCGCCAGCCGGCGGTCATCGACAAGGTCGACGACGGCAACTGCACCCGCCAGTCCGGCGTCCCCGGCTTCGACATCACCGTGACCCGGATCTTCAAGGACCCGGCCACGGGCGCGGAGCTCAAGCGGGAGAACTTCGAGACCCGCTACAACGCCGAGGCGGTCATCAACTGCGTGCCGCCGGCCGATCCCGGGGCGCCCGTGCCGCCGGCCGGCCCCGCGGGCACCGTGCCGGGCGGCGCACCGGCCCCCGGCGGCCGCCGTCCCGGTCCCCGGCGGGTGCGCTGACGGGCTCGCCCGGCGACCCGCCACCCGGCGGCCCACCCGCGACCGGACCCGTGCGGACCGGTGACGTGCACACTGGACGGATGAGCGCCGTGCTGCCCAGCGGACCGTCGGCGCAGGCCGACGGGGCCGCCGAGGAGCCCGACGCGGCGGACGGGACGCCGGCCGACGCCGGCGCGACGCGCGCGGACACCCCCTCGCGGGGGCGGCTGGACGCGTGGCCGGGCTTCGTCCGGGTGCCCCTGCAGGTGCTCGGCCGGACCCTGGCCAAGGCGTGGCAGGACCGCATCCTGGGCCTGTCCGGCGAGGCCGCCTTCTGGCAGATCCTGTCCGTGCCGCCGCTGCTCATCGGCCTGCTCGGCTCGCTGGGCTACCTCGGCGACCTGATCGGCGCGGACGCCGTGCGCCAGATCGAGGACGACCTGCTCCGGGCCTCGGCCGAGGTGCTCACCCCCGACGTCGTCGACTCGCTGGTCGCGCCGACGCTGAACGACATCCTCAGCTCCGGCCGGCTCGACGTCGTCAGCGTGGGCTTCCTGGTGTCCCTGTGGGCCGGCTCCTCGGCGACGGCGACGTTCATGAACACGATCGTCATCGCCTACGACCAGCGCGACGTCCGCGGGCCGGTCCGCACCCGGCTCAAGGCGCTGTTCCTGTTCGTCGTGGGGATGGTCATCGCCGTCCTCACCCTGCCGCTGCTGGTGCTGGGCCGCGGCGTGCTGGTGCAGCTGCTGCCCGCGAACTGGCGGCCGGTCGCGACCGTGCTCATCGACGGCATCTACTGGCCGGTGGTCATCGTGGGGCTGCTGCTGGCGCTGACGAGCTTCTACCACGTGGTGCTGCCCAACCGGCTGCCGTGGAGCCGGCACCTGCCCGGGGCGGTGCTGGCGCTGGGGTTCTTCATGGTCGCGGCGCTGGTGCTGCGCACCTACGTCGCCGACGTCCTCACCGCGGCGCTGCCGTACGGGGCGCTCGCCGCACCGATCGGCATCCTGCTGTTCTGCTTCTTCTTCGGCATGGCGGTGCTGCTGGGGGCCGAGCTCAACGCGACCATCCAGTCCCGCTGGCCGGCCCCGCTGCGCCGCCACGACCCCCGCCGCCGCGCCCGTCGGGAGGCCAAGCTCGCCGCGGAGGCCAAGCGTCTCGGGTTGGACTGATCGCTCAGTCCTTCTTGAGCTGCTCGTAGATCTCCTTGCACGCGGGGCACACCGGGCTGCCCGGCTTCGGGCTCTTCGTCACCGGGAACACCTCGCCGCACAGCGCCTCGACCATGGTGCCCATGACCGCGCTCTCGGCGATCTTGTTCTTCCGCACGTAGTGGAAGACCTCGTTCGCGTTGCCGGTGTCGGCGTCGCGGACGTCCGGCCGCTCGAGGATGTCGCTGCTGCTCACGGGCACTCCTTCGTGGTCGGGACCCGCGACGGCCCGGCGGAACGGGCCCTCGCGCGAGCTCCATGATGACAGGCGCCGACCGTGACCGAACCGTGATCGACAGCTCGCTCCACCGTCCTCTAGGTTAGGCCAGCCTCACCTACTGAACCCCTGGCTCTGTCGGCACGACCCGGCGACCTGGTCCCAGCGCGCCGGCTCCGAGCCCACGCGCGCCGCGACCCCCGCCTCCGACGGCCGGACGCACCGCGCTGCGCCGCAGCACGGCACGAACGCTGGAAGGACACCATGCACCGCGCACCACGACTGGTGGCACTCACCGCTGCCGCTCTCCTGACCGGTGGGCTCGCCGCCTGCGGCGACTCCTCCGACAGCGCCGACGGCGGCTCCGGCGACTTCGAGCCGATCACCATCGAGCACGCGCTCGGCACCACCACCATCGAGTCCGAGCCCGAGCGCGTGGCCACCGTGGCCTGGGCCAACCACGAGGTGCCGCTGGCCCTCGGCGTCGTGCCCGTCGGCATGGCCGCCGCCAACTTCGGTGACGACGACGGCGACGGCCTGCTCCCCTGGGTCAGCGAGCGCCTCGAGGAGCTCGACGCCGAGACCCCGGTGCTGTTCGACGAGACCGACGGCATCGACTTCGAGGCGGTCGCGGACACCGAGCCCGACGTCATCCTCGCCGGCTACTCCGGGCTGACCCAGGAGGACTACGACACCCTCAGCGAGATCGCCCCGGTCGTCGCCTACCCCGAGGGCCCGTGGGCGACCTCGTGGCGCGACATGATCGAGATCAACTCGACGGGCATGGGCATGGCCGAGGAGGGGGAGCAGCTGGTCGCCGACCTCGAGCAGGAGATCGCCGACACCGTCGGTGCCCACCCGCAGCTCGAGGGCCGGTCCACGATGTTCCTCACCCACGTGGACGCCACCGACCTCAGCCAGGTCAGCTTCTACACGCCCTACGACACCCGCAGCGCCTTCTTCGAGGACCTGGGGCTCTCCACCCCGCAGAGCGTCGCGGACGTCTCGACCGACCCGGAGAAGTTCTCCGGCACGATCAGCTCCGAGCAGATCGACACGCTGGACGACGTCGAGATCATCGTGACCTACGGCGACCAGGAGCTGGTCGACTCGCTCAACGCCGACCCGCTGCTCTCGCAGATGCCCGCGGTGCAGAACGGCTCGATCGTGCTGCTGCCCGACACCCCCCTCGGCACGGCCGCGAACCCCACGCCGCTGGCGATCTCCTGGGTGCTCGAGGACTACGTGACCATGCTCGCCGAGGCAGCTGACAAGGCGAAGTGACCTCGGTCGACCTCCGTCCGGCACCGGACGCCGCCCCCGTGCGGCGTCCGGTGCCGGTCCGGCTCCTGTGGCTCCTGGTGGTCCTGGCCGTCCTGGCCGTGCTGATGGCCGCCTCCGTGGCGATCGGTTCCCGCGGCGTCGGGTGGTCCGACGTCGTCGCGGCCCTCGGCGGCTCGTCGGGGACCATCGAGGAGGCCGCGGTCACCAAGCGGATCCCGCGCACGCTCCTGGCGGTGCTCGTCGGTGCCGCGCTGGGCCTGTCCGGCGCGGTCATGCAGGGCGTCACCCGCAACCCGCTGGCCGACCCCGGGGTCCTCGGCATCAACATGGGCGCCTCGCTGGCCGTCGTCGTCGGGCTGGCGTGGTTCGGCCTGTTCGCCGCGACCAGCATCATCGCCACCGCGATCGCCGGCGCCGCCCTGGCCGCGGTCTTCGTCTACGCCGTCGGCTCGCTGGGCCGCGGCGGGGCGACGCCGCTGAAGCTCGCGCTCGCGGGCGCGGCCACCTCGGCGGCGCTGACCTCCTTCATCACCGCCGTCGCGCTGCCCCGCGGCGACATCGCCGCCAACGTGCAGTCCTGGCAGGTCGGCGGTGTGGGCGGCGCGACCGGCGCGACCATCACACCGGTGCTGCCCTTCCTCGCCGTCGGGCTGGTCATCAGCCTGCTGTCGGCCCGCAGCCTGAACTCCCTCGCCCTCGGCGACGAGCTGGCCGCCGGGCTCGGTGAGCGCGTCGCGCTCGCCCGCGGCACGGCCGCCGTCGGCGCGGTGCTGCTGTGCGGCGCGGCCACCGCCGTCGCCGGCCCCATCTGGTTCGTCGGGCTGGTCGTCCCGCACCTGTGCCGGCTGCTCGTCGGCGTGGACCACCGCTGGCTGCTGCCGTTCACCGCGCTCACCGGCGCCTGCCTCGTCACCGCCTCCGACGTGCTCGGCCGCATCATCGCCCGGCCCGGCGAGCTCGACGTCGGGATCCTCACCGCGCTCATCGGCGCCCCCTTCTTCATCGCCGTCGTCCGCCGGCAGAAGGTGCGGGAGCTGTGACCGCCCTCGTCGCCCCGCCGGACGCCACCGCCGTCGACGCGGTGGCCCGCCAGCGGGTCCGCCGCTCCTCGCGCCGCCGGCTGGTGGTCCTCGTGCTGGCGGTGCTCGTCGTCGCCGCCTTCGCCGCCACGCTCATGATCGGGCGGACGTTTTACCCGCCCGGCGACGTGCTGCGGGTGATCGCCGGCGAGCGCGTGCCCGGCGCCTCGTTCACCGTCGGCCGCCTCCGGCTCCCCCGCGGCGTCCTGGCCGTCGTCGCCGGCCTGAGCTTCGGCCTGGCCGGCGTGACGTTCCAGACGATGCTGCGCAACCCGCTGGCCAGCCCCGACGTCATCGGGATCAGCTCGGGGGCCAGCGCGGCGGCCGTCTTCGGCATCGTGATCCTGTCGCTGAGCGGCACCGCGGTGTCCACCGTGGCCGTCGCCGCGGCCCTGGGCGTCGCGCTGCTCATCTACCTGCTCGCCTTCACGGACGGGGTCGCCGGGACCCGGCTCATCCTGGTCGGCATCGGCGTGGGCGCGATGCTCAACAGCGTCGTCTCCTACGTGCTGTCGCGGGCCGGGCAGTGGGACTACCAGGAGGCCCTGCGCTGGCTGACCGGCAGCCTCAACGGCGCCACGTGGACGGCGGTGGTGCCGGCGCTGGTCGCGCTGCTGGTGCTCTCCCCCGTGCTGCTGGGCCAGGCGAAGAACCTCTCCGCGCTGCAGCTCGGCGACGACACCGCGGCCGCGCTCGGCGTGCGGGTGGAGCGCACCCGGCTGATCGCGATCGTCACCGCGGTCGGACTGGTCGCCTTCGCCACCGCCGCCTGCGGGCCGATCGCGTTCGTGTCGTTCCTCGCCGGACCGATCGCGGCGCGCATCGTGGGTCCGAACGGCTCGCTGCTCGTGCCCGCCGCCCTGGTCGGCGCGCTGCTGGTGCTGGTGGCCGACCTGGTCGGCCAGTTCGCGCTGGACACGCGCTTCCCGGTCGGCGTCATCACCGGCGTCCTCGGTGCGCCGTACCTGATCTACCTGATCGTCCGCACCAACCGGGCCGGAGGCTCGCTGTGACCACCACGCACTCGCTCGTCGCCGAGCAGCTCACGCTCGCCTACGGGGACCGCACGGTGATCGAGGGCCTCGACCTGGCGGTCCCGGCCGGCCGGATCACCGCCGTCGTGGGCGCCAACGCCTCCGGCAAGTCCACGCTGCTGCGGTCGATGTCCCGGTTGCTGTCCCCCCGCGCCGGCCGGGTGCTGCTCGACGGCAAGGCGGTGCACCGGATGCCGGCCAAGGAGCTGGCCCGCACGCTCGGGCTGCTGCCGCAGTCGCCCATCGCGCCCGAGGGCATCACCGTCTCCGACCTCGTCGGCCGGGGGCGCCACCCGCACCAGGGCATGTTCAGCCGGTGGAGCCGGGAGGACGACGCCGCCGTGGCCGCCGCGCTGGAGGCCACGCAGACGACGGCGCTGGCCGAGCGCGCGGTCGACGAGCTCTCCGGCGGCCAGCGGCAGCGGGTCTGGATCGCCATGGCCCTGGCCCAGCAGACCGATCTGCTGCTGCTCGACGAGCCGACGACGTTCCTCGACGTGAGCCACCAGATCGAGGTGCTCGACCTGCTCACCGACCTCAACCGGGTCCGCGGGACGACGATCGTCATGGTCCTGCACGACCTCAACATGGCCGCCCGCTACGCCGACCACCTCGTCGCGCTCGAGGCGGGACGGGTGCACGCCTCAGGCGACCCCGCCGCGGTGCTCACCGAGGACTGCGTGCGCACGGTCTTCGGCCTGGACAGCCGGGTCGTCCTCGACCCGGTCTCCGGCAAGCCGCTCATGCTCCCGATCGGGCGGCACCACGTGGTGGCGCCGGTCGGCGCGGAGGCCTGACCCGCCCGGTCAGCCCTCGATGACCCGGTGCGGGCGGGCCTCCAGCTGCCGGTCGGGGCCCGCGGAGTAGCGGTTGACCTGCTGCTTGCTCTTGGGCGGCCGGTCGTTGGCCATGACCACGGCGATCCACGGCAGCACCGTGCCGAGCACGGCGAAGATCAGCATGAGCCACAGGGTCTGGTAGAAGATCGCCGCCAGCACGATGCTGACCGCGCGGATGATCATGGTGATCAGGTAGCGCTTCTTCCGCGCGGCGTGCTGGTCGACCTGGCTGACCTGCGCCTCGGTGATCAGCACCGGCTCCGGCCGGCGCGGCCGCGGGAACTGCTGGCTGCTGACCACGGGCGTCCATCCCTCCGCTGCCCGGCGCAACCGGGGCGATCGCCCCGGGACTGCCCGGATCCGCGCCCCATGGTGCCACCGCAGGCGGGGGTCGTGCAGACGCGTGCGGGAGGGACGGAGGGCCCGGTCGTCCCGGGACGCGTCGTCCGGTAGGACTGGGGTGCAGGCCGAGCGACGGCCGGGGACGGGAGGTGACCGGTGACGGGAGCGCAGGTGGCCGCGGAGGGCCGCGTCGTCGTCGGCGTCGACGGCTCGGACCCGTCGATGCGTGCGGCCGTGTACGCCGCCGGGTGCGCGCGCCGGCGGGGCGTCGGGCTGCTGGTCGTGCACGTGACGCCGCGGCAGGGCGTGCAGGACTCCGTGCCGATGGCCGCCTGGGAGGTGCGCGAACGGTTCCGGGAGAGCGCCACCGCCCTGGTGGACGCCGCCGCGGGCGCCGCCCGGCAGGCCGCCGGCCCGGTCGAGGTCACCGCCGCGGTCGTCGACGACTACCCGGTCGATGGGCTGCTCGCGCTCTCGGCCGGCGCCGCGCTGCTCGTGACCGGCCGGCGCGGCGCGGGCGGGCTGCCCGGCCTCCTGCTCGGCTCGACCGCGGGCGCCCTGGTCCAGCACGCGCAGTGCCCCGTCATCGCCTCCCCCGACGAGCCCCCCGAGCACGAGGACGGCGACCCGGCCTCCGTGGTCGTCGGGGTCGAGGGCGGGCCGACCGACGAGCCGGTCCTGGCCTTCGCCGTCGCCGAGGCGGCGGCCCGCGGCGCCGTCCTCACGGCGGTGCACGCCTGGCAGGAGCTCACGCTCGGTGCCGGCGTCGGCGGGTTCGGGCCGCTGGTCGACTGGAGCGGTGTCGCCGCGGACGAGCAGCGCCTGCTCGCCGAGGCGGTCGCGCCCTGGCGCACCGCCGCGCCGGGGCTCCGGATCGAGGAGGCGCTGGTCCGGGAGCGCCCTGCCGGTGCGCTCCTGCGGGCGGCGGCGGGCGCCGACCTGCTCGTCGTGGGGCACCGGCACCGCGGGCTGCTCGCCCGGCTGGGGTCGACGACGCACGCCGTCCTGCACCGGGCCGCCTGCCCGGTCGCGGTGGTGCCGATCCGCGCGGAGGGCTGATCAGCCCGGGGCCACCGGGTCAGGCCCGGGGCCCCGAGGTCACAGCTGCGGGCGGACGCCGGCCTCGGCGCGCAGGTCCGACGGCTGCAGCGGCCCGTCGCCGTCCACTGCCGCCCGCCCCGGGCCGTGCCGGCCCAGCGGGAGCACCGTGCGCTGCCGGGCGCCCTCCAGCTCCAGGGCGAGCGCCGCGTAGAAGGCGACGACGGCCAGCGTCAGCCCGACCCAGCCGGCGGCGGCCTTCCAGCCGGCAGAGCCGGTGAGCTCGTGGATCCCGGTGACGAGGAAGCGGGTCCCGGCCAGGGCCATGACGACCGCGGGCACGACCTTGCTGCCGAGTGCCGCGACCGCCGGGATGGCCATGGCCGCGCCGGCGGTCAGCAGGAAGACGCCGAGACCGTCGCTGACCGCACCGGGCGGAGAGGTCAGCGTGGTGAAGCCGACGACGGCCCACGTCCCGGACAGCACCCCCATGCCGGTGGCGGCCACCGGGTCGCGGGCGAGGAAGCCGATCACCGACGACAGCAGCTGCAGGGGCACGGTCGCGGCCAGGGCTGTGAGGGCGGCGATCCTGCCCTCGGAGGGCGCTATCCACTCCAGCTGGACGGCGCTGAACAGCACGGTCGAGACGGCGAGCGCCAGGAAACCCAGCGGCAGCGGGGTGGCGATGGGCCGGAGGACGACGCGAGAGCCCACGGATTCGGCCATCAGCTCACCAGCGCCTGGGTCGCGGACTCCTTGAGCTTGGCGTTGGCCCAGCGCATCTGCCGCAGCGTGTCGGGATGGCAGCGCTCGGCCAGGCCGAGCAGCTCCCGCTTCCGGGCACCTTGCGCGGCCTGGGCCAGCAGTTCCCAGTCCAGGGAGACCCCGGCGGCCTCCCGGTGAACGTGGCGGAGGTCGGCGAGCAGCAGCAGACCGGGCTCGGGCCGTCGGCCGAGCAGGTCCGAGGTCGCCTGCTGGATCTTCTCGAGGATGCCGGGCTCGCCCTCGGGCTCCGGATCCAGGTCGACACCGAAGCCGGTGCCGATGCGCGCCAGCTCCCGCACGTGCCGCTGCGACCAGCCGGCGATGTCGCGCGCCACGTGGAAGACCTCGTGGTCGGCCTTGTGCCGGTCGGAGACGGCCAGGAGCACCCGCGCGAGGTGGTTCTCCGACCGGTGCAGCTCCTCGATCGCCAGTCCCAGTTTCACCGGGCACCTCCCCGCTCCTGCGCCAGCGCGGCGTCGCCACCGCGGGTCGGCGGCACGTCGCCGGTCACCGGTCGCGAGGCGGTGGTCGTCGGCGCGGCCGACGGGCCGTCACCGGCGGCCAGCCGGGTGACGGCCGCGGCGGCGGTCTTGAAGATGGGCTGCTTCGAGCAGGCGTCCCAGTCGGTGAGGGTCAGCTCGTTGGCCGCGCGGCCGTGCCCGTCCGGCTCGTGCCCGCCCGGCTCGTCCCAGTAGCCGTAGTGGAACGGCAGGAACAGGACCCCCGGCCGGATCCCGCTGATCCGGAGCTTCGCCTCCACGCGGCCCCGCGGGGTCGTCACCGCGAGCCGGTCACCCTCGGCCCATGCCCGGTCGGCGGCGTCCGAGGCCGACATCTCGACCCACACCTCGGGCGCGGCGGCCTGCAGCTGGGGTGCCCTCGCGGTCTTCGTGCGGGTGTGGAAGTGGTACAGCGTCCGCCCGGTGATGAGCTGGAACGGGAAGTCGACGTCGGGCAGCTCGTGCGGGGGCAGGTACTCGGCGGCCTTGAGGACCGCGCGGCCGGCCGGGTTGAGCGCCCGGTACTCGGTCTCGTCCAGCGGTGCGCCGGTGACGAGGTCGCGCCCGTAGCTCTCGCAGTAGTGCGGCTGCGCCCAGAACTGCCCGTCGACGTAGATCCGCTCGGTGCCGTCCGGTGCGTCCTCGGTGACCGGCCACTGGATGCCGCTGCCGCCGCGCAGCTTGTCGTAGGTCAGGCCGCTGTAGTCGCACGGCCGGCCCCTCGAGCACTCCTTCCACCCCTCGAACGCGCCCTCGGGGTCGGACCACTTCACCAGCGGGGCGCCGTCCTTGTCGCGGAGGTCCAGCCGGTAGGCGAAGTCGATGAGGATGTCCAGGTCCGGCCGGGCCTCCCCCGGTGGGTCCACCGCCTTCTCCGACAGGTGCACGGTGCGGTCGACGTTGGTGAACGTGCCCGTCTTCTCGCCCCACGTCGCCGCGGGGAGGACCACGTCGGCCAGCTGCGCGGTCTCGGTCAGGAAGAGGTCCTGCACGACCAGGAACAGCCGGTCCTGGGACAGCAGCGAACGGATGCGCGCGAGCTCCGGCAGCGACACCGCGGGGTTGGTCGCGGTGACGTAGAAGAACCGGATCGACCCCTCCTCGATGTAGCGCAGCTGCTGCATGATGTGCGTCGGCGGCGAGTAGTGCGGGATGTCCATCGGATCGACGTTCCAGACCTTCGCCAGGTCCTGGACGTGGCTGTCGTTGGACCAGTTGCGGAAGGCCGGCAGGTCGCCGTCGGCGCCGGCCTCGCGGGTGTTCTGCGCAGTGGGCTGGCCGTTCATCTGCAGGATCCCGCAGCCGGGCTTGCCGAGCATGCCGCGCACGACGTTGACGTTGTTGACCTGCACGGCGGCGGCGGTGGCCTGGTGCGACTGGTAGAAGCCCTGCAGCACCGTGGAGAGCAGCCGCTCGGCGGTGCCGATGATCCGCGCGGCCTCCCGGATCTGCTCGACAGGGACGTCGCACACCTCGGCGGCGACATCGGGTGGGTAGTCCGCCACCCGCTCCGCCAGCTCGTCGAAGCCGACCGTGTGCGCCTCGACGTACGCGTGGTCGATCCAGCCGTTGCCGATGATCTCGTGCAGCACGGCGTTCATCAGCATCACGTTGGTGCCCGGCCGCGGGGCGAGGTGCACCGTCGCCGCCCGGGCCACCGGGGTCTCCCGTGGGTCGACGCAGACGATCTGCGGCGGGTTGGGGCCGGCCAGCCGGTCCAGGATCCGCGTCCACAGCACCGTCTGCGTCTCGGCCATGTTGTGCCCGTAGAGCACGATCACGTCGGCATGGTCGACGTCGGTGTAGCTCCCGGGCTGCCCGTCGGAGGCGAACGTCTCCTTCAGCGCCGCCGCCGCGGTGGCCGTGCACAGCCGGGTGTTCCCGTCGACGTGGTTGGTACCGATCCCGCCGTGCGCGATCAGGCCCAGGGTGTAGTACTCCTCCAGGAACAGCTGCCCGGTCGTGTAGAAGGCGATCGAGCTCGGGCCGCGCTCGTCGAGCAGCTCCTTGGCCCGGCCCGCGACGGTGTCCATCGCGGTGTCCCAGTCGGTCTCCACCAGCTCGCCGTCCTTGCGGATCAGCGGCCTGGTCAGCCGGTCCGGGGAGTTGTTGGCCTGCCAGCCGAAGAGGTCCTTGGGGCCCAGCCGGCCGTGGTTGACCCGGTCGACGGCCCGGCCGCGGACGCCTACGATCTGCCCGTCCTTGACCGCCATGTCGTAGGCGTCGCCGTTGGAGTGCAGGATCGACGCCGTCTGGACCCAGCGGTCGACGTCGTCCTCGGTCAGCCCGTCGGCCAGGTAGGAGTCCACCCGCGTCGGCCAGGTCTCCCCCGGCCCGTACGGCGTGCGAGTTCCCCACGGTTCGGCGATCCGGTCGGTGCGCCCCATCAGTGCTCCTCCGCTCCACGAACGGCCCGGTAGAGCCGCCCGGGCACTACCCCTGCCCGCCCCTTCCCTAGTCGCGCCAGGTGCCCGTTCCGGGCCGTCGGGGGTGCGCACGCCGGTCGGGGGTAGGCGGGGGTGGTCGGCGGGTGCCTCCGGCGTCGAGCGACGCCCTCCGCCGACGCCCCCGAGGAGGAGCAGACATGTCCGTTGCCAGCCAGATGCTCGAGACCTACCCGAAGGACCTGGGAGGCGTGGATCGAGACGAGCTGCGGGAGTGCATCGAGGCGTGCCTCGAGTGCGCCCAGGCCTGCACGGCCTGCGCCGACGCCTGCCTGTCCGAGGACATGGTCGCCGAGCTGACGACGTGCATCCGCACCAACCTCGACTGCGCGGACGTCTGCGAGGCCACCGGCCGGGTGCTGTCCCGCCACACCGGCTACGACGCCACCCTGACGCGAGCGGTGCTGGAGGCCTGCGCCACGGCCTGCAAGGCCTGCGGCGACGAGTGCGGGGAGCACTCCTCCATGCACGAGCACTGCCGGGTCTGCGCGGAGGCGTGCCGTCGCTGCGAGCGGGCCTGCCGGGAGCTCATCGGCTCGCTGGGCTGACCGATCCGCACGTCAGCCGGCGGTCCCAGCCTTCTTCGCGGCCTTCTGCTCCTGCTTGAACCGGCGCACCTCCGCCAGCGACTCCGGTCCGGTGATGTCGGCGGCTGAGCGGTGCGAGCCCTCCTCGCCGTAGGCGCCGGCGGCCTCCCGCCACCCGGCCGGGGTGACCCCGTACCGCTTGCCGAGCAGGGCGAGGAAGATGGACGCCTTCTGCGCGCCGAAGCCGGGCAGCTCCCGGAGCCGGCGGAGCAGCGTGCGCCCGTCCGGGGCGTCGGCCCAGAGGTTCTCCGCGCGGCCGCCGTAGCGCTCGACGAGGAGGCGGCACAGCTCCTGCGCCCGGCCGGCCATCGAGCCCGGGTAGCGGTGCAGGGCCGGCGGACCCTGGAACACCGCGGTGAGTGCCTCGGGGTCCATCGCCGCCAGCTGCGCGGCATCCAGGACCTCCACGCCCAGGCGGTCGGCGAGCAGCCGCGGTGCTGCGAAGGCGCGCTCCATCGGGAACTGCTGGTCCAGCAGCATCCCGATCAGCAGAGCGAGCGGGTCGCGGCCGAGCAGTTCGTCGGCGGCGTGGTCCTGGGCGATGCGAACGGTCGGCACGCGCTGATCCTGCCGCACCGCGGATGGGCGGAGTCGGGAGTGCGCCGCCGTGGGCGGCGACTCCCGGGCCGCCGCTCCCCGCGGCCTAGCCCGAGACCTCCCGGGCCGCGGGGTCCCCGGAAGCGACGAGGATCCGCTCCGCGAGCGCGTCCTCGAGGCTCTCGGTCACCAGGTAGCCCACGCCGGCGACGAACGGCGCCAGACCCCAGACGACGAGGTGCGAGGCCGTGGTGCACAGCCACGCCGCGGCGCCCATCCCCACCAGCACGGACAGGAGGTTCATGCTGGTGCCCAGGGCCAGCGTCTGGGTGGGGTGCTGGGGCATGGGGCGCCGGAACCCCGCGGAGAGGATCCCCTCGAGCAGGGTGAAGGAGAGGACCGCGCCGACCGCGTACGCGAAGATGCGGGGCAGGTCCGGTGAGCCCAGCGTCACCTGGCAGACCCCGAAGGTGACGGTGACCAGGATCGAGAAGCCGAAGGTGGTGCTCTCCCTCCCGACCGTGCTCCGCATGCCCCGGACGACCGTCCTGCTCACGCTGTCCTCTCGTCCGCCTGTCGACACGACGTCCTCCTCGGCCTCCACGCGCGGTGCGCTGCGGCCGACGGCCGCTGGCACCCCGGGTACCCCCACGCGCCGATCCATGCCCGTCGCGGTGGGCGATGGTCGGCCTCGGCACGTGCGATGGCGTGCCGGTCCGCGCGGGTCCGCCCGCGCGCGGCGGGCCGCGAGCCGCCCGCCTGCACGCTCACACGAGCTTGGGGAAGGCAGCCAGGAAGATGACGCCCACCAGACCGAGCAGGGTGCCGGTCCCCAGCAGCGCCAGCTGTGACCGGCTCCGGCGCATGCGGCCGGACAGCGCCGTGAAGAAGAGCACGGCTGCGAACAGCACGGTGAGGATCGTGTAGTCGTCGCTGCGCTGGTTGTTCACCAGGGCGGCACCGAACCGGTCGTCCGCACGCTCGTCAGCGGCCGCGGCGCCGGCCTTCTCCGGCAGCGCGTACGACGACATCTCGAAGGGCGACTCCGGGGCCCCCTCGCCGAGGCCACCGCGGCGAGCCAGGCGCCGTGCGCGCTCGCCAGCGGCTCGGGGAATCGCTCGACGAAGAACTCGGCCAGCTCCGCGTCCCCTGCCGCCGTCGCGGCGGCCCACTCGGTCCACAGCCCGATGTGGTTCGAGATGCGCACGTTCCCGGCTTCGTCGAGACGGGCCGCCTCGATCCGGGCGGAGGAGGCCTGGCTGAAGGCGATCGACATGGCCCCTCCCCACTTGCTGGACTCGAAGGCGGACCAGGCGGTGAGGATGGTCGTGATCGAGAGCACGAGGACCGCGACGAGCTCCAGCGCCGACGACGAGAGGCCCCGCGCGGCACCGCCGCCGCCGGGCGGGGCGTCGCGCCCCGTGCTCGCCGGCTCGTGGTCGCCCGCGGCGTCCGCCGCGAGGAGCTGCGCAGGAGCACGATCGTCCGAGTCCGGTCCCACAGCTGACCTCCGATCCGGGATGTGCGAGAGCCAGGATCGCGCCCTGACGGGACCCGCTCGTCGTCCTCGCTGGATGACCACGGCCCGTCCCGGAAGCCTGCGGGCCCGCGCTGCCGAGGTGCTCACCGACCGATTCCCGTGCGGGGTCCGTCCCAGCTCGTCGCCCCGCGGCGCCCTGCGCCACCCCGGTTTGCGCAGGGTGCCGGTCGGGCAGGGTGCGGAGGCGGAGCCGAGCCCAGGCCCGCACGCGGCCTGCACCGGAGGTCGTCCATGGCAGTTCCGCAGGAGCCGGCCTCGTCGCACCCCCGGCCGGCGGTCCGGCCTCCCCCGGTCGCCGAGGCCATCCGGAGGTCGTTGTCCCGGTACCCGTGGCGCGCCCTCACCGTCGAGAGGGTGACGGCGATGGCGCTGTCCGCAGCCGGCGGACCGTGGGTGGACCACGGGGGCGCACGCCGCCTCGCCGGGCCGGACGAGTGCCTCTCGGCGGTCGTGGTGGCCCTCCGGACCGACCCGCAGTGGCGCCGACGTCCGGCGCACGTGGTCGCCCGCCGCCTGGCCGCAGCCATGGCCGCCGCGGAGGAGGAGCGCTTCTGGTTCGACGCCGAGCTCGACTGGCTGCTCCACCCGTCGTCCTGAGTCGGGGCGGCCACCTCGGCGGGCGGACCGGCGGCTACTGGCGCGCCATCGCCAGGCGCATCTCGCTGTCGCTGTCGGTGATCAGCTCACCGGAGAGGTCGACGGTCACCGTGTGCAGCTTCCCGGTGAAGCGGAACGGAGCGCGGTAGTCCGGGGTCACCGGTGAGCCCGGATCGGCACCGCAGCTGAGGGCACCCGGGTTGATGATGATGGGGATCGTGACCTCGAACTCCTGCTGGGCCACGAGGTCCCCGTCCACGTAGAGCTGTGCCCGTCCCGGAGCGCCACGCCCCTGGGCGAAGTCCGGCCGGCCGGTCGGCTCGAACTCGAACCGGAGGCTGTGCCGCCCCGCCGGCACCGCTTCGGCGGCGCTCACCCGGTGGATCCGGCGCGCGAGGTAGTTGTGCGCGTAGTGCGGCCGGCCGTCGATGAGGTAGAAGCTCCACCCGCCGACGCCGCTCCCCTGGGCCAGCAGCACGCCGTTGGCGTCGCCGGTGAGTTCCACGTCGGCAGTGATGCTGTGCGGGCGGTTGAGCACCCGGGGTCCGGCGAAATACGGAACGGCCGACGTGCGAGGCCGGAAGACGTAGGTGTCCCGGGATTCGGCCACCTGGGGACGCTCGGTCATCATGCGGGCCGTGCCGCTGCCGTCGATGGGCAGGACGTCGTACTTGCCCGCCTCGACGTACCACTGGGCGATCAGCTCGATGAGCTTGTCCGGGTGCCGGTCGGCGACGTCGCGGTTCTCCGTGACGTCCTCGGCGACGTGGTAGAGCTCCCAGTGGTGGGCGTCCAGGTCGGCCAGGTCGGCCTGGGAGATCGGCACGCCGAACGGTTTGCCGGCCTCGCTGAACGAGGGGCCGGGCCACGGGCAGACGGCACGCCAGCCATCGGAGTCGATCGCCCGGTGCCCCAGCATCTCGTAGTACTGCGTGCGGTGCCTCGTCGGCGCGTCCGGGGCGTCGAACGTGTAGGCGAAGCTCGTCCCGTGCAGGGGCGCCTGCGTCACGCCGCGGATGGTCCTCGGCGGCTCGATGCCCAGCACCTCGAGCACGGTGGGCACGATGTCGATGATGTGCGCGAACTGCGTGCGGAGCTCGCCCCGCGCCGCGATGCCCGCGGGCCAGTGGACGACGAAGGGATCGCTCACCCCGCCCCGGTAGGTCTCGCGCTTCCAGCGGCGGAACGGCGTGTTCCCGGCCCACGTCCACCCCCACGCGTAGTGGTTGAAGGTGGTCTCGCTGCCGAGCTCGTGGAGCTTGGCGAGGACGTCGTCCAGAGGCTCCGGAGCGTTGTTGAAGAACTGCAGCTCGTTCGGCGTGCCCGTGGGCCCGCCTTCGGCGCTGGCCCCGTTGTCCGAGACCAGCATGACCAGCGTGTTGTCCAGCTCCCCGGTCTCCCGGAGGAAGTCCAGCACCCGTCCGATGTGGTGATCGGTGTGGGACAGGAACCCCGCGAACACCTCCATCATGCGGCTGTACAACCGCCGGGTCTCCGGTGACAGCTCCGCCCAGTCCGGGACATCGGGGTCGCGGCGGGAGAGCTCGGCGTCGGCGGGCATGATCCCCAGCTGCTTCTGCCGCTCGAAGACCCGCTCGCGGTAGGCGTCCCAGCCGTCGTCGAACGCACCGGCGTACCGGTCGGCCCACTCGCGGGGCACGTGGTGCGGGGCGTGCGTGGCCCCCGGGCACAGGTGCAGGTAGAAGGGTTTGTGCGGAGCCACCTGCTTGGCGTCCGCGATGAAGTCGATGGCCCGGTCCGCGAGGTCCTCGGTGAGGTGGTAGCCCTCCTCCGGCGTGCGTGGCGGGTCGACCTGGTGGTTGTCGTGGACGAGCTCGGGGTGCCACTGGCTGGTGTCCCCGCCGAGGAAGCCGTAGAACCGCTCGAACCCCCGGCCCAGCGGCCAGCGGTCGAACGGTCCTGCCGCGGACTCCTGCTCCGACGGCAGCAGGTGGTACTTGCCGACCAGGTAGGTGCTGTAGCCGTGCTGCAGCAGCATCTCCGACAGGAAGCCGTTCTCGAACGGGATGTTGCCGTTGTACCCGGGGAAGCCGGTGGCGATCTCGTTGATCGCCGCCATCGCGTTCGCGTGGTGGTTGCGGCCGGTCACGATGCACGACCGCGACGGCGAGCAGAGCGCCGTGGTGTGCATGTCGGTGTAGAGCAGCCCGTTGGCCGCCAGCTCGTCGAGGTTCGGGGTGGCGATCGGGCTGCCGTAGCAGCCGAGCTGCCCGTACCCGGTGTCGTCGAGGACGATGATCAGGACGTTCGGGGCGCCCGGGACCGCGCGCACCGGCTGCGGCCACGCAGGTGTCGACCCGTCCGTGGTACGGCTGATGGTGCCCGGGAAGGTCGTCCCGGGCTCGTACTCGGTCAGCGGCATCGGGGCTCCCACAGCTCTCGGAGGGGCAGGCGACGGGGAGGCCAGACAACCTGCGCCCCGCGGCCGGCACGTCACCCCCGCCGGATGAGACCGCCGGCGGGCTCCGATCTCCGGGCTCGGCGTCGGCGCGCCCCAGGGGCGGGATCTGCGCGCCGTCGGTCGTCCTCGTGGCAGTCGGTCCGTCCCGGGGTGTCCGCGTCGGTCCGTGAGCACTCCCGCAGGTCAGGACCGCGTGGCGAAGGCCGCCGCGAGGGCTGCGCGAGAGCGCAACCCGCGCTTGCGCAGCGCTGTCGTGACGTGGTGCTCCACCGTCCTGGGGCTCAGGAACAGCGCTGCCGCGATGTCCCGGTTGGACAGGCCTTGCGCCACCAGCAGGGCCACCCGCGTCTCCTGCGACGTCAGTTCCCCACCGGTGCCCGGAGGCCGTCGCACCCGCAGCCCGGTGGCTGCGAGCTCGGCGCGGGCGCGGGACGACCACGCCTCCAGGCCCATGGCGTCGAAGGCCGCCAGCGCCTCGCGCAGCTGGGCGCGGGCCGCGACCCGCTGACCGGCGTGGCGCAGCGTGGTCCCGTGCAGCAGCCGCGTGCGGGCGGCTGCGAAGGAGTCGTCGCCCTCGGCGTGGGCCTCGTGCGCCCGTGCGAAGGCTCTCTCCGCGACCGCACGGTCCTCCGCGAGCAGCCCGGCCAGCCGGGCCACGTGGGCGCGGACCCCGGGATCGACGGCCTCGGCGTGCAGCGCGGCGTGGCGTGCGGCCAGCGCGCCGGCGTCCGCGCGCCGCCCGAGCCCCAGGTACGCCTCGACCAGGTCGGGCGCCACCCCGAGCTCGTAGTCGCCACGGGGCAACCGGCCGCCGTCGACGGCGATCCGGCGCTCCAGGACGTCCACCACGCGGTGCAGATCTCCCCGGCAGAACGCCGCGAAGGCGTCCACGAGATGCACGAAGACGGCGCCGTCGGCCACCTCGGCCCGTTCCGCGAGCCGCCGCGAGGCGACCAGCGCGCTGTCCGCTTCGGCGTGGCGGCCGCGGGCCGCCTCCTCCCACGCCAGCAGCTCGTAGGCGGTGGCCACGTCGGCCGCGTACCCCAGCTCGGCGCCCATCTCGACGGCCTCCCCGGCGGTGGCGTACGCCCGGCGGTGGTCACCCAGGAACGCCGTGCCGCTCGCGACGAGGCTCAGCACCGGCGGCAGCACACCGAGGGCCCCGGCCGACCGTGCGGCATCGATCCAGCGGTCCGCGTAGGTCCACACGCGGCGCGGCTCCCCTGCCCAGAACGGTGCGAGGAGGGCCATCACGAGGAAGCGTGGATCGTGCCGGAGCCGGGGGTCCCCCTCCAGGCGCTCGAGCGCACGCAGCGATGGCGCTCGCGCCTCGGCCCACCGGCCGGCGAACCCGAGCGCGGAGCCCTCGGTGAAGTCGGCGAGCACGGCGTGCTCCGGGTCCTCCGGATCGGCCAGCGACCGGATCTCCGCCGCGGCCCGGGTCACCGTCTCCCGGGCCCCCAGGCGGTAGCCGACGAAGGCCAGCGAGCCGAGGGCACGGAGCCGGTCGTGCCCCTCGGCGGTGTCCGCCGCCTCGCGCAGGAGCCCCTCGGCGGCCGGGACGGAGCCCGCGTACTGCTCGAGCTCGCCGAGGCACCACAGCACCTGCCCCCGCGCCGCGGGTTCCGCCGGCCCGGCCAGGACCTCGCCCGCCAGCCGGCGCACCCGGGTCACGTCCCCCGCGAGGAGCGCGTCGTGCACGGCCGTCGCACGCGACCGGGTGGCCGTCACCGCGGAGCTCCGCAACAGCGCCGCCCTCTCCTGCAGCTGGGAGGCCCCGGCGTACCCCCGCCGGGACCGCTCGTCCGCGGCGAGGCCCTCGATGTCAGCGGCGAGTGCGTCGTCGTGGCCCAACGTGGCCTGGGCCAGGTGCCTCGCTCGGCGCTGGGGGTGGTCCACCAGCACCGCGGCCAGAGCGGCGTGGGCGGATCTGCGCTCCGCCGGTGACGCGGCGGCCAGCAGAGCCGAGCGGACGAGCGGGTGCGGGAAGGCGAGACGGCCCTGGTCGACGACGAGGACGGCGAGGTCCTCCGCCTGCGCGAGCGCGCGCTCCGCGTCGACGCCCTCCGCGCGCAGGGCCGCGACCACGGGGCCGGCCGCCTGCTCCGCCGCGGTGGCCGCCAGCAGCAGTGCTCGGCGGACGCCTGCGGGGGCCTCGGCCGGGATCCGGGCGAAGCCCTCCGCGATGCGGGTCCCGACGGGAAGGGCATCCGGCAACGGGACCGACCCGCGCCGCTGCTCGGGGGTGAGGCACCGGGCCAGTTCCTCGAGCGCCAACGGGTTGCCGGCCGTGGCGGCCACGAGCCGCCGCGCGACCGGTGCAGCGATCCGCCCCTCCAGCAACGCCAGCGCTGCAGCGGGCTCCAGTCCGGCGACCTGGTGGCGCGGCAGGCCCGCGAGGTCGTCGGGCCCGTCCTCCGGCCCGGCGGCCGGTCGGCGGGCCAGGACGAACGCCACCCGGTCACCGCCCAGTCGCCGGGCCGAGAACGCGACCGCGCCCGCGGACTCGGCGTCGACCCACTGGAGGTCGTCGACGACGACCAGCACCGGGCGCCTCTCGGCCGCCGCCGCGAGCAGGGACAACGTCGCCGCGGCGACGAGGTGGCGATCGCCGGGCCGCGCACCCGCCGACCACCCGAGCGCCGCCTGCAGCGCCGCGGCCTGGGCCCCGGGCAGCTGGGACAGGCCGGTGCGCAGCGGACCGAGGAGGTCCAGCAGCGCCGCGTGACCGACCCGGAGGTCGGCCTCGATGCCGACCGTGCGGACGACGCAGAACCCGGTGGCCGAGTCGACCGCGGCGTCGAGCAGCGTCGTCTTGCCGACGCCGGGGTCACCTTCGAGGACGACCGTGGCGCAGCGACCGGAGCGGGCGGACTCCACCGCAGCGGCGATCGCCCTCAGCTCCGTCTCGCGACCCACGAGCACGGCCCTCGAATCTACCCGTGCGCCGGTGGATGGGGGGTTTCCCCGACGCGAGGGCCGCCACCCGGCAGGCACGGTCCCCCCATGCCCATCCCGTTCCCCCCTCGCCCCCCGTCGGACGACGCCTCGCGCCTCCGGCGGCTGGTCATGACCGTCGGGCCGCACCTGGCCATGGTCGCGACGGTCTTCGGGGCACCCACCGGTCTGCGGACGCTCGTCGCCGGAGCACCTCGCCCTGGGCCCCCGTGCGCTCACCCCGTCGGCAGCACCGCCTCCGCCCGCGCACGGTCCGCGCCGTCCTCGGGTCGCCCGGGCCGGTCAGCAGCCCGCCCCCGCCGGCGGGGCCGGAGCTGCAGGACGGCGACGGAGGCCAGCACGAGCAGCCCGCCGACGACCTGGACGGGGGCCAGGACCTCGCCGAGGGCCACCGCCGCCAGCGCGGCGGTGACGACCGGCTCGGCGGTGGACAGGATGGCCGCCGTCGAGGGGCCGACCCGCCGCAGGCCGGCGAAGAACGTCAGCACCGCCACCACCGTGGAGACGACGGCGATGCAGGCGATCCAGAGCCATCCGGCCGCGCCGAACCCGAGGTCCACCCCGCCGGACACGACGGCCCGTGCGGCCAGGGCGACCGTGGCACCGGCCATCACCAGCGCCGACAGCACCACCGGCGGCACCCGGTGGACCACGCCGTCGGCGACCAGGATGTAGGCGGTGTAGGTGACCGCGCAGCCGAACGCCAGGCCGACACCGACCCCGTCGACCGGCACCCCGCCCGTGCCGAGGAGGACCAGCAGCGTCCCGCACGAGGCGACGCCGAGCGCCGCCACGCGGGCCGGGGTCAGCCGCTCGCGGCCGAGCAGCGCGGCGGCCAGCGTGACCAGCGCCGGGTAGGTGTAGAAGACCAACGCCACGAGCGACGCGTCGGTGCGCTCCAGCGCGGCGAAGAAGAGCGAGGCCTGGGTGGCGTAGCCGATCGCGCCGAGACCCAGGGCCGTGAGCAGCACGCGCCGGGGCAACCGCCGCGACGCCGGGACGGCGGCCGACGACGGCTCCGGCGAGCGCAGCGAGGGCCTCAACCACAGCAGCGCCAGCATCAGCACCGCCGCGAGGGCGAAGCGGAACAGGACGAGCGACGCGGGGCTGACGCCCTCCTCGTAGGCGAACTTGCCGAAGACCGCCATGGCCCCGAAGCACGCGGCCGAGGCCAGGCACAGAGCGGTTCCCACGACAGCCAGCGTCCGGTGGATCTCCGTCCGCGTCCAGTGACGATTCGTGGATCGGAATGGTTAGCTCTGCTTCATGGACGACCTCGACCTGCGCCGGCTGCGGCTGCTCCGCGAGCTCCGCACCCGGGGCACGCTCGGCGCGGTCGCCGACGCGCTGGGGTACAGCCCGTCGGCGGTCTCCCAGCAGGTCGCCGTCCTCGAGCGGGAGACCGGTGCCCGGCTGATCGAGAAAGCGGGCCGCGGCGTGCGGCTGACCGATGCCGGGCAGGTGCTGGCCGAGCACGCCGCCGTCCTGCTGGCGGCCGCCGAGGCGGCCCGGGCGGACCTCGCCGCGCTGAGCGGCGAGGTGCGCGGGACCGTGCGCGTCGGCGGGCTGCAGTCGGCCACCCGCCGGGTGCTGGTGCCGGCCGTCGCGCGGCTCCTGGCCGACGCCCCGGCGCTCCGCGTGGAGGTCTCGGAGCTGGAGCTGGAGCAGGCGCTGCCGGAGCTGCGGCTGGGGCGGCTGGACCTCGTCGTGAGCGACGAGTACGACGGCCACCCCCGGCCGCGCCCCCCAGGGCTGCGGTTCTCGCCGCTGCTGGAGGAACCCCTGCGGCTGGTGCTGCCGGCCGGGCATCCCTGCGCGGGTGAGGGCGGCGCGGTCCCGCTGGCGGCGCTGCGGTCGGAGGTCTGGACCTGCTCCGCCACGGGCACCGGTCACCACGCCGCCCTCGTCGGCATCTGCCGCTCGCTCGGCGGGTACGACCCGGACCTGCGGCACCGCTCCAACGACGCCGACGTCCAGCTCGAGCTCGTCCGCGTGGCCAGGGCGGTCGCTCTGATGCCCGCCCTGACGCTGCCCGCGGCGGACCCGGCCCTCGCGGTGCGGGACGTCGCGGAGGGGACCGTCCGGCGGCGGCTGATGGTCGCGACCCGCGAGGGCAGCCCCGGTCCGGCGCTCCGCACGGTCGTCACCGCCGTCGAGGAGCTCGGCCGCAGTCTGGGCGGCGAGCTGCCGACCCGCAGGTCCTGACACGCACCTCGTGCGGCGGCGGAACGAGCGGCCGCGCGCCCTCGCCGGTGCGAGCACCCCGCGGTCCTCGTCCTGCCACGGCCACAGCGCCCGCAGCAACCCCACCATGAGCCCGAGCGCCGCCCCGAGGGCGAGAGCACCCAGGTAGGCCAGGACGCGGTCGTCCACGGCAGCCAGGGTGGGCTGGTACAGACCGACGGGGAGCGGGAGGGAGGACCCGGAGACCCCGGGCAGCACCAGCGAGCAGCTGGCGACGGCCGCAGCCGGCACGCCGAGCGCGAGGGCGACGGTGCCACCGCTGACCCGGCGCGACGGCCCTCGAGGCCTCAGACCCGGGTGTTCCGCTGGAACCAGCCCCACGCGGCGGTGGCGACGAACAAGACCGCGCCGACGACGAGCAGCCAGAACAACCCTTCGACCACGGCGCCGACGACGGCGAGCGCGAGCCAGATGACGAGCAGCAGGGCGATGAAGCCGATCACGGGTACCTCCTCGGTGGGTCGTCGAGCTCTCCCTACCCGCCCCCCACCGGGTGCCACCGGGTCGGCGGAACCGTCATGGGACCGTCATGTGCCGACGGCGGTGGACCCGGGAAGAAGGCACACGTGACCGAAGGGGCGACGTCCTCCGCAGCGGACGCGGCCGGACCGGCACCCGTCCCGGCGGATCCGGGCGTCGCCCGGCCCCGCCCGACCGGGCACGTCGGCGGTGGTCCGCTCCAGCGCGAGGCGACCATCGCCGGCCGGCTGCTGGTCATCGGGCTGGCCGCCGTGGGCGCGATCTGGCTGGTGCTGCAGGTCCGGTTCGTGGCCGCGGCGGTGATGCTCGGCGTGGCGCAGGTGGCGATGCTGTGGCCGATCGCCCGCCGTCTGCGCGAGCGGGGGCTCCCCGCCGTCCTGGCCGCCGTCGTGTGCGTGTGCGCCTACCTGGCGTTCTTCGTCAGCGTCCTCGTCTTCCTCGTCCTGCAGCTCATCGGCGCCTGGCCGGGGCTCGTCGACGCCGGGACCGATGCGGTGGACGCGGTTGCGGACTGGGCGCAGGTCCGCGCCGACGACCTCGACAACGCGGGCCTCGAGCAGGTGATCGAGCAGCTGGAGTCGACCGTGGGCGGCGCCGTCAGCGGCCTCGGCGGAGCCGCCGGGCAGGCGTTGAGCGCGATCGGGAACGTGGTGACGGTCCTGGTGATCGGCCTCTTCTTCACGCTGTTCGCCCTCACCAGCGGCGACCGGCTGTGGCAGCAGTTCGTGCGGGCGCTGCCCGACGAGCGGCGTGCGCCCACGACCGCGGCCTTCCGGGCGGGCATGCGCACGGCCGGTGCGTGGTTCTACGCGTCCACCGCCACGGGTCTCGTCGACGGGGTGCTCATCGGCTTCGGCCTGTGGGTCCTCGGCGTCCCGCTCGCGCTCCCCATCGGGGCGCTGACCTTCCTGCTCGGGTACGTGCCGCTGGTGGGCGCCACCATCGCCGGCGCCGTCGCGGTCGCCGTCGCCGGCGTCACGGGAGGGGTGAGCTCGGCGCTGTGGGCGCTGCTCGTCGTCGTCGTCGTGCAGCAGATCGAGGGCAACGTGCTGGCGCCGCTGCTGCTGTCGCGCGCCATCAACTTCCACCCGCTGGTGGTGCTGCTGCTCACGACCGGCGCCGCCTCGGCGTTCGGACTGCTCGGCCTCTTCATCGCGGTGCCGGTGGCCGGGGTGGTCGCGGCCGCGGTCCAGGCCTGGCGCGCGGAGACGCGCGGTGCACCGCGGGACGACGACGCGTGCGCTGCTGGTGCCGGAGCCAGGGAGGACCCATGACCTTCTCGATCGTCGCCCGCTGCCCCCGGACCGGAGAGGTGGGCGTCGGCGCGGTCGAGGCCCTGCCCACGCGCACCGCCCGCTGGGGCAGATGGCCCGCGAGCTGAGGGGCTGACCCACCTCCCGGGTCGGCGCGGGAGCCCTGAGCGCCGGGGTCTACCCCTGGTCCGGACGCGGGAAGACGCTCTCGACACCCGCCTGCCGCAGGGCCCGGTCGACCTGGGAGGAGGCCGAGCGCAGCACCGGGTGCCGGCCGGCGCTCCTGGACGCCTCGATGCTGAGCACCATGAGCGCGAGCCCGGACGAGCTGATGAAGGTCACCCCACCGGCGTCGATGGCGTCCACGACCACCCGCTCGCGACCCCGCGCCTCGGTGAACCGCGTCGCGACGGCGGTGTCCACGTCGCCGTGCAGGCGCAGCACCCGCCGATCATCGCCGTCGGGCTCGATCGTGATCGACCCGGCGGGCGGCCTCCGCCCCGGATCCGCGGACATGTGCGCCTCCTCGCCCGATCATCCCGCTCCCGGCGCGAGGACCGCCAGCCTCCTGGGGAGGATGTGCCCGTGCGCGCCGTCGTGAGCAGGGTCGCTACAGCCGCTGTAGCCGTGGACGGGACGGTGGTGGGCGAGATCGGCCCGGGCCTGCTGTCACTGGTCGGGGTCGGTCATGCCGACGACGCCGACCGGGCCCGGCTGCTGGCGCGGAAGATCCACGAGCTGCGCGTCTTCCCCGGCGACGGCGGTGCGGTGTCCGCCGCCGACCTCGGCCTGCCGGTGCTCGTCGTCAGCCAGTTCACCCTCTACGGCGACACGCGCAGGGGCCGGCGCCCGTCCTGGTCGGAGGCCGCGCCCGGCGAGCTCGCCGAGCCGCTGGTCGACGAGGTGGTCTCCGAGCTGCGACGACGCGGGTGCACGGTGGCCACCGGGAAGTTCGGGGCGCCGATGCAGGTTTCCTCCGTCAACGACGGCCCGATGACCTTGCTCCTGGAGGTCTGACCCTCCGTCGGCTGGGTAGGACGGGTGAGCGACACCACTCCCTGTCGGTTGCCTGTGAACCCGGGATCTGTGGAACACGCACCCCGGTCCGGACCGTTGTGCACGACGTACCACACCGGACAGAAGAGCAACGGGGCAGGTCCGGAGACCCCGGAACCCCATGACGCCCGGATGCCAGGGCCGCCGCGCCACCGATGACCGGCGGGATGCATCCGAACCGAAGGCAAGGACGAAGAAGCACCGTGACGCTGCTGCAGTCTTCCCCCAACGACACCCTCGAGGTGCGCTCGCGGACGCCGCGCCGGGAGCCCGACACGACGGGTCTGGTCTCGACCGACCTCGTGCGCGTGTACCTCAACACCATCGGCAAGACCGCGCTGCTGACCGCCGAGCAGGAGGTCGAGCTCGCCAAGCGGATCGAGGCCGGCCTCTACGCCGAGCGCCTCCTGGCCGAGAAGCCGACCCTGTCGGCGGCCAAGAAGCGGGACTACAAGATCCTCGCCGTCGACGGCAAGGCCGCCAAGGCGCACCTGCTGGAGGCCAACCTCCGGCTCGTCGTCTCGGTGGCCAAGCGCTACACCGGCCACGGGATGACCTTCCTCGACCTGATCCAGGAGGGGAACGTCGGGCTGATCCGCGCGGTGGAGAAGTTCGACTACACCAAGGGGTTCAAGTTCTCGACCTACGCCACCTGGTGGATCCGTCAGGCGATCACCCGCGCCATGGCCGACTCCGGGCGCACGATCCGGCTGCCCGTCCACCTCGCCGAGCAGGTGAACAAGGTGGTCCGCACCCGGCGCCGCATGCACCAGGAGCTGGAGCGCGAGCCCACCCCCGAGGAGATCGGGCTCGAGCTGGACATGACCGAGGAGCGCGTGGTCGAGCTGCTCGAGCACAGCCGGGACCTGGTCAGCCTGGACCAGACCGTCGGTGCCGACGAGGAGTCGCGGCTCGGTGACTTCATCGAGGACGCCGACGCCGCCGTCGCCGAGGACGCCGTCGCCTTCCAGATGATGAAGGGGGACGTGCGCAACGTCCTGGAGACCCTCGAGGACCGCGAGCGCGACGTCGTGATCCTGCGCTTCGGCCTGGACGGCGGTCAGCCGCGCACGCTGGAGCAGATCGGCAAGCAGTTCGGTCTCTCCCGCGAGCGGGTCCGCCAGATCGAGCGGGAGACGATGGCGAAGCTGCGCGACCCGCAGCGCGCCGACGCCCTCCGCGACTACCTGGCGTAGCGAAGCACCCAGGAGCGCGGGACACCCCCTGGTGACCGGCGCTCCTGCTTCTCCGCGGAAGTGCACACAGCATTACCGCGGAAGAGCAGGTTCAGACGGGGCTGCGCATCCGGCGCGGCCCGGGGTCGACACGGGCCGTCGGCGGACCGACGCGCGCGGCGCCGCCCGCGACGACGAGCGAGCGGCCGCCGTGCCACGGGTTGGCCGGCCCGACGATGACCGGCTCCAGGGTCAGCCGCAGCACCTCGGGCAGGTCGTCGGCCAACCGGGCCACCCGCAGCAGCAGGTCCTCCAGCGCGGCGGTGTCGACCGGCTCGGAGCCGCGCCAACCGTCGAGCAGCGGCCAGGCCCGCGGCCCCCGCACCAGCTCGGCGGCGTCCAGGTCGGTGAGCGGCAGCGTGCGGAAGGCACGGTCGCCGAGGAGCTCGGTGGCCACTCCCCCGACACCGAAGCTGACCAGCGCGCCGAACGAAGGGTCGTCGACGATCTCCACGACCGTCGCCACGCCGGGGGCCGCCATCTCCTGCACGATCACCGGGTCGCCCGAGGGGATGGCGGCGAAGGCGGTGCGCACGTCGTCGGCGTCCACCAGGTCCAGCCGGACGCCGCCGAGGTCGGCGCGGTGCCGCAGCCAGGGCGCCGTCGACTTGAGGACGACCGGGTAGCCGATCTCCCCGGCGGCGGCGACCGCGGCGTCCGGGTCGCTGACCGTGCGGGTGCGCAGCAGCGGCACGCCGTAGGCGCCGAGGAGCGCGATCAGCTCGTCGTCGTCGAGCTCGCGGCCGGCCGGTGCCGCGTCCAGGGCCCGGCGCACCACGGCGCGGGCGGCCTCCTCGTCGACGTCGGGCAGGTCGGGCACCTCCCCCACGGGCCGGCGCCGCCAGCGGGCGTACTCGCTGGCCTTGGCCAGGGCGATGACCGCCCGCTCCGGGGTGCTGTACGAGGGCACCGAGCCGCGGGCCGGCATGCCGTGCTCGTCGAGGACGGCGAGCTCCGGCGGCACGCCCTCGGTCGACAGGAAGCTGGCCACCACCGGCTTGGCCGAGCCGACCGCCACCTCGCGCAGCGCCGGGCCGAACTCGTGCGAGCCGGCCATGAGCGGCGGCAGGAACACCGCGACGACCGCGTCCACGCCCTCGTCGTCCACGGCCTGCTGCAGCGCGGCCCGGAACTGCTCCGGCGTGCCGTTGACGCCGATGTCGACCGGCTCGTCGTGCGCCAGCTGCAGGCCCTCCTCGAGCACCGCGTCGGCGACGAGCACCCCGATGGCGGTGGAGTTGCCGACGATCGCGACCCGGTCGCCGGCCGGGAGCGGCTGGTGGGCCAGGAGCGTGCCGACGTCGAAGAGCTGGGCCACCGTCTCGACCCGGATGACCCCGGCCGAGGCGAACAGCGCGGCGACCGACTGCTCGGGGACGGCGACCGACGTGCCGGCCAGCCCGGGGGCGACGCCGACGTGCCGGCCGCTCTTCACGGCGACGACGGGCTTGGTCCGGCCGACCGTCCTCGCGAGACGGGCGAACTTGCGCGGGTTGCCGAAGCTCTCCAGGTGCAGCAGCACCACCTCGGTGCCCGGGTCGGTGGCCCAGTACTGGAGCAGGTCGTTGCCGCTGACGTCGGCCCGGTTGCCCGCGGAGACGAAGGTGGACAGCCCGATGCCGCGGCTGCGCGCCCGCTCCAGCAGCGCCACGCCGAGCGCCCCGGACTGGGCGAAGAACCCGACCCGGCCGCGGCCGGGTACCATCGGCGCGAGCGAGGCGTTCAGCCGCACCCCGGGGGCGGTGTTCACGACGCCCAGGCAGTTGGGGCCCACGACCCGCATGCCCGAGGCGCGGGCGGAGGCGACCAGCAGCCGCTCGGCCTCGCGCCCCTCCGGCCCCGACTCGCCGAACCCGCCGGATACGACGACCAGCCCGCGCACCTGCTTGCGGCGGCAGGCCTCCACGACGCCGGCGACCTCGTCGGCCGGGACGGCCAGGACCGCGAGGTCGACGTCGTCGGGGATGGCCTCGATGTCGGCGTACGCCGGCACCCCGCGGACGTGCCGGGCCGAGGGGTTCACCGGGTACACGGGCCCGGCGAAGCCGTAGTCGAGCAGGTGCCGGAGCAGGGCGTTGCCGATCTTGTCCGCGTCGTTGCTGGCGCCCACCACCGCCACCGACGACGGGGTGAGCAGCCGGGCGATGGACCGCGACTCGCTGCGCTGCTCGCGCTCGTAGGCGACGGCGAGCGCGTCCTCGGTCTGCTCGATCGGGAAGGTCAGGTGGACGACGCCGTCCTCGTAGGAGCGCTGGGACTTGTAGCCGGCGTCCTGGAAGACCCGCACCATCGAGCTGTTCTGCGCGAGCACCTCGGCGACGAACCGCTTGATCCCGCGCTCGCGGGCCGCGGCGGCCAGGTGCTCGAGCAGCACCGAGCCCAGCCCGCGGCGCTGGTGGGCGTCCTCGATGAGGAAGGCCACCTCGGCGTCGTCGGTGCCGGGGTAGCGGTCGTAGCGCCCCACCCCGATGACCTGGTCGCCCAGCAGGACGACGAAGGCGACCCGGGCGTCGTGGTCGACGTGGGTGAACCGGTGCAGCTCCTTGGCCGACAGCCGCTTCATCGGCCCGAAGAACCGGTAGTAGCGGGTCTGGTCGCTGCTGCGGTCCATGAGGCCGGTCAGGCCGTCGGCGTCCTCCGGCCGGATCGGGCGCAGGTGCACCGTCCCGCCGTCGGCGGCGACGATGTCGGCCTCCCAGCCCGGCGGCGGCTGGGGCGCCTCCTCCTGCGGGGTGGCCGGCTCAGTCACGGGGGTCGTCCGGGTCGAGGCCGAACAGCGGGAAGCTGGCCCGGCGGGTGCGCAGGATGGCCCGGTCCACCCGGTTCTCGGTGAAGGCGTCCCAGCGGGCGAAGCCGGTGTAGCCGCCCTCGGTCATGTGCGTGGGCGGGCGGGCGCGCAGCCCCCGCGTGGCGACGTCGTCCCGCCAGGACTGCGGGATCTCGGTGGATGGGTCCAGCGGCGCGCCGGCGGCCTCGGCCAGCAGGTGCGTCCAGGCCCGGGGCACCGCGCGCACCAGCCCGTAGCCGCCGCCGCCCAGGGCGATCCACCGCCCGTCGCAGAGCTCGTGGGCGAGCTCGTGCATCGCCCGGTAGCTGGCCCGCTGCCCGTCGACGGTCAGCGCGAGGTCGGCCATCGGGTCCTCGTGGTGGGAGTCGCACCCGCACTGGGTCACGATGATCTGCGGCTGGAAGGCCCGCAGCACGCTGGGCACCACGGCGCTGAAGGCCCGCAGCCAGGCGGAGTCGTCGGTGCCGTTGGGCAGCGCGAGGTTGACGGCGCTGCCCGAGGCCTTCTCCTCGTCGCCGGTCTCCTCCGCGAAGCCGGTGCCCGGCCACAGCGTCAGCGGGGTCTGGTGGACGCTCACGGTGAGCACCCGCGGGTCGTCGTAGAAGGCGGCCTGCACGCCGTCCCCGTGGTGCACGTCCAGGTCCACGTAGGCGATCCGCTCGTACCCCTGGCCGAGCAGCCAGGCGATCGCCACGGCCACGTCGTTGAAGACGCAGAAGCCGGCGGCGGCGTCGCGCATCGCGTGGTGCAGCCCCCCGGAGATGCTGACCGCGTGCTGGGCCGCGCCGCTGTGCACCTGCTGGGCGGCCAGCACGCTGCCGCCGGTGATCAGCGCGGCGGCGTCGTACATGCCGGGGAAGATCGGGTTGTCCGACGTGCCGAGGCCGTGGCCGACGCTCGGGTCCCCCGGCGCGCGGCGCACCGCGTCGAGGAACTCCGCGTCGTGCACCAGCTCCAGCAGGTCGGTGCCGGCCGGCTCGGGCTTGAGCACCCGCACCCGGTCGCTGTCCAGCACGCCCAGGCTGTCGGCCAGGCGCATGGTCAGGTCCAGCCGCACCGGGTGCATGGGGTGCTCCCCACCCATGGTGTAGCCGAGCAGGCCCTCGTCCCAGACGACGGCGACCGAGTCGCTCACCGCACCTCCTCGTGCCCGAGCCGCACGGCCGGGCGCACGCCGGCTCCGGTGCCGACGTGGGCGACGCTACCGGCGGCGACCAGGCAACGCGCCCCCTGCGGACGGCTCGCGCGACCCGGCCCGGTGGCGTGCCGCCCGTAGACTCACCGCCGACCCGGAGGGAGACGGCGTGAACGACCTGATCGACACCACGGAGATGTACCTCCGCACCATCTTCGAGCTCGAGGAGGAGGGGATCACCCCCCTGCGGGCGCGGATCGCGGAGCGTCTCCACCAGAGCGGACCCACGGTGAGCCAGACGGTGGCCCGCATGGAGCGCGACGGCCTGCTGACGGTCGAGGGCGACCGGCACCTGCAGCTCTCCGACGAGGGGCGCCAGCTCGCCACCGCGGTGATGCGCAAGCACCGGCTGGCCGAGTGCCTGCTCGTCGACGTCATCGGGCTGGACTACGCCGACGTGCACGAGGAGGCGTGCCGCTGGGAGCACGTCATGAGCGAGGCCGTCGAGCGCCGGCTGCTCGCGCTCCTGGGCAACCCGAGCGTCTCGCCGTTCGGCAACCCGATCCCGGGCCTGGAGGCGCTGCGGGGGGACGAGCCGCTGGGCGGCGAGACCTCCGCGGTGCTCGACGCGCTGACCCTGCTCTCCACCACGGCGACCGCCGAGGGCCGGCCCGTGGTGGTCCGGCGGATCAGCGAGCAGCTCCAGGAGCACCCCGAGACGCTGCGCGCGCTGGCCGACCACGGCGTCCGCCCGGGCGTCACCATGCAGGCGCGCCTGGTCGAGGGCTCGGTCAGCCTGGACGGCTACCTGCTGCCGATGGACGTGGCCCGGCACATGTTCGTCAGCGCCGTGGACGAGGACCTCAGCCCGCTGGAGGCGGCTCCCCTGCTCTGACCGGCGGGCCGGGCCGGCGCGGCGCTCACTACGGTGGGCCCGACGTCCGCCCCTCGTGGAAGCAGGTCCCCGGTGAGCTCGTCCGACCCCTCCGGCGCCCCGGCGCCCGACGCCGCAGCCGGCCCGTTCGCCCGGCTCGCCGACTTCGCCGCGCTGCCGAGGATCGGCGCGCTCGCGCTGTCCGTGGACGGCGCGCGGCTGGCGGTCTCGGTCGCGACGCTGGACCCGGCCGGGAAGAAGTGGCAGTCGGCCCTGTGGGAGGTCGACCCCGCCGGGGAGCGCCCGGCGCGGCGGCTGACCCGCAGCGCGCCGGGCGAGTCCTCGCCGACGTGGGCCCCCGACGGCTCGCTGCTGTTCACCTCCGCCCGCCCGGACCCCACCGCGGCGGAGGCGGGCGAGCCGAAGCCGGCGCTGTGGAGCCTGCCGCCCGGGAGCGGCGAGGCCCGGCTCGTGCTCTCCCGCCCCGGCGGGATCGCCGGCGTCGCGGTGGCTCCGGGCACCGGCGACGTCGTGGTCGCCGCGGCGACGCTGCCCGGCGGCGCCGAGGCCGAGGCGGACGAGGAGCGCCGGAAGGCGCGGGCCGACGCCGGCGTGACCGCGGTGCTGCACGAGGCCTACCCGGTGCGGCACTGGGACTCCGACCTCGGGCCGGCCGCCCCTCATCTGTTCTGGGCCGGCCGGCTGCCCGGCGAGGAGACCGCCGGGCCCGCCGAGCTGCGCGACCTGACCCCCGACGCGGCACCGCCGCACGGTGCCGGCGAGGAGTTCACCCTGGCGCCCGACGGGCGGCTCCTGGCCCGCTCCGAGGAGGTCCCCGACGGTCCGGCCGGGCACCGCAACCGGATGGTCGTGACGGCCACCGACGGCAGCGGCACCCGGGTGCTGGTCGACGACCCGCTGGCCGACGTCTACGGGGCCGCCTTCTCCCCCGACGGCTCGTCGCTGGTCTGCGTGCGGGAGTCGCTGTCCAGCTACGCCGAGCCGCCGGACTACACGCTGCTGCTCGTCGACGTCGCCTCCGGCACGGCGCGGGACCTCACGCCGGACTTCGACCGCTGGCCCAGCGCGCCGCAGTTCTCCGCCGACGGCACGGCCGTCTACTTCCTGGCCGACGACGACGGCCGGCACGCCGTCTTCCGCGTGCCCGTGGACGGCAGCGCGCCGGTGCGGCTCACCGGCGACGGCGCCTACAGCCACCTGCAGGTCGCCCGCGACGGCAGCGCGCTGTACGCGCTCCGCTCGGCCTACGACTCCCCCGCCGTCCCGGTGCGGCTGGACCCGGAGGGCACCGGCCAGGAGCCGCGGCCGCTGCCGAGCCCGGGCACGGTCGGCGAGCTGCCCGGCACCCTGCACGAGGTGGAGGCGACCGCCGCGGACGGCACGCGCGTGCAGTCGTGGCTCGTGCTGCCGGAGGGCGCGTCCGCCGACTCCCCCGCGCCGCTGGTGCTCTGGATCCACGGCGGACCGCTGATGAGCTGGAACTCGTGGTCGTGGCGCTGGTGCCCGTGGGTGCTGGCCGCCCGGGGCTACGCCGTGCTGCTGCCCAACCCGGCGCTCTCGCAGGGCTTCGGCCAGGACTTCGTGCGCCGCGGCTGGGGTTCGTGGGGGGAGGCGCCCTACACCGACCTCATGGCCGCGGTGGACGCCGCGGAGCAGCGCCCGGACATCGACCAGACCCGCACGGCGGCGATGGGCGGCTCGTTCGGCGGGTACATGGCGAACTGGATCGCGACGCAGACCGACCGCTTCCGGGCGATCGTCTCCCACGCCGGGCTGTGGCACATCGACTCGTTCACCTCCACCACCGACGCCGCCTACTACTGGGAGAAGGAGTGGGGCGACCCGCTCGCGGAGCCGCGGCGCTACGAGCAGAACTCCCCGCACCGCTACGCCGACGCCATCCGCACCCCCGTGCTGGTCATCCACGGCGACCGCGACTACCGCGTCCCGGTCGGCGAGGCGCTGCACCTCTGGTACGACCTGCAGAAGCGCGGGGTGCCCTCGAAGTTCCTGTACTTCCCCGACGAGAACCACTGGGTGCTCACGCCGGGGAACTCGACGGTCTGGTACGAGACGGTGCTGGCCTTCCTCGCCGAGCACGTCCTCGACGAGCCCTGGCAGCGGCCCGCCCTGCTCTGAGCGGCCCCGCCGTGGGCCGGCCGGCGCCTCAGCGCGCCGGCGCACCGGCCGGCCCCGCACCCGCGGCCCGCCCCGCCTCGACCAGCAGCGCGCGGAGCTCCCGCGGCGGGACGCAGACCTCCAGGGCGTCGGCCAGCAGCCGGGCGAGGGGGTTGCCCGGCTCGCTGCCCAGCGCGCGGTCCAGGGCGATGTTCGCCACGGCACCGTCGCCGCGCAGCCAGGCGCAGGCGGCCACCAGCGCGGCCGGGAAGGCGTCCAGCGGCGCGGGTGCGCGGCGGGCGCACTCGGTCCACAGCGCCTCGGCGGCCGCCGCGTCCTCGCCCAGGGAGAGCAGCAGCGCCCAGTCGCGCACCTCCGGCTGCCGGAGGCTCCACGCGATCCGGGCGACCTCGTGGTCGTCCGGGCGCTCCTGCTCGCGGCCGGGCCGGGAGCGCGCGACCGCCGACCGGATCCGGCGGCGGGCCGCCGAGCGGCCGGGGCGCCCCTCGCCCGCCACCCGGATGACGACGTCCTCCATCGCCGCCCCTGCTGCCCCGCCCACCGGCGCCAGCCGCTGCGCCAGCGCCTCGCGGTCCTCGGCCACCACGGTTCCCGCCGCCACGGCCGCCACCTCCAGCGCGCCGACAGCCGTCGGCAGCGGGGTTCCGCCGCCCGGCGCGCAGCAGGGCAGCGGGCAGTCGAAGTCCCACCACCGGCCGCCCCGGACGAGGAGCACCTGCCGCAGCGGGAGGCCCACCGCGTCCAGCGCCAGCACCAGGCGGTGGACCAGAGCCCGGTGGGGCAGGTCCCCGCCGCCGTCCGGGGCCGCCCCGGGCAGCACCGCCTCGTCGGGCGACTCGGACACGACGAAGCCCATCACCGCCTCGGGGTGGTCGGTGGCCATGCTGCGCGCGAGGACCGCCGCGAGCTCGCGCGCGTGGTGGGCCGGCGGGATGTCGACCCGCGCGGTCAGCCCCACCCGGCGGCCGGACGCACCGCCGAGGCCGACCAGCACCACCGACTCGCGCGGCCGGTAGCCCAGCAGCTGCGGCAGCCCGGCGGCGAGCTCGCCGGGATCGCCGAGCCGGACGACGGGGAGCCCGGCGCCGTCAGCGGGGTCGGGGAAGGGGAACGGGAACGGGGCCGGCTCCGCCGGTCCGGTGAGGTCCATGCACCGACCGTGCGCGGCCGCCGGCGGGCAGAGGAGAGCGCGGGCCGATCTGTGGAAGCAGCCCGCCCCTGTGGACGACGCTCAGTCGAGCGCGGCGGCCTGGGTCTCGTAGGCCTGCTCGAGCAGCGAGAGGAACGCGTCGGCGTCCAGCGGCGGCACCTCGGCGCCGGTCGGGTCGACCGCCAGCGAGGTGAGCACGACGAGCCGGTCGCCGTCCTCCACGGCGCCGAGCAGTGCGGGTACCGACAGCTGCGAGCCGTCGGGCAGGGCGACCACGGTCGTGTAGCGCACCGCGGCGGCGCCGTCGCCGAGGTCGGCGACGGGCAGGTCCTCGAACAGCACCGTCGCCCGCCCGATCTCCGGCGAGCTGATCTGCGCCTCGGGGCAGCGCTCGGCGGCACCGGCGAGCTGGTCGACCGTGCCCTCGGTCGGCCCGCCCCGCACGAGCATCTCCACGACGACCTCGGTGCCCTCCTGGGCGCTCACCGCGGCGATGTCGTCGAAGTCCGCGAGGTCGGGCTGGGTGCCCTGCACGGCCGCGCCGCAGGCCTCGGGGGTCACCTGCACGTCGCCGAGGGAGGCGGCCAGCCCGGCCCCCTGCTCGAGCTCCTCCGGCGAGACGGAGGCGACCACGGCGTCGGGGCCGAACGCGTCGGCCGGGAGCAGGCCGGAGGCGAGGTCGACCTCGGGCTCCTCCTTCTCCGAGGCCTCGGCCGCCTTGGCGTCGGAGTCGGCGCGCGACTCGGCGTCCGCGTCGTCCCCGCCGCAGCCGGTGAGCACGGCGGTCGAGAGCAGACCGGCGGCGACCAGGCCGCGGAGACGGGTGGCGCGCGACGTGATCGACATGGGCCGACGGTAACCGCACCGCCCGCGCACCCGCGGGACCAGCGCGGACGGTCCGCTCAGACGTGGTACTGGACGGCCGCCCGGGCACGCAGGATCGGCCGCACGAACTCCGCGACCACCGACAGGTGCACCGGGTCCTGGGCGTACCGGTAGAAGGCCTCGACGTCGGGGAAGTCGGCGATGAGCACGGCCGAGGCGTTCCCGTCGGAGAGCCCGGCGTCCTCCGCCACGGCCAGGAAGGACATGCCCCCGACCTCGTGCCGCAGCCCCCGCAGGGCCGCGAGCGCCGCGCCCACCTGCTGCTCGTCGGCCGTCGGCTTCCAGGTGAACGTGACGACGTGACGGATCATGGCGACCAGCTTCGCAGGTCCCCCCGCCACCCGGACGGGGGTCGCGGCGCGGCTGGTGACCGGGAGCGCGGGGCGACCTCGTTAGAGTCCCGAGCATGGGACGGTCGCTGCGCATCGCACTGCTGTCCTACCGGAGCAAGCCGCACGGCGGCGGCCAGGGCGTCTACGTGCGGGCCCTGTCCCGCGAGCTGGCCGAGCTCGGGCACCGCGTCGAGGTCTTCAGCGGCCAGCCCTACCCGGAGCTGGACGCCGGCGTGCCGCTCACCAAGCTGCCCAGCCTCGACCTCTACCGCGAGCCGGACCCCTTCCGGATGCCCCGGCCCTCGGAGTTCCGCGACTGGATCGACGTCGCCGAGTGGGCCACCATGTGCGCCGCCGGCTTCCCCGAGCCCTTGACGTTCACCCTGCGCGCGGCCCGGCACCTGCTCCCCCGCGCCGGCGAGTTCGACATCGTCCACGACAACCAGTCGCTCGGGTACGGGTTGCTCCGGCTGACCCGGGCCGGGATGCCCACCGTCGCCACGGTGCACCACCCCATCGCCATCGACCGCGAGCTCGAGCTGGCCGCGGCGCCGTCGCTGTACAAGAAGCTGACGCTGCGCCGCTGGTACGCCTTCACCGGCATGCAGGCCAGGGTGATCGGCCGGCTCGACGGGGTGGCCACCGTCTCCGAGCACTCCCGGACCGACATCGAGCGCTACATGGGCCTGCCGGCCCCGCGGATGGAGCTCATCCCCAACGGCATCGACCCCGACGTCTTCGCGCCGCCGCCCGGGGGCCGGCAGCGCGACAGCGACTCGATCCTGGCCATCACCAGCGCCGACGTCCCGCTCAAGGGGCTGGTGCACCTGCTGGAGGCCGTGGCCAAGCTGCGCACCGAGCGGCCGGTCACCCTCACCGTCGTCGGCAGCGCCCGCCCCGGCGGACCCGCCGAGGCGGCGCTGGACCGGCTGGCCCTGCGCGACGCCGTCCGCTTCACCGGGCCGGTGCCCGAGGAGGAGCTGATCGGGCTGCTGCAGCGGGCCACGGTCATGGCCATCCCCTCGCTGTACGAGGGCTTCTCGCTGCCGGCCATCGAGGCGATGGCCTGCGCGACGCCGCTGGTCGCCACCGACGCCGGCGCGCTGCCCGAGGTCGTGGGCACCGACGCCGGGCTGCGGGTCAGGGCCGGCGACGTCGGCGAGCTCACCGCGGCCCTGCAGCGCGTGCTGGACTCGCCGTCCCTCGGCGAGCAGCTGGGCCGCGCAGGCCGGCGCCGCGTGCTGGACAGCTACACCTGGCGGGCCACCGCCGAGCGCACCGCCGAGTGGTACGCGCAGATCCTGGAACGGAAGGGACGTCCTTGCTGACCGTCGACTACGACCTGCTCGACCTGCGGCCCGGGATGCGCGTGCTGGACCTGGGCTGCGGCGAGGGCCGGCACGCCTTCGAGGCCTACCGCCGGGGAGCCGACGTCGTCGCCGTCGACTGGGGCGTCTCCGAGGTGGAGACCACCAAGCGCTGGCTCGGCGCGATCGGCGAGGCCGGTGAGGCCGGGCTGCGGCCCGACGGCACCCCCGCCCGCTTCGAGGTGGTCCGCGGCGACCTGCTGCACCTGCCCTTCCCCGACGCCAGCGTCGACCGGGTCATGGCCTCCGAGGTGCTCGAGCACATCCCGGACGACGTCACCGCGATGGCCGAGATCTTCCGCGTGCTCAAGCCCGGCGGCCGCATGGTCATCACCGTGCCGCGCTACGGCCCCGAGCGGATCTGCTGGGCGCTGTCGGACGAGTACCACGCCAACGAAGGCGGGCACATCCGCATCTACCAGCGCAGCCAGCTGCGCGAGCGGCTCGCCTCCGTCGGGCTGGTCCCCGGCGCCACGCACCACGCGCACGCCCTGCACGCCCCCTTCTGGTGGCTGAAGTGCGCGGTCGGGGTGGAGAAGGACAACGCCGCCGTGCGCGCCTACCACCGGCTCCTGGTGTGGGACCTGATGCACCGGCCGTGGCTGACCCGCACCGCCGAGAAGGTGCTGGACCCGCTGTTCGGCAAGAGCCTCGCCATCTACGCCGACAAGCCCGCGACGGCGGCCGGCGCCGCGCCCGCCGAGGCGGAGCGGTTCGTTGCCGCGGGCTGACCGCACGCGGCTGCTGCCCGAGCTGCCGGGCGTCCTGACCGGCGACCAGGTACGCACCACCGTGGCCTGGATCGCCGGCGAGCAGGCCGCCGACGGCGCCCTCCCCTGGTTCCGCGGCGGCCAGCTCGACCCGTGGGACTCCGTCGAGGCCGCGATGGCCCTCGACCTCGGGGGTGAGCACGACCGCGCCGCGGCCGCCTACCGCTGGCTGGCCGCCCGGCAGCGGCCCGACGGCTCGTGGGCCGCCGAGTACCGCGACGGTGCCGAGGTCTCCCCCTCCGTGGAGAGCAACCACGCCGGCTACCTCGCCGTCGGGCTGTGGCACCGCTGGCTGCTCACGGCCGACGAGGCGCTGCTGGCCGAGCTGTGGCCGGTGGTCCGCCGCGGGCTGGACCTGGTCGTCGCCATGCAGCTCGACGGCGGCGCCATCGGCTGGGCGCTCCGCCCGGACCGCAGCCCCGACGGCACAGCGCTGCTCACCGGCAACGCCAGCCTGTTCCAGGCCCTGCGCTGCGGCATCGCGCTGGCCGGGCTCGTCGGAGAGCCGCAGCCGGACTGGGAGCTCGCGGTCACCGACCTGGGCACCGCGCTGCGCACCCGGCCCGAGGCCTTCGCCGACCGGTCGCGCTACTCGATGGACTGGTACTACCCGATCCTCGGCGGCGCGGTCACCGGCGAGCAGGCCCGCGACCGGCTCGCCGCCGGCTGGGACACCTTCGTCGTCCCCGGGCTGGGCGCACGGTGCGTGTCCGACCGCCCGTGGGTGACCGGCGCCGAGACCTGCGAGCTGGCGCTGGCGCTCGTCGTCGCCGGGCAGCGGGACGCCGCCCTCGAGCAGGTCGCGGCCATGCAGCACCTGCGGGACGACGACGGCTCCTACTGGACCGGCTACGTGTTCGCCGACGACGCCCGCTGGCCGATCGAGCGGACCACCTGGACCGCCGCGGCCGTGCTGCTCGCCGCCGACGCGCTGTCCGGCGCCACCGCCGCCTGCGGCCTGTTCGCCGACCCCGCGGCGCTGCCGGCGGCCGGCACCCTCGACGACGGCGCCCGCGCCGCCGGTTGGCTGGCGGGAGGTGCGGGCACGGTCACCCCGTGACCGTGCCCCGTTCCTCCTCCCCATCCGCCGCCGCGGGCGTCACCGTGGTGGTCGCCAGCCGCAACCGCCGCGAGGACCTGCTGGTCACCCTGCCGCGCCACGAGGCGCCGGTGGTCCTCGTGGACAACGCGTCCACCGACGGCACCGTCCAGGCGGTCCGCGCCGCCCACCCCGACGTCACGGTGGTGCCGCTCGGGCGCAACGTCGGTGCCCGGGCCCGCACCGTCGGGTCGGCCCTGGCCGGCACCCCCTTCGTGGCCTTCGCCGACGACGACTCCTGGTGGGCTCCCGGCGACCTCGCCCGCGCCGTGGAGATCATGCGGGCGCACCCGCGGCTGGCGGTGCTCAACGCCCGGATCCTGGTCGGCCCCGAGCAGCGGCTGGACCCGGTGTGCGCCGAGATGGCCCGCAGCCCGCTGCGCCGCGGGGACCTCCCCGGGCCCGCGCTGCTGGGCTTCGTGGCCTGCGCCGCGCTGGTGCGGACGGCGGCCTTCGAGGAGGTCGGCGGGTTCGACCCGGTCGTCCGCTTCCCCGGCGAGGAGGAGCGACTGGCGCTGGACCTGGCGACGGCGGGCTGGTCGATGGCCTACGTCGACGAGGTGACGATCCACCACCACCCGTCGCCGCGCCGGGACGACCCCGCCCGGCGGCAGGCCGGCATCTGGCGCAGCCGGCTGCTCACCGCCGCCATGCGGCTTCCCGTCGGCGACGTCGCGGGGCTCGTGGGCGGGGCGGTGCGCTCCGGACGCCCGGGCCTCACCGGGCTGGCGCGGGCGCTGCCGGACCTGCCCGCGGCGCTGCGCCGCCGGCGGCCGATCCCGGCGTGGCTGCGCGCCGACCTCCGCCTGCTCGAGGAGCCATGAGCCGGCACAGCCCGAACCGGGACGAGGTAGGTGATCCCCGCGTCGCGGTCGTCGTGATCACCCACCAGCGGCGCGACGAGCTGCTGCTGGCCCTCGACCGGCTGCTGGCCCTGCCGGAGCGGCCACGGGTCGTCGTCGTGGACAACGGCTCCACCGACGGCACGGCCGACGCGGTCCGCCGGAGTTTCCCCTCGGTGGACCTGATCGCCAGCCCGGACAACCTGGGCGCGGTGGGCCGCAACCTCGGCGTCGCCCGCCTGGACACCCCCTACGTCGCCTTCTGCGACGACGACACCTGGTGGGAGCCCGGCTCGCTGCGCACCGCCGCCGACGTGCTCGACGCCCACCCGCGGCTCGCCGTCGTCACCGCGCGGATCCTGGTCGAGCCCGGCGGTGCGGAGGACCCGATCGTGCCGGAGCTGCGCGACTCCCCCGTCCGCGGCGCCGCCTGGCTGCCCGGCCCCGCGCTGGGCTCGTTCCTGGCCGGCGCCTCGGTGCTGCGGCGCACCGCCTTCGACGAGGTGGGCGGCTTCTCCGAGCGGCTGTGGCTGGGCGGCGAGGAGGAGCTCATGGCCGGCGACCTGGCCGCCCGCGGCTGGGAGCTGTGCTACCTGCCCGAGCTCACGGTGCACCACGAGGCCAGCCGGGCGCGCGATCCGCACCGGCGCCGCCGCGACGGCATCCGCAACACCCTCTGGACGACGTGGCTGCGCCGTCCGGTCCGGCCCGCGCTGCGGCGCACCGCGCACCTGCTGCGCACCCTGCCGCGCGACCGGGTGTCCCTGCTCGGGCTGCTCGCCGCCGCCCGCGGTGCCCCGTGGGTGCTGCGCGAGCGGCGGGTGCTCCCGCCGCACGCCGAGGCCCGCTTCGCGGCGCTCGACGAGGCGCAGCGCCGCTCCACCGCCCGCCGCTACGTGAGCTAGGGAGCCGCGTTCAGCCGGGCCGCCTGGCGGGTGAGGTGGTCGCGCTCGGGCAGGTTCGTCGCCGTCCGTGCGGCCTCCGCGTAGAGCCGGGCCGCCGTAACCGGGTCGCCGTCCTTCTCGTGCAGGTGGGCGGCGACGGCGGCGTACCGGGGCAGCCCGGGGTCGAGCCCCTCCAGCGCGGCCAGCCCGGCGCGGGCGCCGTCGGCCTCACCGACCGCGACCGCCCGGTTGAGCCGCGCGACCGGGCTGCCGGTGAGCCGCACCAGCTCGTCGTACCACTCGACGATCTGCACCCAGTCGGTCTCCGCGGCGGTCCGGGCGTCGGCGTGCAGCGCCGCGATCGCGGCCTGGGCCTGGTACTCGCCCAGCCGGTCCCGCGAGAGCGCCGTCTGCAGGATCTGCACCCCCTCGGCGATGGCCGCGGTGTCCCAGAGGCTCCGGTCCTGCGCTGCCAGGGGCACCAGGCGCCCGTCCGGAGCCGTCCGCGCCGGTCGCCGGGCCGAGTGCAGCAGCATGAGCGCGAGCAGGCCGGCGACCTCCGGGTGGTCCAGCGCCGCCCGGAGCCGGCGGGCCAGCCGGATGGCCTCCGCGACCAGGTCGACGTCCCCGGAATACCCCTCGTTGAACACCAGGTAGAGCACCCGCAGCACCGTCGCGACGTCGCCGGGCCGGTCGAGCCGCGCGCCGGCGATCGTCCGCTTCGCCCGGCTGATCCGCTGCGCCATGGTCGCCTCGGGCACCAGGTAGGCATCGGCGATCTGCCGGGTGGTCAGCCCGCCGACGGCGCGCAGGGTGAGCGCCACCGCCGACGACGGCGACAGCGACGGGTGCGCGCACAGGAAGTAGAGGTGCAGCGACTCGTCGGCCTCAGGCACCGGGCCGGGCGCCGGCTCGAGGTCGAGCGCGTCCTCGCGCCGGCGACGGGCGACCTCGGACCGCGTCGCGTCGAGGAACCGGCGCCACGCCACCGTGACCAGCCAGCCCTTCGGGTCCCGGGGCGGGTCGGCCGGCCACGCCCGGACCGCCTCCACGAGCGCCTCCTGGACGGCGTCCTCGGCCGCCGCGAAGTCGGCTCCGCGGCGGACGAGGACACCCAGCACGCCCGGGACGAGGCCTCTGAGCAGGGCCTCGTCGAGCGGGACGGTCACTCCGAGACGAGGGACGGCTCGCCGTAGAGCGGTCGGACCTCGAGCCACTCGTGGATCGGCCTGCCGTCCTTGCCCGGCGCGGCCGACAGCTCGCCGGCCAGCTCGATCGCCCGCTCCGGGCTGTCGACGTCGATGATCATCCAGCCGGCGATCAGGTCCTTGGTCTCGGCGAACGGGCCGTCGGTGACCGGCGGGCGACCCTCCCCGTCGTACCGGACCCACATGCCCTCGGGCGCCAGCGCGTTCTCCCCGACGAACTCACCGGCCTCCCGCAGCTTGTCCGCGAAGTCCTGCATGTACTGGATGTGGGCGTCGATCTCCTCGGGCGTCCACCGGTCCATCGGCACGAACCCGGGCGGCGTCGGGGCACCGCGGTAGTGCTTGAGCAGCAGGTACTTGGCCATCGTCGTCTCCTCGCCGGATGTGCGGCCCATCGTGGCCGCTCGCACCCCGGGGACGGAACCGGGACGCCGTTCTCGACATCCCTGCGCCCGGTTCCTCCACGAGATCTGCACACTCGTGGGCATCAGGCGCCCGAAGACCCCGAATGTGCAGGTCTCGGGGCGGTCAGCGGGCGCAGTCGATGCAGGTCCGCGCGGTGGGCCGGGCGGCGAGCCGCTCGGGGGCGATCGGCCCGCCGCACGTCTCGCACCGGCCGTAGGTGCCGGACTCGACGGCGGTGACGGCCGCGTCGACGTCGGCCAGCCGGCGGCGTGCCTGCTCCAGGAGCGCCGCGACCTGCTGCCGCTCGAAGGCGATGGTGGCGCCCTCCGGGTCGTGCTCGTCGTCGACGTTCGAGGCCTGCGACGCGGCGACGATCGCGTCGAACTCGCGGGTCAGCGCCGCGATCTGGGCCAGCGCGGCCGCCCGCTCCGCGCCGAGCGCCTCCTCGCTCACCGGTCGCGGCGCAGCAGCCGCATCGACCCCACGCCCGGCAGCTCGGTGAAGTCGCCGGACTCCAGCACCCGGGTGTAGACGCCGAAGGGCGCCTGGCCCCCCTCGGCCGGGTCCGGGAACACGTCGTGGATGGCCAGGGTGCCGCCGACGGCGAGCTTGGCGACCCACGCGTCCTGGTCGCGTCGCGCCGACTCCTCGGTGTGGCTGCCGTCGAGGAACAGCAGCGCCAGCGGGGTGCTCCACAGCGGCGCCAGCACCTCCGAGCGCGTGACCACCGCGATGACGACGTCCTCGGCGCCGGCCTCGGCGATGGTGCGCCGGAAGCGCGGCAGCGTGTCGACGAGCCCGACGGCGGGGTCGACCAGGGTCGGGTCGTGGTACTCCCAGCCGGGCTGGTGCTCCTCGGAGCCTCGGTGGTGGTCGACGGTCACGACCTGGCGGCCGGTCTCCCGCGCGGCGGCGGCGAGGAACAGCGCCGAGCGGCCCATCCAGCTGCCCACCTCGAGCAGCGGCCCGGGCACTTCGACGGCCCGCGCCGCCTCGTAGAGGGCGCGGCCCTCGTCCTCGGGCATGAAGCCGGGGGCGGCGGTGGCAGCGGCCAGGAGATCGGTGGTCACCGGCACAGCCTCGCCTATCGCGCCAGGCGGGTGCGCAGGGCGGTCACCCGGCGCTCGGTCGCCTCCCCGGCGGCGGTGCCCGCGGCCTTCGCGAAGAAGGCGCCGACCGCCGTGGTCACCGGCACCGCAAGGACCAGCGCGATCGAGCCGACGAGCGTCCGGATGACCTCCTCGGCGAGCGCGGACGAGGTGAGGACGACGTCCCACGGCTGGTCGTAGAGCTCGAAGAGCAGCAGCAGCGGGAGCGCGGCACCGGCGTACGCGAAGACGATCGTGTAGACGGTCGAGGCGATGTGGTCGCGGCCCACGGCCATGCCCCGGTCGTACAGCTGGCGCCAGGTCATGCCCTGGTCCACCTCGTGCAGCTGCCACACCGCCGAGGCCTGCGTGATCGTCACGTCGTTGAGCACGCCCAGCCCCGCGACGACGATGCCGGCGAGCACCAGGCCGGAGAAGTCCAGCGTCGGGTCGAAGTTGTTGAGGGTGTTGGTCTCCTCGCTGGTCAGCCCGGTCAGCCGCGCGGCCTGCACCGCCAGCGCGCCCATGACCGCGACCAGCGCCAGCCCGAACAGGGTGCCGACGAGCGCCGTGGTCGTCCGGGCGGAGAGGCCGTGGGCGAGGTAGAGGACGACGAACATGATCGCCGAGGAACCGACCAGGGTGATTAGCGTCGGGGAGCTGTCCCCGAGCAGCCCGGGCAGCACGAACTGCAGCAGCACGAAGAACGCGATCGCCAGGCCGAGCAGCGCGGCCAGGCCGCGCAGCCGCGCCACCAGCCCGACGACGACGGCGAAGGCGATGGCGAGGGTGAGCATCGGGGCGCCGCGGGCGAAGTCGAAGAACCCGTAGGTGGCCCCGCCCTCGGTCGCGGCGTCCCGGGTGAGGACGAGCGTGTCGCCCTCCTCCACCCCGTTGGCGACCACCACGGCGTCCAGCTCGATCTGCTCGTAGTCCCCCGCGCTGTCGCCGTCGAGCACCTCCACGACGGCCGTCGCGCAGGTCGCCGGCCGTCCGGCGTCGCCGCAGTCGAACTCCTCCACCGACACCACGCGGCCGTCGGGGTAGGTGGTGCCCGGCGGGAGGTAGGTGGCGGCGACCTCCTCGGCGCGCGTCGGCCCGTCGTCGGGCCACAGGACGAACAGCCCGATCACCGTCGCCAGGCCGACCGGTACGAGCAGCAGCAGCATCAGCCAGACCGCGCGCCGCCGGAGCCGGATCGCCTCGGGGCTGGGCGGCGGCGCGTCGGGGTCGGGTCCGTGGCTGTGCGAGTGGCTGGGAGGCACCCGGTCAGGCTAGGAGCCCGCCCACCGGTCGTCGGTGCCCGACACCGGCCGGGGTCAGCTGTGCTCGCGCGGGCTGCCGTCGGGGCCGGTCGGCGAGAGCTCGGCGGCGTCCTCCTCGCCGTTCTCGTCGACGATCGGGAAGCGGTGCCACAGGCCGCTGAGCTGCAGCGGCCGGACCACCGCGGCCGACGGCGTCACCAGGGCCACCTCGACGCCGCGGGGCGCCGCCATGCGCTGCAGCTGCACCAGGACCGCCATGCCGGCCGAGTTCATGAACGGCACGCCGCCCAGGTCCAGCGCGACCCGGCGCAGCGGCGTCCCGGACAGCAGCACCTCGGTGAGGACGCGCACCAGGGGCCGGCGGGCGGCGTCGGTGAGCTCGCCGTCGAGCTCGAGGAAGACGACGTCGCCGTCGACGACCGAGCGGACGTCGGGCTCGGCGTCGCCGGAGGGGCCTGCGTGCTGCTCCGTGGTCTCTGCCATGCGGGTGCCGTTTCCCCGCCCGGAGCCGGTTCACACCGTGCCCCGGCCCGGGACGGAAGGCCGGAACAAACTCGTCGGATAGACGTTTACCAGAGCGACTGCGCGAGGTAATCTCCAGTCGCCACTAGAGGTTCCGTCCTCGGGCAGCGAACACCACAGCGACATCCACGGAGGTATCGACATGATGCTGACCGCCTACGACCCGTTCGCCGCCACGTCCGCCGCCTTCCGCGCGCTGGACCAGCTGACCGGTCGTTCCGGCTCGATGACCGCCCGTCCGCTCTCCGGCATGCCGATGGACGCCTACAAGGTCGGCGACAACTTCGTCGCCCACTTCGACCTCCCCGGCGTCGACCCCGGATCGATCGACCTGTCGGTCGAGGGCACCACCCTGACCATCAGCGCCGAGCGCTCCGTCCCGCACCTCGAGGGCGCCGAGTGGGTCGCGGCCGAGCGGCCGTACGGCAGCTACACCCGGCAGCTGGTCCTGGGCCGCAGCCTGGACACCGACCGGCTCGAGGCCAGCTACCACGACGGCGTGCTCACGGTGAGCATCCCGGTCGCGGAGAAGGCCCGGTCCCGCAAGATCACCGTCACGCGGGCCGACACCCCGACCGCGGTCGAGGGGCGCACCATCGAGGGCGAGTCGTCCTCGGACGAGCAGGAGCAGAAGGCCGTCACCAGCTGACGACGGCGACCGGAGGGGCCGGGCCCGGCTGGGCCCGGCCCCCTTCACTTCCACCGACCGGAGGAGGACGGCGATGACCGACGCCGATCCGCTGCGCCGCCTCGACGACCCCGACTACCCGGCGCTGACCATGAGCCAGGCCGCGGAGCTGCTCGGCGTCCAGGCCGCCTTCCTGCGCAGCCTTGACTCCTCCGGCGCGCTCTCGCCGCACCGGTCCGCCGGCGGTCACCGCCGCTACTCGCGCGCCCAGCTGGGCCTGGCCGCCCGGCTGCGCGGACTGCTCGACGACGGGCACTCGCTCGCCTCCGCCGGGACCATCGTGGGCCTGCAGGACCAGCTCGCCGCCGCCCGCGCGGACGCCGACCGGCTCCGCGACGTGGCCTCGCAGCTGCGCGCCGACGTCGCGGCGCTGCGACCGGGGCCGGCTCCCGACGGACCCTTGCACGGAAACCCTAGGGGGGTATAGTTCCGGTCGGGCAGCGGTCCACGCCGCCCGCACAGGAGGAACGCAGTGACCAGCGCCGAGCACCCCGACCACCACCAGCACGGGTACATCCACCGCAAGGACGACTACCTGAAGCGGCTGCGGCGGATCGAGGGCCAGGCCCGTGGGCTGCAGCGCATGGTCGAGGACGAGAAGTACTGCATCGACATCCTCACCCAGGTCTCGGCGATGACGAAGGCGCTCCAGGCGGTCTCCCTCGGCCTGCTCGAGGAGCACCTGAGCCACTGCGTGGTGGCCGCCGCCAAGGTCGGCGGCCGCGAGGCCGACGAGAAGGTCCGCGAGGCCACCGAGGCGATCGCCCGCCTCGTGCGCTCCTGATCCCCCGCTTCAGCGATCCATCCGGGAGGACACCATGACCACCGCCAGCTACACCGTCGTCGGCATGACCTGCGGCCACTGCGTGAACGCCGTGACCGAGGAGGTCTCGGCCGTCCCCGGTGTCGGCGCCGTGGACGTCGACCTCGAGTCCGGCGGGCTCACCGTCACCAGCGACGCCCCGGTCGACGAGGCCGCCGTCCGCGCCGCCGTGGAGGAGGCCGGTTACTCGGTGGCCGGCTGACGCCGACCCTCCGTAGCCGCACCGCCATGAGCACCTCCGTCAAGCTCGCCGCCTTCGGCGCCGGTCTGGTCGCCGTCTTCGGTGCCGCGCTCGGCCTCGGCGCCGTGATCGGCCCGGTCGGCCCGGTGGGGACCTCCTCCGCCGGGCACGACACGGCGGCGGAGGCAGCCGCCGGGCACGGCGCGGATGCCGCGCACGGGGACGACGCCGCGGACGCGGACGACACCGCCGCGCTCCCCGCGGGCCTGGCCGTCGCCGAGGACGGCTACGCGCTCGCGCTGGACCGGACCTCGCTGCCGGCCGGCGCCGACGTCCCGCTGTCCTTCCGCGTGCTCGGGCCGGACGGGCACGCGGTCACCGACTACGCGGTCCGGCACGACGAGGACCTGCACCTGGTCGCCGTCCGCCGCGACCTGACCGGCTACCAGCACGTGCACCCCGAGTTGGGGGCCGACGGCACCTGGCAGGTGCCGCTGGACCTGTCCCCCGGGTCCTGGCGGGTCTTCGCCGACTTCGCCCCGGCCGCCGACGGGGAGGCACGCACCCTCGGGGCCGACCTCTCCGTCGCCGGCGGCTACGCACCCGAGCCGTTGCCCGGACCGGCCGCCGTGGCCGAGGTGGACGGCTACACCGTCGTCCTCGACGGCTCCCTGACCGCCGGCGGCGAGTCCGAGCTCCGGTTCGGGATCAGCCGCGACGGCGTCCCGGTCACCGACCTGCAGCCCTACCTGGGCGCCTTCGGGCACCTGGTGGTGCTGCGCACCGGCGATCTCGGCTACCTGCACGTCCACCCCAGCGACCCGCCGGCCGGCGCGGCGCCCGCCCCCGGCCCCACCGTCGCCTTCGGCACCACCGCACCGTCCGCGGGCAGCTACCGGCTGTTCCTGGACTTCAAGCACGGCGACGTCGTCCGCACGGCCGCCTTCACGGTGGACGTCGGCGCGCACGAGGAGCACGGACCGTGACCACCACCCCGACCGCGACCGACGTCGAGCTGCTCATCGGCGGCATGACCTGCGCCTCGTGCGCGGCCCGCGTCGAGAAGAAGCTCAACAAGCTCGACGGCGTCACCGCGACGGTCAACTACGCCACCGAGAAGGCGAAGGTGAGCGTCACCGGCGACGTCACCACCGAGGACCTCATCGCCACCGTCGAGAGGACCGGCTACACCGCCGCGCTCCCGGAGCCGCCGCGGGCGGAGCAGGTCGAGGAGACCGCCCCGGACACCCTCGCCGCGCTGCGGACGAGGCTGGTCGTGAGCGCGCTGCTCAGCGTGCCGGTCGTCGCGCTCGCGATGGTGCCGGCCTGGCAGTTCGAGTACTGGCAGTGGCTCTCGCTCACCCTCGCCGCGCCGGTCGTCGTGTGGGGCGGCCTGCCGTTCCACCGCGCCGCCTGGACCAACCTCCGGCACGGCGCGGCGACCATGGACACCCTGGTCTCGCTCGGCACGCTGGCCGCCTTCGGCTGGTCGCTCTACGCGCTGTTCTGGGGCACCGCCGGCATCCCCGGCATGGTGCACCCCTTCGAGCTGACCATCGAGCGCTCCGACGGCAGCGGGAACATCTACCTCGAGGCCGCGGCCGGGGTGACGACGTTCCTGCTGGCCGGCCGGTACTTCGAGGCGCGGTCCAAGCGGCAGTCCGGCGCCGCGCTGCGCGCGCTGCTGGAGCTCGGCGCCAAGGAGGTCTCGGTGCTGCGCGGCGGCACCGAGGTCCGGGTGCCGGTCGACCAGCTCGGCGTCGGCGACCTGTTCGTCGTCCGCCCCGGGGAGAAGCTCGCCGCCGACGGCGAGGTGACCGAGGGCTCCTCGGCGGTCGACGCGTCGATGCTCACCGGCGAGCCCGTCCCGGTGGAGGTCGGCGCGGGCGACGCCGTCGTCGGCGGCACGGTGAACGCCGGCGGTCGGCTGGTCGTGCGCGCCACGCGGGTCGGCTCGGCGACCCAGCTCGCGCAGATGGCACGCCTGGTCGAGGACGCGCAGAACGGCAAGGCCGAGGTCCAGCGGCTGGCCGACCGGATCTCCGGCGTCTTCGTGCCCGTCGTGCTGGCCCTGACCGTGGCGACGCTGGGCTACTGGATCGGCACCGGCGCGGGTCTCCCGGCGGCGTTCACCGCGGCGGTCGCCGTGCTGATCATCGCCTGCCCGTGCGCCCTGGGGCTGGCCACGCCGACAGCGCTCATGGTCGGCACCGGCCGCGGTGCACAGCTCGGCATCCTGATCAAGGGCCCGGAGGTGCTGGAGAACACCCGCCGCGTCGACACCGTGGTCCTGGACAAGACCGGCACGGTCACGACGGGGCGGATGACGCTGGTGGACGTCGTCCCGGCGGCCGGCGCGGACGGCGAGCGGCTGCTGCGCCTGGCGGGAGCGCTGGAGGCCGCCTCCGAGCACCCGATCGCGCAGGCGGTCGCCCGCGCGGCCGCCGAGCGAGGAGCGCTGCCCGCCGTCGACGGGTTCACCAACGTCGAGGGCCTCGGCGTGCACGGCGTGGTCGACGGAGCCGCGGTCGTCGTCGGCCGGCCGCGGCTGCTGGCCGACTGGTCGGTGGCGCTGACCCCGGAGCTGCAGCGGGCCGTCGACGCGGCCGAGCAGGCCGGGAGCACCGCCGTCGCCGTCGCCGTGGACGGTGCCCCGTGCGGCGTCCTCGTGGTCGCCGACGCGGTGAAACCGACCTCCGCGGCCGCGGTCGCCCAGTTCCGGGCGCTCGGCCTCACCCCGATCCTGCTGACCGGCGACAACGAGCGGGCCGCCCGCACGGTGGCTGCCGCGGTCGCGATCGACGAGGTCGTCGCCGAGGTGCTGCCGCAGGAGAAGGTCGACGTGGTCCGGCGGCTGCAGGCCGAGGGCCGGGTCGTGGCGATGGTCGGCGACGGCGTGAACGACGCCGCCGCCCTCGCCCAGGCCGACCTCGGACTGGCCATGGGCACGGGTACCGACGTCGCGATCGAGGCCAGCGACCTGACCCTGGTCCGCGGCGACCTGCGCGCCGCGACCGACGCCATCCGGCTGGCCCGGCGCACCCTGTCCACGATCAAGGGCAACCTGTTCTGGGCGTTCGGCTACAACGTGGCCGCGCTCCCGTTGGCGATGGCCGGGCTGCTCAACCCGATGATCGCGGGTGCGGCCATGGCGTTCAGCTCGGTGTTCGTCGTCTCGAACTCGCTGCGGCTGCGCGGCTTCGCGCCGCTGGCGGAGAACCGGGACCCGCAGCACTAGCGTCCCCGGCATGACCTCCCGCCCGGCTCCCCGAGGCACCCGCGCCCTCGCGGTCGCGGGCGCCGCTGCGGGCGTCCTGCTGCTCGGGAACCCGGAGCGGGTCCTCGAGGCGGTGGCCCCGGCGTTCCCGCGGGAACGCCGGTGGCTGGTCCGCGCGCTCGGTGCCCGGCTCGTCGCCCAGCACGGCCTCGTCCTGGTGCGGCCGGACGCCGCGGTCGCCGGCGCCGCCGTCGACGCGCTGCACGCCGCGAGCATGCTGCCGTTCCTCGCCTCGGCCCGGTACGGGCGGGCGGCGCGGGTCAGCGGCGGGGTGGCCCTCGCCTCCGCGCTGGCCGCCGGCAGGGCGCTGGTCCGCTAGAACGCCGGGAGCACCAGCAGCGCGGTCGGCAGGAGCAGCAGCAGGACGGCGCCGAGCAGCGCTGCGGCCCGGGCGGGAGCCGGCGGCGGCGACGGCGGGTCGAGCAGCCGTACGACCCGGGCGCGCACCGCGCCGCCGGTCACCGCGAGCGCGCCGCCGGGCACCTCCGCTCCCCCGGTCCGCCCGGCCGCGGCCACGATCGCCTGCGCCAGGGTGCGCCGTGGATCGGCGCCGTCGAGGTCCCGCAGCGCGACGTCGTCGGCCCGCATCTCGACCAGCTCGCGCACCGCGGCGTGCGCGCGACCGGCCGCCGGCAGCACCGGCAGCGCCGCCTCCCAGGCGACGAACGGCAGCAGCAGCAGGTGGTGGTGCTCGCGCAGGTGCGCCCGCTCGTGCGCGACGACCGCGGCCAGCTGCGCCTCGTCCAGCTCGGCGACCATGCCGGAGGACAGCACCAGCAGCGGCCGGGCGCCCGGGATGCAGAACGCCACCGGGGCGGGGTGCTCGAGCAGCCGGGTGCCGGGCTCGCCGCCCGGGGAGACGACCAGCTCCAGCAGCGCACGGTGGCGCCGCCGGGTGCGGGCGGTGCGGAACCAGGACAGCGCCAGAACGCCGACCAGCTGCAGGGCCAGCACCGCGGCCAGCGTCACGGCGACCCAGTGGTCACCGCGCACCGGGTCGCCGGCCGCCTGCCCCTGCACCCACGACCACCACGCCTCGGGCAGCGAGTGACCCCACGGCGCGAGGCCGTGCACGAGCAGCGCGCCGATGATCGACAGGCCGCCGGCCAGCCCGATCGCCTGCCAGCAGACCAGGGCGACGAGCGGGTCCCGGCCCGGCCAGCGCGCCCGGCCGAGCAGCGCCGGCACCGGCCACGCCAGCGCTGCGGCGAGGACGGCGAGCGCGGCCGCGGAGGCGGGCAGCATCGGCCGGGGCCGTCAGCGGCCGTCGCCGGCCAGCAGCTCCCGGAGCAGGCGGGCCTCGTCGTCGTCGACACCGCCGACGAACCGGGCCAGCACCGCCTGCCGGTCGGCGGCCTGGCCGAGCACCTCGTGCATGAGCTCGGCGGCGTGGTCCTCGCGGCTGGCGCGGGCGGAGAACCGCCGCGGGCGGGCCTCGTCGTGCACGACGAAGCCCTTCTGCTCCAGCCGGGTCAGCACGGTGTGCACCGTGGTCAGCGCGATCCCGCGGTCGGCCAGCCCGTCCCGCAGCGCCGTCGCGGCCACCGGGCCCTCGGCCGACCAGAGCTGGTCCATGACGGCCCGCTCCAGCTCCCCCAGCGTGGCCATCGGTCCTCCTGTCGTGCGGCTCACAGCGACTTCTTCTACGTGTCGTAGAAATGTCTCTTCTACCCGGCGTAGAAAGAACGTGTCGATAGTACGTCGGCCTCAACGACGAGGAGCGGGTGCCGTGGACGTCCTGGACGTGGCGCGCTGGCAGTTCGGGATCACCACCGTCTACCACTTCCTGATGGTGCCGCTGACCATCGGCCTGGGGATCCTGGTCGCGGTCATGCACACGATGTGGGTGCGGACCGACAAGCCGGAGTGGCTGCGGATGACCCGGTTCTGGGGCCGCATCTACCTGATCAACTTCGTGCTCGGCGTGGCCACCGGCCTGGTGCAGGAGTTCCAGTTCGGGCTGGCCTGGAGCGAGTACTCCCGCTTCGTCGGCGACGTCTTCGGCTCGCTGCTGGCGCTCGAGGCGCTGCTGGCCTTCTTCCTGGAGTCCACGTTCCTCGGCCTGTGGATCTTCGGCTGGGGCCGGATCCCGAAGAAGCTGCACCTGGCCGCGCTCTGGGCCGCGGTCGTCGGCTCGGTGGTGAGCGCGTTCTTCATCATCGCGGCCAACTCCTGGATGCAGCACCCGGTCGGCGTCACGGTGGGCGAGGACGGCCGCCCGGTGCACACCGACTTCCTCGCGGTCCTGACCAACAACACCGCGCTGGCCGCCTTCAGCCACGCGATCGTCGCCGCGCTCATGGTCGCCGGCGCCCTGCTGGTCGGCGTCGGCCTGTGGCACCTGCGCCGCAGGACGCTGGCCGGCCGGTCCACCGCGGACCCCGACCACGCGGTGTGGCGCCGCTCGGTCCGGCTCGGCGGCTGGGTGTCGCTGGCGGCCTTCGCGCTCACGGCGCTGACCGGCGACTGGCAGGGCAAGCTCATGTACGAGCAGCAGCCGCTGAAGATGAGCTCTGCGGAAGCGCTCTGCGAGACCGAGGCGCCGGCGTCCTTCTCGATCTTCGCCTGGGGCAAGCTCGGGGACAACGAGTGCGACGACGTCCACTCGATCACCGTCCCGTACCTCCTCAGCTACCTCGCCCACGGCGACTTCTCCACCGCCGTGCCCGGCGTGGACGAGCTGCAGGAGGAGTACGCGGCGGTCTACGGCGAGACCTACCCCGACGACCCGTCCTTCGGCGACCAGGCCGGCGAGCCGATCGACTACACGCCGCTGCTCGCGGTCACCTACTGGAGCTTCCGGCTGATGATCGGCATGGGCGCGGTCTCGGCCGGGGTCGCCGCCTACGCCCTCTGGTCGACCCGCCGCGGCCGGGTCCCGACGTCGCGCATCGGGGTGCACGGATCGCTGCTCGCCGTGGGCGCGCCGTTCGTGGCCAACGCCGCGGGCTGGGTGTTCACCGAGATGGGCCGGCAGCCCTTCGTCGTGTACCCCAATCCCGACGTGCCGGTCGAGGACCAGGTGTGGTTCTTCACCGCCCAGGCCGTCTCCCCCGGCATCAGCGCCGCCGAGGTGTGGACGTCGCTGATCGCGCTGACGGCCGTCTACGGGGCGCTGGCCGTGGTCGAGCTGTGGCTCATCGGCCGGTTCGTCCGCGCCGGCGTCACCACCGGCGACGCCCACCCCACGCCGGGGTTCAGCCCCGACCCGCCCGACGACGAGGACGACGGCTCCCCGCGGCGCGACCGCGACGACGACGTCCTCCAGTTCGCGTACTGACCAGGAGCGCTCCCGTGGACCTGCAGACCCTCTGGTTCGCCGCCGTCGCGGTGCTGTGGACCGGCTTCCTCCTCCTCGAGGGCTTCGACTTCGGCGTCGCGGCGCTGCTGCCGGTGCTGGGCCGGCGGCCCGCCGATCGGCACCTCATGCTGCGCAGCATCGGCCCGCTGTGGGACGGCAACGAGGTCTGGCTGATCACCGCCGTCGGCGCGGTGTTCGCCGCCTTCCCCGGCTGGTACGCGACCTGGCTGCCGGCGCTGTACCTGCCCTTCGTGCTGGTGCTGTTCGGCCTGATCATCCGGGCGGTCGCCTTCGAGTGGCGGCACTCGCACCACACCGAGGCCTGGGACGCGACGTGGACGCGGGTCATCACCGCCGGCTCGCTGATCGCCGCGCTGGGCATCGGCGCCGCGCTGGGCGCGACCACCCTGGGCCTGCCGATCGACGCCGACGGCGACCGGGTGGGCGGGGCCTTCGCCGGCTGGTCCTGGCCGGCGCTGCTGGGTGCGGTCGCCGTCCTCGGGTTCTCGCTGGTGCACGGCGCCCTCTTCCTCGCGCTCAAGGTGGACGGCGACGTCCGGCTGCGCGCCCGGGCGTTCGCGCTGCGCTGGTCGCCGGTGGCCGCGCTGCCGCTCCTGGCGTGGGCCGGCGTCACCCACCTGCGCTACGGGACGCCGGTGACCGGGGTGCTGTGGCTGGTCGCGGCGCTGGCGGTGCTGGCGACGTGGACGCGGCTGCGGCTGGGCCGCGAGGGCTCGGCGTTCGCGGCCTGGGCGGTCGTGCTCGTGGCCTCCGCCGCGACGATCTTCGGCGCCGCCTACCCGGTCGTCGTCCCGTCGACGGTGGACGTGGCCTTCGACGTCACGGTGGCCGACGCCGCGGTCAGCGACTACACGCTGACGATCATGACCTGGGCCGCCGGCGTCGGGCTGCCCGTCGTCCTGGGCTACCAGGCGTGGACCTACTGGGTCTTCCGGGAGCGCCTGACCGCGGAGCCGGTGCACCCCGAGCCGGTGGGCGCATGAGGGAGAAGGGGCCGCTCGGGGCGCTGGCCGGGGTGCCGGGGCTGACCGGGGCGCTGGTGCGCGCCGCCCTCGCCGCGCTGGCGCAGACCGCCGGCCTGGTGCTGCTCGCCGCCGGCCTGGCGCACGCGGTGGCCCGCGGCTCGGGGCTGACCGACGGGCCGCTCACCGCCCCGCTCGCGCTCGCTGCCGCCGGCGCGGTGCTGCGCGCCGCGGCCGGGGCCGCCGGGCAGGCGCTCGCCGCGCGCGACGCCCGCCGCGCGGCGGACCGGCTGCGCCGCGAGCTGCTCGACCGGCTGGCCGCCTCCCCCGCCGCGGTCGCCGCCGCCGGCGGGCCCGCCACGGCCGCGGTGCTCGCCACCACCCGGCTGCACGACCTCGCCCCCGCGCTCGCCGGCTACCTGCCCGCGCTCGCCCAGATGGCGGTCGTGCCGCCCGCGCTGCTGCTCGTGCTCGCCGGGACCGACCTGCTCTCGGCCGTGCTGGTCGCGGTCACCCTGCCGCTGGTGCCGCTGTTCATGGTGCTCGTCGGGCGGTACACGCAGAGCGCGACGGCGGGCTCCGCCCGGGCACTGGACCGGATCGCCGCGCACGTGGCCGAGCTGGTCCGGGGGCTCCCGGTGCTCGTCGGCCTGGGCCGCGCCGCCGACCAGGCCGCGGCGCTGGCCCGGCTCGGCGAGGCGCACCGCACCCGCACGACGGCCACGCTGCGCATCGCCTTCCTCTCGGCGCTCGTGCTCGAGCTCATCGCGACGTTGTCCGTGGCGCTCGTCGCGGTGACCGTCGGGCTGCGGCTGGTGCACGGCGACCTGCCCCTGGCGGTGGGCCTCACCGCGCTGCTGCTCGCGCCCGAGGCCTTCGCCCCGCTGCGGGCCCTGGGCTCGGCGCACCACGCGGCCGAGGACGCCGCCCTCGCCGCCGCGGAGGCCCGCGCGGTGCTCGCCGCACCCGCCCCCGCTCCGACCGTGCCGGTGCCTGCCGAGGACCCGCGCGGTGCCGACGTCGCCGTCCGCGGGCTCACCGTGCGCTACCCCGGCCGGTCGACCGCGGCGCTGCCCCCGACCGACCTCGACGTCCGCCCCGGCGAGCTGGTCGCGCTGACCGGCCCGAGCGGGTCCGGGAAGTCCACGCTGCTCGCCGCCCTGGCCGGTGTGCTCGGCGCGGACGCCGTCGCGGGCGGCACGGCCACCGGCGTCGGGCCGGTCGCCGCGGTCCCGCAGTTCCCGCGCACCACCGGTGCCACCGTGGCCGACGAGCTGCGACGGCACGCCGGGTCCGCGACCGGGGTCGACGCCGTCGTCGGCGAGGCGTTCGTCGTCGAGGCGCTGGCCCGCGTCGGGGCCACCGACCTGGCCGGCCGCGCCCCCGAGCAGCTCTCCCCCGGCCAGCTGCAGCGGGTGGCGCTGGCCCGCGCGCTGGTGCGCATCCGGCGGGGCGCCACGCTGCTGCTGCTCGACGAGCCCACCGCGCACCTCGACGACGACGCCCGCGCCCTGGTGGCCGGCGTCCTCGCCGGGCTCCGCGGCACCGTGACCGTGCTGCTGGTGACCCACGACCCCGTGCTGGCCGCGCTCGCCGACCGCACCGTCGCCCTCCCCTCCCCCGCGGCGCAGGCCGTCCCGCGGAGAGCCGAACTGCCGCCGACATCGGCGATCTCGTCCCCCTCAGCGGCTGATGGCGACCAGATCGCCGATGTCGCCCCGGCGCCCGAGCCCGCGCCGGCACCGGTGCGCGGTGCGCTCGCCACGGCCGGCCTGCTCGGCGCGCTCGCGTCCGGTGCCGGGGTGGCGCTCACCGCGGTCTCCGGCTGGCTGATCGTGCGCGCGGCGGAGATGCCACCGGTGCTCACCCTGCTGGTGGCCACCGCCGGCGTCCGCTTCTTCGGCGTGGGCCGGGCGGTGCTGCGCTGGCTGGAGCGGCTGGCCGCGCACGACGCCGCGCTCCGGCTGGCCGCGGCGACCCGTGTGCGGGTGTGGCGGGCGCTGGCCGCGCAGGGGCTCGCCGCCGACCGCACGCCCGGCGCCGCGCTGGCCCGCGTGGTCGGGGACGTCGGGCTGGTGCAGGACCTCACCGTGCGGGTGCGGCCACCGCTGGTCGTGGCCGCCGTGGTGCCCGCGGCGGCCGTCGCCGCCCTCGCCCTGGTCGACGCCGGTGCCGCCGTGGTGGTCGGCGCGGTGCTGGCCGCCACCGCCGGTGGCGTCGTGGCGGTGCACCGCCGGCTCGACGCCGGCGCCGCCCGGGCGCAGAGCACGCTGCAGGTCGAGTCGCTGCAGGCCACCACCACCGCGCTGGACGGCGCCGCGGACCTGCGGGCGCACGGGCTGGCCGCGCGCACCGCAGGCGACCTGGCCGCCACCGCCGACCGGCAGGCCGCCGCCGCTCGCACCGGCGAGCGCGCCGCGGCGCTGGGGTCGGGTCTGGTGGTCCTCGGCACCGGGCTGGCCGCCGTGCTGGCGACCGCCGTCGCCGCCGCCGGCGGGCTCACCGGACCGGCCCTCGCGGTGCCGGCGCTGGCGCCGCTGGCGCTGGCCGAGGCGCTCTCCGGCCTGGTCCCCGCCCTGCAGCGGCGGGGGGGGGGGGGGGGGGGGGGGGGGGGGGGGGGGGGGGGGGGGGGGGGGCGGGGGCGCCCCGACGCCCCCCCCCCCCCCCCCCCCCCCCCCCCCCCCCCCCCCCCCCCCCCCCCCCCCCCCCGACGCGCTGGCGCGGCTGGACGCCGTCGTCGACGCGCCGCTGCCGCCCGAGCCGGCCGCTCCGCTGCCCGCCCCCGCCGAGGTCCGCGCGGTGACCGTCGACGGGCTCACCGCCGGCTGGCCCGGCGGCCCCGACGTGCTGCGCGACCTGACCGCGGCAGCCCGCGCCGGCGAGGGCTGGCTGGTGCTGCGCGGACCCTCGGGCGCGGGCAAGTCGACCTTCCTCGCCCTGCTGATGGCGGCGCTGCGCCCCCGCGCCGGCCGCTACTCGCTGGACGACGTCGACACCGCACGGATCTCCGGCGAGGACGTGCGCGCCCGGATGGCCTGGCTGCCGCAGGAGGCGCACGTCTTCGCCTCGAGCATCCGGGCCAACCTGGCCGCGGCGGCGCCGCGCGGTGCGCTGACCGGGCCGGAGGGCGAGGCGCGGATGACCGCCGCGCTCACCGCGGCCGGCCTCGGTCCGCTGCTGGCCGCGCTGCCCGAGGGTCTGGACACCGGCGTCGGCGCCGGTGGCACCGCGCTCTCCGGCGGTGAGCGCCGCCGGCTGGCCGCCGCCCGGGCGCTGCTCGCCGATCGGGACGTCGTGCTGCTCGACGAGCCGACCGCGCACCTCGACCCGCCGACCGCCCGCGCCCTGCTCGCGGACCTGCGCCGCGGGCTGGCCGGCCGGGTCGTCGTCTGCGTGACCCACGACGCGGACGTCGAACGCCCGGGCGACACCGTCGTCCGGCTCGGCGCGACGCCCGCGCGGACCCCGGCCTAGGGCTGCCCGGGCACCAGAGCGGCCGGCGGCACGTGGTGCTGGCCGGCGTGCACGTCGGCCAGCACCACCGGTGGAGAAGTGTCCGACCCCTGCGGCACCCTGCCGGCATGGCTGCCTCCTTCACCGGTTCGGTGTTCCTCGGCATGAGCGTCGACGGGTTCATCGCCCGGCTCGACCACGACCTCTCCTGGCTCACCGGCGGCGACGCCGGCGGCGCGCCGGACGACGGGGAGGGCGGCGACTTCGGCTTCGGCGCCTTCGTGTCCGGCGTCGACGCGCTCGTCATGGGCCGGTCCACCTACGACGTCATCGCCCCGATGCCCGAGTGGCCCTACCAGGGCAAGCCGGTGCACGTGCTCAGCACCTCGCTGCCGACGGACGCCGACCCGCGCATCGTCGTGCACCGCTCGTTCGAGGAGGCGGTGCAGGCGCTGACCGACGCCGGGTACCGGCGGGTGTACGTCGACGGCGGCCGGACGGTGCACCGCTTCCTGGCCGAGGGGCTGGTCGGCGACCTCACGCTCTCGCGGGTGCCGGTGCTCATCGGCACCGGCCACACGCCCTTCGGCGAGCTCCCGGCCGACATCGCCCTGGAGCACGAGCGCACGCAGGTGCTGCCCGGCGGCATGGTGCAGAGCACCTACCGCGTGCGGCGCTGAGTCAGGCTGCCGGGACGTCCACCGGGATCTCCGGCCCGAGCTCCGCGCCCCGCAGGAGCTCCAGCTCGTCGCCGGACCAGAACTTCCCCGGGTCGTACCAGTTCTGCGGCCGGGAGGCCGGCAGCAGGCCCATGGCGGTGTACGTCGCCGCGACCAGCTCCGCGCAGTAGACCGCCTCCGCCGAGGTGCGCCGCCGCAGCCGCCCGTTGATCCAGCCGGCGGCCAGGCCCCGCGTGGTCGGGAACGGCTTGCCGTCCAACCGCGCGACGGTGCGCAGGACGGCGTCCTCCATCTCCGGGGTGACGCCGCCGTCGTCGGCCGGGCCGACGAGCTGCCGCAGCCAGGCGCGCTGCCCGTACCTCTGCCGCCAGGTGGCGACGGCGTCGCGCAGGTCGTGCAGCTGCACGCCGCGCTGGTGCTCCCCGGTCCAGACGTCGGGCAGCGAGCGCCCGAGCTCGGCGTGCCACAGCAGCGGGGGCAGGTCCTCGAGGACCACCGCCATGCCGACGTGGTTGACCGGCGCGTTGGTCACCGCCCGGATCGCCCGGTCGGCGACGGAGGCACCGCGGAAGATCCAGACGTCGCCGGTGCGGGTCAGCTCGACCGCCTCGTCGAAGGGGAGCGCAGGCACGGGGCGCTACGTTACGGACGTGCGCCCCTGGAAGCTGCTCGGACTGGCCGGCCTCGCCGGTGTCGCCGCCACCGGTGCGGTGCTCGCGCGCAACGAGCGCCAGCGCCGCGCACTCACGCCCGACGACGTGCGCGCGCGGCTGCACGAGCGGCACGCGGCGGCCGCCGCGGTCCCGCGGTCCGGTCACGAGCCGCACCCGACGACCGAGGAGCTGCGGGCGGGCCGCACGCACCGGGTGGCCCGGCTGCTCCGCCGCGGCTGACCGGATCGGACCTCCGCGGTTCCGATTGCGTGCCACCGGTATGCGCGCGAGCAGGCCGGGTAGGGAGGGCGGACCGCCCTCCCCCCAGCACTGGAGCTCCCCATGGCCCGCAACACGCTCTCCCGCACCCTGCACGACCTCGGACTGTCGGCCTGGTTCGGCGGCACGCTGGCCAATGCGGTGGCGCTGAACGCCGCCGCGAGCGAGGCCGGCAGCGACTCCGCCACCGGCCGCGTCGCCAACGCCGGCTGGGACCGGTGGACGCCGGTCAACGCCGCCGCCATCGGCGCCCACCTCGTCGGCAGCGTCGGCCAGCTGCGCGCCAACAAGCAGCGGGTCGCCGCCCAGCAGGGCGTCGCCGGCATGTCGACGCTCAAGACCCTGGTCACGGCCGCCGCCCTCGGCGCCACCGCGTACAGCCGGGTGCTCGGCGCCCGGGTGTCGGCCGCGGGCGGCGTCCCCTCGAAGTCCGGCACGAAGCCCAGCAAGCGCACCAAGGTCGCCCAGGCCGACGTCGCCGCCGCTCAGCAGCAGCTGGACACGCTGCAGTGGGTCATCCCCGCGCTGACCGGCACGCTGGTCGCGATCAGCTCCTACGCCGGGGAGCAGCAGCGTCCCGGCGAGGTGGCCCGCGGCCTGCAGTCGAGCTGACGCTCAGCCCGGCAACGCCTGCTCGTCCTTGAGCGCCACCCCGGACGCGCCGAGCTGCCGGGCGCCGGCGAGCAAGCCGGCGATCGTCGCCGCGGCCTGCCCGTAGCCCAGCCCGTGCGGCGGGCGGATGTTGGAGACGCAGTTGCGCTCCGCGTCCACCCGCCCCGGGCCGGGCGCCCAGGTCAGGTAGGCGCCGAGGGAGTCCGCCGACGACAGCCCGGGCCGCTCGCCCACCAGGACGACGACGGCGCGCACGCCGAGCGCCGCACCGATCGCGTCCCCGAGGCCGACCCGCCCCTGGTGCGCCAGCACGACGGGGGCGACCGACCACCCGTCCAGCCTGTCCAGCAGCGCGGTGACCAGTCCGGCCGCGTGCTCGTGCACCGCGCGCGGTGACAGCCCGTCGGCGATCACGAGCCCGAGGTCGGACCCGGTGCGGGGCAGCTCCGTCCCCTCGGCCAGGCGCCGGCCCAGGTCCGGCCGCTGCAGGTACTGCGCCCGGTCGGCCGCGGCGGAGGCCACCTCCAGCACCTCCACGTCAGGCAGCGCGGCCCGCACCCGCGCCGGTTCCAGCGGCGCGTGCACCGCGTCGCGGGCGACGGCGTGGGCCAGCCGGAACTCCAGCTCGCGCGCCGTCGGCAGGCCGTCGCCGGCCCGGCCGAGCGCGACGCGGGCCCGCGTGGCCGCGCGCAGCACCGCCCACGGGTCGTCCCCCGCGACCGTCACGGCCGCGCCGCCGCGAGCAGCGCGCGTGCGGCCGGCGCGTCGGGGGCCAGCTCGCGCACCCGGCCGTCGTCGCCGAGCAGGTCCATGCGCGCCAGCCACTCCTCGAACTCCGGCGCCGGCCGCAGCCCCAGCACCTGCCGGGCGGTGAGCACGTCGGAGAAGGACAGCGACTGGTAGTGCAGCATCACGTCGTCCGAACCCGGGACGGCGATGACGAACGAGCAACCCGCCGCACCCAGCAGCAGCACCATCGCGTCGGTGTCGTCGGCGTCCACTTCCGCGTGGTTGGTGTAGCAGACGTCCACGCCCATCGGCAGGCCGAGCAGCTTGCCGCAGAAGTGGTCCTCGAGCGCGGCCCGCAGGACCTGCTTGCCGTCGTAGAGGTACTCGGGCCCGATGAAGCCGACGACGGTGTTGACCAGGAGCGGCTCGAACCGGCGGGCCACGGCGTAGGCGCGGCACTCCAGCGTCTGCTGGTCCACCGGCCGGCCGCCCACGCCGCGGTGCGCGTCGGCCGAGAGCGCCGAGCCCTGACCGGTCTCGAAGTAGGTCACGTTGCGCCCCACGGTGCCCCGGCCCTGCGCCAGCGCACCGGCCTGCGCCTCGGCGAGCAGGTCCAGGGTGACGCCGAAACCGCGGTTGGCCGCCTGGGTGCCGGCCACCGACTGGAAGACCAGGTCGACCGGCGCGCCCGCCTCCAGCGCGCGCAGCGTCGTCGTCACGTGCGCCAGCACGCAGGACTGGGTCGGGATGCCGTACCGCTGGACGACCGCGTCGAGCAGCTCCAGCAGAGCGACGGTGCGCGCCGGTGAGTCGGTGGCCGGGTTGATGCCGATGACCGCGTCGCCGGAGCCGTGCAGCAGCCCGTCCAGCACCGACGCGGTCACGCCCAGCGGGTCGTCGGTCGGGTGGTTGGGCTGCAGCCGTGACGCCAGCCGGCCGGGCAGCCCGATCGTCGAGCGCAGCCCGGTGACCACCCGGGCCCGCCGCCCCACCGCGACCAGGTCGGCGTTGCGCATCAGCTTGGACACCGCGGCCACCATCTCGGGGGTGAGCCCGGGGGCGAGCGCGGCGAGCGCCCGCTCGTCGCCCGCCGCGGCCCACGCCAGCAGCCGGTCCCGGAACCCCCCGACGGTCAGCGAGGCGACCGGCGCGAACGCGGCCCGGTCGTGGGTGTCGAGGATCAGCCGCGTGACGTCGTCCTCCTCGTAGCCGACGACCTGCTCCTCCAGGAAGGTGGCCAGCGGCAGGTCGGCCAGCACCGACTGCGCCGCCACCCGCTCGGCGGCCGAGCCCGCGGCGCACCCGGCGAGCACGTCGCCGGAGCGGTGCGGGGTCGCGCGTGCGAGCAGGTCGGCGAGCGAGCCGAACTCGTAGGTGTGCCCGCCCAGCGTCGTCCGGCGGATGGTCACCGGTGCAGCTGACCCGACGGCTCGGACCAGGTCAACAGCTCCGCCCGAAACGCAACGCGGCGTTCACAGGGGGTCGCTCAGATGCTGCGCCAGCGCCCCTCGGTCGCGTTGCCGGCGGGCTTGGACTCGAGCACGTTGCCCGTCGTCGGCGGCGCGTCGTCGCCGGCCAGCGCCAGCTGCTGGAGCAGCGGCCCGACGAGCAGGTCGTACACCCCCGGCAGCAGCCGGAACCCGGCGGTGACCAGGTGGTTGAGCACGCCTGCCTGCACCACGCGGCGCGGCCGGTCGAGCGTGGAGACCACCCGGCGGGCGACCCGGAACGGCGAGTAGGTGGGCGGTGGCGGCCGCCCGGTGCTGCCCGCCCACGACGCCGCCTGGCTGTAGATGGGGGTGTTCACCCCGCCGGGCTGGATGATCGAGATGGAGATGCCCGGCTCGTCGCGCGTTTCCAGCTGGAGGCTGCGCACCAGGCCGAGCTGCCCCCACTTCGCCGTCACGTAGGCGCCCATGAGCGGCGTCGCGACGTTGCCGAGCAGCGAGTTGACGACGGCGAGGTGACCGGCCCCCTGCGCCCGGAACACCGGGAGCACGACCCGGGCGATGTTCGCCGTGCCGTGGACGGCGGTGTCGACCACCGTCTCGTACACCTCCCGCGGCACGTCCTCGATCCGCCCGTAGGCCATCACCTGCGCGGAGTGCACCACCACGTCGAGCCGGCCGAAGCGGCCGGTCGCGGCGGCGACCGCCGCCCGGACGTCGTCCTCGGAGGTGACGTCCCCGGCGCAGACCACGACCTCGCCCGCCCCCGCGGCCCGCATCTCGGCGGCGGCCTCCTCCAGCGAGCCGCGGTCGCGGGACATCAGCACCAGCCGAGCGCCGCGGCCGGCCAGCTCGAGGCCGGTGGCGCGACCGATCCCGCTGGAGGCGCCGGTGACCAGGACGGCCGGCGGCGCGTCGTCGGTGGGGATCGGCATGGGGCGGTCCATCTCCTCGGCTGGGTCGGGCGGTCCGGCCAGGGCTACCCGCGCGCCCGGCGGGTCAACCCGGCGGCACCACCTCGTCGAGGCAGGCCAGCAGCCAGCCCGGCCCGGCAACCGCGGCGTCCACCGGCAGCCGGGCGCGCAGCCCGCGGTCGGCCGTGACCACCAGCAGCTGCTCCCCCTGCCCCGCGAGGGCGGCCGCCTCGGCGGCCAGGGCGTCGTCCCCGCTCCCCTGCGCGCGCACCACCCGCACGCGGTCCGGCGCCGGCACCCCGCGGGCCCGCCCCTCCACCACGGCGACCACCTGCGCGACGGTGACCGGGCCGCCGTCCGGACCGTCGACGGTCCGCCCGGCGAGCAGGTCCAGCCGGTCGAGCAGGCGGGTCGCGGCACCGGCGCGGTCCCGCCACCAACCGTCCGGGCGGGCCCCCACCACGTTGGCGGCGTCCACCAGCAGCACCCCCACCGCCGTCCTCCCTCCTGCCGTTCGCCCGACCGGGCGACACCGCGTGTGCCGCGCCGACCTGCGGTAACCCGCTCACCCGACGTCCGAGGGGGATCGACGCGGAGCAGTCCGCAACCGGAGGAGACCCACGATGGCCGGCACCGAGAACACCCTGCCCGATCGAACCCTGCCCGACCGGGACGCGACCGTCGTCCAGCCGGCGGTCGCCGCACCTCCCGCTCCCTCGGCCCCGCGCCACGCCGCACCGGCGACCGCCCGCGACGCCGTCGCCGCGCAGCGGGCCACGTTCGGCGGCCTCAAGTGGGGCGCGGCCTTCTTCGGGTGGCTGTCCGCCAACGGCCTGGCCGTGCTGCTGGTCGCCCTGCTCGGCGCGGCCGGGGTGGTGCTCGGCCTGGCCCAGGGCGTCGACTCGGCCGACGAGGCCGCCGCCCGGGCGGAGACCATCGGGGTCGGTGGCGCGATCGGGCTGCTCGTGGTGCTGTTCCTCGCCTACCTCGCCGGCGGGTACGTCGCCGGGCGGATGGCGCGCTTCGACGGCGCCCGCCAGGGCGTCGCCGTCTGGGTGATCGGGCTGGTCGTCGTCCTGGTGCTCGCCGCCGCCGGTGCGATCGCGGGCGCCCAGTACAACGTGCTCCAGGAGCTCGACCTGCCGCGGATCCCGATCGAGGAGGGCACCGCGACCACCGGTGGGCTCATCACCCTCGGCGCCGTCCTGCTCGCGACGCTGCTGGGCGCGGTCCTCGGCGGCAAGCTCGGCGAGCGCTACCACCGCAAGGTCGACCGCGCGGGCTTCCCCGCGTGATCCGGCGCTCCTAGTCTCGCGGGCATGTGCCGGAACATCCGCCCGCTCTCGAACTTCGAGCCGCCGGCGACCGATGACGAGATCCGTGCCGCCGCCCTGCAGTACGTGCGCAAGATCAGCGGTACGACGAAGCCCTCGCGCGCCAACGTCGAGGCCTTCGACCGGGCCGTGGAGGAGATCGCCGAGATCTCGGGCCGGCTGCTGGCGGAGCTCGTGACGACGGCGCCGCCGAAGGACCGTGAGGTGGAGGCGGCCAAGGCGCGCGAGCGCGCGGCGCTGCGCTACGGCACCTGATGCTCGCCCACGGGAATGGTTGACGCTTCATCCACCTTGTCCGGCGCATGACCACCTTCGCCGTCACCGGCGCCACCGGGCACCTGGGCCGCCTCGCCGTCACCTCGCTGCTCGACCGCGGTGTCCCCGCGGCCGACCTCGTCGCCGTCGTCCGGGACGCCGGCCGGGCCGCCGACCTCGCCGCCCGCGGCGTGCAGGTGCGCGTGGCCGACTACGGCGACCGCGGCGCGCTCGAGGCGGCGCTGACCGGGGTCGACCGGCTGCTGTTCGTCTCCGGCAGCGAGGCCGGCCGCCGCGAGGAGCAGCACCGGAACGTCGTCGAGGCCGCACGGGCCACCGGCGTGCGGCGCATCGTCTACACGAGCATCGCCCGGGCCGACACCAACAGCACGCCGCTGGCCGTGGAGCACCGGCTCACCGAGGCGATGCTGCGCGACTCGGGCATCGACACCGTCCTGCTGCGCAACAGCTGGTACGTCGAGAACTACACCGCCCAGCTGCCGCAGTACCGCGCGACCGGGGCCATCGTCGGTGCCGCAGGAGAGGGTCGCGTGGCCGCGGCCCCGCGCGCCGACTACGCCGAGGCGGCCGCCGCGGCCCTGCTGGCCGACGCCCCCGGCTCGGCCACCTACGAGCTCGGCGGCCCGTCGTTCTCGATGCCCGAGCTGGCCGCCGTCCTCGGCGAGGCGACCGGCACCGACCTCGCCTACCGCGACCTGCCGCCGGCGGAGTTCCGCGCCGGGCTGCTGGCCGCCGGCCTGGACGAGGGGACGGCCGACGTCGTCCTCGCGCTGGAGCTGGCCACCGCCGCCGGCGAGCTGGACGTGGCGCCCACCGACCTCGAGCGCCTGCTGGGGCGGCCGGCGACGGACCTGCGCACCGCCCTGACGGCCGCGGCCTGATCCCGCCCGGATCCATCGCGCACAACAGGAGTGCCCGGTGGACCGGGTGGGTACCGGATCACCTCGTGACCGCCACCGCTGACGCTCCCGCCACCTCGGCCGGGGCGACCCGCTGCCCCGACTGCACCGACGGCCTGGGTCAGCCCCGGCCCGTCGAGCCGGGCAGCTTCCGCGAACGGGTGCACGCCAACCGCAGCGTGGCCCTCGCCTGGCGCATCGGCGTCTTCGTCGCCGGTCTGCTCTTCGTCGCGCTGGGGCTGGCCCTCACGGTCCTGCCCGGCCCGCTCACCATCCCGCCGGTGCTGCTGGGCCTGTGGGTGTGGTCCACCGAGTTCGAGTGGGCCCGCCGCTTCTTCGCCGCCTTCAGCCGCAAGGCGCGCGACGCGTGGGCGCACGCCCGCCAGCACCCGCTGAGCTCCACCGCGGTCACCGTCGGTGGTCTCGCCGCCGCGGGGGTCGCCTTCTGGGCGGTCGGCCACTTCGAGCTGGTCGACAAGGCCACCACCGCCCTCGGCCGGTAGCCCCCTCCGGGCCCGTTCCGGCAGCGGTCGCGCCGGGGGCGTGAGCCGTCCGCGGACTGAGCCGCCGGGCGGCTCAGGAGGGGCCGAGCTCCGTCGGGTCCGGCGTGCGGAACGGGGTGTCGGTGGCGGCCGGGTCGCCGGAGCCCGTGGCGCCGGCCGCTGGCTCCTCCGGGCGGTCGGGCTCCTCACCGCCCACCCCGAAGCCGTCGGCGGGCGGCGGCGCCCCGGCGCCGGGATCGGCGGCGGGGATGCCCTCGTCCGGCGTGCCCAGGTTCGGTTCCAGCGGCATCGACATCGACATGCCCGCCCCCTACCCCTCCCGCGGCGGGATACCTGTCCGCGCCGATGACTTCTGCGCGACGCTCCGCCCTGCCTGCGACGCGGGTGCTCCTGGCGGGGTGCTCGGCCCGCTGGCGATGCGGCGGTACGGCAACCGCAGCCAGCCGCCCGGCGGGGCTCCGGTACCAATGGAGGCATGACGTCCTCCCCCGGCGGCCCCGTGCTGCGCCGGTCGCGCTTCGCCGACCTCACGCCCTTCGAGGTGTACCGGCTCTGCCGGCTGCGGGTCGACGTCTTCGTCGTCGAGCAGGCCTGCCCCTACCCGGAGCTGGACGGCCGCGACGTGGAGCCCGCGACCGAGCACCTGTGGTTCGAGGCCGACGGCGAGGTCGCCGCCTGCATCCGGGTCCTGGACGACGGCGCGACGCGTGCCATCGGCCGGGTCGTCACGGCGCCGGCCTTCCGCGGTGACGGGCTGGCCGCCCGGCTGATCGAGCAGGGCGTCGCCGACCACGGCCACGTCCCGCTCACCCTCGGCGCGCAGGCGCACCTGGAGGGCTGGTACGAGCGCTTCGGCTTCCGGCGCAGCGGACCGGGCTACGACGAGGACGGCATCCCGCACGTGCCGATGCGGCGCGAGCCGGCCTGATTCAGGGCTGCGCGATGCGCTTCACCTCGGGCTGCACGCCGTCGCTCTTGTGCACGTGGCTGGACCACACCGGCTCGGGATGGGTGTCGGTGCCGGCGGCGACGTCCTCGGCGGTGCGCAGCTTGGCCACCTTGTGCACGAGCACGCCGAAGCCGGCCTTGGCGACGACGTCGGTCGCGGAGTAGCCGACCTGGATCGCGGTCAGCCAGGCCGGCGTGACGTCGACGAACACCGGAATCGCGTAGATCAGCGGGTAGATCCCGAAGCTGCCGAGCAGCACGATCGTGGCGTTGCGCAGGCTGGTCGCGGCCTCCACGCCCATCGTCGGCAGCGAGGCGCGCACCGCCCCGACCAGGGCGACGAGCAGGTACACGAAGAAGACGGTGCTGATCAGCCCCCAGACGACCAGCGCGGTGCGGTCGCGGCCGTCGGCGATCACCTGCGAGCCCAGGTAGCCGGTGACGATCATCAGGAAGGCCGCGCCCATCGTGGTGAAGCGCAGGTTCCGCGCCGGGGCGCCCGCGATCGAGCACACCGCCAGCAGCTCGACGGTCAGCAGCGGCACCGTCACCGACCAGTCGATGTACCGGGTGCCGACGGAGTTCCGCGCCTCCTCGGTGGGCACCCACACCTCGCCCTGCAGCCGGAAGCCGCTGTCCCAGTCGCTGTACAGCAGCGCGTAGGCGAGCATCGCCACCGCCGACAGGCACACCGCCGCGTACGCCGAGGGCCGGTACCGGGCGGACACCTCGTTCATGCTGATCAGCGAGTAGAGGAAGTACGCCAGCAGCGCGAAGCCGGCGCCGAGCAGCGCGAGCTGCACGACGTCGTAGAGGCCCAGCGGCATGGTCTGCAGCTCGGGTGTCGGAGTGTCGTACACGTCCACGGGAGCTCCCGGGTCAGGCGGGTCGGCTCCCCCGCGGCCAGCGCCGACTACCCCCGGCCGCCGCGCACAACCGCGACCGGCCACGATGCCCGGGTGGACGACGCGACGGCACTCCGGACCGCGGCCGACCGGCTCGAGCAGCTGGCCGCCCGCACGACACCCGGCGACTGGCGCGCCGCCGGGCTGCTCGCCTCCCGGCCCGAGGTCGTCGCGCACCGGTCCGACGGCGGCGCCGAGCACGTGGCCGAGGCGCGCGCGGGGTCGGCCGGGTGGATCACCGCGCTCTCCCCCGCCGTCGCCGGCCCGCTGGCCGGCCTGCTGCGGGCCGCGGCCGTCCGGCCGGATCCGGACCCCGCCGCCCTCGCCCTCGCCCGGGTGCTCCTCGACCGCCTGCCGCACCCGGAGCACGGCCGGTCGTCGCCTAGCCTCGGGGCGTGACGGCGACCCGGGAGGCCCACGTGCCCGCGGCGGCCCGGCAGGCCGAGCGGGACCGACCGCCCCGCTGGTCCGTCGCCGAGCTCCTCCCCCCGGCTCTGCTGCTGGTGCTGGGGATGCTCCTCCTCCTGCCCGGCCACGGGCTGTGGTTCGACGAGCTGTTCACCGCCGAGGTGGGCCGCCGGCCGCTCGGCGAGATCCTGTCGGCGATCCGGGACGGCGAGGGGGTTACCAGCTACCTCGCGGGCGTCCCGCCGTCGTACAACGCGCCCTACTACGTGGTCGTGCACGCCTGGATGGCCCTGCCCGGCCTGGGCGGCGACACCTCGCTCCGGGTCCTGTCCCTCCTGGCGACCGCCGGTGGCCTGGCGCTCGTGACCCGCGCCGTCGCCCGGCTGGGCGGGACGGCGACCGGGGTCCTCACCGGGGTGCTGCTCGCCGCCACGCCCCTGCTCCTCCAGCAGTCGGTCGAGGCGCGCAGCTACGGGCTGACCGTGCTGGCGACGGGGGCGACGGCGCTCGGTCTCGTCCGCTGGCTGCAGGAGCCGCCACGCGGGCTGCTGCTCTTCGGGCTCGCGGGCGCGGGCATGGGCCTGGGCCACTGGTACGCCGTCACGGTCCTCGCGGCGTTCGTCGTCGCCGCGGTGGTGCTGCGCGGGCGCGGCGCCCTCGCGGTCGTCCTCGCCGGGGCGGTCGCCGCGCTGCCCGCCTGCCTGCTCGTCGGGCTGAACCTGCTCAACGGCACCGGCGCGCGCAACGCGGAGCACCTGCAGGACACCGACGGCCGCATGCTCGGCTACGCCGTCGAGGCCTGGGCCGGTGGGCGCACCCCCCTGCTGTGGCTGGCCGTGGGACTGGCGGTCGTGGGTGCGGCGCGGGGCGGCGGGCGGGGCCGCGAGCTCCGGGTGCTCGGGCTGGCGTGGACCTGCGTCCCGCTGCTGCTCCTGCTGGGCGCCGAACTGCTGCGGCCGGTCTACCACCCGAGGTACCTCCTCGCCGGGCTGCTCGGGCTCGGCGTCCTCGCCGCCGCGGGGGCCCTGGCCGTGCCGCGCGGTGGCCGGGCTCCGCTGGCGGCCCTCCTGCTGGCGTGCGCCCTCCTGAGCAGCACCCCGCTCCTGGACCGCGAACCCCGCGAGCGTGCCGACGACCTCGTGCGCGCGCTGGCCTCGGTCCAGGTGGCCGGCGAGCCGGTCGTGGCCGCCGACCAGCGCTCGGCCATCGGGCTGGACCACTACGTGCGGACCCTCGCGCCGCGGCTGCGGGCCGACCTGGTGCTCCCCCCGGACGACGCACCGGCCGACGCCGACCGGGTCTGGCTGGTCCGGCGGCTGATGGACGGCGTGCCCGAGCCCACCGACGACGACGAGATCCTGCAGGAGGCGGGCCTGCGGCTGGTCGACGAGCAGGCCTTCCCCGGCACGCAGACCCGCCTGGTGCTGCAGCGCTGGGAGACCGGCGCCTGACCCGGCGGGTCACCGCCCGGAGCGCAGCGCCCAGGTCAGGGACCGCAGCGACTGACGCAACCGGGTGCGGCCGGTCCAGGCCGACCGCCCCTCCGTCCGGCGGTCCCGCTCGACGGGCAGGCTCACGACCGGCCGCCCGGCACCGGCCACGGCCAGCACCACGCTGGGCGCGCCGGCGTCGCGCACCGCGGCCACGACGGCGTCCCGGACGACCCGGTCCATCGCGAAGAAGGCGCCCGCGTCGGCCGGCAGGCCGGTCAGCCGCGCGGCCAGCCGCCGGTGCACGTCTCCGCTGAGCCGCCGGGCCGCCGACTCGTACCGCCCCCGCCGCCCGGCGAAGACCGCGGCGACGTCGCCCACCGCCAGGCGGTCGAGCAGCAGCGGGACGGCCTCCGGGGGGTCCTGCAGATCGGCGTCGAGGCAGACCCACCGGTCGGCCGACGCCTCGTCGGCCAGCCCGCGGGCCAGCGCAGCGTGCTGCCCACCGTTGACCTCGAGCACGGTGACCGCGACGCGCGGGTCCTCCGCCGCCAGGGCGCCGGCGACGGCGGCGCTGCCGTCGGGAGAGGCGTCGACCACCAGCCTCAGCCGCCAGTCCCACCCCTGCAGTGCCGCAGCCAGCCGCTGGGCCAGCGGGCGCAGGGTGGCCTCGTTCCCGTAGACGGGCGCGACGACGGCGATGCGCGGCGTCACGACCGCGCCCAGGTGCGGGCGAGCCCGCCGGCCAGGTCGAGCGTCGGCGCCCAGCCGAGCAGCCGGCGTGCGGCCGCCGGGTCGCAGACCCAGTCCGCGGTGTCCCAGTGCCGGCCCGGGTGGGCGCCGGGGGACGTGGCGATCGGCCGGCCGGTGACCCGGGCCGCCGTCTCGACCAGCTCCTCGGTGCTGGTCTGCACCCCGGTGCCGATGTTGAGCACCACGCCCGGAGGCAGGTCCTCCTGCCGGGCGGCGCGGAGGCAGGCGTCGACCACGTCGCCCACCCACACCCAGTCCCGCCGGCTGACGTGCGCCGGGAGGGGCACGGTGCCGCCGGTGCGAGCCGCCTCGAGCACGACGGGGACCAGCCGGGTGGGGTGGTCCCCGGGCCCGTAGACCTGGAAGGCGCGCAGGACCACCGCGCGCACGCCCCGTTCCGCGGCCGCCGCCTGCAGCAGCAGCGACCCAGCCGCCTTCGTCGCGCCGAAGAAGCCTCGCGGCTCCAGTGCGGCCTGCTCGGTCAGCGGCACCGGGGAGGCCGCGTACTCGGTCGAGGACCCCAGCCGGACGACGGTGCGGCACCGGTCGGGCAGGGCGTCGACCAGCCAGGGGCTGGTGTTGACCGCCACGGTGGCGGCCCGCTCCTCCTCGGTCGCCTTGGCGCGCCCGGCGGCCAGGGAGAACACGACGTCGGGGTCGGCGGCACGCACGGCGGCGCGGGCCGCCTGCGGGTCGGCCAGGTCGACCTGCCCGCGGCCGAGCGGCACGACGTCCCACCCCTCGGTGCGCAGCCGGTGCACCAGGTGCCGGCCGACGAAGCCGGCACCGCCGGTGACGACGGCTCTCACGCCGGGTGACCCACGCCGACCGGGTCGGCCGACGGCGAGGCGGGGACCGCCGGCCGGGTGACCGCCAGGAGCCGCTGCCGGTTCGCCGCCGCCTCGGCGGGGTCGGCGCGGCGCAGGTCCGCGAGGTGCGCCTGCAGCCGCGGGACCTCGACCCAGGGGTCGCGCCCCTGCATGTCGGCGATGAAGGAGCGGCGCAGGAAGGTGAAGTCGGTGCGCAGCCGGACCAGCTCGGCGGCGAGCACCTCGCCCGGCACGGGGAAGCCGCCGCCGGGCAGCGTCAGCCCGCCGACGCCGAAGGGCTGGGTGACCGCGGCGCGGACCTCGTCGACGGTGCCGTCGACGAGCGGCTTGAAGAGCTGGTCGGACCGGCGGTCGATGCGCAGGTCGTTGAGGCCCACGTAGATCCTCGACAGCGGCCGGCGGGCGAGCTCGGCGGCGACGTCCACCGCGTCCTGCGTCTCGATCAGGATGCCCAGGCCGCACCGCCCGGCGACCAGGTCGAGGGTCCGGTCCACCGACTCCGCCGTGCGCACCATCGGCAGCAGCACCTCGTCGGCGCCGCGCGCGATCGCGTCGTCGATCTCCTCCGCCGTCCACGGGCCGTGGCCGTTGACGCGGCAGATGAGGCGGCCGTCGATCGCCGCCCGCATGCGGGACAGGTCCTCGGGGGTGTCGGTGCTGATCTGGGTGCCCTCGCCGGCCTGCCGCCGTTCCTTGCCCCGGCGTTCCCAGTCCACGATGACCCCGGCCGCACCGGCGGCGACGACGTCGCCACCCCAGAGAGGATCGACGGTGAAGAGGAAGAGGTCCACGAGGGGTGAGCTTAGGGTGCCCTAATCCGCGCCCTCGGCCGACCGGCCGTTCAGGCCGACAGGGCGGGGTGCGCCACGTCGCCGGCCGCGGCCGGGGGGAATGCCTGCGCGGACCCGATCACCGTCACGGCGACCTCCTCGCCGGTCGAGGGCAGGTCCGCCCCGACCAGCCGCGCGCTGACCGTCCCGGCGCCCGGCAGCACCAGCCGGATGCGCGCGTCGTGCCCGAAGAAGTCCACGCCGCCGATCCGCGCCACGACCGCGTCCGGCGCGGTCGCGGGGGCGGACAGGCGCAGCTGCTCGGGGCGGAGCAGCACCCGCGCCCGGCCGTCGGCGTGGCTGCCGTCGACGGGCACCGCCCCGAGCGCGCAGTGCGCCGTCCCGGCCCGCACCTCGGCGTCGAGGACGACGGCCTCACCCACGAACGTCGCCACGTCGAGGTCCTGCGGGCTGCGGTAGAGGGTCCTCGGGTCGGTGAGCTGCACGAGCCGTCCGTGCCGGAGCACCGCGACCTGGTCGGCCATCGAGAGCGCCTCGGCCTGGTCGTGGGTGACCAGCACCGCGGTGGCGCCGGTCGCGTCCAGCGCGGCGGAGACGGCGAGCCGGGTCTCCTCCCGCAACGTGGCGTCGAGCGAGGAGAACGGCTCGTCGAGCAGCACGAGGGAGGGCGCGGGCGCCAGCGCCCGCGCGAGCGCCACCCGCTGCTGCTGCCCGCCGGAGAGCTGGTGCGGCGAGCGGTCGGCCAGCGAGGCGTCCAGGCCGACGAGGTCGAGCAGCTCCCGAACCCGGCCCCCCTCGCGCCGCTGCCGTCGCGGCAGCCCGAAGCTGATGTTGGCGGCGACCGTGAGGTGCGGGAACAGGCCACCCTCCTGCGGTACGAAGCCGATGCCGCGCCGACGCGCGGCGACGGCGCGCCCCGGCCCCCCGGCCACCAGCCGGTCGCCCAGCGCCACCGTGCCGGCGTCCGGGTCGTCGAACCCCGCGATCAGCCGCAGGAGCGTCGTCTTGCCGCAGCCCGACGGGCCGAGGAGGGCCGTGAAGCTCCCCCCGGGCACGTGCAGGTCCACCCCGTCGAGGACCCGGACGCCGGCCACGTAGGACTTCGTCAGGCCGGTCACGGTCAGGGAGCTCATGGGGTCAGACCTCGTCGGGCATCTCGGGACAGCAGGACGGTGGCGGGTGCCGACAGCAGCACCATGATGACCGCGTAGGGGGCAGCCGCCGCGTAGTCCACCGCGCTGCTCGCCGTCCAGAAGGCGGTGGCCAGCGTCCGCGTCCCCGTGGGCGCGAGCAGCAGGGTGGCGGTCAGCTCGGTGACGACGGCGAGGAAGACCAGCGCGGCACCGGCACCGATGCCGGGGGCCAGCAGCGGCAGCGTGATGCGCCGGAGCCGGTCGGGCGCCGAGGCACCCAGCGACGCGGCGACGTCGTCGTAGAGGGGTGGCGCCTGCTCGACGGCCGACCGGACGGTGACGATGGCCCGCGGCAGGAAGAGGATCGCGTAGGCGGCCAGGAGCACGGGCACCGTCTGGTAGAGCCACGGGGTGACCCGGATGCTCACCGTCACGAGGGCGAGGGCGACGACGATGCCGGGCACCGAGCTGCCGAGGTAGGTGCTGCGCTCGAGCAGCGTGGCGATCCGCCCGCGTGCCCGCACCGCCAGCCAGCCGGTGGGCAGCGCCATGGCCGTCGTGATCGCCGCCGCGGCCGCCGCCAGCCCCAGCGTGGTCCCCGTGGTGGTCAGGAGGACCGACCCGTCGACGGCGGTCCCGGCACCGCGCGCCATCCAGTAGCCCAGGCTCCACAGCGGGACCGCCACGGCCAGCGCGACCAGTGCTCCCAGCGCCAGCAGGGCCGGGGCGGTGAGCCGGTGCAGCGCGATCCGCCGGCCCGGGCGCGGGGCGCCGCGGCCGCTGCGCGCGTAGCCCCGCCGCCCCCGCAGCCGGATCTCGGCGACCAGCAGCACCAGGCAGAGCAGCACCAGGACGCCGGCCAGCATGGTCGCGCCCGGGCCGTTGAAGGTGGCGCGGTACTGGTCGTAGATCGCCGTCGTGAAGGTGGGGTACCGCAGCATCTGGAGCGCGCCGAACTCGGCGAGCAGGTGCAGCGCCACGAGCAGCCCGCCGCCCAGCAGCGCCACCCGGAGCTGCGGCAGCTGCACCCGGAGGAAGACCGCCCACGTCGAGAGCCCGAGACCGCGGGCGGTGTCCTCGAGGGCGGGGTCCAGCCCGCGGAAGGCGGCGGCGACCGGCAGGTAGACGAACGGGAAGTAGGAGAGCGTCACGACCAGCAGCGCGCCGGCGTAGGTGTCCAGGCCCGGCAGCAGCGAGATCCACGCGTAGCTGTTCACGAAGGCCGGCACCGCCAGCGGTGCGACCAGCAGGACGTGCCAGATCCGGCGGGCGGGCACGGACGAGCGCTCGACCAGCCAGGCGGCCCCGACGCCGAGCACCCCGCAGCAGACCACGGTGCCCAGCGCGAGGCGCACCGTGTTCCACAACAGCTCGCCGACCCGCGGCCGGAGGACCAGCTCCCGGATCCCCGCCCAGCCGAGGTCGGCCGAGTACCAGGCGATGTAGCCCAGCGGCAGCAGCGCGAGCGCGGCGACGGCCAGGGCCAGCGCGAGGGTGACCGGGGAGCGGCGCAACCGGCGACCGGACGCGCCGGACCCCCGGTCCGCTGCGCGCGGACCGGGGGCCGGGGCCCGCAGCTCGGAGGTGGTCAGAGCAGCCCCACGTCCTGCATGAGCTCGGTGACGAGCTCGGCGTCCAGCGATCCGGGGTCGACGTCGGGTGCCTGCAGCTCGGCCAGCGGCGGCAGCGCCTCGGCGGAGTCCACCCCGACGCCCACGGCGTACTCCAGCGCCGTGCTCTCGGCCAGCCGCTCCTGCGCCCCGCGCGCGGTCAGCCACTCCACCAGCCGCTGGGCTGCCTCCTCCTGGTCGGAGGAGGCCAGCACGCCGGCGCCCGAGACGCTGACGAACGCACCGGGGTCCTGGTTGCGGAAGAAGTGCAGCCGGGCGTCGTCGCCGATGAGGCCCTCCTGCGCCTGGTCGCGGAACCAGTAGTAGTGGTACGTGATGCCGACCGGCACCTCGCCCTCGTCGACGGCCTTCATGATGGCGGTGTTGCTCGCGTAGATCTCGGCGTTGCGCTGCAGGCCGGCGAGCCACTCACGGGTGGCCTCCTCCCCCTCCAGCGCGAGCACGGCGCTGACGATGGCCTGGAAGTCCGCCCCGCCGGCCGCGATCGCCACCCGGCCCTCCCACGCCGGGTCGGCCAGGTCGAGCATCGAGGCGGGGAGCTCGCCCTCGGGGATCTCCGCGGGGTTGTAGATCAGCGCCGTCGAGCGGGCGGCGAACCCGATCCAGTTGCCGGCCTCCGGGCGGTAGCGCTCCTCCACCTGCTCGGCGGTCGGCGCGTCGATGGGGGCGAGCAGCCCGGCCTTGTCGACGACGTCGATCGACGGGCTGTTCTCGGTGAGGAACACGTCGGCCGGCGAGGCCTCGCCCTCCTGCACGATCTGGTTGGCCAGCTCGGAGTCGTTCGCGTCGCGGAACTCCAGCTCGATGCCGGTCTCGTCGGTGAAGCCCTCGAGCATGGTGCGCACCAGGCTCTCGTGCTGGGCGCTGTAGACGGTGAGCGCCTCGGTGTCCGACGCCTGGGAGTTCCCGCACGCGGCGAGCGCGACGGCGACGGCGGTGGAAGTCAGCAGGCCGGTGATCGCCCGGCGCGGCCTGGTCACGTGTGGAACTCCTCCTGCATCGGCCCCGGCACCGTGCCGGTATGGCAAGGCACACCTAAGCATGACGCGCCCGCGCAACCACGGGTGCCCGGGGCCGGCCCCGGCGGCAGCGGGCTCCTGCGGGAGCCGTCGGGTCAGGCCGGCGGGAGCCCGGCAGACCGGCGGCAGTCGGCCGCCCGGCCCAGCAGCAGTGCGCGCTCGCGCTCGTTGCGGGTGAGCCCCGCGGCCCGCTCGAACTCCGCCCGCGCCTCGTCGTCGCGTCCCAGCGACACGAGCAGGTCGCCGCGGACCGCCGCGAGCAGGTGGTACCCGGCGAGCGCGGGGGCGTCGCGCAGCCCGTCGACCAGCTCGAGGCCCGCGGCCGGCCCGTAGGCCCGGGAGACGGCGACGGCGCGGTTGAGCTCGACCACCGGGGACGGGGTCAGCGCCGCGAGCGCCTCGTACGCCCCCGCGATCCCCGCCCAGTCGGTCTCCTCGACGCTGCGGGCCCGGGCGTGGCAGGCGGCGATGGACGCCTGCAGCGCGTACGGCCCGAGCGCCCCCGCGGCGCTCTGCTCGGCCCGGTCGAGCGCCGCCAGCCCGCGGGTGATCAGCACCCGGTCCCAGCGGCCGCGGTCCTGATCGGCCAGGAGCACCGACTCGCCGTCCGGACCCACGCGCGCGGCCAGCCGCGAGGCCTGCAGCTCCATCAGCGCCACGAGGCCGTGCACCTCGGACTCCCCCGGCACCAGCCCCGCCAGGATCCGGCCCAGCCGCATCGCCTCCTGGCAGAGCGCGGGGCGGGTCAGGTCCTCGCCCGCGGTGGCGGAGTACCCCTCGTTGAAGACCAGGTAGAGCACCTCGAGCACCGACGACAGCCGGGCGGTGAAGTCCTCCCCCGTGGGCGTCTCGAACGGCACCCGGGCCGCGGTCAGGGTCCGCTTGGCGCGCACCACCCGCTGCGCCAGCGTCTTCTCCGGCACCAGGAACGCCCGCGCGATCTCGTCGGTGGTCAGGCCGCCGACCAGCCGCAGCGTCAGCGCCACCCGGGCCTCCCGGGAGAGCACCGGGTGGCAGGAGATGAACACCAGCCGCAGGACGTCGTCCTCGACGACCTCGTCGAGCGCGGCGGCCCAGTCCTCCTCGACGCCCTCGACCAGGTCCCGACCGAGCTCCTCGGTCTTGCGCCGCAGGTTCTGCGCCCGGCGGAAGGTGTCGATCGCCCGGTGCTTGGCGATGGCCATCAGCCAGGCCCCCGGCTTGGCCGGCACGCCGCTGCCGGGCCACTGCTCCAGCGCCGCCACCAGCGCGTCCTGCGCCAGCTCCTCGGCCAGCCCGACGTCGCCGGTGACGCGGGTGAGCGCACCGACGATGCGGGCGGACTCCATGCGCCAGACGGCGTCGACGACGCGGTGCAGGTCCGCGCTCGCCGACGCCGCCGGGGCAGGAGGGGTGCTCACGCCTCGCGCTGGGCGGTGAGCGTGTCGCGCAGCTCGTTCTCCTTGTCCTGCAGCTCCGGCGTGAAGGCCTCGCCGAAGTCCTCCGGCACGGAGAAGGGGCGGATCTCCAGCTCGCCGCCGCGGAACGGCGCCTTGCGGGCCCACTCCACCGCCTCCTCCTTGGAGGAGACCTCGAAGATCCAGTAGCCCGAGACGAGCTCCTTGGTCTCGGTGAACGGGCCGTCGATCACGGTGGCGGTGCCCTTCTCGTCGAACCGCACCCGCGCGCCGTACGAGCTGGGGCGCAGGCCGTCGCCGTCCAGCATGACGCCGGCCTTGACCAGCTCCTCGTTGTAGGCGCCCATCGCCTCCAGCATGTCCTGGCTGGGCATGGCGCCCTTCTCGCTGTCCTCGGTCGCCTTGACGATCACCATGAAACGCATCGCTGTCTCCCTGTGTGCCGGGAACGGAGGCCGGTCGTGCCGACCGGCTCGGGCTCCGCTCTACCTTCCCGTCGAACGGCCGCGACCGGAATCGACACGTCGGCAGAAAATACTTCTGCGTCGGCGCTCGAGCCCTCGTGCATGGCCGGACGGGGCCTCGGGCAGCCCCGTCCCGTGACCACCGACGTCCTGCTGCTCACCGGCGGCGTGCTGGCTCTCGGCGTGGCGGCGCTGTCGAGCCGGCTGCGTCGCCTGCCGGTGTCCGAACCGCTCGTCGGCCTGCTCGTGGGGATCGCGATCGGGCCCGCCGTGCTCGACCTGCTCCCCGTGACGCCGATGACCGAGGACCAGACGTGGCTGCACACGGCCACCCGCTTGATCCTCGCCGTCTCGGTCATGTCGGTCGCCCTGCGCTACCCGGTCGGAGCGGCGCGGGCGCAGCTGCGCCCGGTGCTGCTGCTCCTGGGCGTCGCGATGCCGGCGATGGCGCTGATCACCGCCGGGTTGTCCGCGGCCGTCCTGGGCGTCGGCCTGGGTGCCGCCGCCCTGCTGGGCGCCGCGCTCTCCCCCACCGACCCCGTCCTGGCCTCGAGCGTCGTGACCGGCGAGCCCGCCGAGGAGGACCTGCCCGCCCGCGACCGCCAGATCCTGTCGCTGGAGTCGGGCGCGAACGACGGGCTCGCCCTGCCCCTCGTGCTGCTCGCCATTGCGGTCGCCGGGCCGCTGACCACCGGCGCCGCCGTGCTCGAGTCGTCCTGGCAGGTCGCCGGCGCGGTGGTCGTCGGGACGCTCCTGGGCTGGCTGGGTGGCCGCGCGCTGCGCGCCGGTGAGGAGCACGGCTCCACCGACCACGGCCCGCTCGCCCTGTTCACCGTGGTGCTGGCCTTCACGGTGCTCGGGCTCTCGGGCGTCCTGCACGTCGACGGCATCCTCGCCGTCTTCGTCTGCGGGCTGGCGTTCAACCTCGTGGCCACCGGCTCGGACCGCACCACCGACGCGCCCGTCGACGAGGCCGTCAACCGCTTCCTCGTGCTCCCGCTGTTCATCGCCGTGGGAGCGGCGCTGCCCTGGTCCGCCTGGGCGGACCTGGGCTGGCGGGGTCCCGCCCTGGCCGTGGCGGTGCTCGTGCTCCGCCGGCTCCCCGTCCTGCTCCTGCTGCGCAGGCCGCTCGGGCTGGGGCTGCCCGACGCGGTCCACCTGGGCTGGTTCGGCCCCATCGGCGTCTCCGCGCTCTTCTACCTGGCGATGGAGGCCGAACGCCTCGGCGCCGACACCACCGTGCTGGCCGCCGGCACGATGGTGGTCGCGGCGAGCACGCTGGCGCACGGGATCACCGCGGCGCCGGGCCGGGTGCTCTACCGCAGGGCGGCCGACCGCGAGGACACCGCCGCTCAGTCCTGACGGGTGTAGTGGTGGGCGCGCGCGTAGGCGGCCAGCACCTCGTCGGTCCCGGCTCCCGTGTGGAGGAACTCGTCGTCGACCACCGTGGCGAAGTCGCTGACGGCGCGACCCAGCCGGACGGCGGCCAGCCGGACGTCGGTGCGCGGCGCGCGGTGGCCGGCAGCCGCGAGATCGACGGCGACGCCGATCATCGCGGGCAACGCCGCTTCCTCGTCACCGTCCCGGAAGTAGTAGGTCTCGCTGTACTGGGTGAGGTCGACGCGCGCCTGCGCCAGCTCGCTCGCCAGACCGTCCAGCAGCACTGCGGCACTGCCCGACTGCGGGTCGAGCAGCAGGTCGTCCCGTGGCATCGAGCGCAGCTGGGCCAGCCGTACGGCCAGCGCCCGCCGTCGGATCAGTGCCGGGTAGATCTGCAGCACCCAGGTGACCGACGCGGTCAGGAGGCCGAAGCCGATGAGCGCCTGCACCGGGACGGCGATTCGCGACCAGCCTGCGGTCGGCACGATGTCACCGAGGCCGAGGGTGGCCAGAGCGACGGCGGAGACGTAGACCGCGTCCAGGACGTCGCTCCGCCCGCTCACGTCCAGGCCGCTCTGGAAGAGGAAGGCCTCCGGCATGTGCGGCGCGTAGACGAGCGCCCCTCCGCCGACGATCAGCGTGATCCACGAGAGGACCACCAGCACCAGGCCGATCGGGCCGGTCAGCACGCCCGCGGTGCCACGCTGCCGACGGCGGCGGCCCAGCCGCCACACGCCGCGCATCACCCACGAGCTGAGGTCGCCGCGGCCGCTGGGGTGCCACAGCGTGTGGAAGATGTCCCGAAGCGCGACCACCACCACGAGGACGCCCGCCGCGGTGATCAGCCAGTCCACCTCGCCCACCCTGGCAGAGGAGCGGTGACCGGGCTCCGCGGGGTAGGACCCGGGCATGTGGTTCGACGCCTGGTCCGACATCGCCCGCGTCCTCGCCGTGGGCACCGCCGCCTACGCGACCGTCGTCGTCGTCCTCCGGCTCACGGGCAAGCGCACTCTGAGCAAGCTCAACGCCTTCGACCTGGTGGTCAGCGTGGCGCTGGGCTCGACGCTGGCGACCATCCTGCTCAGCAGCGACGTCTCCTGGGCCGAGGGCGCGACCGCGCTCGCGCTGCTCGCCGGCCTCCAGTTCGCCGTCGCCTGGACGACGACGCACCTGCCCGGCGGTCGCTCCGTGGTCACCGCACCACCCACGCTCCTCCTGCACGACGGCCGACTGCTGCCCGAGGCCCTCCGCGAGCAGCGGGTGACCGTGGGCGAGGTGCGGCAGGCGGTCCGCGCGACGGGGAGCGGGGACCTCGGTGAGATCGCCGCCGTGGTCCTGGAGTCCGACGGAACGCTCAGCGTCATCCCGGCGTCGAAGGCCGGGAACCGCTCGGCCCTGGACGGGGTGGCGGGAGCGTCGTAACCGCCCGACGCGGGCATGTGACCGCCCCGGCCGGGGTAGCCGCGGGCCATGGCTGAGGACGGGGCACCGGGTGGGTTCGCGGGACGACTGGGCGCGCAGGTGGAGGAGGCCGACGACGGGTCGGCCCGGATCGCCTTCGAGGTGACCGACGAGCACCTCAACCCGGCGGGCACGCTGCACGGCGGCGTCCTGGCCACGCTGGTCGACACCGCGATGGGCACGGCGGTCCGCTCGGCCACCGGCGACGACGACGTCCCCGCGACCAGCCAGCTGACGGTGACCTACCTGCGACCGGGCAGCACCGGGCCGCTGTCGGTCACCGCCCGTGTGCGCACCAAGGGCGAGCACCTGACGGTGTGCGAGGCCGACGTCGAGCAGGACGGGAAGGCGATCGGGCACGCCGTCGCCACGTTCGCGCTGCTGCACCGCTGAGCGTTCCGGCCCGGGCGCCGGCAGGGCGCCCGGGCCCGAGCGGTCACTGGTTGAGCCGGCTCACCAGGAAGATGAACAGGAACACCAGCAGGATCGCGCCCACGAAGATCAGCGGGATCAGCACCCGGGCCCGCCGGCGGCCGGACTCGGTGCTCCGCCCGGTCGGGCGGGCCGGCTCGTCGTCGTGGGGGTTCTGCGGAGCGGCGCTCATGGCGATGTCCTCGGTCGGTCGGTGCGGCACCGCGATCGGCGACGCACGGGACGGGCGGTCCCACCGGGTCGGTGGGGACCCGATCGGGTCATGCCCAGCACGTTTCCGCTCACGCGTGGGTCCGGTACCCGGAACGGCCGGTAACGTGGGTCACGTCCGCACGCGCCTGCGCTGCGGCGGCGTCCAGGAGGCACCCCGTTCCCGCTCAGCACGGACGATGCGCCGAGGCCCACCTGGGCTGCCCCTGCCGGGGTGATGCCGCGATCCACCAGGAGCGGTCCGCGGAGATCAGCGAGGCCCGCGCCAAGGCGGGCGAGCAGGTCGAGTGCCCCGAGTGCGGCGGCAAGGCCACCCCCCTGCAGATCGTGACCTGGGGGCACTGCCGCCCCTGCCACACCGCCGACTCGCGGACCATCCAGCCGCTGCGCTGGTAGGGCTCAACGGCCGGGGCGGGTACCGGCCAGCTCGCGGGCGGCGGCGGCCGAGCGGTCGTCCAGCTCGCGCGTGACCGAGGCGACGTAGGTGTCGTAGGCGGCCTGCGGCGAGGTGCCCAGGGCGGTCGCGATCTCCTCCCAGCCGGCGCCGCCGCGCAGCGCCGCCCGGATGCCGATGAGCTGGCAGTCGTGCGCCTTGCGGGAGATGACCTCGCCCAGGGCGAGCAGCTCGAGCGACTCGGCGACGTCGAGCTGCAGCGGGGTGTCCTTGAGGTGCGCCCAGGAGTCGTCGTCGACGTCCTGCACGGTGTTGAGCGTGGTCTCGCCGTCGTCGCGGCGGCTGAGGAAGTCCAGTCGGGTGGCAGCCGTGGGCAGCGAGAACTCCGCCGCCAGGGCCTCGGGGGTGATGCTCATGATCCGAGGGTCCCCCTCGCGCCCGGCGTGGCAAACCGGTGGGCGACGCATCTCACCCGGTCCGGCGGCCGGCGTCACCGTCCGCACACGCGGAGAGGGCCCGCACCCCCGAACGGGGTGCGGGCCCTCCGCGAGGTCCTTGCTCAGGCGTCGACGCCGACGGCCTCCTTGGCCAGGGCGGCCAGGCGGGTCTGCGCGGCACTCGCCACGTTCGACCGCTTCTTGTGGGTCTCCTCGTAGCGGATGATCACCCGGATGTCGTGCGGCGTCTCGAGCTCCTTGATCGCCTTCACGGCATCACCGGCGGCCATCGAGTCGTAGCCCTTGATCGGCAGCTCGGCGGCAGTGACGTCGCCCAGCTCCTCGCGGGCGGCCTTGGCGGTGTCGGCCACCTCGGCGTTGCCCTCGCGCCGCGCGATCCGCTCGGCCCGGCGGAGACCCGCGGCCCGGCTGACGGTCAGCGTCTCGCGCACGGCGTCGGTCAGGGCGGAGGCGCGGTCGGCCACGGCGCCGAGGCGCTCGGTGGTCTCCTCACCGGCGTGCTGCACGGAGTCGACGGCGCTGTTCACCGTGTTGTGCACGAAGCGGACGGGGGCACCGGCGGCGCGGGCGACGGTGCCGGCGACCTTCTGCAGCGGGGTGGCCACCAGTGCGGCCGGGCCGCCCAGGGCCTCCTCGGCGAGGACGACGGTCAGCCACTCGACGGTGGCGCGGTGCGCCTCGACGAGCTTCTCGGCCAGGCGCTGCACCGACGTCTTCCCGGCCGCCTCGGCCAGGACCTTGAGGTAGGTGGCCCGGTCGAGCAGCTGGTGCTCGAGCTGCAGGTCGGTGAGCAGCGCCTCCTCGAGCGGCGCGGCCTGCTCGACGGTCGCCTTGAGGACCGCCGAGAGCCGGCCGAGCGCCGGCGTGACGACGTCGGGGACGCCGCCGGCCGCGCGCAGCGCCTCGGTGATCTCGATGGTGCGCGCCGCGGCGTTGTCCGCGTTCTGGGTGAGCTCGCGGCGGACGGCGTCGGTCCGCGCCTGCGAGATCCGCGTCCGGGCGACCTGCTCCTCGGTCTTGGTGAGCAGGACGAGGGCGCGCAGCTGGTTCTGGATCTTGGTGGTGTCGGTCATGACGGGTGAACACTCCGGAGGATCGGGGATGACCTGACGATCCGGTCATGCCCCGATCCCGCGGGGTGCTAACTCCTGCAAGCGATCTGCTAGCAGTGAGGCCCGTCACGGCAGGCCTCCGGCGCCTCAGACGAAGGCGTCCTGCTGCCGGTCGAGCGGAGTGCGCGGGGTGACGCCGAAGCGCAGGACCGGCTGGGTGTCGTCGTCGCGCAGGTGCTGGGGCGCCAGGCGGGCGCGGCGCATCGGCAGGGGGGACGGCGGCAGCCGCTTGCCGCAGCCGACGCAGAACCGGCCGCGCTGTTCGACCGCGTCGCAGTGCGTGCAGGTCATGGGTGCCTCCCCGGGGTCGGTGGAACGGGACGCCGACGACACTGGCAGGCGCCCACCCCGATCCGGGGCGGCCGGGATGCGGTGGGACGACATGTCATCCAACCGTCATCCACGTCGCGGGACGGCCGGTCTCAGCTGGTGGGACCAGTAGACGCGAGGACGTCGCGCAGCCGGTCGAGGAAGGGGACCTGGCCCTTCACCAGCTTCGTGCGCGCCTCGTCGAGACCGAACCAGGCCGCACGGTCGATCTCCGGGAACTCCTGGACGCGGCCCGACCGCGGGGGCCACTCGAGCTCGAAGGTGTTGCTCGTGCTCGCCGCCGCGTCGAGGTCGCCCTCGGCAGCCCAGATCGCGAGCACCTTGCCCGAGGCCCGCAGCCGACCGAGGGGTACCAGCTCCGTGGCCGGCACCGGCGAGCCGAGCTCCTCGGCGAACTCCCGGTGCGCGACCGCCAGCGGGTCCTCGTCCGGGCCGTGCTCGCCCTTGGGCAGCGACCAGGCGCCGTCGTCCTTGCGGGCCCAGAACGGCCCGCCCATGTGGCCGAGCAGCACCTCGCGGCCGCCAGGGCCGAGCCGGTGCAGCAGGATCCCCGCGCTCGTCCTCGGCACGCCCCGATCCTGCCGGGCCGCCTCAGACGACGCTGGTCCGGGTCACGCCCTGGCTGCGCCAGTACTCGTTGAGCGCGTTGTTGGTGCGCACGAACCAGATGAAGGGCCCGACGAGGATGAAGATGCCGGGGAAGAACCAGAGCGCGGTGAGCGCGGTGACCGGCGGCGCCTGCCCCCGGCGCTCGTAGAGCTTGCCCACCTCGTTGCTCAGCAGGAACGGCGAGACGAGCCCGAAGATCACCGCGATGATCAGCGCGAGGATGCCGCCGAGGCCCTCACCGGTGTGCCGCTTCATCTCCTCCTGGGTCTGGAAGTAGTAGACGAAGCCCCAGATCCCGAGGGTGACGAAGAAGAGCAGGATGATCATCCCGGTCGGGCGGATGGTGCCCAGCGCCCCGGTGGGCCGGCTGTACTGCGCCCACGGCGGCGGGCCGGGCATCGGCTGGGCCGGGTACCCGCCACCCTGGCCGTAGCCCGGCGGCGGCTGCTGGCCGTACCCCTGCTGGCCGTACTCCTGCTGCTCGTACCCCTGCTGGTCGTGGCCGGCCGGCGGCGGGGGCGGCGGCGGGGTGGGCAGCGACTGTGTGGGCTGCGGCGGCGTCGGCGGCTCGTGCTCGGGCGTGCTCATGGCAGCTCCTCGTGACCGTGTCCCGGGCCCGCAGTCTCCACCCGCGCGCGCCGGGGTGGGGGCCTCCTGTGCGCGGTGCCGGACGCGGACCGGCCGCGCCGTCGCGGTGCGACGACGCGGCCGGTGGGTGCGCGGGTCAGCCCTGGGCGCCGACGCTGCGCCAGTAGTCGTTCAGCGCGCCGTTGGTCTTGACGAACCAGACGATCGGGCCGACGAGGAGGAAGATGCCGGGGAAGTACCAGAGGCCGGTGAGGGCGCTGACCGGCTTCGCCTGGCCGCGGCGCTCGTAGAGGTTGCCCACCTCGTGGCTGTGCAGGTACGGCGAGACGACGCCGACGAAGAGCGCGAGCAGCAGGGCGACGACCCCGCCCAGCCCCTCGCCGGTGTGCTTCTTCATCTCGTCGTGCGTCGCGTAGTACCAGAACAGGCTGTAGATCCCGAGCGTCACGATGCACAGCAGGATCGCGATGCCGGTGGGCCGGATCTTGCCGACCGGGCCCTGCGGCGCGGCGTACTGCGCGTACCCCGGCGTGCTCGGCATGGGCTGACCGCCGTAGCCGGGCTGCGTGGACGGGTAGGGCTGGCCGTACTGCTGGGCCGAGGGATTGCCTGGCGTGGACATGCGCTCGCTTCCTGTCGATGACGCCGGCACTTCCGGCTCGGCGCGGAACCTAGGGGACGGCGGCGTCGCCGCACAGCGCGCGTGCGACGCGGCTCACCGCGCCGTCCCACGCGACGACCGGCGCCCCGTGCGCCCCACCCCATCGGGGCGTCCGCGCACCATCAGGTCAGCGGCCGCGCCACTCCGGGCGGCGCTTCTCCAGGTAGGCGGCGATGCCCTCCTGCCGGTCCTCGCTGAGGTAGGGGTTGGGGCCGACGTCGAGCCGCAGCGCCTGCCAGAGCGGCAGGTCCTCGCCCTTGACCGCGGTCTCCTTCATGCGGCGGACGCTGATCGGCGCGTTGGCCGCGATCTTCTCCGCGAGCGCGAGGGCGGCGGGGAGCACCGCGTCGGCGTCGACGATGCGGTTGACCAGGCCCCAGCGCTCGGCGTCCTCGCTGGTGACGTACTGGCCGACCAGCAGCATCTCCAGCGCGACCCCCATGGGGATGCGCTTGGGCAGGACGACGGAGGCGAAGTTGGCGCCCATCCCGATGGTGGCCTCGGGCAGGCCGAGCTTGATGCCGGGCGCCGCGACGCGGAGGTCGCAGGCCAATGCCAGCTCGAAGCCGCCGGCGACGGCGTGCCCCTGGAGCGCGGCGACGATCGGCACGGGGGTCTCGGTGACGACCTCGAAGATCGACCGGCCGGGGCGGTTCATCGGCGGCCGGAACCGCTCGCCCCGCTCGTCCTGCTGGCGGATCTCCTTGAGGTCGAAGCCCGCGCAGAAGGCCGGGCCGTTGCCGGTGAGCACGATGGCGCGCACGGTGCCGCCCTCCCCCGCATCCAGCAGCTGCTCGACCAGGTCGGCCTGCACCTCGGTGGACAGCGCGTTGCGCCGCTCCGGCCGGTCGAGGGTGAGCACGCGGACGTGCCCGCGGTCCTCGACGACCAGCCCGGACCCGTACCGCTGCGATTCGCTCACGGCCCCATTCGTACCGGGCACGGCCGCCGTCAGCACAGCGGGGCTCTTCTCGCCGACGACCCTCAGGCGCTGACGGGGAACGGCTGGTGGACGGCGATCTCGGTGCCGTCGGGGCGCCAGGTGCGCCATCGTCCGTCGGGTTGTCGTTCCACGCGGAAGCCGGAGTGGACCTTGGTGTGGTGGCGTTCGCACAGCAGCGCCGAGTTGACCAGCGACGTGTCGCCGTCGTCGATCCAGTGGATCAGGTGGTGGACGTCGCACCAGTGGGTCGGGGCGTCGCAGCCGGCGAAGACGCACGTGCGGTCGCGGATCTCGACCGCGCGGCGCAGGTGCGGCGGAACGACGCGGTGGGTGCGGCCGACGTCGAGGGGTTGGCCGTCGGGGCCGATGACGATGCGGGTGAGGTTGCCGTCGCAGGCCAGCCATCGGGTGCGGGCGGCGGAGATGATGCCGCCGAACCCGGTGCGCCCGGCGCCTGCGCCGGCGGTCGTGGTGTCCAGGAGGTCGTCGAGGTCGATGGTGACCGCGACGTGCGGCTTGACGGTCCGCATCGTGGGGAGCGTGCCGGAGGCCAGGGCGTTGTCGGCGAGCTGCACGAGGGCGTCGGCGGACTGCTGGGCGCGGCTG
>NZ_JBJGZM010000011.1:0-140107 GCF_054050515.1 Blastococcus sp. SYSU D01042 | reverse complement strand
CACCCCCCCCCGGGGTGCGCCCCCCCGCCCACCGCACCCACCTGGCGGGGGACCGGGTGGAGCCGGGCCCCTTCTGCGTCGTAGCGGGGGCAGGATTCGAACCTGCGACCTCTGGGTTATGAGCCCAGCGAGCTACCGAGCTGCTCCACCCCGCGTCGGTAGGACCACCGTACCAGGCGGGCCGGAGGGGGCGGCGCGGGTCCGCGCCGCCCCCTCGCCGGCTCAGCCGCCGGGCGTCGCCGTGGCGCCGGCTGCCTCCTGGGCCGCGCGGTAGGCCTCCACCGCGGCCTGCAGGTCCTCCAGCGCCTGCCCCTGCTGGGCGAAGCTGCCGCTGCGCTGCGCCTCGGCCAGCGCGGCCAGCGCCTCGTCCAGGTCGGTCACCGCCTGGTCGAGGTCAGGCGTCCCCGCCTGGTCCTCGCCGTCCTCGGGCGCGGGTGCGGGGGTCGGCGCGGGCTCCGGCGCCGGGGTCTCCTCGCCGTCGTCCTCCGGCGGCGGCCCGGCCGCGTCGCTGTCGGTGGCGATCTCCCCCACGCCGGCACCGAACACCTGGTCCAGCGCCTCGGCGAGCGTGTTCGCGTAGCCGATCCGGCCACCGAAGTTGACCATCACCCGCTGCAGCAGGGGGAAGCCGCCCTCGCCGGTGCTCTCCACGTAGAGCGGTTCGACGTAGAGGAGTCCGGCGTCGCCGATCGGCAGGGTGAGCAGGTTGCCGAACACCGCGTTCGAGTTCTCGCTGTCGAACAGGGTGAGGTCGCGGCGGATGTCGTCGTTCGCCTCGAACGAGTTCTGCACCTGCGTCGGACCGCGGAACGGCGTGTTGCCCGGTAGCTGCAGCACCTGGATGGCGCCGTAGCTGTCGGGTGCGCTGGACGCGGACAGGAAGGCGGACAGGTTCGGCCGCTGGAACGCGTTCAGGGCGCTGGTGAGCTGGAAGGTGGCCCCGTCGTCACCCGGCCGCTGGGCGAGGATGTAGTACGGCGGCTGGTTCTCCTCGATGTCCTGGGTGGGGTCGGTCGGGATCTGCCAGCGGTCGCTGCCCTCGTAGAACGAGATCGGGTCGTCCACGTGGTAGCGGGTCAGGATGTCCCGCTGCACCTTGAACAGGTCCTCGGGGTAGCGGACGTGGCTCTCCAGCTCCTCGGGCACGTCCTCGCGGGGCTGGACGATCCCCGGGAACGCCTTCATGTAGGTCTGCAGGACCGGGTCCTCGGTGTCCCACTCGTAGAGCGTGACGGTGCCGTCGTAGGCGTCGACGGTCGCCTTCACCGAGTTGCGGATGTAGTTGAAGGTCTCGTTGGGCAGCGCCGCGGTCCCGGTCCCGGTCAGCGCGTCGGTCGCCGCCTCGCCCAGCTCCATCTGCTCGGCGTAGGGGTAGGAGTCCGACGTCGTGTAGCCGTCGAGGATCCAGGTGACCCGGCCGTCGAGGACCGCCGGGTACGGGTCCCCGTCGACCTCGAGGAAGGGTGCGGCCTTCTCGACCCGGTCCCGCGGGTCGCGGACGTAGAGGACCTTGGACTCCTCGTTGACCGCGCTGGAGAGCAGGAAGTTCCGCTCCCGGAAGTAGACGGCGTAGGTGAGCTGCCGGAAGAAGCTGCCGACCGACACCCCGCCCTCGCCGTCGTAGGTGTTGTTGAGCTGCCGGTCGTTGGAGCCGGGCAGGTCCGACTCGCGGGGCGCGGACCCCTCGGGAGCGCCGACGACGGAGTAGTCCTCGATCAGCTCGCCGTAGTAGATCCGGCTCTGCTCGACGTCGATGTCGCCCTGGACGGGCAGGTCGCGCGTCGTGAAGTTGGGCTCGCCGCCGTCGGACCCACCGAAGACCTCGTTGGCCGGCGCAGCCACGAAGCCGTGCCCGTGGGTGTAGACGGTGTGCCGGTTGATCCAGGTGCTCTGGTTCTCCGAGAGCCCGGCACTGTTGAGCTCGCGCGCCGCGACGACGTAGTCGCGGGTCTCGCCGTCCACCGTGTAGCGGTCCACGTCGAGCTTCTCCGGGAAGCCGTACCAGTTCCGGATCTGCTGGCGCGCCGTGAACGTGTCGGACAGGACGTTGGGGTCCAGGAGCCGCGCGTTCGGGATGGTCTCGGTGTCGTTGCGCAGCTCGGCCAGGGCCACCTCGGGGTCGACCGCCTCGTTCTCGCCGCCGCCCTCCGCCGTGGTGTCCTGGGCGTAGTCGACGTACTCGATCTCGTCGAGGCCGTAGGCCTGCCGCGTCATCTCGATGGCGCGCTCGATGTAGGGCGCCTCCCGCTCGTTGGCGCTGGGCCGCACGACGAACTGCTGCACGATCGCCGGGTAGGCGACGCTGATCACCAGGCTGGTCGCCAGCAGGAGCACCAGCGCCGCGGCCGGCAGCAGGAGGTTGCGGAACACGATGTTGGCGAAGAACGCGATCGCGCAGACGGCGGCGACGAACACCAGGATCGTCTTGGGCACCAGCAGCGCGTTGATGTCGGTGTAGCTGGCGCCGGTGAAGACGTCACCGCGGTCGGAGTAGACGAGCCCGTAGCGGTCCAGCCAGTAGGCCACCGCCTTGAGCGCCACGAAGACGCCCAGGAGCACCGAGATCTGCACCCGGGCCGCGGACGTCAGCTTCTGCCCCGGCGTCTGGAGCCGCAGCCCGCCGAACACGTAGTGGGTCAGCAGCGAGCCGATCAGCGCCAGGATGACGATGGCGAAGCCGAACCCGAGCACCAGCCGGTAGAAGGGGTACTCGAAGACGAAGAAGGACAGGTCGAGCCCGAATTGGGGGTCGGTCTGGCCGAAGTCGGTGCTGTTCCGGAAGGTCAGCCAGGTCTCCCAGCTGCCCTGCGCGGTGAAGCCGGCGAACAGCCCGAGGACCACGGCGACGGCGGTGAGCACCAGCCCGGCGCGGGGCTCCAGCGACTGCCGGTAGCGCTCGAGGTTCTGCTGCTCGAGCGACATGGGCCGGAACGTCGGGCGGAACCGGTAGGCGAGGTAGATCGCCAGCGCGGTGAGGCCGCCGGTGGCCACCCCCGCCACGGCGAACAGCAGCGCCCGGCTCTGCAGCTCGGTCCAGAAAACCTCGGTGTAGTTCGTCTCGTCGAACCACAGGTAGTCGACGTAGACGTTGGTGAGCGTGCCGATCACGGTGAAGAGCACGAGCAGCACGGCGATGGCGCCGAGGGCCAGCTTCGCGCGCCGCGACAGCGTCGGCACCGGCACGGGGGGCCGCATGGCCACGGTCGGTCTCCTTCAGTTGCAGATGGTTCGGCAGCGGAGCGTCAGGTGCGGATCCGGCAGCGCGGCTCACGACCGCACCACCGGCGAGGCGGAGACGCCCGACCCTGGCGCACTCCCCCGCTCATCCCAGCACAACGCTCCACGCGCGCCCGGGTTCCCCGGTCCCCCGCCTCAGCAGGCTTTGGGCGTGCGCCCGGCCCGGAAGTCGGCCAGTGCGTCCAGCGCGTCGTCCAGGTCGGCCACCCTGGCCAGCGGGAACCCGGGATCCCCGGCCGCGAGCGCCTCGTCGCAGTTCCCGGCGGGCACGAGGAAGAGGTCGGCGTCGATCTCGCGGGCGGCGACCATCTTCAACGCGATGCCGCCGATCGGGCCCACGGTCCCCTCGCCGTCGATCGTCCCGGTGCCCGCCACGAGCGCACCGCCGGTGAGGTCCTCGTCGCCCACGAGGTCGAGGATGCCGAGGGTCAGGATCAGCCCGGCCGAGGGTCCGCCGACGTCCTCCACCCGGATGTCGATGTCGAAGGGCGCGGACGGCTGCTCCAGCACGTTCACACCGAGGGCCGAGCCGTCGCCCTCCTCGGCGGCCCGGGTGGTGACCGTGGTGCTGCCTGCCTCCCCGAGCCGCGTGTAGCCCACCGTCACGGCCGTCCGCGGCGGGATCGAGGCGAGCACCGAGTCCAGCGCGGCGAAGTCGGGGGTCGGGCGGCCGTCGACGGACTCGACGGCGTCGCCCTCCTCGAGCAACCCCGCCGACGGCGAGTCCTCCGGCACCCCGCGGACGACGACCTTGACCGGGTAGCCCAGCCGCCCGAGGGCCACGGACTCGGCTGCCTGCTCCGACGTGAGGAAGGCGCGCCGGTTGACCTCGCGGGTCTCCTCCGGGGTGCGGTCGGGCGGGTACACCGACTCCTCCGGGACGACGGCGACCTCGTCGTCGAACCACCCGCGCACGGCCTGCACGAGGCTCAGCCCACGCCGCCCCACGCCCACGGTCGTGAGGTTGAGGTTGCCCTCGACGTCGTTGCGCTCCCGGCCCTGCACGTCGATGATCGGCTCGCCGTCGATCTCACCCAGCGTGTTGTAGGTCGGCCCGGGCACCTGGGCGACGTAGGGCACCGGCAGCGTCGTGCCGAGCACGCCGAAGAGCACCAGCAGCACGCCCCCGGCGGTGAGGACGGCGATGCGACGGGTCACGAGCGGCGAGCCTAGATCAAGGACCTCCTGCCCCCCGTCGCTCGCACGCTCGCGCCGGGTCCCTTCAGGAGGCCGTCCGCTGCCGGCGAACCGCTGCGCGCCCCCCGGGAAGATCACGGCGTCTACCGTGGATGCATGAGCGACGTGCCCTTCGGCTTCGGTCTCCCCGACCGCGATCCCGAGCGCCGGGAGGGCGGTGGGAACGACCCCGGCGGCGACCCGTTCGGCCTGGGCGCGCTGTTCGGCGGCCTGGCCGGCGGCGGGAACCCGCAGGACGTCCTGGGGAAGATGCCCTTGTTCGCCGAGCTGCAGAAGCTCATGAACTGGTCGGGCGGCCCGGTCAACTGGGACCTCGCCCGGCAGAGCGCGATCAGCCAGCTCGCCGCCGGGCACCAGCCCTCCAGCGAGGGCGAGCGCACGGCCGTCGCCGAGGCGCTGCGGCTGGCCGACCTGTGGCTGGACCAGGTCACCGAGCTGCCCTCGGGCATCGACCGCACCGCCGCGTGGTCGAGGGTGGAGTGGGTCGAGAAGACGCTGCCGGAGTGGGGCGCGCTGATCGACCCGCTCGCGGAGCGCGTGGTCGCCGCCATGACCAGCGCGCTGCCGCAGGAGGCCGCGATGAGCTTCGGTCCGGTCGCCGGGATCATGGGCCGGATGGGCGGGCTGATGTTCGGCGCCCAGGTCGGCTCGGCCCTCGGCAAGCTCGCCGACGAGGTCCTGACCAGCACCGACGTCGGGCTGCCCCTCGCCCCCGCGGGCACCGGGGTGCTCGTGCCGCAGAACGTGGCCGCGTTCGCCGACGGGCTGGACCGCCCGGCCGACGAGGTGCGGCTGTTCCTCGCGCTGCGCGAGGCCGCGGCGCAGCGGCTGTTCGCGCACGTGCCGTGGCTGCGCCAGCAGCTGCAGGACGCGGTGCACGCCTACGCCCGCGGCATCACCATCGACCGCGAGGCCATCGAGCGCGGCATCTCGGAGGCGATGGCCGGCGGCGGCATGGAGGGCCTGGACCCCAGCGACCCCGAGAGCATCCAGCGCCTGCTCGGCAGCGGGCTGCTCGAGCCCGAGGAGACGCCCGAGCAGGCGATGGCGCTGCGCCGCCTGGAGACGCTGCTCGCCCTGGTGGAGGGCTGGATCGACACCGTCGTCGCGGCCGCCGCGCAGGACCGGCTGCCCGGCCACCCGGCGCTCGCCGAGACGATGCGCCGTCGGCGGGCCACGGGTGGGCCGGCCGAGCAGACCTTCGCCACGCTCGTGGGGCTGCAGCTGCGCCCCCGCCGGCTGCGGGACGCGGCCACGGTCTGGGGCGCGATGACGCAGCAGCACGGCGCCGGGGAGCGCGACCGGCTGTGGAACCACCCGGACCTGCTGCCGACGTCGGACGACCTCGACGAGCCGCTGGACTTCGTGACCCGTCAGGGGGCGGACGACGAGCTCCGGGCGATCACCGACGAGCAGCCGCCGGAGGACGAGCGCTAGCGCCTCAGTCGACGAGGTCGGCGTCCGGTCCGTCCGCGGCGCCGGCCGCGCCGGCGGTGTTGGCCAGCTCGACGCCCTCGAGGAAGCCGCGAGCCCGCTCGGCCCGCGGGTAGCGCGCGACCAGCGCCCAGAAGCGCTCGTCGTGGCCCGGCTCGAGCAGGTGCACCAGCTCGTGCACCAGCACGTAGTCCACGACGTACTCGGGCATCGACCGCAGCCGGCTGCTCAGCCGGATGCTGCGGTCGGCCGGGGTGCACGAGCCCCAGCGGCGCTGCTGGTTCTCCACCCACCGCACCGAGGCCGGCTCGGCCAGGCCGTCGAGGTGTGCGGCCGAGAGCGCACGGGCCCGCACCATCAGCTCGTCGTCGCCGCCCAGCGAGCGGCGGCGCCGCTCCTCCCGCGTCTGCAGCTTGGCCACCATCTGCGCCACCCACCGGCGCTCCTCCGCAGGACTGAACGCCGCGGGGATGAGCACCACGGTGCGGCCGCTCTCCCGGTAGGCGGTCACCGTGCGACGCCGGCGGGCGCTGCGGCGCACCTCGACGACGGCCTCGGACTCCTCGCCGGGGCGCGGCGCGGTACCGCCGTCGGCCGACGAACGCCGCGCCATGGGCACGGCACGGCGCACACCCGGGGGCCGCGGCGGCACGCCGGGCTGACCAGGGTGCGCGGAGTCGTCGGGAGGCGTTCCTGGCACGGGGGAACCGTAAGGCACCGGAGCCCCTCCGCGCCCACCTGGAGACACCCTCTCGTGTGGAGGTCGCACGGACGGTGGACACCGCCGCCACCCACTCGGTGACGCAGGGGTGCGGGCGCGGCGGTCCACAGCCCGCACGGGTGCGTCGACGCAGGTCGGACGGGGGAAGGGCGCGCACCGGCGGCACCCCGTCCCCGCTCCGCCCCCTGGCTGCGCACAGGGACACGCCGAGCGGTCCCCACGTGCTCCACAGGGTTGTCCACAGGCTGTGGGAACCGGGGTGCGCGAGCGGCCCTCACGGACCCGGGACGGACGCCCGCCCCCGGTTCCGGTACGCCGCGACACGGGTAGCGTTCTCGCGCAACGGCGCCCGGCGCGCGTGCCGCGACGCCCCCCGAGACGAGGAGATCCCGTGGCTGAGAGCTACAACGGCTACTGCGTGAAGTGCAAGGAGAAGCGCGACTTCGACGGCGAGGTCAAGGTCAGCGAGTCCGGCCGCCGCATGGCCCAGGGCACCTGCCCGGTGTGCGGCACCAAGATGAACCGGATCCTCGGCAAGGCCTGAACCGACGGCCCCTCGCGGGCCGGTGCGACGGCGGCGTCCCCCCGGGGCGCCGCCGTCGTCGTCCCCGCGGCCCTGTGGACGGAGCCCGCCGGCACGGCAGGAGCGCTGGCACGCTCCCCCGGTGAGCGACACCGCCCATCCCCTGCTGCCCGCGGCCACCCCCCTGCTGCACAGCGCGGCCGACCTGCAGGTCGGCGGCGTGGACAGCGCCGACGGCCTGCTGGTCAGCCCCCGCCCGGAGGGGCTCGCGGCGCTGCTGCGCGGCCTCGACGGGCGCCGCGCCCAGCGCGCGGTCGTGGCCGACGCCGCCGGCCAGGGGCTGGACGCCGCCACGGTGACCAGCGTCCTCGACGAACTGCGCGCGGCCCGGTTGCTGCTGGACCTCGACGCCGCCGACCTGCTGGCCACCGATGCGGGTCCGGCCGCCGCCGCCCGGCTGGCAGCCGAGCTCCCGCCGGTCGACGCGTGGCGTGCGCGCCGCGCCGCGGCGGTCGTCGTCGAGGGCGCCACCCGGGTCGGCACCCCGCTGGCGGCGGTGCTGGCGGCCAGCGGCGTGGGCCGGGTCAGCGTCCGCGATGCCGGCCCGACGCAGGCGGGCGACGCCGTGGTGGGCGGGGCGACCGCCGCGGACGAGGGACGGCCCCGGGCGCTCGCCGCCGCGGACGCCGTGCGCCGCGCCAATCCGCTGACCGACCTGCGCCCACCGTCGGGCACCTCGCCCGACCTGGTCGTGCTGGCCCGGCCGTGGGCCGCCTCCGACCCGACCGCCGCCGGCTGGTCGCGCGCGGGCGTGCCGCACCTGGTCGCCACGGTGCGCGGGGCGACGGGCGTGGTGGGACCGCTCGTCGTGCCGGGGGTCACCAGCTGCCTGCGCTGCGCCGACCTGCACCGGCGCGACACGGACCCGAGGTGGCCGCAGCTGGCCGCGCAGCTCACGGCCGCCGACCCACCGCCCAGCGGCGCCACCGTGACCTGCCTGCTCACCGCGGTCACCGCCGCCGTGCAGGTGCTCGGCTACCTGGACGGCAGCGCGGCGCCCGCCGCCCTGGATGCGACCCTGGAGCTGGTACCGCCCGACCTGGTGCCCCGTGTGCGCCGCTGGACCCCGCACGCCGAGTGCGGCTGCGTCCAGCGGGGCGACCGCTCCGCAGGGGACAATGGACGGTGAGCGCGCTCGCGGGTTCGCCCGGGACGGCTCCGCGCGGCCGCGGAGGCGGGGGTTCGGCGCCGACGAGGAGGACCTGTGAGCGAGCGTGCGAGCTCACCGATGCGCGGAGCACTGCCGGGAACGCGGCTGACGAGCGCCAGCGAGGAGGACGCGTGACCGAGGATCGACCGGTGATGCCGCGGGGGTCGGTCTCCCGGACCGCGCGGCTGGCATCGCTCCCGCTGGGAGCGGCCGGTCGGGCCACCCTGGGGCTGGGCAAGCGGCTCTCGGGCCAGTCCGCCGAGGCGGTCTCCGCCGAGCTCCAGCAGCGCACCGCCGAGCAGCTGTTCGCCGTGCTCGGGCAGCTCAAGGGCGGGGCCATGAAGCTCGGCCAGACGCTGTCGGTCTTCGAGGCCGCGGTGCCCGAGGAGATGGCCGCCCCCTACCGCGAGGCGCTGGTCAAGCTCCAGGAGGAGGCGCCGCCGATGCCGGTGCGCACCGTGCACGCGGTGCTCGCCCAGCAGCTCGGCGGCACGTGGCGGCAGCGGTTCGCCGAGTTCGACGACCAGCCCGCCGCCGCGGCGAGCATCGGCCAGGTGCACCGGGCGACCTGGCGGGACGGCCGGGACGTCGCGGTGAAGATCCAGTACCCGGGCGCGGCCACGGCGCTGATGTCCGACCTCAACCAGCTGAGCCGTTTCGCCCGCCTGTTCGCCGTGCTCTTCCCGGGCATGGACGTCAAGCCGCTCATCGCCGAGCTCAAGGCCCGGGTGGTCGAGGAGCTGGACTACAGCCTGGAGGCCGACGCGCAGCGCGGGTTCGCCGCCGCCTACGCCGGCGACGCGCAGATCGCCGTCCCGCGGGTGGTGGCCAGCGCGCCCAAGGTGATCGTCTCCGAGTGGCTGGAGGGCACCCCGCTGTCGCGGATCATCGCCGGCGGATCCCGCGAGGAGCGCGACCGCGCGGGGCTGCTGATGGCGCTGCTGCACTTCTCGGCGCCGCAGCGCGCGGGCCTACTGCACGCCGATCCGCACCCGGGCAACTTCCGGCTGCTCGCCGACGGGCGGCTGGGCGTCATCGACTTCGGCGCGACGGCGCGGCTGCCCGACGGCCATCCCGAGCCGATCGGCCGGCTGCTGCGCTGGGCGCTCGAGGGCAAGGCCGAGGAAGTGCTGGCCGACCTGCGCGCGGAGGGTTTCGTGCTGCCGAACGCCCAGATCGACGCGCAGGGCGTGCACGACTTCCTGCGGCCGATGCTCGACCCGGTCGCCGAGGAGCGCTTCCACTTCACCCGCGCGTGGATGCAGGAGCAGGCGGCCCGGATCGCCGACCCGCGCCTGGAGGCCAGCCGGCTGGGCCGCCAGCTCAACCTCCCCCCGGCCTACCTGCTGATCCACCGGGTGACGATCGGCTCGATCGGGGTGCTGTGCCAGCTCGACGCCGAGGGCGGGTTCCGCGGCGTGCTGGAGGAGTGGCTCCCCGGGTTCACCGGGTGAGGGCCGGGTCCTCGCGGACCCGGCCCTCACCGTTCAGTAGACGGATGCGCTGAGGCGCGCGGCGCGGCGCACCGCCCGCTCGGCGCGGCGGGCCGCCTTGCGCGCCCGGTACAGCCGCTGCGCGCGGGAGGCAGCGAGCGCCTCCTGCCGCAGTTCGCTCATCCGGCTCTGCGCCAGTGCGTGCTCGTACATGAGCATGATCGGTTCCTCGGTTCTCGACGCTGTTCGTGGCACCCCCGCCGCTGCGGCGGGGGCGTGCTGCTGGGTGCTCATGCGGCGGTCACCTTGCGGGGGCGGCCACGGGGCCGCTTGCGCGCGATGACCACACCGCGGTCGAAGATCTCGCCGCCCCAGACGCCCCAGGGCTCGGCGCGGTCCAGCGCGCCGGCCAGGCAGGCGTCCCGGACCGGGCACTCGGCGCAGAAGGTCTTCGCCAGCTCGAGCTGGGCGGGACTCTCGGCGAACCAGAGCTCCGGGTCCTCCTCGCGGCACGGCAGGGGGCGCCGTACCGGTGCGGGTGACACAGGCGGGTGCGGCCGCCGGGGAGTCTCGGTGCCGGTCCAGGGGAGCCCGGGCCGGCGGTGGGACGTCGGGCGGTCGATCGTCTGCTGCACTGCCGCTCCTCCTCGTACTCGTCGTCTGCGCGGTCGGCGGGGGCCCGCCGACCGAAGTCGGGGCCGGGTGCCGCGGAGAAACGAAGAGGCCGCGGATCCCGGGGTTCGGGTTCCGCGGCCTGGAGGAGGACCGGTGAGCGGTTAGCTCTGCGGTCTCCCCGGGGGCTGGAGCCCGAGGGTGGTCGTGAAGTTGTGGGTGGTGGTGCTCATCGGGGCGGTGCCGATGACGTCCTGCCCGAGGACGGACCCGAGGGCCGTGCCGATCTCATCGATCGGGCGCAGGCGGGCGGCGACGGGCAGACCGGTCCCCTGGATCGGAGCTGCGACGGGCGCCATCCGGACCACCGGGCCGCCGGCGACGACGGAGGGGCATGCGTACGAGGACATGCCGAGGCTGCCCGGGCCGGAGAACCCGGCGGGGGCGTCGGTCCACATCGTGCTGATCACGTTCACCCCTCCTCCCGGGTAGCGAGCGCGGCCGGTCGGCGGCGCTCGGGCTGGGTGCAGCTCGTGTGCGTCAGGACACTAGGGGCGCGTCTCGGAGACGGTCAATCGAATTAACGACGGTTCCTGCGAAAGCGTCTTTCAGGTGGTGACGGCGGCGAGGACGTCCTCGCCGTAGAGCTCCAGCTTGCGCGACCCGATGCCGGGCAGCGCGGAGAGCTCCCGCAGGCTGGCCGGCCGGGTCTCGGCGATCGCCTGGAGGGTGGCGTCGGTGAAGACGACGTAGGCCGGCACCGAGGCCGCCTGCGCGGCCTGGCTGCGCCACGCGCGGAGCCGCTCGAACAGCTCACCGGCCTCGCCCTCCAGGACCACCTTGGGCCGCTTGCCCGCCTTGCGGGCCGGTGGCGCGGTGGGGCCGGAGTCCGGCGCCAGCCCGGTGAGGAACCGGCTGCGCGGCCGCGCCCGCTTGGCCCCGGGGTTGCGCGCCAGCGACCAGGACAGCGTGAGCTGCTCCCGGGCGCGGGTGATGGCGACGTAGAGCAGCCGGCGCTCCTCCTCGACCGCCTCGGGCCGGGAGAACGACTGCGCGATGGGCAGCACGCCGTCGACCAGGCCGACCACGAAGACGGCGTCCCACTCCAGGCCCTTCGCGGCGTGCATGGACGCCAGCGTCACGCCCTGCACCGTGGGTGCGTGCTGCGCGTCGGCGCGCTGGGCCAGGTGGGTGACGAAGCCCGGGAGGTCCAGCGACGGGTTCTCGGCCACCAGGTCGACGGCGAGGTCGACCAGCGCGGACAGCGACTGCCAGCGGTCGCGCGCCGCCCCACCGGCCGGCGGGCGGTGCTCGGCCCAGCCGGTCGAGGCCAGCACGTCGCGCACGGTGGGCACCAGCATGCCCGGCTCGCTGCCGCCGGCCGCCGCCCCGCGCAGGAGCAGCACCGCCTCCCGGACCTCGGGACGCTCGAAGAAGCGCTCGCCGCCGCGCAGCACGTACGGGACGCCGGCGTCGGCCAGCGCCGACTCGTACACCTGCGACTGCGCGTTGATCCGGAACAGCACGGCGATCTCGCTGGCCGGGGTGCCCTCCTCGACCAGCGCCCTGCAGCGCTCGGCCACGGCCTTGGCCTCGGCGGGCTCGTCGGCGTGCTCGACGAACCGCGGCTCGACGGCGTCGGCCCGCTGGCCCAGCAGCCGCAGGCCGGGCAGGCCCTTGCGCCGCGGCGCCATGCCGATCAGCCGGTTGGCCAGCCCGACCACCTGCGGGGTGGACCGGTAGTCGCGCTCGAGCTTCACCACCTCCGCGTCGGGATACCGGTCGGCGAAGCCGAGCAGGTAGTCCGGGTCGGCCCCGGTGAAGGAGTAGATGGTCTGGTTCGGGTCGCCGACGACGCAGACCTCGGCCCGCCCGCCCAGCCACGCGTCGAGCAGCCGCTGCTGCAGCGGGTTGACGTCCTGGTACTCGTCGACGACGAAGTGCCGGTACTGGTCGCGGACGGCACGGGCGACGTCGGGGTGGCCCTCGAGCGCGTAGGCGGTGACCAGCAGCAGGTCCTCGAAGTCCAGCGCCCCGTCGCGCTCCTTGGCCTGCTCGTAGCTGGCGTAGACGGCGGCGACCGCGGCCGCCTCGAACGGGGGCTCGCGCCCGGCGGTCTTCGCGCGGGCCGGGTAGTCCTCCGGCGTCGCCAGCGTGGTCTTGGCCCACTCGATCTCGCTGGCGAGGTCGCGCAGGCTGGTCCGGTCGGTGGTGAGCCGGTTGCGCGCGGCGGCGGTGGCGACCACCCGCAGCTTGTTCTCGATCAGCGCCGGCATCGGGCCGCCCAGGACCCGGGGCGCGAAGTAGCGCAGCTGCCGCATCGCCGCGGCGTGGAAGGTGCGCGCCTGCACCCCGCCGACGTCGAGAGCGCCGAGCCGGGTGCGCAGCTCGCCGGCCGCGCGGGCGGTGAAGGTCACCGCGAGCACCTGCTCCGGCACGTACACGCCGGTGTGCACCCCGTACGCGATCCGGTGGGTGATCGTGCGGGTCTTGCCCGTGCCCGCACCGGCCAGGATGCAGACCGGCCCCCGCACCGCCTGGGCGGCGGCGCGCTGCTCCTCGTCGAGCCCGGCGAGCACGTCCTCCGCACGGGTCGTCACGCCCGACGGAGGGATCCCTGCTCGTGTCACGGGGCGATCCTCCCAGCCGGCACCGACGTCATGGGGAAGCATCCCCAGGAGGCCCGCGTTGACCCGACGTCTGCGGTACGCCCTCGGGGGCTGGACCGGCTCGGAACTACCAGGGAGAATCGACCTCGATGACCACGACCCCCGGCACCGCCGTGACGATGTACACCACGACGTGGTGCGGTTACTGCGTGCGCCTCAAGAAGCTCATGCAGATCGAGGGCATCAGCTACGCGGAGGTCGACATCGAGGCCGACGCCGCGGCCGCCGACCTGGTCATGAACGCCAACGGTGGCAACCGCACCGTGCCGACGCTGATCTTCGCGGACGGCAGCGCGCTCACCAACCCCAGCATCGACCAGGTCAAGGCGCAGCTCGCCGCGGCCGCGGAGGCGTGACCCCGTCGTGATCCCCGGTCCCCGCCCCTCGGACGGGCTGCCACGCCCGCTCGCGGGGTCGGGCGACCCGGCCGGCCCGCCGATCGAGTGCGAGCCAGCACCGGTCGCGCTGATCCGCACCCCCGCCGGCTGGGTCGTGCGCTCGGCCACCGGCAGCCAGGCGGTGGGCGACGTCGTCGAGGGCATGTCGCTGGCCGACCTGATCACCGAGGAGCACGGCCGGCTGCCGGAGCCCGACCGCTCCGCCCGCCGTTCCGCCCGGGGCCCCGCCTCGCCTGCCGCAGAGGTGCCCGTGCTCGACGAGAGCGCCCTGCGGATCGCCGCGCTGGAGCGCACCGTGGCCCAGCTCGAGCACGCCCTCGCCGCCCGCGTCGCCACGGAGCGGGCCATCGGCGTCCTGGCCGAGCGGCAGGCGCTGAGCGCGCGCGCGGCCTTCGAGGCCCTCCGCCGCGAGGCCCGGTCGCAGGGCCGGCCCGTCGCCGAGCTGGCCCGCGGGGTGCTCGACGGTCTCGCCCCGGACGTCCCCGACGCCGCCCGGCCGGTGGCTGCCGCGGACGGCCGGTCCTGACCTCGCCCGTCCCGCTCACCCCCGCCGCGCTGGCCGACCGGCTCGCCGAGCTCCTCGCCGGGGAACCGCCGGAACCGGGCGCCGCGGTGCTGCGCGTCGCCGTCGACGGGCCGGAGCTGGCCGCGCCGCAGGACCTGGCGGCGACGGTCGCCGAACGGCTCCCGGCGCGCGGCCGCGGCGCCGTCGTCGTGCCCGCCGAGGGCTTCTACCGGCCCGCCTCGCTCCGCCTGGAGCACGGCCGGACCGACCCCGACGCCCGCTACACCGACTGGCTGGACGCCGGCGCGCTCACCCGCGAGGTGCTGAACCCCGTCGGGGCCGGCGGATCGGGCCGCTACCTGCCGGTGCTGTGGGACCTCGAGCGCGACCGGGCGGTCCGCGCCCGTCCCGAACCGGCGCCCCCGGGTGGCGTGCTGCTCGTGCCCGGCACCCTGCTCCAGGGCATCGGGCTGCCCTTCGACGTCGTCGTCCACCTGCGGGTGGCCCCGGCCGCGCGCCGTCGTCGCACGCCGGCCGACCAGGCCTGGGTGCTGCCGGCCTTCGACCGGTACGACGACGAGGTCGACCCGGCCGCGCTCGCCGACGCCGTGGTGCTGGCCGACCACCCCGACCGGCCCGCCCTCGTGCTGGCGGGCCGCTTCCGCTGACGACGACCTAGTCGTCGAACTCCCCGGAGAGCCAGCGGTCGATGATGTTGCGGGCGATGGACACCGCGGGCGGCAGGGCGGACAACCCGTCCCCCTCGAGCAGCTGCTCGCGCGAGAACCAGCGCGCCTCCTCGATCTCGTCGGGATCGAGCACGAGCTCGCCGGCCCGCTCGGCGCGGGCGACGAAGCCCAGCATGAGCGACTGGGGGAACGGCCAGGGCTGGCTGCCGACGTAGCGGACGTCGGTGACGACCAGGCCGACCTCCTCGGCGACCTCCCGGGCGACCGCGGCCTCGGCGGACTCCCCCGGCTCCACGAACCCCGCGAGCACGGAGAACCGGCCCGGCGGCCAGATCGCCTGCCGGCCCAGGACGACCGACCCGGCGCCGTCGTGGACCAGCATGATCACCGCGGGGTCGGTGCGCGGGAAGATGTCGGTGCCGGTGGTGGGGTCGCGCTGGACCCAGCCGGCGCGCTCGATGGTGGTCGGCGCCCCGGTCAGCGGGCTGAACCGGTTGCGCTCGTGCCACTCGATGATGCCGATGGCCTGGACCAGCAACCCGGCATCCAGGTCGCCCAGCACCGTGCCGAGGTCGCGCAGGCCGGACCACGAGTCGACCGGCTGCCCGTTGACGGTGAGCGCCCGCTCCCCGCGGACCGCGGCGTAGGGCACGCCGTCGGCCTCGCCGAGGAACACCGCCCCCGCCGGCAGCGCGGGCTGCTCGTCCCAGAGCAGCTGCGGCCCGCCGGAGGTCTCGCGGACCGGCACGGCGCGCTGGGAGTCGACGGTGAGCACGCGCACCGGGCGGCCGCCGGCCGGGTCGGGCAGCGCCCGGGCGAGGTGCGCCCGGTCGTGGGCCACGCGGGACAGCACCGGCACCGGCCCCTTCGACGGGGTCGCGCCGTCGGGCCACGCCGAACGCGACGGCGGCGGGTTGTCGGCCGGCGTGCTGCCGCCCGGCGGGACGGTCACGCCCCGGCGTCCCGTCGCACGGTGAGCGGGCCGAGCGCGGCCAGCTGCTGCTCGGCGGTGCCCGCGTCCCCGACGACGACGGCGGTGAAGGCCGAGGGGGCGAGGTACCGGCGGGAGACGTCGAGCACCTGCTCGACCGTCACCGCCTCGAGCGCGCGCTGGTGCTCGGCCAGCCAGCCGACCGGCAGCCCGGCGCCGACCAGGGCGGACAGCGTGCTCGCCAGCCCCGCGTGCGTCGCCGTCGACAGGGCCATGCTGCCCAGCACGTAGCGGCGGGCGGCGTCCAGCTCGGCCTCGGTGACCGGGGTCAGCGCCATGCGCCCGAGCTCGTAGACGGTCTCCATGAGCGCCGCGCCGGTCACCTCGGTGGCGACGTCGGCCTCCACCAGCAGGGACGACGACGCGACCTGGTGCTCCACCCCGCCGCGCGGGCTGTAGCTGTAGCCGCGCCGCTCGCGGATGTTCTCGACCAGCCGCGAGGAGAAATAGCCACCGAAGACCATCGCGGCCAGCCTGACCGCGGCCAGGTCGGGATCGGTGCGCCCGGGAGCCGGTCCACCGAGCCGGATGTTGGACTGCACGGCACCGGGCCGGTCGACGAGCTCGAGGACCGGGTCGTGCAGGACCGGCGAGGGCGCGGACTCCCCCGCCGCCTTCGCGCCGGCCCAGCCGGCCAGGGCGTCGGCGACGGCGTCCGCCGCGGCAGCCGGGTCGAGGTCGCCCACGAGGACCAGCGTGCTGCCCTCGGGCAGCACCCGCTCGCGGTGCAGCCGCCGCAGCGCGGAGCCGGTGACGCCCGCGACCTGCGCCGGGTCGGGCAGCGAGATGGCGTAGGGGTGGCCGGCGTAGCGGCGCGCGTTGAGCGCCGCCCGGGCGAGCACGGCGGGCTGCGACCGGGCGATGGTGATCCGCTCGGCCAGCCGGTCCCGCTCCCCCTCGACGCCGTCGGCCGGGTACGTCGGGCTGGTCAGCAGCTCGGCGAGCACGTCCAGCACCGGGCGCAGGCCGCCGGGCAGCAGCGTGGTGCCGAACAGCAGCCGGTCGCTGTCCACCGACACCGACATCTCGGCGCCGTGCCCCTGCAGCAGCTGGGCGATGCCGGTCTGGTCGTGCGAGGCGGTGCCGAGCAGGACCGCACCGGAGAGCACCGAGGAGCGGGCGGTGTGCACGCCGGCCGACCGCGCGCTCGCGGCGGCGAACGGCACGCGCAGCCGCAGCTCGATGAGCGGGACGCCGGGCCGCGGGACGACGACCACGCGCAGCCCGTTGGCCAGCGTCGTCTCCGACGCGACCGGGACCGGCTGCGGCCGCGGCTCGCCGAGCGGCGGGATCAGCGAGAGGTCGAGCGCCGCCGTCACGCCCGGCCTCCCGCCGGGCGCAGCTCCAGCTGGGCGACGGTGCCGGGATCGAGCCCCCGGGCGGCGACCTGCACCTGCTCGGGGGTGACGGCGGCCAGCCGGGCGGCGAGCTCGCCGGCGAGCTCGGCCCGGCCGTGCACCAGCTCCGCGGAGGCGAACGCGAGCGTGCGGCCGAGCACCGAGTCGGCCTGCCGGAGCAGCTGGGCCTCCGTGCGCGCCTGCACGCGGCGCAGCTCGTCGGCCGCGACGCCGTCGGTCGCGATGCGCGCGATCTCCTCGTGCACGGCGGCGGTGACCCGCTCGACCGGCACGCCGGTGGGGTGGTGCACCTGGGTGGTGAGCAGGGTGGCGTCCCGGACGTCGAAGGGATCGCCGAACAGGCCGACGTAGCTGCTCTGGGCGATGGCGGTGCGGTCGTCGTGGATCAGCCGGCGCTCCAGCCGCGAGGCGTCGCCCTCGCTGAGCACCTCGGCCAGCAGCACGCTGCCCAGGTAGGAGTCGAAGTCGGCGACCGGGTCGGGCACCCGCCAGCCGAGGGCCACGGCCGGCGCGGTGACCAGCCGGTCCTCGACGACCGCCGCGCGGACCGACGTCGGCGACGGCTCGCCGGTGGCGGGGGTCGGGGGCACCTCGCGGGCGGCGACGGGGCCGAAGTACCGCTGCACGAGGCGTTCGGTCTCGGCGACGTCGAGGTCACCGCCGATGCACAGGACGGCGTTGCCCGGGGCGTAGTAGCGGTGGAAGAAGTCGGCGGCGTCGTCGACCGTCGAGGACTCCAGGTCGACGAACGAGCCGTAGCCGTCGTGGGTGTTGGCGAAGCTCTCGAACGCGACCGGCGGCAGCTGCAGCCAGGGGAAGGCGCCGTAGGGCCGGTTGAGCACGTTGACCCGGATCTCCTCCTTCACCACGTCGATCTGGTTGCGGAGGTTCTCCTCGGTGATGGCCGGTGCGGCCATCCGGTCGGCCTCCAGGAACAGCGCGCGCTCGAGGGCCTCGGCCGGGAGCGCCTCGAAGTAGTTCGTGTAGTCCTGGTGGGTCGAGCCGTTGAACGTCCCTCCGGCGGCCTGCACCAGGCGGGCGTGCTCCATCTTCGGCACGTGCGCCGAGCCCTGGAACATCATGTGCTCGAAGAGGTGGGCGAACCCGGTGCGACCCTCGGGCTCGTTGCGCATCCCGACGTCGTAGAACACGCTCACGGCCACCACGGGCACGCTGCGGTCGGGAGCCAGCACGACGCGCAGACCGTTGGCCAGCGTGAACCGTTCGACCGGGTGCCGCAGGGTCAGTTCCGTCGCGGCTGCAGTCACGCGGACGACAGTAATCGCGGACCTCGCCCGGGCGCTGCGCGGTGGGCGCCGAGGCCGTCCTCCCTCACGGTGGCGCGGGTCTCACAGCACGTCGACGGCCTCGACGAGCCGGTCGATGACGCCGTAGAGCTCGGCGTGGGTGTTGGGGATGGAGATGTAGAGCAGCGCGGGCACGGGGCGGCCGACGTCGACGAGCAGCAGGGCGGCGCGCTCCCCCGAGGCGTCGTAGCCCTCCACGTCCCAGCTGAGCTGGAACTCGATCAGGTGGGCAGCGTGCCCGTCGACGGTGAGCGCCTCGTCGCGCATCACCCGCCGCTCGTTCGGGCCGGGGTAGTAGTTGGCCCGCACGCTGTCGGCGAGGGCGGCCACCGTCGTCGCCTCGCTGCCCGGGCCGGACCAGCCGAACCCCTCGGCCACCGGGCCCGAGGTGACCTGGGCGATAAACTGCCCGGACGGGGTGTCCTCCTGGGTGGTGAAGTACTGGCCGGCGACCGTCGTCGTCTCCGCCATGAAGGCCATGTCGTACTGCAGCCAGCCGGTGCCGAGGTAGGGGTAGGCGATCCCGGCCGCCTCGTCGACGATGCGCACGGTGCCGGGCGCGAAGCTCGGTCCCGACGGCGCCTGGCCGGTCGCCGGCGGGGGGTCGGCCAGCAGCGCCGGCTCGTCGCCTCCCCGGGTGACGACGAGTGCCAGCACCACGGCGACGACGACGCCGAGGACGGCGGCGACGATCCACGGCGCCCGGCGGCTGCGAGCCGGCCCGGTGGCGACCGGCCTCCACGGCTGGGGTGGCGGTGCGGCCGGGCGCTGCGGTGCCAGGACCGGCGAGCTCTGGACGCTGACCCCCGGGCCGGCCGGCGTCGCGACGTCGGACCACGCCGAGCCGCTCCACCAGCGCACCATCCCGGGGGTGCCGTCGGGGTCGGCGTACCAACCCGGCGGCGGCGCGGGCTGCCCGGACGAGGTCACGGCCCAACCCTAGGCCGCGCGCGTAGCGTCCCCGGCACATCGCCGAAGGAGGTCGCGTGCAGGTCGTGCCGGCTCCGGCCGCCGTGGTCGACCGGCTGCGCGCCGCCGGCTGCGTCTTCGCCGAGGACGAGGCCGCCCTGCTCACCGCGGAGGCGGGGACCTCCGCGCGGCTCGAGGAGCTGGTCGCCCGGCGGGCGGCCGGCGAACCGCTGGAGCACCTGCTGGGCTGGGTCGCCTTCGACGGCCTGCGGATCGCGGTCGGGCCGGGGGTGTTCGTGCCGCGGCGGCGGACCGAGCTGCTGGTGGCCGAGGCGGCGGCGCTGCTCCGGCCGGGCGCCACCGTCGTCGACCTGTGCTGCGGCTCGGGCGCGGTGGGTGCGGCGCTGCTGGCGCGGTCCCCCGGCATCGAGCTGCACGCCGCGGACGTGGACGCGGCGGCGGTGCGCTGCGCCCGGGGCAACCTGCCCGGGGTCCCGGTGCACGAGGGCGACCTGCTCGCCGCCCTGCCCGGGCGGCTCCGGGGACGGGTCGACGTGCTGGTGGCGAACGTGCCCTACGTGCCCAGCGCAGCGGTGGCGCTGATGCCCCCCGAGGCGCGCGAGCACGAACCGCGCGTCGCCCTGGACGGCGGGGACGACGGGCTCGACGTCGCCCGGCGGGTGGTCGCCGGCGCCGGGGACTGGCTGGCGCCGGCCGGGTCGCTGCTGTTCGAGGCCGGCGAGGACCAGGTCCCGCCCGCCGTCGCGTCGCTGGCGACGGCCGGGCTGCGCCCGCGGGTGGTCGTCGACGAGGACCGGGGCGCGCTCGTCGTCGTCGGCACGCGCTAGCGCTGCTGCGCGGCCAGCTCCCGCCACAGGTGGGCCGCGGCCTCGGCGCACCGGTGCAGCATGGGGACGAGCACGCGCTCGTTCGGCGAGTGGATCCGGTCGGTGGGCAGCCCCGCGCCGAGGAACAGCAGGGGCGCGCCGAGCGCCCCGGAGAGCTCCGCCTCGGGTCCGCTGCCGCCCTCGCGGGTGAACAGCACGTCGGCGGGGTCGGTGTCGAAGGCCTGCCCGATGGCGCGCAGCAGGGCGTCCATCGCCGGGGAGTCCAGGTTGCTGGCGCAGGGGGCGACGCCGCCGGGCGGGGTGTGCACCTCGGCCGTGATGCCGTCCGGGACGTTGGCCTCGACCCAGGCGCGCAGCTGCGGTCCGACGTCGGCAGGGACCTGGTCGGAGACCAGCCGGAAGGTGACCTTGGCGTGCGCCTCGGCCGGGATGATCGTCTTGTGGCCGGGGCCGGTGTAGCCGCCCCACATGCCGTTGACCTCGGCGGTGGGCCGTGCGCCGGTGCGCTCCAGCGTTGAGTAGCCGGACTCGCCGTAGGTGGCGCGCGACGCGGCCGGTCCGGCCAGCCAGGCCTGCTCGTCGAACGGCACCCGGGCCATGAGCCCGCGCTCGCGCTCCGACAGCGGGCGCACCGCGTCGTAGAACCCGGGGAGGGTGACCCGGCCCTGGTCGTCGTGCAGCTTCGCGAGCAGCTCGGCCAGCGCGTGCAGCGGGTTGGGCACCGCGCCGCCGAAAGAGCCGGAGTGCAGGTCGACAGCCGGGCCGCGCAGGGTGATCTCGGCGTCGGCCAGGCCGCGCATGGCGGTGACCGCGCTCGGGACGTCGGGTGCGGCCATGCCCGTGTCGCTGACGACCACGACGTCGCAGTCGAGCCGGTCGCGCCGCTCGTGCAGGAGCGCGGCGAAGTGCGGGGATCCCGACTCCTCCTCCCCCTCGACCAGCACCTTGACGGTGACGGCGGGGGTGTCCCGACCGGTGGCCGCGAGGTGGGCGCGCAGCCCGAGCAGGTGGACGATCAGCACGCCCTTGTCGTCGCTGGCGCCGCGGCCGTGCAGCTCCGGGCCGTCCGGCCCGTCGACCAGCGTCGGCTCGAACGGCGGGTGCACCCACAGCTCCGGCGGGTCGACCGGCTGCACGTCGTGGTGCCCGTAGACGAGCGCGACGGGTGCGTCCGGGTCGGCGCTGGGCCACTCCGCGAACACCGCCGGCGCACCGGCGGTCGGCCAGATCTCCACCGTCGGGAAGCCGGTGCGGCGCAGCGCGTCGGCCAGCCACTCGGCGCTCATGGCGACGTCGGGAGCGTGCGCGGGGTCGGCCGAGATGGACGGGATGCGCACCCACGCCGCCAGGTCGGCGAGCAGCTCGTCGGCGTGGGCGGACACGAAGGCGCGTTCCGGGCTCGTCACGGCCCCGACGGTAGTGCCGGGCGCGGCGCGGGCCGCTCCCGGCTAGCGTCCCGGGCATGCCCGGAGAACTGCTGCGCACCGATGTCGGCGACCTGACCTTCGACGTGCGCGTCGACGGGCCCGAGGACGGCCGGCCGGTGCTGCTGCTGCACGGCTTCCCGCAGACCTCCGCGTGCTGGGCGGCCGTCACGCCGCTGCTCGCCCAGGCCGGGCTGCGCACCTACGCACCCGACCAGCTGGGCTACTCCCCCGGGGCGCGACCGGGCGAGGCGGACGCCTACGCGGCGCAGAACCTGGCGCAGGTCACCGCCGACCTGATGACGGCGCTGGAGATCCCGGTCGCCGACGTCGTCGGGCACGACTGGGGCGCCAACGTCGCGTGGACGCTGGCCGCCTGGCACGCCGATCGCGTCCGCTCGCTCACCGCGGTGTCGGTGCCGCACCCCGCGGCCTACACCGCGGCCTTCCGGGTGGACCCGGAGCAGAAGGAGCGCTCGGGCTACATCCGGCTGTTCTGGCAGGAGGGCAAGGCGGAGGAGGTGCTGCTGGCCGACGACGCGCGCCGGCTGCGCCGGATGTACGACGTCGAGAACAGCGGCATCTCCCCCGAGCAGGTCGACGAGTACGTGGCGGTGCTCTCCGCGCCGGGTGCGCTGACCGCCGCGCTGAACTGGTACCGGGCGATGAGCTCGGACAACCGGGTGGACACGGTCACGGTGCCGACCACCTACGTGTGGAGCGACGCCGACGTGGCGATCGGCCGCACCGCGGCCGACGCCTGCGAGCAGTTCGTCACCGGCGACTACCGGTTCGTCGCCCTGCCCGGCGTCACGCACTGGATCCCGGAGCAGGCGCCCGAGCAGCTGGCGGCGGCGATCCTGGACCGCGTCGCCTCCAGCTGAGCGTCAGAGCTGCTTGTAGTACCGGACCATCGGCAGCGGCCGGAAGCCCGCCTTCTCGTAGGCGGCGCGGGCCGGGGCGTGGCCGGGATCGCCGCCGGTGCCGATGACGGCGAGGCGGGCGCCGTGCTCGCGCATGCGGTCGACGGCGTGCTCGATCAGTGCGGCGGCCGTGCCCCGGCGCTGGGCGTCGGGGTCGACCGCGATCATCTCGATCTCGCTGCTGTCAGGCTCGCCGTGGTCGGGCCCGTGGTGGACGACGGAGACGAAACCGACCGGGCGGCCCCCGTCGTCGGCCACCCAGGTGTGCATCGCCTCGTCGCGGAGGGTCTTCTCGACCGCCTCGGCCTGCGAGGCGCTCCAGTCGGGGAAGAGGTGCCGGTAGACGCCCTCGCCCAGGACCTCGCGGAAGGACGCGAACACCGGCGCCCACGCCCGCAGCGACAGGGCGACGACGGCCTCGACGTCGGTGTCGGCGAGCGGGCGGATCGTCACGGGCACGGCCTCACTGTCCCGGGCCGGTCAACCGGCTTTCCTCCGCTCAGCTGCCGGCGCCGGTGACGAGGTCCAGCAGCGCCGCCTCGTCCAGCAGGTCGACGGGGCGGACGGTGTCCCCGGCGGCCACGTGGTGGAAGCCGGCGCTGACCTGCTCGACCGGGACGCCGGTGAGCCGCGACCAGCCGAGCCGGTAGGCGGCCAGCTGGACGGCGGCCGCGGCGAGCTCCGCCCCCCTCGGCGGCGGGCCGGTCTTCCAGTCGATGACCTCGTAGCCGCCGTCCTCGCGGAGGAAGACCGCGTCGATGCGGCCGCGCAGGCTGAGCGGACCCAGCGGGGTCTCGAACGGCACCTCCACCTCGACCGGCTGGCGGTCGGCCCACTCGCTGCCGAGGAACGCCTCCTGCAGGTGCGCCAGCTCGGCGTCGGGGGCGGCGAACTCGTCACCGGACCCGGGCAGCTCGTCGAGGTCGACCAGCCGCGCGGCGCCGAAGCGCTCCTCGAGCCAGGTGTGGAAGGCGGTGCCGCGCCGGGCCTGCGGTGCGGGTGCGGCGGGCATCGGGCGGCGCAGGCGGCGGGCCAGCTCCCCGGGGTCGCGCCGCAACGTGACCAGCGCCGACACCGACAGGTGGGAGGGCAGCGGCACGTCCACGGTCGGGCCGGCGTGCCGGGCGCGCTCGCGCAGCAGCAGGTCGGCGTCCCGCACCCACGACGCGACGAGCGGGTCGTCGTCGACGAGCTGCAGTGCCGGGTCCAGCGGGTGCGGTGCGGCGGCCTCCACGAGCTCCGCGGCCGCGGTGAGCGCGCGGCGCCGCCGGACGGAGAGCGGATCGGTCGGCCACACGCCGATCGGCCACTCCTCCAGCGCCGGGTTGGTGGCGCCGTCGGCCGGCGCCTCCGCCCAGTGCACGACCTCCCCGGCGCCGGCCTCGCACGCCTCGCGCGCGGTGTGCAGCAGCACCGAGGGGCCGCACGGGTTGACGCCGTCGCGCCACCAGCTGCCCGAGCACAGCAGCAGGTGCCGCGCCCGGGTGACCGCGACGTAGCCGAGGCGGATCTCCTCGTCGCGGCCGAAGTCCTTCCAGTCCTGCACGTACTGCTCGAGTGCGTCCCGCACCGCGGCCTGGTCCCCGGAACCCGGGACCGGGAGCTGCAAGCGGGGCAGCTCCGCGCGGTCGGTGAGCCGCAGGTCGACCGGGACGGCGCCCGGGTCCTTGATCCAGGAGTCGCTGGCGTTGCTGCGCGAGGGGAACTGGTCGACGGTCATGCCCGGCACCGCGACGACGTCCCACTCCAGGCCCTTGGCGGAGTGCCCGGTGAGCAGCTGCACCGCCTCGGGGTTCACCGCGACCTCGCCCGGTTCCAGGCCGCGCTCGCGCTCCTCGGCGTCGCGCAGGTACCCCAGGAACGCCGGCAGCGAGGGCAGCTCGGCCAGCTCGGTGAACTCGGCGGCGACGCCGTGCAGGGCGTCGAGGTGCGCCCGGGCGCCGGCCGGGCTGGCCTCGGGCGCGCTGGCCAGCTCGGTCTCCAGGCCGAGGGTGCGGGCGACCTCGTCGACGAGGTCGGGCAGCGACTCCCCCAGCCGGCCGCGCAGCGCGGCCAGCTCCGCACCGAGCCGGCGCAGCCGGCGGTGGCCCTCGGGCGAGTAGCCGGACGCCTCGCCGAGGTCGTCGAGCGCCTCGATGATCGAGCCGCGCTCGACGGGTGCCTCCAGGGCCGGGCCGGCGCCCTCGTCGTCGGGCCGTGCCGGGCGGCGGGCGTGCACGAGCGCCCGGGCCCGCGCCTCGAGGGCGGCCAGGTCGCGCGGCCCGATGCGCCAGCGGGCGCCGGTGAGCAGGCGGCCGAGGGCGTCGCCCGCGGTGGGGTCGACCAGCACGGTCAGGGTGGCCACCACGTCGGACACCTCGGGCACCTCGAGCAGCCCGCCGAGGCCGACGACCTCGACCGGCAGGCCGCGCTCGCGCAGGGCGGCGGCGATGCCCGGCAGCTGCTTGCGGGTGCGGGCCAGCACCGCCACGGTCGGGTGCTTCCCGTCGGACCGGGCGACCAGCGGGTCCTCGTTGCGCCAGCAGGCCGCCAGCCGGTCGGCCAGCGCCGCCGTCTCCTCGGCGATGGTCCCGTACAGCCCGACGGTGACCGCGCCGCGGCCGGCGGTCGGCGCCGGCGCCAGGTCGGGCAGCGGGTGCGCGGGCGGCGGGAGCATCGCCGAGACCGCGTTGGCGACGCCGAGGACGCTCTCGTCGTTGCGCCAGCTGGTGGCCAGGGTCAGCCGCTCCGCCCGGCGGCCGCCGGTCCCGGGGAAAGTGCGGTCGAAGCGCTCGATCGTGCCGGCCGAGGCTCCCCGCCACCCGTAGATCGACTGCCGCGGATCGCCGACGGCCAGCACCGGGTGTCCGGTGCTGCCGCCGAAGAGCGCCTCCAGCATGCGGAGCTGGCCGACGCTGGTGTCCTGGTACTCGTCCAGCAGCACGACCTTCCAGCGCGCCCGCTCGCGGCGGCCCACCTCGGGCGCTGCGACGGCGATGCGGGCCGCGTAGGCGACCTGGTCGGCGTAGTCGATGGACCCCATCGCGCGCTTGCGCGCCTCGAACGCCTCGACCAGCGGCAGCAGCGCCACCCGCGCCTTCTGGCGCGCGAGCACGTCGGTGACGTCCTTGTACGGCCCGCGCTTCTTCGGGGCGTCGGCGTACCCGGCGATCTGCGCCTGGAGCCGCGCGGTCCAGTCGCGCAGCGCCGCGGGGCTGACGTCGTGCTCCCCCAGCTCGGCGGCCAGGGCCAGCACGTCCTCGACGGTGGTGAGCGGGGTGAGCGGGACGTCGCTCATGTCGCCGGTCCACGCGGTGACCACGGTGGCCGCCTGACCCCAGCACATCGCCGGGCCCAGCACGCCGGCGCCGGGCTCGACGCCGATCCGCAGCCCGTGCTCGGCGACCAGGGCGGCCGCGTAGCCGTGGTAGGTGGCGACCGTCGGCTGCGCGACGGCGAGGCGGTCGCGCAGCTCCGGCGCGGTGTCGGGGTGGCGGGCCAGCGCGCCCAGGCGCAGGTGCACCCGCTCGTTGAGCTCGCTGGCGGCCTTGCGGGTGAAGGTGAGCCCGAGGATCTCCTCGGGGGCGACCACCTGGTTGGCGACCAGCCAGGAGACGCGGGCGGCCATCGTCTCGGTCTTGCCCGAGCCGGCGCCGGCCACGACCACCAGCGGGCGGTCGGCGGGTGCCTCGACGACGCGGGCCTGCTCCGGGGACGGCGCGTAGGAGAGCCCGCAGCGCGCCGCGACCTCGGCGGGCGTCAGCACCCGGCGCGGGGCCGCCGGCTCCTCGGCCGCGCCGGCGAGCAGGTCGTCGAACGACAACTGCTCCGTCATCCGGTCACCTGCCGGCCGCGCTCGTGCATGGGGCAGCTGCGGCGGGCCGGGCAGCGCGAGCAGTGGCTGCCGGTGCGGACCTCGAAGCTGGCCGCGCCCATGCCCTCCCCCACGTCGGTGATCAGCTCGCCGGCCCAGGTGCTCGCCACCGGCACGTCGGCGGGCAGCGGCTGCTGGTGCTGCTCCTTGGCCTTGGCGCCGGCGCCCACCTGCAGCAGCGCCGCCCCTCCGGGCACCTCGCCGTGGCGGCCGAACCCGCCGGCGGCCACCGCCACCTGGTAGGCGGCCAGCTGGCCGTGCTCCTCGGTGTTCTTGGCGGGCGTCTTCCCGGTCTTCAGGTCGACGACGACCAGCCGGCCCTCGGCGTCCCGCTCCAGCCGGTCGACCTGGCCGCGCAGCCGGGCCCGGCCGACGACGACGTCGAAGTCCTCCTCGACGCCGACCAGCTCGCGGTCGTTGGCGGCGTGCCAGCGCACGAAGCGGGCCAGCATGTCCTGGGCCGCCTGCCGCTGCCGCTGGTCGGCCCAGCCGGGGCCCAGGTCGAGCTGGTCGAGCTCGCCGTCCAGCACGGCGGGGGCCTCCGCGGGGGGCAGCCCCTCGGCGACCTGCTGGGCGACGGCGTGCACCGCCGTGCCGACGGTGCGGGTGGAGTCCGGGGACGCCTCGGCACCGACGGCGCCGAGCACCCACCGCAGCGGGCAGCGCTGGAAGGTCTCGATGTGCGAGGGCCGGACGCGGACGTCGGCGTCCTCCGGCACCAGGGGCGCGTCGTCGGACAGCGCGGCCAGCCCCCACCAGTGCCGCGGCGAGGCACCGGGCACGCCCTCGTCGGCGAGCCGGCGCAGCACCGAGGCGGCGGCCGACCGGCGCTCTGCCGGGGTGGCGGGGTCGGTGACGGCGCGGCGCAGCTCGGCGACCAGCGCGGGCAGCGTGAGCGAGCGCGGCAGCTCGGTGAGCGGGCGCCCCTCCTCCGGTGCCGGCTCCACGAGCTCCAGGAAGCGCGACGCCGTCGCACCGGCGTCGGCCCCGTCGAGGGCGCCCTGGACGGCGGAGACCAGCAGCCGGCGGCGGGCCCGGGTGACGGCGACGTAGAACAGCCGCCGCTCCTCGGCCAGCGCCAGCGCCCGCCGGTCGACCGCGGCGCCGTCGATCCCGGCCGCCCGCTCGACGAGCACCTCGGCGCCCAGCAGCGAGGAGCGTTCGCTGAGGTTGGGCCACACGCCCTCCTGGACCCCGGCGATGCAGACGAGGTCCCACTCCAGCCCCTTGGACGCGTGCGCCGTGAGCAGCCGGACCGTCTCCCCGGCCGACGTGCGCGCCGCGCCGGTGTCGCCGGGCAGCTCCTGCGCCGACAGGTGCGCGAGGAAGGCGCGGACGTCGGCGCTGGGGAGCCGGTCGACGAAGCCGGCGGCGGCGTCGAACAGCGCGACGACGGCGTCCAGGTCGCGGTCGGCGACAGCGCCGGGCGGGCCACCCGCCGCGCTGGCCCGCGCCCACTTCGCGGCCAGGCCGCTGCTCTGCCACATCGCCCACAGCACGTCCTCGGCGGTGCCGTCCTGGGCCAGCGCCAACCGACCCGCCCCGAGCACCGCGGCGACCCGCAGCGCCGGCCGGGCGACGTGCTCGGGCAGTTGCTCCAGCAGCGCGTCGTCCTCCAGCGCCATCGCGAGCGGAGCCCCCCGCTCCGCGGCGTCGACGCCCTGGCGTGCCAGCGCGACCCGCACGGCGCGGCGCATCCGGCGCAGGTCCAGCACGGTGGCGTCACCCAGGGGCGAGGCCAGCAGCGCCTCGGCGGCCGGCTCGTCGAGGCCGGGCGGGCCGCCGTCGTCCGGACCGGTGCCGGCACGGGGAAGCAGCGCCGCCAGGGCGCCGAGGAACGGGGCGACCGCCGGCTGCCCGGCCAGCGGCAGGTCGTCGGAGGAGACGCCGACCGGCACCCCCGCGGACGCCAGCGCCCGGCGCAGCGGGCCGAGCGCCGCCGCGGTGCGGACGATGACGGCCATCTGCGACCACGGCACGCCGTCGAGCAGGTGCGCGCGGCGCAGCCGGTCGGCGAGGTAGGCGGCCTCGAGAGAAGCCGAGCCGAACACGTGCACCTCGGCCGCGCCCGGGTCACCCGTCCCGCCCGCCGTCAGGCGGCGGTGCTCCCAGGGGCCGGGCAGGCCCTCGACGGCCTGCCGGCTGATCCGCAGCAGCTCGGCGCCCGACCGCCGGGAGACGCCCAGCGACACACGGCCGGCCGCGCGCCCGTCGGTGTGCCGGAACCGGTCGGGGAACTCGGTGATGCCGCGCGGCTCGGCGCCGCGGAAGGCGTAGATCGACTGGTCGGGGTCGCCGACCGCCACCAGGTTGCCGCCCCGGCCGGCCAGCAGCTCGAGGAGCTCGACCTGGGCCGGGTCGGTGTCCTGGTACTCGTCCACGAACAGCCAGCGGGCGCGCTCGCGCTCCTGCCGGAGCAGCTCGGGGTCGCCGTCGAGCTCGGCGATGGCCTGCCGCACCAGCTCGGCCGGGTCGAAGCCGGACGCGTCGCCGCGGCCGAACGTGGAGAAGGCGGTGACGCCCTCGTACTGCTCCTGGAAGGCGGCGGCGGGCACCCAGTGCTCGCGACCGGTCTCCCGCCCCCACGCAGCCAGCTGCTCCGGGCCCACGCCGCGCTCGGTGGCCCGCAGGAGCAGCTCGCGCAGCTCGGTGCGGAAGCCCTCGGTGCCCAGGGCGGGGGCCAGGTCGGCCGGCCAGCGGACCGCGCCCTCCTCCTCGGCGTCGCCGCGCAGCAGCTCGGCGATCACGGCGTCCTGCTCGGCCGAGGTCAGCAGCCGCGGGGGCGCCTCGCCGCGCAGCACGGCGGCCCGGCGCAGGACGCCGTAGGCGTAGGAGTGGAAGGTGCGCGCCAGCGGCTCGCGGATAGTCCGCCCGACGCGGGCGGTGACCCGGGTGCGCAGCTCCGCGGCGGCCTTGCGGCTGAAGGTGAGGACGAGGATCTGCTCCGGGTCCGCACCCGCCTCGATGCGGGTGGCCACCGCCTCGACCACGGTCGTGGTCTTCCCGGTGCCGGGACCGGCGAGCACCAGCAGGGGCCCGGACGGGTGGTCGACGACCGCCTGCTGCGTCGGGTCGAGCCGCGGCCGCGCGGCGCGCGGCTGCTCCCCCTGCACCAGCCGGTAGACCGGCGCTGCTCCCCCGTGTGCCACCTCTCGATTGGAGCACGCCGCACCGACAGTTCCGGGACCCCCGCGGCGGGGAGGGCGTCGTCCCCGGTCAGGCCAGGGCGACCTCGCGCAGACCGGCCTCGACCACGAGGTCGGCCGCGGTCGTCAGCCAGCCGGCGACCTGCAGCAGCGGCCACGGACCCTCGTCGTCCAGGGACGCCGTCGTCGCGACCAGCGCGGCCTGGGCGACCGCCCGGCATGCCATCGTGTTCATGCCCAGGAGATCGGCACGACCCGCCCGGTGCTGTAGCGCGCCGGGTTCAGGCCGGCGGGACGAGCTCGTGGACCAGCGTGCCCGGCTCGGCGCCCGGCGCGGGGACGAACCCGAGCCGCTCGTACAGCCGGCGCGCCGGGTTCCCCTGCTCGACGCTGAGCGCCAGCGCGGGGAGCGACCGGCGCCGCGCCTCGGCGACCGCGGCGCGGACCAGCTCACCGCCCAGCCCGGCGCCGCGGTACCCCGGCAGCACGCACACGCTGAGCTCGGGGACGCCGGCCCGCACGAAGCCGTAGCCCGGAGCGCTCGCCGGGAAGAGGGTCGCCCACACCACGCCGGTCGCGTCGTCCCCGGCGGTGGACACGAAGCCGAACTCGGGCGCCGTGCGGTGATAGGCGGCCAGGTGCGGATCGGCGTCCACGTCCGCGACGGTGAACCGCTCCGCGGCCCAGTTGACGTTCCACCAGGTCGCCAGGCGCAGCAGCAGGCCGTCGTCGTCCAGGGCCCGGATCCGCACGGCCCGACCCTCCCACGGCCGGCCCCGATCAGCCCTCGACCAGCCGCCAGGGCGTGACGGCGACCTGGTCGGCCTCGGCGCGGTCGAGCGTGCCGACCTCCACCAGCCGGTCCAGGACGTGCGCCTGCCGGGCCTGCGCCCGCTCCGGGTGCACCAGCGGGTCGAAGGCGCTCGGCGCCTGCACCAGGCCGACCAGCATCGAGGCCTGCGCCCAGTCCAGCTCCGCGGGGGTCAGGCCGAAGTAGCCCTGCGCCGCGGCGCCCAACCCGTAGAAGCCGTGCCCGAAGTAGGCGGCGTCGAGGTACATCCGCAGGATGTCCACGTTGCTCCACGCACGGTCGATCTTGACCGCGAGGACCACCGCGCGCGCCTTGGCCAGCGGATCGGTGGCGCCGTCCTCGTAGACGACCCGGGCCAGCTGCTGGTGCAGCGTGGAGCCGCCGCGGTCGTGGCCGCTGACCACGCCGAGCGGCGCCCGCAGCGCCCCCCGCCAGTCGATGCCGATGTGGTCGGCGAACCGGCTGTCCTCGGTGGCCAGCAGGGCCGCGGCGATCCGCACGGGCACCTCGCCCTGGAGCGCCGTCCCGTCGAACGCCGCCAGCCGCGCGTCGACCCGCGCCCGGGCGTCGGCGACGCCGGGCGTCGTCGTCCAGCCGGCGCCGAGGAGCAGCACCGCCAGGACCACGGTCCCCAGGAGCACCCGGCGCGCGAACCGGCGCAGCCGGGGCGCGCGGACGGGTGGGGCGGGGGTCGCGGTGCGCTGCTGGCTCAGGTCCGTCACCCCCTCATCCGACCGTGCGGGACCGTCCTCCCGCGTCGTCCCGGGAGGCGATCTTGCGCGATCCGGCGTCAGACCTGGGGACGACGGGCGTGTCGTCGTCGGGCCAGGCGCAGGCGGCCAGGTCGACCCTCCCGCTGCGGAGCGGCACCCCCTCGGCGGCCAGCAGCTCCAGCTGCCGCACCCGCACCGGCTCCGCGGCGCTCCCGTCGGCCCGCACCACCCGGAACCACGGCACCGCCCCGCCCCCGGAGCTCAGCGCCCGCGCGACCCGGCGCGGGCCGACACCGACCAGCCGCCCGATCGCGCCGTAGGTGCTCACCCGCCCGGGCGGGATCTGCTCCACGACGTCGAAGACGGCCTCGTCCACGTCGAGCACGGCGTCGTCCACCCGGGCATCGTGCCGGTCGGGACGGCGGCCCGGCAGCCCCTGCCCTAGACGTCCTTGCGGCCGAAGCGGGCCAGGAGACGGGTCTGCGGGCTCGCCGCGGCCGACACGTCCAGCGGCGGGTCGAAGGCACCCGGCACGCCGTCCTCGGGCAGCTGCTCGCCGAGGACCAGTGCGGCGGTGACCAGCTCGCCGTCGAGCACGGTGTCGCCGCCGGTCGCCCGGGCGAGGTCCCACGCGTGGACGGTGAGGTCGGCGGTCATCTCCAGGATGTACTGCGCCGCCGGCGTCGGTCCGCGCTGCAGGTGCACGGTGTGCCGCAGGGCGTCGTCCTCGGCGAACGCGGACAGCGCGCCGTCCGCGGCGGTCTCCCAGCCGGTCAGCGGGTCGTCACCCAGCAGGTCGCCGGTGTCGTCCGGGAAGCGCCCCTCCGCGAAGGGCTCGCCGGCCAGCAGCGGCGGCGCCCACAGCTGCTCGCTGATCAGGTGCGCGACCAGGTCGGCCACCGTCCAGCCGGGCAGCGCCTGGTCCTCCCACTGGCCGGGTTCGACCGCGTCGACGCGGTCGGTGAAGGCGGCCTGCGCGCGCTGGAAGAGTTCGAGCAGCTCGACGGGCGAGAAGTCGGCCATGCAGCCAGTGAACATGGCGAGGGCCCGGCCCGCCTCCCCGGAGGGAGGCCGGACCGGGCCCTCGGCTGCGCTCAGTAGGTCGGGAGCGTCTTGTCGATGCGGGTGGCCCACGAGGTCACGCCGCCCTGCACGTGGACGGCGTCCCGGAACCCGGCGGCCTTGACCGCGGCGAGCACCTCGGCCGAGCGCACACCGGTCTTGCAGTGCAGCACGATCGGCTTGTCGTTCGGCAGCTGGGCCAGCGCCCGGCCGGACAGGATCTCGTCCTTGGGGATCAGCTTCGCGCCCGGGATGGACACGATCTCGTACTCGTTGGGCTCCCGGACGTCGATGAGCTCGAAGTCCTTGCCGGCGTCCATCATGTCCTTGAGCTCGTCGACGGTGATCGTCGAGCCGGCCGCGGCCTCCTGCGCCTCCTCGGAGACGACGCCGCAGAAGTTGTCGTAGTCGATCAGCCCGGTGATCGGCTCGCCCTCGGGGTCCTTGCGCACCTTGATGGTGCGGAAGGTCATCTCCAGGGCGTCGTAGACCATGAGCCGGCCGAGCAGCGTCTCGCCGATGCCGGTGATGAGCTTGACCGCCTCGGTGGCCTGGATGGCGCCGACCGTGGCGCAGAGGACGCCGAGCACGCCGCCCTCGGCGCAGCTCGGGACCATGCCGGGCGGCGGCGGGACCGGGTAGAGGTCGCGGTAGTTCGGGCCGTGGTCGTTCCAGAAGACCGACACCTGGCCGTCGAAGCGGTAGATCGAGCCCCACACGTACGGCTTGCCCAGCAGCACGCAGGCGTCGTTGACCAGGTAGCGCGTGGCGAAGTTGTCCGTGCCGTCGACGATGAGGTCGTACTGGCTGAAGATCTCCATCACGTTGTCGTTGTCCAGCCGCGTCTCGTGCAGCCGGACGTCGATCAGCGGGTTGATCTCCTTGATGGAGTCGCGTGCGCTCTGCGCCTTGGACCGGCCGACGTCGGACTGCCCGTGGATGATCTGCCGCTGCAGGTTGGACTCGTCGACCGTGTCGAACTCGACGATGCCGAGGGTGCCCACGCCCGCGGCGGCGAGGTACATGAGGACCGGCGAGCCGAGACCGCCGGCGCCCACGGCGAGCACCTTGGCGTTCTTCAGGCGCTTCTGCCCGTCCATGCCCACGTCGGGGATGATCAAGTGGCGGCTGTAGCGGCGGACCTCGTCGATCGACAGGTCGGCGGCGGGCTCCACCAGGGGTGGCAGGGACACGCGGGCTCCTCCGTGTGGCGGTCTCGCCGGCCGGGCCGGCGCGTTCATCGGCACAACAGCGTGCCAGCCGGGAACCTTCCCGCCGGATGCAGCCCCGTCGCTCGCCGCTACGGGTAGGGCCAGGCGTTCTTGGCGCAGCCGTTGAGGCCCAGGGTCTGCTGCTGCATCACCGGCGCGAGGCGGCCGGCGCCGGGGCAGGGCTCGTGGCCCTGGCCGAGGGCGTGGCCGACCTCGTGGTTGACCACGTACTGCCGGTAGGTCGCGACGTCGCCCTCGTAGTCCGGGACGGCGGTGGCCCAGCGCGCCAGGTTGATGACGGCGCGCTCGCCGTAGCGGCAGGAGGTGTAGCCGCCGGTGCCGACCCCGGGGCAGTACGTCTCCATGTTGCCGGGGCTGACCAGCGTCACCTTGAACTCGTACTGCGACGCCGCGGCCTCGGCGGCACCGACCCGCTGGAAGGACATCCGCCCGCCGCCGCCCCAGGACCGCGGGTCGCCCAGCGTCGCCTCGACGGCCGCGGCGAACCCGGCGCCGTCCACGTCGATGCCGTCCTCGACCTCGACGACGAAGCGGCGCAGCGGCCCGGTGCCGTACACCTCCGAGGAGCCGTCGACGACGGAGACGGTGCCCGCGCCCTGCTGCACGTAGGTCGCCACCTCCGGGGCGGGCGGGACCACCTCGGTCGGCTCGGCGTCGCCCTCCGCGGGGGCGTCCGGCGCACGGCCGGCGTCGGGCAGCGGCAGGACCGCCGGGGTCGGGGCCGTGGTCCCGGCCGCGTTGCTGACGGCGGGGACGGCGTCGGGGGTCGCGTCCCGCGCGACGTCGACCAGGGCGAACAGCGTGGCCACGGTGAGGAGCGGGATGGCGTAGGCGCGCCACCCGTACCGGCGGACGAAGCCGCGCACCGGGCCGTCGGGCGTGCGTGCCCGCACCCGCACGGGGTCGGGGGCGGCGGCCAGCGGGCCGGGTCGTGCGCGGGCGGGCCGGCGGTCGCGGAGGTCGCCGCGGCCGTCGGTGCGGCGTCCCTGCACTCCGACCTCCCTGGCACCCGTCCGACGTCCCCGCCAGCGTCTCACGCTCCGTGGCGTGTCGGCCGCAGCCCGGGACCCCGCTCCGCGTCAGCCCGCGGGCAGCTGCTCCAGCAGGCCGAGCACCGCGCGCGCCGTCGGCTCCGGCGCCTCCAGCATCGCCACGTGGCCGACGCCCTCGAGGACCCGCAGGCGGGCGTCGCGCACGACCGCCGCGAGCCGCGGGGCGAGCGCCGGGTCGACCAGCTTGTCGCGGTCGCCCCACACCACGAGCGTCGGCTGCTGCAGCGCGCCGGCCATGCGCCAGGCGTTGGCCCGGCCGACCCGCAGGTAGGAGGTGATCAGCCCGCGCATGCTGCCGGCCAGGGCCCGGTCGGCCCACGGCTGCTCCGCGCGGGTCCGCATCTCCGCGACGGCCTGCTCCACCCGCTCCTCCGGCACGAGCTCCGGGCGGCCGAAGCACATGCGGATCATCGAGCGCACGTTCTGCTCCGGGGTCACCCCGGCCAGGCGGCGCTCGGCCAGCGAGGTGGCGCCCGGCAGCAGCAGGAGCAGCAGCGCCCGGCTGAAGGCCGGCGGCACCCGGTAGACGGGCATCGCCGGGGAGATCAGCGTCAGTGTGCCGACGAGGTCCGGCCGCCGGGCGGCGACCAGCAGGCTGACCAGCCCGCCGAGGGAGTTGCCGAGCAGGTGCACCGGGCGGTCCTGCGCCTCGCCGGGCTGCCGCCGCACGTGCTCGAGGACGTCGACGACGGCGCGCACGTGACCGCGGATGGAGTACCGGTCGCCGGCCGGCGGGTGCGACGAGCCGAACCCCGGCAGGTCGACCGCCCAGCCGTCGACGCGGACGGCGAGCAGCGCGGCCAGGTCGGTCCAGTTCGTCGAGGCGCCGCCCAGGCCGTGCACGTAGAGGGCGCGCTCGCGCGGGGCGCCGTCGCGGTCGCCGTCGACCGGCCCGGTCCACGGCGTGCACCGGACGAACACCTCGCCGCCCCCGACCGGCAGGGGCGACCCCGGCCACGGCGGCAGCAGCCGGCCGAGCTCCGGCAGCGCCGTGGTCGAGTCGGGTGCCTCCAGGACCGGTGACGGCGCACCGGCGGCGGACCTGGGCTTCTCGGGCATCGGGACGACGGTAATCCAGCGCCGGCAGCCGTGACCGCCGTGGAGAACCCGTCGGTAACATCCCCGCACCATGCAGCCGCCACGCCCAGCCCCCGCAGCCAACCGGCGCACCTCCCGCCTGCCGCGGGGCGCCCGGCGCGTCCAGCTGCTGCGCGCGGCGCAGGACGTGTTCGTCGCGCAGGGGTTCCACGCCGCCGCCATGGACGACATCGCCGACCGCGCCGGGGTGAGCAAGCCGGTGCTCTACCAGCACTTCCCGGGCAAGCGGGAGCTGTACCTGGCGCTGCTGGAGGAGCACGTCTCGGAGCTGGCCGACCGCGTGGCGGAGGCGATGGGCCGCACCGACGACAACCGGGCCCGCGTGGACGCCGCCGTCGGCGCGTACTTCGACTTCATCGACGCCGAGGGCGAGGCCTTCCGGCTGGTCTTCGAGTCCGACCTGCGCAACGACGCGGACGTCCGGGCGATCGTCGACCGCGGGACCGGCGTCTGCGTCGAGGCGATCGCCGAGGTGATCGCCGCCGACACCGGCGCCGACGCCGAGCGCGCGCTGCTGCTGGCCGCCGGGCTGACCGGCCTGGCCGAGTCCAGCGCCCGCTGGTGGCTGCCGCGCAAGGGCACCGTCTCCCGCGACGAGGCGGTGGCCATGATGTCGGCGCTGGCCTGGCGCGGCATCTCCGGCTTCCCGCGGGTCGACGCCGGCCACCCGCTGGCCTAGCCGACGTTCGCTGTCGGCGCACCCGCTCCGGCGGCCCCCCGCCGCGCGGCTGGACTAGCGTTGACCCCGGTAGCGCGAACCGAGGAGGCATCGCCCACGTGGAAGTCAAGATCGGCGTCCAGCACTCGCCCAAGGAGCTGGTCATCGACAGCCCCAAGACCCCTGACGAGATCCAGGCGGACGTGGCAGCGGCCATGTCCGGCTCGACCAAGGACGGCCTGCTGACCCTGGTCGACGAGCGGGGTCGCCGCGTCGTCGTCCCCGTCGACCGGATCGCCTACGTCGAGATCGCGCAGCCCGACCAGCGTCGGGTGGGCTTCATCGCCGGCACGGTCTGAGCCCGGGCTCACGAGAGGGGCGTTCCGCGATGCGCGGAGCGCCCCTCTCCGCTGTCACGGGTTCAGGCCGAGTGCGGTCATCCGCTCGGTGTGCGCGCTGGTGATCCGCTCGATCAGCCGGCCGACGCCGGCCAGGTCGCCGGTGCCCGTGATGATCAGGTCGGCCAGCCCGTCGTGCTCGGCGATGACCGCCTGCGACCGGGTGATGGCCTCGCCCACGAGCCGCCGTCCCCACAGCGCCAGCCGGCCCGCGAGCCGGCGGTCCGCGGCGATGGCCGCGCGCACCTCGCGGACGGCGAAGTCGGCGTGGCCGGTGTCGTCGAGCACCTCGAGCACCAGCGCCCGGTCCTGCTCGGGCAGGAAGGCGGCGATCTCGCGGTAGAAGTCCGCGGCCAGCCCGTCGCCCACGTAGGCCTTGACCAGACCCTCCAGCCAGGTGCTCGGCCGGGTGCTCTCGTGGAAGGTGTCCAGCGCGGAGGCGAACGGCGCCATGGCCGCGGCCGGGTCGGCGCCGAGCTCCACGAGCCGCTCGGTGAGGCAGACGTGGTGGCCGATCTCCGCGGCCGCCATGCGGGCCAGCGCCGCCCGGCCGGTGAGCGTGGGCGCGAGCCGGGCGTCCTCGGCGAGCCGGTCGAAGGCGGTCAGCTCCGCGTAGGCGAGCACGCCCAGCAGATCGACGACGGCGCCGGACTCGGGCTGGCTCACACGCGTCTCCTGGGGCTCGGGGCTGGCGCGCAGAGGCTAACCGGTCGCCGCGCTACCATGGGCCCCGGTGGGCCGCACGGCCCGCTCCGAATCTGTGCGCTGACGACCGTCGGACGACGCCCCTCCCGGGGGCCGTCTCCCGGGCAGGTCCCGCAGGAACGCCCGGTCGTGCTGGCCGCGTCGGCGCTGGAACCGATCCCGCGACAACCGACCCGGGACAGGTCCGACGGCGCGAAGCGCGCCGGGACCTCTCCCCCCGCAGACCAGAGGCGAGACCGCTGACCTCCACCGAGAACACTCCCCCCGCCACCGAGGCGACCGCCCTCGAGCACGCCGAGACCGGCGCTCCCGCTCCCGAGGAGCTCGAGCAGCAGGTCGAGGAGCTGGGCGGCGCACCCGTCGCCACCGACAGCCCGCTGTTCAGCGACTTCGACGTGCACCCCGACATCGTCGCCGCGCTCGCCGAGGCCGGGATCACCCGCACCTTCGCCATCCAGGAGCTCACGCTCCCCTTGGCGCTGTCGGGCAACGACCTCATCGGCCAGGCCCGAACCGGCACCGGCAAGACCCTCGGCTTCGGCGTCCCGATGCTGCAGCGGGTCACCCCGCCGGCCGAGGGCGGCGACGGCGTCCCGCAGGCGCTGGTCGTCGTCCCGACGCGCGAGCTGTGCGTGCAGGTGGCCCGCGACCTCGGCGCCGCCGGCGCCAAGCGCGGCATCCGCGTGCAGGCCATCTACGGCGGGCGCGCGTTCGAGCCGCAGATCGAGTCGCTGCGCGCCGGCGTCGAGGTCGTCGTCGGCACGCCCGGGCGGCTGCTCGACCTGGCCCAGCGGGGCGACCTGATCCTGGGCAAGGTCAAGGCGCTCGTGCTCGACGAGGCCGACGAGATGCTGGACCTGGGCTTCCTGCCCGACATCGAGCGGATCCTGGCGATGGTCCCGGAGAAGCGTCAGACGATGCTGTTCTCGGCCACGATGCCGGGCCCGATCGTCACGCTGTCGCGGACGTTCATGACCCAGCCGACGCACATCCGCGCCCACGGCAACGACGAGGGCTCGACGGTCCCGCAGACCACCCAGTTCATCTACCGGGCGCACAACCTGGACAAGCCCGAGCTGCTCGCCCGCGTCCTGCAGGCCCGCGAGCGCGGCCTGGTCATGGTGTTCTGCCGCACCAAGCGCACCGCGCAGAAGGTGGCCGACGAGCTCGTCGACCGAGGGTTCGCCGCGGCCGCCGTCCACGGCGACCTCGGGCAGGGCGCCCGCGAGCAGGCGCTGCGCGCCTTCCGCAGCGGGAAGGTCGACGTGCTGGTCGCCACCGACGTCGCCGCCCGCGGCATCGACGTCACCGGCGTCAGCCACGTCGTCAACTACCAGTGCCCCGAGGACGAGAAGACCTACGTGCACCGGATCGGCCGCACCGGCCGGGCGGGCAGCACCGGTGTCGCCGTCACGCTGGTCGACTGGGACGACATCCCCCGCTGGCAGCTGATCAACAAGGCGCTGGACCTCGGCTTCGACGACCCGCCGGAGACCTACTCCACCTCGCCGTGGGTCTACACCGACCTCGACGTGCCCGAGGGCGCCAAGGGCCGGCTGCCGCGCTCGCAGCGCACCCGCGAGGGCCTGGAGGCCGAGACCCTCGAGGACCTCGGCGAGACCGGCAAGCGCAACCGGCCGGCCGCCGGTGGCGACCGCGGGTCCCGCGGGCGTTCCGACGCCGAGCGCCCCGCCGGTGGCGAGGGGCCCTCCGGCGGCGGCAAGAGCCGCCCGCGTCGCCGCACCCGCGGCGGTGGCGGTGGCGGTGCCGAGGGCGCGGCGTCGACCGCTCCCGCCGGGGACGCCGCGCCGCAGACCGCGGCCGGTGAGGGGTCCGGCGGCGCACCGCGTCGCCGTCGCCGCCGTCGTGGCGGCGCCGGGCGCGGCGGCGCGGAGCCGGCCGCCGGCGCCTGATGCGGGGGTCGCCGGTCCGCCCGCCCCTGCGGGTGTGGGTCTGGACCGCGGCCACCCTGGCCCTCGTCGTCGTGGCCGCCCTCCTGTGGCGCGGCTCCGACGCGGCGGCCACCGAGAGCACGACCGCAGCACCGGCCGACGCCCTCCCGGGGGCGCCGGCCGGTGCCCTCTCCGAGGCCTGGTCGGCCGACGGCGACCCGTTGCCGGCCGACGTCGTCGAGGAGGGCCGGGTGCTCGTCGGCTCCGACCACGGGGTGCGGACGCTGGACCCGCTGACCGGCGACGAGGCCTGGCACTACACGCGGAGCAACGCCCTGATGTGCGGGCTGACCGTCACCGACGGCGTCGCGGTCGCGGTGTTCCGCACGGCCGGGCGCTGCGACGAGGCGGTCGCGCTCGACGCGGGCACCGGCGTGCGCGCCTGGACGCGCAACCTCGACCTGCGGGGCGACGCCGCGCTGACCTCGACGACCTCGATCGTGCTGGCGAGCAGCCCGACCGGCGTGCTCACCCTCGACCCCCTCGGTAACAACGTGCGCTGGCGGGCCGGGGCGCCCGGGGGGTGCACCTGGCTGTCCGCGGCCGCGGGGAGCGCCGGGGTCGCGGTCCTGCAGCGCTGCGCGGGCGGGGACGTCGTCCAGCTACGGCTCTACGACGGCTTCACCGGCTCCGAGCACTGGACCGTCGACGTGCCGGTGGCGGAGGACGCCGAGCTCGCGCTGCTGGGCGCCGACGCGCTCGTCGGCCTGCGCGTGGACGGCGAGGTGCGGCTCCACGCGCCGGACGGCGGTGCGCTGCGGACCACCCTGGCCGTCCCCGGGGACGACACCGTCCAGCAGACGGCAGCCGCGGGGCTGGTCCTGGTGCGGGTCGGAGGCACGGTCTCGGCCATCGATCCCGTGCCGGGAGCCGTGCGGTGGACCGCCCCGGCCGACGGCCTGCCCGCGGCGGCGCCCGCCGACGTCACCGAGGTGCTCGTCCCGACGGCGCAGGGGTTCGTGCGCCGGGACGCCCGGACCGGCGCCGAGCTCGGTCGCTCGGACGCACCCGGGGTGCCCGGCGGCGGCACGGCGGCGGTCGTCGGCCCCGTCGTCGTCCTCCGGCTGGGCGACGGGGTGCGCGCCTACCGCTGACCCCGCGTGACGGGGGGCGCCGGAGCGCGGCACACTCGGGTCCATGGTCCTGCCCGGCGGTTCCGACGCCCCGTTCCAGCTCGCCATCGCGCCCGACGACCTGCGCCAGCTGGCCGCGCACGACGCCGCCCCGCGCACCTTCGAGGGTGGCGCCGGTCCGCTCGCCGCGCTGGACACCGGCCCGGGCGCCGCGGGGACCGTCCTCATGGTCGCGGGCTACACCGGCAGCAAGGAGGACTTCGCGCCGCTGCTGGCCCCGCTGTCGGCCGCCGGGTACCGGGTCGTGGCCATCGACCAGCGCGGCCAGTACGAGTCCCCCGGCCCCGACGACCCGGCGCGCTACACCGTGGCCGAGCTGGCGGAGGACGTCGTCGCCGTCGCCCGGGTGCTGGCGGAGGAGGCCGGTGGCCCGATCCACCTGCTGGGTCACAGCTTCGGCGGCCTGGTCACGCGGGGTGCCGTCCTCGCCGAACCGGCGCTGTTCCGGTCCTTCACGCTGCTGGGCTCCGGGCCGGCCCAGCTCACCGGCGGGCGCGCCGAGCTGCTCGACCACCTCGGCCCGCTGCTCGAGGCCGGCGGCGTCGAGCTGGTGCACGAGACCATGGAGCAGCTGTCGATGACCGACCCGAAGGCGCAGGCGGTGCCGGCGGAGACACGTGCCTTCTACGCCCGGCGCTTCCTGGCCAACTCCGGCGCCGGGCTGCGCGGCATGGCCGACGCGATGCTCGCCGAGCCCGACCGCGTCGAGGAGCTGAAGGCGGTCGGTCTGCCGGTGCTGGTCGCGCACGGCGAGGCCGACGACGCGTGGATGCCGCACGTGCAGGAGGACATGGCACGGCGGCTGGGCGCCCGCCACGAGGTCATCGAGTTCTCGATCCACTCGCCCGCGGTCGAGAACCCGCCGAGGACGGTGGCCGTCCTCGGCAGCTTCTGGGGGTCGGTGACGGCATGAGCCGCCTGGCGCCGCTCCCCTCCCCCGAGGACTGGAGCGCCGAGGAGGACCGGCTGGGCTTCTTCGGTCCGGACAGCGTCACCTGGCGGGTCCACGGAGATCCCGCGTACCACCTCGGTGCCATGCGGTCGCTGATGATCCAGGCCCTGCACCCGGTCGCCATGGACGGCGTGGCGCGCAACTCCGCCGGGTTCAAGGACGACTGGTGGATGCGGATCACCAGGACCGGCCAGTACATGGAGACCGCCGTCTACGGCACGCGGACCGAGGCCCGCCGGATGGCCGCCCGCGTGCGGGGCTACCACCGCAAGCTGTCGGGGGTCGAGGAGACGACCGGCCGGGCGTACCGCGTCGACGACCCCGACCTGCTGCTCTGGGTGCACAACTGCGCGGTCGACTCGATCCTGTCGACGGCGCGCCGGGCCGGGCTGGCCCTGTCGGACGCGGAGGCCGACCGCTACGTCGAGGAGCAGGTGGCCTTCGCGCACCTCGTCGGCGTGCCCCTGGAGACGGTGCCGAGGTCGGTGGCCGAGATGGACGCCTACTTCGAGGCCATCCGCCCGTCGCTGGCGGCCACCCCGGCCGCCGTGAAGGGTGTGCGCGACCTCTTCCTCCCACCGATGCCCGGGTGGCTGCAGGTGCTGACGCCGGCCCGGCCGGTGTGGGGCTCCCTCGCCGGGCTGTGCTTCGCACTGCTGCCCCCGTGGGCCCGGCGGATGTACTCCCTGCCGGGGTTGGCGCTCACCGACGCCGCGGCGACCACGGGCCTGAAGGCTTTCCGGGCCGGGTTCCTGGCGCTGCCGCCGCGGGCGTACCGGTCACCGATCGTGCGGGCCGGGTTCGAGCGGGTGGCCGTGGAGCGGCTGAGCGCCTGATCCGCCGTCAGTCGCGGTAGGGCGCGGATCCGGTCCCGGCGGCGAGCAGCGCCTCGAACTGGTCGGGGTCGGTGGTGCAGGCGCCGATCGGCGTCGTCTTGTTGGCGCCGTGGTAGTCGCTGGAGCCGGTGACCAGCAGGCCCAGCTCGCCGGCCAGCCCGTGCAGGTGCGCCCGCTCGGCATCGCTGTGGTCGGGGTGGTCCACCTCGAGCCCGAGCAGGCCGGCCTCGACCATGGTGGCGATCGCCTCGTCGTCGACCACCCGGCCGCGCTTGGTGGCCAGGCCGTGCGCGAACACCGGCACGCCGCCGGCCGCGCGGACCAGCGCGATGCCCTGCCGGACGTCGGTGTCGGCCTTGGCCACGTAGTAGGGGCTGCGGTGGTGCAGCAGCGTGGCGAAGGCGGCGTCGACGGACTCGACGACACCGGCCCGCACCAGCGCCCGGGCCACGTGCGGCCGGCCGACCACCCCGCCGGCGGAGGCCTCGACGATCTCCGCCCACACCACAGGGTGGCCGTCGGCGGCGAGCGCCTCGACGATGCGCTCCCCGCGGCTGAGCCGCTCGGCGCGCAGCCGTCCCCGCTCCGCCGACAGCGCCGGCGCGAGCGGGTCGAAGAGGTAGGCCAGCAGGTGCACGCTGATCGGCGGCTGGTCGGCGGGGAAGAAGCGGCAGGAGAGCTCCATGCCGGGCACGACGGTCAGCCCGGCCGGGCGCGCCTCCTGCGCCTCCGCCCAGCCGTCGGTGGTGTCGTGGTCGGTGAGCGCGACGACGTCCAGCCCGGCGGCCCGGGCCGTGCGCACGAGCTCGGCGGGGGTCTCGGTGCCGTCGGACACCGAGGAGTGGGCGTGCAGGTCGATGCGCATCAGCGCCCACCCTGCCGCACCGGGGGCCTGCCGGGCGACCTCACTGCGGCGGCGGGAGCGGCGGGATGGGCTCGGTGTCCCGGCGCACGGCCGGCGCCCTGGGCGGCGGGTCGGGGTTGCCCTCGTCGTCGCCGCCGCTGGCCGCGCCACCCCAGTCGGCGCTGAACAGCAGTCCGCTGACCTCGCGGTAGACCTTCTTGGCGTCCGGCATGAACGTGATGTGCCGCAGCGCCTGGTCCTGGCCGGCGGACTCGAAGCGGAAGCTGCCGTAGCCGAGGATCTGCCCGAAGAACGTCTCCTCCCACGTCAGGTCGGTGATCCGGCGCAGCGGCAGCAGGGTGACGGTGCGGACGATCACGCCCGAGGTCAGCAGCACCCGCCGCCGGGTGACGATGAAGTGCCGCATCCACCACTCGCCGACGCGCAGCGCGTACCAGGCGAGCGCGACGAGCACCACGACCAGCCCCACCGTGCTCGTGGCGGCGTTGTCGGGGTCCAGCAGGAACAGCCAGCCGCCGACGAGCAGCACCGGCAGGAAGCGCAGGGTCGGGCCGATCAGGACGGCCCAGTGCCGCCGCGTCGCGAGGACGACGTCCTCGCCGGGCAGCAGGTACTTGTCGGCGTCCTTGCTGGCACGGCCGGGCAGCACCGGGGACGCGGTCACGGGTTGCTCAGGTGAGCGAGCCGACGAACTCGGAGAGGGACGTCGCGGCGTCGCCGAGGGCGTTGCCGGCGTTGCGGACCATCTCCGCGGAGCCTTCGGGGTCCTGGATGACGTACCAGACCACGAAGGCGACCACGAGCCAGGTGAGGACCTTCTTCAGGTTCACGCACTCTCCGAGGGGCTCGAACGGGCAGGCCGGGAGGAGCGCCGGTCTGCGTGGGAAGACCCGCCTCACGTGCGGCGGACGCGTTCGTCTCATGGGTAACACAGTCACCAGGAGCACCAGTCGCGACGCGCCGACCAAGATCCGAGGCGCGCCGGTCCGGTCAGCTCCCGGGCAGGAGGTGCTCGCTGGGCGGGCCCAGCGGCAGGTCGGGGTAGATGCGTTCCCGCAGGTCCAGGAGCCGCGGCTCCTCGGCGAGCAGCCAGGCGGCGTTCATCGGCCAGGTGACCAGCCACAGCCACACGCCGTACGCCTCCCCCACGAAGGCGGCGCGGTCGTCGCTGGTCGGCACCGCCCACAACGGCGCCCGCTGGCCGGCCGCCTCCACGGCGACCGAGGACGGGCCGGAGATGACGTCGCCGGGGTCCAGGCCGGGCAGCCCGGCGTAGCCGCATCCCACCCCGGTGCCCGGCTCCTCGGCCACGAGGACGAGCTCCGCGGAGCCCCCCAGGGGTGCCGGGCCCGCCGTGTCGACGACGATGGCGCGCGCACCCGGCTCGCCGCCCCACGCCAGGCCGGTGACCGACCAGCCGGGCGGCATCGGGTCGGGCACCCAGGCGGGGACGCGCGCGTCGGCGGTGACCGCGGCGAGGGCGTCGTGCGCCACGACGACGGTGTGGTGCAGCGGGGTGACCGCGCCGTGCACGTGGCACCAGGCCTGCGCCGTGGAGCCGGGACGGACCCTCAGCGGCTCGCCGCAGCGGGGGCAGACCGGCGAGACGCTCATCGGCACAACCGTCCTGTGACCGGCGAGGTTCGTCAAGCACGAGGGTCCGGTCAGCCCGTAGCGTGCCGCTCGTGCCCGAGCTGCCGGTGGTGCCGTGCGTGGGGGCGGTGGTCGTCGACGCCGCCGGCCGGCTGCTGCTGATCCGGCGCGGTCACGCCCCCTCGGCGGGCCTGTGGTCGGTGCCGGGCGGGCGGGTGGAGACGGGCGAGTCCCTGCGTGAGGCCGTGGTGCGGGAGGTGCGCGAGGAGACGGGCCTGACCGTCCGGCCGGGCGGCGTCGTCGGGCGGCTCTCGATCCCCGGGGCCGGCGTCGTCTACGACGTCACCGACTTCGCGTGCGAGCTGGTCGGCCCGCCGGCGGACCCGGTGGCCGGGGACGACGCCGCCGACGTGCTCTTCGCCGACGCCGCCACCCGGGAGCAGCTGGCGTGCACGCCGCGCCTGCTGGAGACGCTGCGGGCGTGGGGCGCGCTGCCGGCCGGCGGTCCCTGACCGGCGGCCGGCGGCGCGCCCGGCGGCTCAGCCGCGGACCGGCTCCGGGCGGCCGGGCTGCTCGCCGCCACGGACGTCGCCGTAGGAGCGCTTGGGGACCATGACCTTGCGGCGGAAGATGCAGACGACGGTGCCGTCCTGCTTGTAGCCGATGGTCTCGACGTGGACGACGCCGCGGTCGTCCTTGGACTTGGACTCGGTCTTGTCGAGGACCGTCGTCTCGCCGTAGATCGTGTCGCCGTGGAAGGTCGGCTTCACGTGCCGCAGCGACTCCACCTCCAGGTTGGCGATGGCCTTGCCCGAGACGTCGGCGACGCTCATGCCGAGCAGCAGCGAGTAGATGTAGTTGCCGACGACGACGTTCTTGCCGAAGTCGGTGGTCTTCTCCGCGTAGTTCACGTCCATGTGCAGCGGGTGGTGGTTCATCGTGATCAGGCAGAAGAGGTGGTCGTCGTACTCGGTGACGGTCTTCCCGGGCCAGTGCTTGTAGACCGCGCCGACCTCGAACTCCTCGTAGTACCGACCGAACTGCATGTGCCTGCTCCCGACCTCGACGCGCGTGCGGGTGCACCGGCCGGCGCGCGGGCGCACCGGGAACCGGTGGCCGACCGCCACCCCGTGTGCCGGTGACCCGTCTGGACGGGTCGTGATCCTACGGAGCACCCGCCCACCTGCACGCCGAGAGCCCCGGACGGGCGACGGGGGGCGTCCCGCTCACAGCAGGGATCCGATGCGGGCGGCCATGTCCGCCTCGTGCTGCTGGTAGGAGCCCGCCACGCTGGTGAGCAGGCCACCCATCCCGTCCAGCGCCTCGGCCAGGTTCTGCGCCGAGCGCCGCCACTGCTCGTAGAGCTCGGTGAAGCGCAGCGCCGCCTGGCTGTCCGTCCAGCCGTCCAGCACCGAGGTGTTGATGCTGCCCGACAGGGTGGCGGTGCGCGCCGTGCTCTCCCCCGCCTCGGCGCGGCACTGGCCCGCCATGGACTGCAGCGTCCCGATGTCGACCTTCACGCAGATCTCCTCCTCCGACCCGGGCCCGTCCCGGTGGCGGCGAACGCTAGGTCCGCGGAGCCGATCGCCGCTCCGCCCGTCCACAACCGCACCCGTCGTCCACAGGTCGGCCGCGAGCCGCCCTCGGGAGATGCGGGACCAGCGACGATGCGCCGGTGACCCGTTCCCCGGCGCCGGCCGAGCGCCCGCCGCGCACCTCGCGGTGCTGGACGCTGCGCGGCGCCCAGGGTGCCGTCGACGTGGAGGTGGTGGGCGCCGACGACGAGCCCGTGGTCGACGTCCTCCCCTGCCTGGTCGACGCGCTGGGCGTCCCCGTCACCGGGCTCTGGGCAGGTGACCAGCCCCTCGACGAGCAGGTGGCGCTCGGGGCGCCCGAGCTGCGCCACGGCGCCGTCCTCGGGGTGGACGGTCCGGCGCGCACCCCCCGGCGGGCCGCGAGCCCCCTCGAGCTGCGGTTCCTGGGTGGACCGGACGCCGGCCGCGTCCTGCCGCTCGACCGCGGGGTGCACGTCGTGGGGCGCGACCGCGGCTGCGGCGTCCGGGTGACCGACGCCGACGTCTCGCGGCGCCACCTCGAGGTCCGGGTCGGCGACGGGGCGGTCGAGGTGCGCGACCTCGGCTCCACGAACGGCAGCGTGCTGGACGACGAGCAGCTCGACGACCGCTTCCGCCGCTGGCCGGACGGGGCCGGGCTCCGGCTGGGTGCCACGACGCTCGCGGTGAGCGGCGCCCACGACCCGCCCGCGGCGCTCGAACCGGCCGGCGGTGGCCGCACCCGGGTCCGGCCTCCGCTCCGCCTGCGCGCGCTGCGGGAAGACGTGGAGGTCGCGCTCCCCCGACCACCCGCCGATCCCCCGCGCCGCCGCCTGGCCTGGGCCGCCGTCCTGCTGCCCGCGGTCGGCGGCGTCCTGCTCGCGGGGTTGCTGCGGACGCCCACCTTCCTGTTCTTCGCGCTGCTGAGCCCGCTCGCGGCGCTCGGGACCTGGGCGTCCGACCGCTGGTCCGGACGGCGGAGCGGGCGCCGCGATGCCGCGGCCTACCAGGCGCAGCTCGCCGCCGCCCACGACGAGCTGGCGGACGCGGTCCGCGCCGACGTCGGTGCCGCCCAGCGGGAGCACCCGGATCCGGCCGCGGTCGTCGCGGCGGTGGCCCGTCGCACCGCCGCGGTGTGGAGCCGACCCGCCGGGGACGGCGAGCCGCTCGTCGTCCGGGTGGGCAGCGGGCCCGGCCCGGTGCGGGTCAGCCGCATCGAGACCGACGGCCGGCGCCAGCGCGAGGTCGCCGAGCGCGTGCCCGTGGTCGTCGACCTGCCGGCCACCGGCGGCCTCGCCGTCCTGGGTCCGCGCGCGCAGGGCCTGGGCGTGCTCCGGGTGGTCCTGGCCCAGCTCGTCGCCCTGCACCCGCCGGACGGTCTGCGACTGCTCCTGCTGACCCGCCCGGACCGGCTCGCCGACTGGCGCTGGACGCGGTGGCTGCCGCACCTCGCGGCCGGCGCCGTGCGCGTGGCAGCGGACCCGGGGGCGGAGCCGGACGTCGGCGAGGAGCTGCGCCGGCAGCTGACCGCCCTGGTCGCCGACCGGTCCCCCGCGGCGGCGGTCGGCCGCACGGTGGTCGTGGTGGACCGGCAGGTGGACGGGCGGACCGCCGCCCTGCTCCGTGCCGCCCGCGGTGCGGGGGTCGTGCTGGTGGGCACCGCGGAACGGGCCGAGGGACCGCCGGTCGCGGTCGACGCCACGCTGACCCTGTCCGGCGAGACCGCGACCTCGGCCGTGCTCGCCCAGGACAGCTCCGCCGACCGCCCCGTCGTGGTCGACCGGCTCGCGGACGATCTGGCCGAGGAGCTGTCGCGCGGCCTGGCCGACCTGGTGCCGGTGGCCTCGGGGGCCGCCCTGCCGGCGGAGGTCCGGCTGCTCGAGCTGCCGGGTCCAGCGCTGCGGCTGGACGGGCGGGACGCGGTCGTGGGGCGCTGGTCCGAGGAGCGGGGCGCGCTGCGGACCGTCCTGGGCCGCTCGGCCGACGGTCCGGTGGAGGTGGACCTGTGCCGGGACGGTCCGCACGTCCTGGTCGCCGGCACGACCGGCTCGGGCAAGTCCGAGCTGCTGCAGTCCCTGGTCGCCGGGCTGGCGCTCGGCCACCCGCCGGAGCGGTGCTCGTTCCTGCTGGTGGACTACAAGGGCGGCGCGGCGTTCGCGGAGACGGCGCGCCTGCCGCACACGGTCGGGATGCTCACCGATCTGGACGGCTCGACCACGGCCCGCGCGCTGAGGTCGCTCACCGCCGAGCTGTCCCGGCGGGAGGCGCTGCTCGCGGAGCACGGGGTGCCCGACCTCGCCGCGCTCCCCGGCGGCGTCGAGCTGGCCCGGCTGGTCATCGTGGTCGACGAGTTCGCCACGCTGGTCGAGGAGCTGCCCGCCTTCGTCCCCGGGCTGGTCGGCATCGCCCAGCGCGGGCGCTCGCTGGGCATCCACCTGGTGCTCGCCACGCAGCGCCCCGGCGGGGTGGTCTCCCCCGAGATCCGGGCCAACTGCACGCTGCGGATCTGCCTGCGCACGACCGACGAGTCCGACTCCCGCGACGTCGTGGGCACCCCGGCCGCGGCCCACCTGCCCGTGCACGCACCCGGCCGCGCCCTCCTGCGCACCGGGAACGGCGCCCCCCGCCTCCTCCAGGTCGCGCGGGTGGCCACGGCCCCCGCGGGCACCGACGGCGGCGTGGTCCTCGGGCGGTGGGCCTGGCCGCACACCGCCTCGACGCAGCGCCCGCGCCCCGGCCGCGGCCCCACGGACCTGGAGCGGGTGGTCGACGCGCTGACGCGCGAGGCGGAGGTCCGCGGGATCCCCGCTCCGCACCGCCCGTGGCAGCCACCGCTACCGGACCGGCTCTCCCCTGACGACCTCGCGGGCCACCGGTCCGCCGCGCCGCGCGACCCGGCGGCCCGGCCGGTCCCGATCGGTCTGGTCGACCACCCCGGCCGGCAGGCACGCGAGCCGCTCGAGCTCGACCTCGCCGCCGGAGGCGGTGTCCTGGCGGTCGGCGGCCCGCGCAGCGGCCGCTCCACGTTCCTGCGCAGCGTGCTGCGCTCCGCGACGTCGCTGCTGGGACCGGCCGAGCTGCACGTCCACGTCATCGAGGCCGGGGGCGGTGGGCTCTGCGCCGAGGCGGCCGCACTCCCCCACACCGGGACCGGCACCGGCGCCGCCGACGTGTTCCGGACGGTGCGGCTGCTCGACCGGCTCGCCCGCGAGGTGGAGGCCCGCCGTGCCGCACCACCGGGGAGCCCGGCGCCCCTGCTGCTCCTGCTGGTGGACGGGGTGGAGCAGGTGAGCACGGTCCTGGACGAGGCCGATCCGGGCCGCGGGTCCGACGCGCTGCTCCGGGTGGTCCGCGAGGGTGCTGCGGTGGGCGTGACGTGCGTGCTCACGGCCGATCGCGCGCTGCCCGGTGGCCGCCTCGGCGCTGCGGCCCGCCTGCGGCTGGTGCTGCCCCTCCCCGACCGCGCCGACTACACCGTCGCCGGGGTGCCGCCCCGAGCCGTCCCGACCCACCGGCCACCCGGACGTGCGCTGCTCGGCGAGGACGCGCTCGAGTGCCAGCTGGTGCTCCCCGGCCCCCCAGCGGCTCCGAGCACCGCCCCGCCGGACCCGGGCGCGCCGGTCCGCATCCGGGTGGTCGACCTCCCCGCCGACCCGGCGCTGCCCGTCGAGGTCGGGCCGGCAGCCGGTCGGCGGCTGGTCGTGGGACCCGGCGGGGACGACGGCGGGCTCCTCGACGTGGACGTCGACCGCAGCGGGGGCCTGCTGGTCGTGGGGCCACCGGGCAGCGGCCGGACGGCGGCGCTGACCTCGTTCGCCCGACGGCTGGCCGCCTCCGGCGCGGAGGTCGCCTGGCTGGTGCCGCCGCACGGCGCGCCGGCACCCGGATCGACCCGGATCGACCCGGCAGACACCGGTGCGCTCGATGCCTGGGTGGGCGGCCTGGCCGGTCGGCGCGGGGTGCTCGTCGCGGACGACCTCGGCCATCCGACGGGGTACGGCGGGTTGTCGGCGCTGCCACCACTGGGGGCCCTCACCGGCCTGGCGCTCCTCGCCGCCGGGGCGCCGGGCCAGCTGACCAGCTACTACCAGGGGCCGGTCGCGGCCCTGCGCCGCGCCCGCACCGGGTTGCTGCTGCGCCCGGGTCCCGCCGACGCCGAGGTGCTCGGCATCCGGCTGCCCCGGTTGCCGCTGCCGGCCCGGGCCGGCAGCGGCTGGCTGGTCACGGACGGGACGGCGCGGCGGGTGCAGGTGGCCCGGGCGGTCCCGGCCGACGCACCGGTGCCGCCGAGGTGACCGGCTCAGAGCAGTTCGAGCACCGCGCCCAGCTCCTGCGAGGCGTACCAGGCCAGCTCGTGCCCCTCGGCCTGGTCGACGACGAACTGCGCGTCCTCGCTGCCCAGGTCGGCCTCCAGCACGACGTTCACCGCCGCCCGGACGTCGTCCTCGGCCTCGCTGCCGTCGACGTGGGCGCTGGCGACGTCGCGCATCCGCACGTCCGCGGTCACGCGCACGGCGCCGCGCTCGACGTGCGGGTCGTCCATCGGGCTGACCTGGTCATCGGGCACGTCCGCGGCCAGGACGACCCGCCGCCGGGGTGCCGTGGGGTCGACGTCGAGCAACCGGAGGCTCGCCCGGGCCGCGGTGAGCAGCGCGGCGTACTCCAGCTCCTCCTGGTCGGCGTCGGCGTCGCTGCGCTCGTAGAACTCGCGCAGCTGCGGCGTGACGGCGAAGGCGGTGTGCGGGCCGGAGAGCCGGCCCTCGTCCACCAGCGTCCGCAGCACGGTCGTGGTGGCCGGCAGGTACACGCGCACCCGGGGTGCCTCCTGTAGTCGGTGGAGGTCGACGGTATCCCGGACGGCGCGCCGCCCGGCGCGGCGGGCGGCGCGCACCGGCCCCCGGGAAGGCGGTCAGCGGGACGTCGCCACCAGCTGCTCCACCTGCTGCTCGATCAGGTCGGCGAGCACGTCGACGTCGCCGACGCTGTCCCGGTCGGCGTTGAGGCCGAAGAACACCGTGCCGTGGTAGCTGGTCATCCCGATCGACAGGCCCTGCCCCCGCGCCAGCGGGACCACCGGGAAGACCTCGAGCATCTGCCCGCCGGCCGCGTACAGCGGCACCTGCGGCCCGGGCACGTTGGTGACCACCAGGTTGAACAGCCGGCGGGACAGCCCCCGGGCGGCGCGCGCGCCGAGCGCGTGCAGGGTCGGTGGGGCGAAGCCGGTGAGGGCGATGAGGCTCTCGGCGGTCGCCGAGCGACCCGGGCTGCCGACACCGCGCATCGCGTAGCCGATGCGCGCCATCCGGACGCGGGGGTTCGGCTCGCCCACCGGCAGGTCCACGAGGTGGGAGGTGAGCCGGTTGCCCGAGCCCGCCTCGTCGTCCTGGAGCGACACGGGCACCAGCGCCCGGACGGCTGTCCCGCCCACGACGGGCTCGCCGCGGGTGAGCAGCCACTCACCCAGCGCCCCGGAGACCACGGTCAGCAGCACGTCGTTGACCGTGCCGCCGTGCACCGTCCGCACCCGGCGCAGGTCGTCGAGCCGGGCCCGGGCCACCGCGACCCGGCGCTGCCGCCCGACCGGCGCGTTGAGGGGGCTGTGCGGCGCCGGCAGCACGGTCGAGCGCACCGCCCGGAGGAGCCCGCCGGCCACACCCCCGACGCGCCCGGCGGTCGAGCGGAGGTCGGCCGCCGCAGCCCGCGCGGCACCGACCACCGAGGACGGGCGCCGCACGTACTCGTCCACCGCCTGCAGGACCAGCTCGGCCCCGCTCGGCGCGCGGGTGGGCTGCCAGTCGACCGGCTCGGGTGCCGGCGCCTCGGGGTCGACGTCGAGCAGCACCTGCCCGATGTCGATCGCGCTGAGCCCGTCGACCAGCGCCGGGTGCGTCTTGGTCATGACCGCCACCCGGTCCCCGCTGAGCCCCTCGATCAGGTACGCCTCCCACAGCGGGCGGTTCCGGTCCAGCGGCCGGGACGCCAGCCGCGAGACCAGGTCGAGCAGCTGCGCCTCGCTGCCCGGGCGCGGGAGCCCGGACCGCCGCAGGTGGTAGCCGAGGTCGAAGTCCTGGTCGTCCACCCACACGGGGTCGGCCAGGTGGCCCGGCACCTCGACCACCCGCTGGCGGTACCGGGGCACCAACGGCAGGCGGGCGGCGACGAGCGACGCCAGCGCGTCCAGGCCCCCGGGCGGTGTCTCCAGCACCAGCACGCCGCCGACGTGCATGGGGGTGGTGGCCTCCTCCAGGTACAGGAACGAGGCCTCGAGCGGGCCCAGCCGCTCCACCATGGGACTCCTCGGGGTTCGGGGGCGGGTGCTCACGCTACGACGGGGTGCCGGTGTTCCGACACTCCGGCGATCAGCCCGCCCGGCCGGCGATGCGCAGGCCGCGCCGGCGCGCTGCCGGGACCGGCACCTCCGCGAGCGCCGCGGCCATGCCGCGGAGCCCCGAGCGCAGGGCGCTGCCGGGAGCCACCTCGGCCAGGGTCAGTCCCGCGCCGAGCGCGGCGTCCGTGGCCCGGCGGTCGGCGGGCAGGAAGTACGAGACCTGCCGGCCGGCGAAGCGGTCCAGGGCCGCGGCGATCTCGCGTTCCGGGTCGCCCGGGACCGGACCACGCCGGACCTGGTTGACCACCAGCACCGGGTCGACAGCGGGCAGCACGTCGCGCAGTTCGTCGAGTGCCCGGACACTGCGCTGCAGGGCGACCGGATCCGCACCGCTGACGCAGAGCACCGTGTCGGCGGCCTCCAGCACGGCCAGCGTCGCCCCGTTGCGCCGCGGGGCGGCGGTGTCGAAGGACAGCTCCTCGTCGTCCTCGAGGTTGAAGGCGCAGTCGACGACGGTCAGCCCGGCCAGGCGCCGGGCCTCCTCCAGCACCGTCGTCACCGCGCGCGGGCGCAGTTCCGGCCAGCGGTCCGCCCGGGCGGGACCGGTGAGCACGCGCAGCCCCGGCCGCACCGCCCAGGCCAGCGCGATCAACGCCGCCTGGTCCAGGGTGCCGGCGCTCGCCTGCCGCGCGGCGCCCGCCAGCCCCGGTGAGTCGTCCAGCAGCCCGAGCACCTGGGCCACCACGCCGCCGTAGACGTCGGCGTCGACCAGCAGGCTGGAGACGCCCAACCGGGATGCCTCGTCCGCGAGGCCGACCGCGACCGTCGTGCGGCCGGGCGCCCCGGTCGGCCCCCACACGGCGACCAGCCGGCCCCGCCCCGACGGTTGCTCCACGTCCTCGGGCGGCACACCCAGCGCCGGCAGGGCCGCTCGGGGGTCGGCGACGTCCCGCGACGCTGCCGGAGCGCCCGCCACCGCCTCGCGCAGCGCGCGGGCGATCACCCCCGCGTCGGCGTCTGCCGGCAGGACGTGCAGCACCCCCAGCTGCCGCAGCCGCTCAGCGGCGCGGTCGTCGCCCGGCTCGACCAGGCCGACGACCGCCACGCCGGCCGCGGTGAGCCGGGCCACCGCGTCCCCGTCGAGCCGGCGGAGCTCGGCGGACAGCAGCGCCGCCTGGCCCGTGCCGGTGGCCGCGGCGGCCAGCAGGTCGGAGACGTCCACGCACCGGCGGACGACCACCACGCCGTGGTCGGCGCCGTCCAGCGCACCGACCAGCGCCGACTCCCACGCCGCCCCGGTGACCGCGGTCAGCACCTGGACCGGCATCAGCCGGTCGGCCCGGCCGCTGCGGGCACCTGCCCCGCGCGAGCCGGGCTCGTCTCCACGGACCCGTGGACGACTACCACGAGCGGGCGACCCCCGATCGCGGCGAGCACCCCCGCCGCCTCGTCCGCGACCACCTGCACGACCACCTGGACGGTGGTCGTGGGTGTCGACAGCACCCCCTCGGTGCGGCCCGACAGCGCCTGGACCGGCGCGCGGAGGACCACCGGGGTCACGCTCCCACCGGTCGTCGCCGTGGCGCCCACGGTCGGGTCGGCCACCGCGTAGACGTCGACGAAGCCCCCGCGCCGCAGCCCCGGCGGCACGAAGCCGGCCTGCACGGGCAGCGCCACCTGCACCAGCTCGGCCGGCTCCTCCAGCACGGAGCTCGGCACCAGCTCACCCGACCGCACGGCGCGCGCGAGCGTGCGGCCCGCCGGGCGGGTCGACGCGGACAGGTAGGCGTCGGCCGTCCCGTCGAGGCGCACGTCGACGGCGACCAGGTCGTCCGCCGCCAGCTCCGTCCCGGCGGCGAGGTCCGCGGACGCCGCCCACACCGGCACCGTGGCGTCCGCGGAACCGACCACGCGCGCGCCCAGCAGGACCGAGCCGAGGACGAGCAGGACCCCCAGCAGCAGCCGGAGGTCCAGCCAGCGCGGCGGGCGGATCCGTCGCGGCACCGGGCCGGTGGGGGCGGTGGGCGACGGAGCAGGACGCACGGCGGTCACGACGGTTCCCTCTCCTGCACGTCGGCACCCGTCACGGCGGTTCGGGCGCTGGTGACGGCGTTCGGGTGCAGATGATGCGTCACGGGGCGGTTCGCCCGCTGCCGTCATCCACACGTTCGGGTGTGGACGCCCGCTCCGGGTCACCGGTGCGGCTGACAGACTGGCGCCACCGGATGGAGAGGACCCCATGCCCACGCCCCGCTTCCTGACGCTGGACGACGTCGCCGAGATCCTCAACGTCTCCTGGTCGCAGGCCTACGCCCTCGTCCGGCGCAAGGAGCTCCTCGCCATCCAGATCGGCGGGCGCGGCCAGTGGCGGGTCGAGGTCGACGAGCTGGAGCGGTTCATCCAGCAGAAGTACGCCGAGGCCCGCGCCGGCACGGTGCCGCCCGCGGAGGAGGGCCGGCCGGTCGAACCGGCCGACGCGGACAGCAGTGGAGCCGCGCCCGCCTGACCCCTGAGCGGACCTCCGCTCAGCCCGGCCCGGGCAGCAGCGTCCGGACCGCCACCACCGCGTCGATGACGACCGTGCGCACCCCCTGCACGGCATCCGCGCGCCGCGGCTCGTCGGCGGCGTGCTCCGCCAGCTCCACGTGGTCCGATCCCACCCGGTCGATCGTCCCGTGCAGCCGGGTGCCCTCGTCCAGGACGACCTGCACCGCGGCGCGGTCGCGCGCCAGGCCGCGCAGCGCCCGCCGGAGGTCGAGCCGGGCGCGTACCGGGCCGCCGTCCTGCGCCGGTGCCGTGCGGCGGCCGAGCCCGGTGACGGCGAGCACCGCGGGCAGCGCCACGAGGCACTCGCGGCCCTGGTCGTCGACGAGGAGCAGCCAGTCGCTGCCCACGTCGACCAGGGTGCCCGGTACCGCGCCGGCACCGCGGCACAGCAGGACGACGGGGAAGCCGAGCGCGCCGGCCAGGCGGTCGCGGAACCGCAGGGCGCCGACCTCGTGCCTCGACCGCGACGACACCTCCCCCCGGTCCGCCGCCTCCCGCTCGGCCTCGAAGCGCGCCTCGAGATCGGCGAACAGCTGCTGCCAGCGCATGACCCACCTCCGTCCACAGCCTAGATGCACGTTTTCACTTGCGTTTGCTTTTATTTGCTTGTTCTGATGATCGAGAGCGTGAAGGAGGTGAGTCCGTTGTCCGTACGCCGCCTGGGAACGACGACCGCGGTCATGGCTGCCGTCGCCGTGGCGCTGTCGTGGCTGACGCCCCCGCTCCCCGAGCTGACCGGCTCCGTCCTCGGCGCCCAGCGCACGGCGGACACGGCCGGCGCGGAGGCCCTGCTGCTCGCTGCCGCCGGGCTGCTGGCCTGGGCGGTCTGGGCCTGGGGCGTCCTGGGCCTGCTGCTCACGGCCGGGTCTGCACTGCCCGGTGCGCTCGGTTCCGCGACGGGTGTGCTCAGCCGCGTGGTCCTGCCCGCCGGCGCCCGCCGCGGCGCCGCCCTGGCGCTCGGGCTCGGTCTCGCGGTGGCGGCCCCGGCCGCCGCGGCGCCGCTGCCCGCACCCGTCCCCGACTGGCCGCTGACCGCCCCAGCGGCCGGCGCGCTCCCCGACTGGCCCGTGGCGCCGGTCCTGCCGGTCGCAGGGGACCACGTCGTCGTCCGCGGCGACCGCCTCTGGGACATCGCCGCCGCGGACCTCTCCACCCGGCTCGGCCGGTCCCCGACACCGGCCGAGACCGTGGGCGCGACGCACGCGTGGTGGGCCGTGAACGCGGCGGTCATCGGCTCCGATCCCGACCTGCTGCTACCCGGCCAGGTGCTCCGCCCGCCGCCGTGAGGCCCATCCGTCCCCGCCCGCCCCGTCCCGGAGGTCCCGCGACCGTGCCCGCCCAGCCGTCCCCGCCGCCCGCCCCCGCCCCGCCGGCGGCCCGCCCGCCGCTGCGCCTGGTCCGCGTGCGCACGCCCCAGCCGCCGTTGCAGGACGAGCGGCTGCCCGTCCGCCTGCTGTTCCCGGGCGTCGCGGTCCCCCGCCCGCCGCACCGGCCCGGACCGCGCCCGCGGTCGGCCGCCGTCGCCCGCCCGGACGACGAGTTCGGCCCGACCTGGACCCTCCGCGCGGAGCTGCCGGCCGCCGGCGAGGCCGGCCGCCGGCTCGTGACGCTGGCGCTCGAGGTCCTCGCCGGGCGCCGCCCGCCCGTCCAGCTCCAGCCGCACACGTCGCCGAGGGTGTTCGCGGCCCTGACCGGCGGCCGCCGGCCGCGCTGGTGCGCGGAGGGCACCGCACCGCTGCTCGTCGGGCCGGTGCGGGTGTGCGAGCCGGTGGACGGCGTCGCCGAGGTCAGCGCGGTCGCGCACCGGGCCGGGCGCGCCCACGCGGTCGCCGCGCGGCTCGAGGGCATCGACGGCCGCTGGCGGTGCACCGCGCTCCAGATCGGCTGAACCGTGCCCGCCCCGATTGACCGGTGTGCTCCGCCGTGATTACGTCCCCGGCCACGGGCGGACGGAGGACTCATGACGGCATCTGCCGTGCTCGACGGGGGGCCGGCGGCGGCGCAGGAGCGCGCGTTCCCGGCGCTCGACGGGATGCGGATCATCGCGGCGGTCGCCGTCGTCGTCAGCCACACCGCGTCGGCGACCGGAGCCAGCTTCGCTCCTGACTACGGAGCGAGCGTGCTCAGCCACCTGTCGGTCGGCGTCGCGATCTTCTTCGTCCTCTCCGGCTTCCTGCTCTTCCGGCCGTTCCCGCTGGCCGCCACCCGGGGGCTCCCGCCCCCCGGCGCGGGCGCCTACCTGTGGCGGCGGGCGCTGCGGATCCTGCCGGCGTACTGGGTCACGGTTGCCGCGGCCATGCTCCTCATCCCGGAGAACGCCGACACGGCAGCAGGCACCCTGCTGCGCTACTTGACGCTCACGCAGATCTACGACGACGACGGCTTCACCACCGCGTACGGCCTGGACCAGATGTGGAGCCTGTCCACGGAGGTCTCCTTCTACGCCGTCCTCCCGCTGCTGGCCGCCGGTCTCGTGTGGCTGTCGCGCGCCCGGCCGGACCGCCCCTGGCCCGCACTGCTCGTCCTCCTCGGGCTGACCGTCGCCGGGTCGGTCTTCCTGTACGGCGCGATGCTCTGGCCGGTGGACTTCCTCCCCACCAACGTCTGGCTCCCGTCCCTCATCGGGTGGTTCGCGGGCGGGATGGCTCTCGCGCTGCTGACCGTCGCCGACCCCGACTGGGCGCCGGTCCGCGCGGCGCGCGCGCTGGGCGGCCAGCTGTGGCTGTGCTGGTTCGGCGCGGTGGCCCTGTACGCGGTCGCGTGCACCCCCCTCGGCGGTCCGCACGACTACTTCACCCCGTCGACCCCGGCGCAGATGGTCATCCGCAACCTGATGCACATGGGCGTCGCGATGCTCCTCGTCCTCCCCCTGGTGCTGGGGCACGAGCGCGGTGGACCGGTGCGCCGGGCGCTGTCGGGCAGGACCGGCAACCGCCTGGGCGAGATCTCCTACGGCGTGTTCCTCGTGCACATGCCGCTGCTCTTCGGCCTGTACACCTGGCTCGACCTCCCGGCCACAAGCGGCGGTCTCATCCCGGTCACGGTGCTCGTCCTGGGGGCCAGCGTCACGATCGCGGCGGGGATGTACCTCGCCGTCGAACGGCCGCTGCGCCGCCTCCGGACGCTGGTCCCCGACCGGTCCCGGGCCGGCGCTCCCGCGCCCGGGCGCCATCAGGCACCCGCCGCCACGTCCCTCGCGACCGCGACCGCGCCCGCGGTCGCCGTCCCGCAGCACGCGACCGGAAGGCCGACGCCGTGACCGCCTCAGCCCTGCCCGTCGGCGGGCCGGCCGCGGCCCAGGGGCGGCCGTTCCCGGCGCTGGACGGCTTGTGCTTCCTGGCTACCACCGCCCTCGTCGTGTGCCACGTCGCGTTCATCACCGGCACGAGCTCGTCCGACACCGGCATCGGGGCCAGCGCGCTGGCCCACCTCGAGGTCGGCGTCGCGGTGTTCTTCGTGCTCTCCGGCTTTCTGGCCTTCCGCCCCTTCGCGCTGGCCGCCGTCCGGGGCGGGCCGGCGCCCGACGCGCGCGCCTACCTGTGGCGGTGGGCCCTGCGGATCCTGCCGACCTACTGGATCACGGTCATCGCCGCGGTCCTCTTCCTCCCCGTCAACGAGGGCACCGACGCCGGCATGCTGCTGCAGCACCTCGCGCTGGTGCAGGTCTACGGCGACGAGGGGACGATCGGCGGGCTGGACCCCATGTGGATCCTGTGCGCGGCGGTCGCCTTTCTCGCCGTCCTGCCGCTGCTGGCCCATGGGCTGGCGCTGCTGTCGCGCGGCCGGTCGGGCCGGCCGTGGCCGGCGATGCTCGCCCTGGTGGGGCTGGCGATCGCCGGCCCGACGTACCTCTACGTCGCCAAGGAATGGCCATGGGGCTTCCACCCGACCCAGCTCTGGCTCCCCGCCTTCGCCGGCTGGTTCGCCGGCGGCATGGCGCTGGCGCTGCTGACCGTCGCCGACCGCGACTGGGCGCCGGTCCGCGCCGCGCGCGCCCTGGGCCGCCCCCTGCTCGTGTGCTGGGCCGCCGCGGCCGCCCTGTACTGGGTGGCCTGCACCCCGATCACCGGGCCGTACACCTTCGAGCAGCCGACGCCCGGCGAGTCCGTCGCCCGCAACCTCCTCTACATGGGCACAGCGGTCCTGGTCGTGCTGCCGCTGGTACTGGGGCAGGAGCGCGGGGGCCTGGTGCGCCGGGCGCTGTCCGGCCCGACGGCCCACCGGCTCGGCGAGGTCTCCTACGGGGTCTTCCTCGTGCACATGCCGCTGCTCACCGGCTTCTACGCGTGGCTGGAGATCCCGGTCCTGACCGGCCCGCCGATCGCGGTGTTCGCGATCGTGTGGGGGGCCAGCGTCGCGATCGCGGCGGGCCTCTACCTCTTCGTCGAGCGGCCGCTGCGCCGATTCCGCTCCCTCGTCCCCGACCACCGCCGGACACCAGGGGTCGAACCGGCCCCGGCCCCTGTCGCCGGTGACCTGGCGGTCGAGCCGACGAGGTGAACCCGGGCGCCGGCCGGCGGCATCGCCGACCGGCCGGCACCCGCCGTCAAGCCGGTCAGCTCCCGGCGGCCGACCCGTGGCACTGCTTGTACTTCTTGCCCGAGCCGCAGGGGCACGGCGCGTTGCGCGGGGTCTCCTTGGTGCCGCTGACCGTCGCGGTCTTCGCCGCCTTCGCGCGGCCCGCGTCCTTGGCCGAGGCGTCGAGGCTCGGCGCGGAGTAGGTCAGGTTCTCCGGCGGCCGCACCTCGTCCAGGCCCTTGACCGAGAGCTCCGGCCCGGTGCCCGACGGGGACGCCGTCTGCACCGCGGGAGCGGCGGCCGCGGCGGCCGGCGGGGCCTTCCGCGCGGTGCCCGAGCGCCGGGCGGTCGGGGCCGCCGGCGCCGTCGCGGTGCCCGAGTGCGCGGCGTGCGCCGCCTCGGCCGCGGCGGCCCTGGCCTTCGCCTCGGCGGCCTGGCGGGCGAGCACCCGCGCCGTGCCCTCCTGGGCCGCGGCGAGCGCCTTGGCCTCGGCCTCGTCCTGCTTGGCCTTGGCCTCGGCGTCCTGCTCCTCCTTGGTCTTGACCTCGAGGTTGAACAGGAAGCCGACCGACTCCTCCTTGATGCCGTCGAGCATCGCGTTGAACATGTCGTAGCCCTCGCGCTGGTACTCCACGACCGGGTCGCGGTTGGCCATCGCGCGCAGGTGGATGCCGGCCCGCAGGTAGTCCATCTCGTAGAGGTGCTCGCGCCACTTGCGGTCCATGACGCTGAGCAGCACCCGCCGCTCCAGCTCACGCATGACCTCCGAGCCCAGCGTGGACTCGCGGGTGTCGTAGGCGCGGTGCACGTCCTCGAGCAGCTCGGTCTTGAGCGCCTCGGCGGAGACCTCCGCCTGCTCGCCGCCGCCGAGCCGGTCGACGACGTCCTCGACGGTCACGCCCACCGGGTAGAGCGCCTTGAGCCCGGTCCACAGCTGCTCGAGGTCCCAGTCCTCGGCGTAGCCGGTCTCGGTCGCGCCGTCGACGTAGGCGGCGACGACGTCGTCGACCATCGAGCGCAGCTGCTCGTGCAGGTCGGCGCCCTCGAGCACCTTGCGGCGCTCGTCGTAGATGACGGTGCGCTGGCGGTTGAGCACCTCGTCGTACTTGAGGACGTCCTTGCGGACCTCGAAGTTCTGCTGCTCGACCTGGGTCTGCGCGGACTTGATCGCCCGGCTGACCATCTTCGACTCGATCGGCTGGTCGTCGGGCACCCGCAGGGTGTTCATCATCGACTCGAGCATCGGGCCGTTGAAGCGGCGCATCAGGTCGTCGCCCAGGGAGAGGTAGAACCGCGACTCCCCCGGGTCGCCCTGGCGGCCGGAACGACCACGCAGCTGGTTGTCGATGCGGCGGCTCTCGTGCCGCTCGGTGCCCAGCACGTAGAGCCCGCCGGCCTCGGTGACCTGCTCGTGCTCGGCCTTCACCTGCGCCTTGGCCGCCTCCAGGGCGTCGTCCCAGGCGGCCTCGTACTCCTCCGGCGTCTCGGCCGGGGACAGCCCGCGGGCGCGCAGCACCTCGTCGGCGATGAACTCGGCGTTGCCGCCGAGCTGGATGTCGGTACCGCGGCCGGCCATGTTGGTGGCCACGGTGACCGCGCCCGGACGGCCGGCCATCGCGATGATCGCCGCCTCACGGGCGTGGTTCTTCGCGTTGAGGACCTCGTGCGGGATGCCGCGGCGCAGCAGGAACCTGGCCAGCACCTCGGACTTCTCGACGCTGGCCGTGCCGACGAGGACGGGCTGGCCGTGCTCGTGCCGGTCGGCGATGTCGTCGACGACGGCGTCGAACTTCGCGGTCTCGGTCTTGTAGATGACGTCGGCGCGGTCCTCGCGGATCATCGGCCGGTTCGTCGGGATCGGGACGACGCCCAGCTTGTAGGTCTGGTGCAGCTCGGCGGCCTCGGTCTGGGCCGTGCCGGTCATCCCGGAGAGCTTCTCGTAGAGGCGGAAGTAGTTCTGGAGGGTGATCGTGGCGAGCGTCTGGTTCTCGTCCTTGATCTTCACCTTCTCCTTGGCCTCGATGGCCTGGTGCATGCCCTCGTTGTAGCGGCGACCCGACAGCACGCGACCGGTGAACTCGTCGACGATGAGGACCTCGCCGTTGCTGACGATGTACTGCTGGTCCTTCTTGAACAGCTCCTTGGCCTTGAGCGCGTTGTTCAGGTAGCCGATGAGCGGGGTGTTGACCGCCTCGTAGAGGTTGTCGATGCCGAGCTGGTCCTCGACGAACTCCACACCCTGCTCGGTGACGGCGACCGTGCGCTTGGCCTCCTCGACCTCGTAGTGCACGTCGCGCTTCATCAGCGGCACGATGCGGGCGAACTCGCCGTACCACTTGGCGCTGGTCTCGGCCGGGCCGCTGATGATCAGCGGGGTGCGCGCCTCGTCGATGAGGATCGAGTCGACCTCGTCGACGATCGCGAAGTGGTGCCCGCGCTGCACCAGGTCGGCCTTGCTCCAGGCCATGTTGTCGCGCAGGTAGTCGAAGCCGAACTCGTTGTTCGTGCCGTAGGTGATGTCGCAGGCGTACTTCTCGCGGCGGGTGGCCGGCGGCTGCCCGGAGACGATCGTGCCGACCGTCAGGCCGAGGAACCGGTGCACCCGGCCCATCCACTCGGCGTCGCGGGAGGCCAGGTAGTCGTTGGTGGTGACCACGTGCACGCCCTTGCCGGTCAGGGCGTTGAGGTAGGCCGGCAGCACGCCGGTGAGGGTCTTGCCCTCACCGGTCTTCATCTCGGCGATGTTGCCCAGGTGCAGCGCCGCGCCGCCCATGAGCTGCACGCGGAAGTGCCGCTGACCCAGCGTGCGGGTGGCGGCCTCGCGGACGACGGCGAAGGCCTCGGGCAGCAGCTCGTCGAGGGTCTCCCCGTCGGCGTACCGCTCCTTGAACTCGTCGGTCTTGCCGCGCAGCTCGGCGTCGCTGAGATCGGTGTAGTCGTCGGCCAGGGACTCGACCGCATCGGCGATCTTGGTGAGTCGACGGACCTGCTTGCCCTCGCCGGCGCGGAGGATCTTCTGGAACACCACGACCCCAGCGTAGGCGTGCCACCTGGCAACGCGGTCCCGCAGCGAGCCGGACGCCCCGAGTTCGTCCTCTAACCTCCCGCCCGTGTCCAGGAACCCCGCTGACCTCGCACCGGCCACCCTCGAGTTCCTCACCGAGCGGCACCTGGCGACCCTGACGACGCTGCGCGCCGACGGCACCCCGCACGTCGTCCCGGTCGGGGTCACCTACGACCCGGCCACGGCGACGGCCCGGGTGATCACCTCGGGCGGTTCGGCGAAGGCCCGGCACGTGCGCGCCGGGCAGTCGCGGGTCGCGGTCTGCCAGGTGGACGGCGCCCGGTGGCTGACCCTCGAGGGGTCGGCGGTGGTGAAGGACGACGCCGCCTCGGTGGGCGACGCCGTCGAGCGCTACGCCCGCCGCTACCGGCAGCCCCGGGTGAACCCCGCGCGCGTGGTCATCGAGATATCGGTCGACCGGGTGCTGGGCAACGCCTGATCATCACCGGCGTGGACCTCTCCCTCGTCGACCTCCCCACCGAGGTCGTGCGCACCGACCGGCTCGTGCTGCGCCCCTACCGGCCCGACGACGTCGACGCGGTGCACCGCGCCTGCCAGGACGCGGACATCCAGCGCTGGACGACGGTGCCGTCGCCCTACACCGAGGCCGACGCCCTCGCGTTCGTCACCGGGACCACGGTGACGGCGCGCCTCGAGAGCCGCGGGCTGCTCACCGCGATGGAGGCCGACGGACGGTTCGTCGGCTCGGCGGGACTCCACTTCACCGGCGGTGTGCTCGGACCCGGCGTCGGCTACTGGGTCGCCCCCTGGGCCCGTGGGCGGGGGTACGCGGCGGAGGCCGCTCGCGCGCTGGCCGACTGGGCGCTGCAGCACGACGCTGCACGCGTGCACCTCTCGGCCGACGTGCGCAACGCCGCCTCCCAGGCCGCCGCGCTGCGGGCGGGCTTCGTGCGGGAGGGCGTCGCCCGCGCCGGCCTGCCCTACCGGGACGGCACCCGCGGCGACGCGGTGCTGTTCTCCCGGCTGCCCGGGGACTGAGCGGGAGGGGGGCGCCCCGGTCGGGCGCCCCCCTCCCCTGGTCAGGCGGGTGCGCCCGCGGGCATCGCGACCGACGCCTGCGGCTGGGCGACGTGCTCGGGGGCAGCGCCGTCCTGGGGCACGGGGGCCAGCCGGATCAGGCCGTAGTCGTAGGCGTGCCGGCGGTAGACCACCGTGGGCTGCCCGGTGTCGGCGCACTGGAACAGGTAGAAGTCGTGGCCGACCAGCTCCATCTCGTGGAGGGCCTGGTCGACGTGCATCGGCGTGGCCGGGTGGAACTTCTCCCGGACGATCTGCCCGGGGAGGTGCTCGTCCGGCTCGGTCGCCGGTGGGCCGCCGTCCTGCTCGACCTCGGCGCTCGTCCCGGTCGTCGCGTCCAGCGCGACGTTGTCCGCCATGCGGACGCTGGCCGGGGTCCGCCGGCCGTGGTGGACCCGGCGCCGGTCGGCCGCGCGGCGCAGCCGGTTGTCCAGCTTGCCCACCGCGGCGTCCAGGGCGGCGTAGAAGTCGGGGCCGCTGGCTTCGGCGCGCACGACGGGGCCCTTGCCGCGCAGCGTGATCTCGACGCGCTGGCAGTTGTCGGACTGGCGGGGGTTCTTCTCGTGGAAGAGCTCCACGTCGATGCGCTGCATCTTGAGCTTGGCGTCGAAGCGGTCGGTCACGCCGACCTTGTCCTCGACGTGCTGGCGGTAGTGCTCGGGAACTTCGACGTTGCGACCACGGACGACGATCTCCATGAGACCTCCCGGTAGGGATCCGGCGTTGGGTCGCTTCGACGCTAGTCCCTCCGCCGCGGTCCCGACAGTCGATCAGCGGTGCCCGCCGGGACGCCCGCCCGCACCGCTCGGGACGCCGCCGGAGGCGGCCCGGGAGCGCTGCCGCGGGGTCGCGGCGACGACCGCGGCGAGCACCGGCGGACCGCCCGCCGCAGCCAGCGGGGCGAGCACGGAGGCGGCCTCGGTGAGCGTCGCGCCGCTGGTGACGACGTCGTCGACGAGGACGAGCGCGCCGTCGACGGCGTCCGCACCCGGTCGCAGGACGAAGGTGCCGGCGAGGTTGGCGCGGCGCTGCCCGGCGGAGAGCTCGGCGGAGTCGTGCACGCGCCCGCGCCGCCGGAGCAGCCGGCCCTGGGCCGCCGGCAGCCCGGCCGCGCGGAGCTCGCGCACCGCCCGGTCGGCCAGCTCGCGGACGTGGTCGCGTCCCCGCGTCCGCAGCGCGGCCGCCGAGCTGGGCACCGGCACGAGCAGCACGGAGCGCGGCGCGGGGCCGGGGACGGCGGAGAGGACCGCGGCCGCGGCGAGCGCGAGCGCCGCGCCCAGGGGCCCGGCGAGCTCCGCGCGGCCGCGCTCCTTGAACGCGAGGACGGCGGGGCGCACCGGCCCGTCGTAGGCGCCGGCGGCCACGGTGGGCGGGAAGCCCTCCGGGAAGCGGCGCGGGGTGGCCAGGTGCGGCCGGGCGAGCAGCCCGGCGCAGCGGCCGCACAGCTGGACGCCGGGCAGCCCGCACCCGGCGCAGATGCGCGGCAGCACGAGGTCGGCGAGCGCGGACCACGTCGGACCGCCCACCGCACCAGCCTGCCGCAGTCGGGGCCGGCGCAGGGCGGCCGGACCCGGGGCCTGTGGACGGTCGCCCCGCTACTGCGGGTAGAACGGCGCCGATCCGCGCACCGGCTCCTGACCGCGCAGCAGCGTGACCCACCGCTGGCCGGCGTCCGACCACTGCCACAGGCTCTCCCCGGCCACCACCAGCGGCGGCCGGCCCGGGGCCGCGGCCAGCGACGTGGGCCGGGCCGGCAGGCCGGCTCTCCCCACCGTGGAGAGGTCCCAGCCGTCCACGCCGACCGAGTACAGCTGCTGCTGGTCCGGCTGACCGGCCAGGACCCACAGCTCCCCGGGCGAGCGCCACGCGACGTCGATCACCGAGGTCAGCCCGGGCGTCACCTCGATGAGGTCCTGGACGGAGAGCTGCGGCTCGCGCACGACGGTGGCGACGTAGAGCCGCCGGACCCCCTGCGGATCAGCCGCGACGACGGCCAGGCGGACGCTGTCGGGCGAGAGCTCGATGGTCTGGGCCGTCCTCCCCGACGTGGCCAGCGTCGGGGCGCCGACGCCCTGCGGGGGCCCGTCCTCGGGCATCCGCACGATCTCGACGCCGTTGCGGACGACCCAGACCTCCCGGCTCGTCGCGGCGACCGTGGGCGCGCTCAGCGTCCCGCCCGCCGGCAGCACGGGGAGGAGCTCACCGTCGTAGCGACCGCGCACCAGGCTCGCGCCACCGGGTTCGGAGCGCACGCCGACGAGGAAGGTGAGCTGCCCGGTCCGCGGGTCGGCCGATACGGCGGCCGACGTGAGGCCGGCGCCCGGCTGCCCGGCGGGACCCGGGGCCGGCTGGCCGTCGGTGGTCCTGCGGAGCCCGCCGGCGTCGACGTAGTGCCCGACGGCCGCCAGCGGGCTCGCGTCGGGATCGAAGACCGCCCAGTCGTCGGTCGTCTGCTGCTGCGGCACGTCCCCGCAGTCCAGCGGCTCGCCGTCGGCGGTGATCTCCACCGCGCGTATGCCGACGTCCTCGAGCTGGGTCAGCGTCCACACCAGCTGTGCGCACATCTCGCGCAGCGGCGTGGCGGGCTCGACCACCACGTCGGCGAGGTCGACCCGTGCCGTCTGGTCCTCCACCGTGACCGTGCGGGCCAGCCGGGCTCCCTCCAGCGGGTTCGCGACGCTCCGGGCCAGCGGACCCGACGCCCCCTCGATCAGCCGCTCCACCAGCGCCGTCGGCTGCGCCTCGCCGCGGATGAGGTAGCGCGGGTCGGGGACGAGCCGCTGCAGGGTGGGATCGGGGAAGTAGGCCTCGACCCGGTGGTACAGCCGCTCGAAGTCCGACTCGAGCATCACCAGGACGTCCGGCGGATCGGTGATCCGCCACTCGCCGTCGACCTCGGCCAGCGGGAACGCGTAGGAGTAGGGCTCGGCGCCGGCGACGGTGAAGACGCCGCGCTGGTCGACACCGCCCACCTGCGTGGCGGTCACCTCGACCGAGCCGCCCTCGCCGGCGACCGTCGCGTAGCCCTGGCCGATGATCGTGATGCTCGTGGCGTCGGACCACGCCCGGGCCGCATCGGGCGCCAGGTACTCCGCGGCGACCGGCCGCCCGCGCACGGTGCTGGCCGCGGCGTCGATGAACCCCCGGACGACCTCCTCGGGTGTCGCATCGGGCGCCGGCGGCAGCGGTTCGAAGCCCCCGTTCTGGACCGGCCGCTCCGGCGCCTGGGTGATCGGGACCGTCGGCGAGCTGGTCGGGACGATCGAGCAGGACGTGAGCGCCAGGACCACGGCGGCGAGCAGCGCGGGCAGGCCCGCGCGGCCCCTCACGCCCGTCCTCCGGGCCGGCCGACCACGGTCGGGCGCAGCGGCAGCGGTGAGCTGGTGAGCTCCCCACCGGCGGTCAGCGGCACGGTCAGCCGGAACTGCGCCCCCGCACCGGGCTGACCCCAAACCTGGAGCCAGCCCCCGTGCAGCCGGGCGTCCTCCAGGCTGATGGAGAGACCGAGGCCGCTCCCGCCGACGCTGCGCACCCGGGAGGGATCGGCCCGCCAGAAGCGGTCGAAGACGTGCTGGGCGTCGGCGGACGACAGACCCACGCCGTGGTCGCGCACGGTCACGGCGGCCGCCGTCCGGTTGGCGGCCAGGGTGATCTCCACCGGTCGCCCGGCCCCGTGCTCGATCGCGTTGCCGACCAGGTTGCGCAGGATCCGCTCCACCCGCCGGCCGTCGACCTCGGCGATGACGTCCCCGTCGGGGCGGTCGACCACCAGCTCGCAGCCGTGCCGCTCGGCCAGCGACCACATGCCCGCCGCCACCCGCGCGACCAGGCCGCCGAGGTCCGTGGACTCCGCCTCCAGCACCGCCGCGCCGGCGTCGTACCGGCTGATCTCCAGCAGGTCGGTGAGCAGCGCCTCGAACCGGTCCAGCTCGGCCCGCAGCAGCTCCGCGGACCGCGCCACGTGCGCCGGGAAGTCGCCGCGGGCCTCGTGCAGCACCTCGGCGGCCATCTGCACCGTGGTCAGCGGGGTGCGCAGCTCGTGGGACACGTCGGAGGTGAAGCGCTGCTGCAGCTGCGACAACCCCTCCAGCTGGGTGATCTGCCGCTGCAGGCTGTCGGCCATGGCGTTGAAGCTGGTGGCGAGGCGGGCGAGGTCGTCCTCACCGCGCACGGTCATCCGCTCCTCGAGCTCGCCCTCGGCCAGCCGCTGGGCGATGCCCGCCGCCCGCCGCACCGGGTCGACCACGAGCCGGGTGACCAGCACGGCGATGCCGACGACGAACATCGTGAGCGCGAGCCCGCTGATGACCACCGTGCTGCGGATCAGCCCGAGGCTCTCGGCCTCCTGGGTCAGCGGGAAGACGTAGTACAGCTCGATCTGCTCGCTGCCACCGGTGTCGCCCTGCACCGGCGCGCCGATGACCAGCGACGCCCGGGGCTCGCCGGCGTCGTCGGGGATCTCGGCGTAGCGGTAGGACTGGTTGCCGGCGTCGACGTCGGCCCGCAGGTCGTCGGGCAGCGCCTGGTAGATGAAGGGCCGGTCGTTCGGGCCGGAGACCTCGCGGTCCCCGCTCCGGTAGACCATGACGACGTCGAAGTCACCGGCCGCGCCGCCGCTCTGCTGCAGGGCGCTGACCGTCCGGGCCAGCGTCGCCCGGACGCTCGAGGCGTCGCCGGTGGCGATGCCGGACACCTGCGTCTGCGCGTCCAGCACGCCGGCCTGCGCCTGGTCGATGGCCGCCTGCCGCTTGACCGTGAGCAGCTGGTCCCGGATCTGGCTGAACAGCACCAGGCTCACGATGATCACCACCGTGCCGGCGACGGCCATCGTGATGGCGCCGATCCGCACCTGCAGCGACGAGCGCCAGGCGTGCAGGGCGCGGCTGGCCGCGCGGCGCAGCACCCGCTGGGCCCGACGGCGCGCCGCACCGGCCCGCCGGCCCGCACCGCGGCGGATCCGCGCGAGCTCGCCCGCGCGGGGGCGGCCCGGCTCCGGCTGCCCCGCCGTGCCGGTGTCCGCCGGCGGCGTGCGGGTGGCGGTCACGAGCCCATTGTCAGGCAATCTCCTGGTTCGCTCCCGCGGCGCGCTCCGCTCCTCGCTCGTTCCTCGCTGCGATGCTCACGGACCTGTCCGCTCACGGCGGCCCGGCCTTGTAGCCGACGCCGCGCACGGTGAGGACCACCTCGGGCTTCTCCGGGTCCTTCTCGATCTTGGCGCGCAACCGCTGCACGTGGACGTTGACCAGCCGGGTGTCGGCGGCGTGGCGGTAGCCCCACACCTGCTCGAGCAGCAGCTCGCGGGTGAACACCTGGCGCGGCTTGCGGGCCAGGGCGACCAGCAGGTCGAACTCCAGCGGGGTCAGCGCGACCGGTACGCCGTCCCGCGTGACCTGGTGGGCGGGCACGTCGATCTGCACGTCGCCGATGGCCAGGTTCTCCGCCTGCCCGGTCTCCCCGCGGCGCAGCTGCGCGCGCACGCGGGCCACCAGCTCGACCGGCTTGAACGGCTTGGTGACGTAGTCGTCGGCGCCGGCCTCCAGCCCCTGGACGACGTCGATGGTGTCGCCCTTGGCCGTGAGCATCACGATCGGCACCGTCGACTGGGTGCGGATGTCCTGGCAGATCTGCAAGCCGTTGCGGCCGGGCAGCATCAGGTCCAGCAGCACCAGGTCGGGCCGCGTCTGCTGGAAGACGCCCATGGCGCGGTTGCCGTCGGAGACGAAGGCCGGTTCGTACCCCTCCCGGCGCAGCACGATCCCGAGCATCTCGGCGAGGGCGGCGTCGTCGTCGACGACCAGGACACGGCCGCGGCTGGGCCCGTTCTGGGGAGCGGTGGGTGGCACGGGGACCATTCTGCGCTGGTCGGTGCCGAGAGTGGGCGCACCCCACCCGCGTGGGTGGGGTGCGCCCTGGGGCAGAGAGCCCTATTCCGGCCGCGGTACGGCCCTGCTGCAGGGGCCCACCCTGAGCGTGCGACGGGTGGGGGGCAGCAGGGTCCTCTCTCAGTAGCGGTAGTGGTCGCTCTTGTACGGACCCTCGACGGGCACGCCGATGTAGTCGGCCTGCACCTTGGTGAGCTCGGTCAGCTTGACGCCGAGGGCGTCGAGGTGGAGCCGGGCGACGTGCTCGTCGAGCTTCTTCGGGAGCACCGTGACGCCGGGCGCCTGGCCCTCGTAGGCGGCCCGGTTGTTCCACAGCTCGATCTGCGCCAGCGTCTGGTTCGAGAACGAGGCGCTCATGACGAAGCTCGGGTGCCCGGTGGCGTTGCCGAGGTTCAGCAGCCGGCCCTCGGAGAGCACGATGATCGTGTGGCCGTCCTCGAACCGCCACTCGTCGACCTGCGGCTTGATGGTGGTCCGGACGACGCCGGGGATCTTCGCGAGGCCGGCCATGTCGATCTCGTTGTCGAAGTGGCCGATGTTGCCGATGATCGCCTGGTGCTTGGTCGAGGCCAGCTGCTCGGCCGAGATGATGTCCTTGTTGCCGGTCGTGGTGATGATGATGTCGGCCTTGCCGATCACCTCGTCCAGCGTGGTCACCTCGTAGCCGTGCATGGCGGCCTGCAGGGCGCAGATCGGGTCGATCTCGGTGATGATCACGCGGGCGCCCTGGCCGCGGAGGGACTCCGCGCAGCCCTTGCCGACGTCGCCGTAGCCGCAGACGACGGCGACCTTGCCGCCGATCATGACGTCGGTGGCGCGGTTGAGGCCGTCGATGAGCGAGTGGCGGCAGCCGTAGAGGTTGTCGAACTTGCTCTTGGTGACCGAGTCGTTGACGTTGATCGCCGGGAAGAGCAGGCGGCCGTCGCGGGCGAGCTCGTAGAGCCGCATGACGCCGGTGGTGGTCTCCTCGGTGACGCCCTTGATGCCCTGGCCGATGCGGGTCCAGTACGAGGCGTCCTCGGCGATCGTGCTGCGGAGGGTCTGGAGGATGACCGCGTACTCCTCGGAGTCGGCCTCCGTGGTGTCCGGGACGACGCCGTCGGCCTCGAAGCGGGTGCCCAGGTGGACCAGCAGGGTGGCGTCGCCACCGTCGTCGAGGACCATGTTCGGGCCCACGACGGCGCCGCTCTCGTCGCGGAACTCGAACAGGCGCTGGGTGCACCACCAGTAGTCCTCGAGGGTCTCGCCCTTCCAGGCGAAGACCGGGACGCCGGCGGGCTCCTCGACGGTGCCCTCGCCGACGACGATCGCCGCGGCCGCGTGGTCCTGCGTGGAGAAGATGTTGCAGGAGACCCAGCGGACGTCGGCGCCGAGCGCGGTCAGCGTCTCGATGAGGACCGCGGTCTGGATGGTCATGTGCAGCGAGCCGGCGATGCGGGCGCCGGCCAGCGGCTGGGCGTCGCCGTACTCGGCGCGCAGCGCCATGAGGCCGGGCATCTCGTGCTCGGCGAGCTGGATCTCCTTGCGGCCGAAGCCGGCGAGGGAGAGGTCGGCGACCTTGTAGTCGGCCTCGCCGGTGGGCGTGGACAGCGTGCGGGTGCCAGTGCTGGCGGTCATGAAAGCTCCAGAGGTGCCCGGCGCGGCGCCGGGCGGTGCAGTCGGATGCAGGGTCGCTTCGATCCCCGGGTCCCGGGGAGAGCGAGCATGCCGAGGCTTCGGCGGGGCTCGTGCCGCCGTCCAGGATAAGCGGCGGGCGCAACCCCCCGCCCGGGTGACGGCCCCGATGTCCTCAGGACTCGCAGCCCACCCCGTCGCCGTCACGGTCGAACTTCGGCTGCCAGCCGGGGTCGCCCACCCGGATCGGCGCGGCGCCCGCCGCCTTGACCTGGGTGCAGTTCGCGTACGAGGCGGACGGCGCGGGTGCCGGAGCCGGAGCCGGTGCGGCCTGCGGCAGCTCGGCGGCCACCCCACCGGGCAGCGGCTCCGCCGGGCAGGCGCTCAGCACCGTCGCCATGGTGTTCTTCTCGGCCTGGGTGACCCAGGCGCCGTAGGCGAGCTTCACCGCGACCTGCCGGGCCACGTAGGCGCAGCGGTAGGTCCGGGCGGGCGGGAGCCAGGTCGCCGCGTCGCCGTCGCCCTTCTGCATGTTCAGCGGCCCGTCGACGGCGAGCAGGTTCAGCGGGTCGTTGGCGAACCGGGTGCGCGTGGCGGCGTCCCACTGCTGGGCGCCCTTCTGCCAGGCGTCGGACAGCGCGACGACGTGGTCGATCTGCACCGCCTCGCTGGTGCCCTGGCCGCGCTGGAACGCGATGGTGCGCCCGGAGTACGGGTCGGCTAGCGTGCCGGTGAGGACGACGCAGTCGCGGGTCCCCGGCTCGAACGTCTCCGCGGCGAGGTCGCGCGCCAGGACGTCGTTGCGGGTGTCGCAGCCGTTCCGGTCGGTGTCCACCCAGCCGGCGCCGAAGAGGTCGCGGTCGTAGCCGGTGCGCGGCGCCCGCCCCTTGACCTCCAGGTCGGCCAGCGCGGCCAGCGCCGTCGTCGGCGCGGCAGCACCGATCGCCGCGTCGGCGGCGCCGCCGTCGAGCGCGGTGCCGGCGAGCCCGTCCTCGGGGACGGCGGCCTCCTCGACCGCCGCCGTGGCCGACCCCCCGGCCGGCTCCGCTCCCGCGTCGCACCCGGCGAGCAGCGCCAGCGCCAGCAGCGGGGCCACCACCGCCCGGGCAGTCCGACGGGGACGGGCGGTCGGTCGAGCGGGCACGGAACTCCTCCGGAGCGGGACGGCAGCGCTCCGGAAAGTAGGCCGGTGCCGCGCCCACCTGGTGGCCCGACACGCAGGGGTGCCGGGCCGGGTGCGTCAGGAGAGGTTCGTCGTCGCCCGGTAGAGCACCGCCGGACCGCGCGCGCTGACCGGCGTGCCCGCGGGCACGAACGCCGACTCGCCCTTGGCCAGCGTGACCGTGTCCTCCGCGGAGGACAGCACCGCGGTGCCCTCGGTGCACAGCAGCAGCTGCGGGCCGCGGGTGGTCAGCGTGCCGGCCTGGTCGTCGAGCTGGCAGCGGGTGAGGTCGAAGTCCTCGACCGGCACCGGGTACCGCAGCCCGCCCGGGCCGAGCACCGGGTGCAGCACCGGCACCCGGCCGTCGGTGAAGTCGAGCACCTCGATCAGCGCCGCCAGGTCGACGTGCTTGCCGGTGAGCCCGCCGCGCAGCACGTTGTCCGAGCTGGCCATCACCTCGACGCCGGCCCCGGAGAGGTAGGCGTGCAGGTTGCCGGCCGGCATGAACACCGCCTCACCGGGCTGCAGCTTGAGGTGGTTGCACATGAGCGAGATGACCACGCCGGGGTCGCCGGGGTAGGTCTCGGCGAGCGAGGCCGCCCAGCGGTAGGTGTTGATGAACTCCGGGTCGTGCGCGGCGACGAAGCCGGCCGCGGCCTCCGCGACGGCGTCGACCAGCACCTCGCGGTGCTCGGCCGACAGCGCCAGCAGCTGCGGGATGGCGGCGCGCAGACCACCGCGGGCCAGCGCGGCGATCGTCGGCTTCAGCTCGGGCACCTGCAGCTTGGCCAGGCAGTGCAGCGACTCCTCGACCGGCCGGAACCCGCAGAGCGCCTCGAAGGGCGTCAGCGCCAGCAGGATCTCCGGCTTGTGCGACCGGTCCTTGAACGTGCGCGTCGGGGAGTCGCGCGGCACGCCCGCGGCCTCCTCGGCGGCGAACCCCGCCTCGGCCTGCTCGTTGGTGGGGTGCGCCTGCAGCGACAGCGGCTGGTCGGCGGCCAGCACCTTCATGAGGAAGGGCAGCCGCGCACCGAAGCGCTCGACGACGTCGCGGCCCAGCAGCTCCTCGGGCTCGGTCGCGATGGCCTTGTCCAGCGGGACGCCGTCGGACCGGACGCTCGGCTCGTCGGGGTGCGCGCCCATCCACAGCTCGGCGTGCGGCCGGTCGGCCGGCGAGGGCAGCCCGAGCAGTTCCGGGATGACCGTGTGCGAACCCCAGGGGTAGTGACGCACCGCGTTCTGAAGCTGCCACATGGGGTCAGGCTAACTTCCCGGTCCCGGTGCGGGCCCTCACGCCGACGTGGCCCGGCCCGGCAGCACCACGGGCACCTCCGCTCCCCGCGGAGCCACCCCGGCGCGCACGTCGGGGGCGCCGAGGCGGGCGGCGTCCGCGGTCCGGTCGTCGGGCATCCGCTGCGACTCGCGCTCGGCGTCCACGCGCGCGGTGTAGTGCGCGACCTCGCGCTCGGTGCGCTCGTCGTCCCAGCCGAGCTCCCGGCGCATCAGCTCGGCGACCCGCGGGGCGGTCTCCACGCCGCGGTGCGGGGCCTCGATGGAGATGCGGGTGCGACGGGTCAGCACGTCGTCCAGGTGCAGCGCGCCCTCGGCGGTGACCGCGTGCACCACCTCGGCGGCGAGGTAGTCGGGTGCCCCGGGCAGCGGCTCGGCGAGACCCGGGTCGGCGGCCGCCAGGGCGAGCACGTCCGGCGTGCGGTCGCCGTGCCGGTGCAGCAGCCGCTCCACCGCCGACTCGGTCAGGCCCGCGCCGGCGGCGAGCTCCGCGGCGCGGTCGCGCACCTCCGACCAGCGGTGCGCTCCGACCAGCGGCAGGTGCGCGGTGCGGGACGACGGCACGCCGGGAAGGCCCACCACCGCGGCGTCGACGGCGTCCTCGGCCATCACGCGGTAGGTCGTGTACTTGCCGCCGGCCACCAGCACCAGGCCCGGCACCGGGGTGACGACGGCGTGCTCGCGGGACAGCCGGCTGGTGTCGTCGGACTCCCCCGCCAGCAGCGGGCGCAGGCCGGCGTAGACGCCGAGGATCTGGTCGGCCGTCACCGGCCGGGTGAGCACCCGGTTGACCTGGTCGAGCAGGTAGGCGATGTCGGCGCTGCTGGCCGCGGGGTGGTCGCGGTCGAGCTTCCACGGGGTGTCGGTGGTGCCGATGATCCACTCCCCGCCCCACGGGATGACGAACAGCACGCTGGTCGGCGTGCGCAGGATCAGGCCGTCCGGGGTGCCGCCCGCGGCGGTCAGCGCGCCGCCGTCGATGGCCGAGCGCGGCACGAGCAGGTGCACGCCCTTCGACGCGCGCACCCGTAGGTCCGGCGCGGAGGCCCCGAGCATGGTGCCGATGTCGTCGCTCCACACGCCGGTGGCCGCCACGACGCTGCGGGCGCGGACGGTGAAGGTGGAGCCGTCGGTGAGGTCCGCGGCCCGCACGCCGACGACCGCCTCGCCGTCGCGCAGCAGCCCGGTGACGCGCGCGCTGGACAGCACGCGGGCGCCGTAGCCGGCGGCGGTGCGGACGACGGCCAGGGTGTGGCGGGCGTCGTCGACCTGGGCGTCCCAGTAGCGGATGGCGCCGTGCACGACGTCCGGGCGCAGGCCCGGGAACGCCGCGAGGGTCGCCGTCCGGGACAGGTGCCGGTGGCGCGGGATGGGCCGGTCGGAGGTGAAGGCGACGCCGAGCACGTCGTACAGCGCGACGCCGGCGCCGAAGTACGCCCGCTGCCAGACCGGGGCGGTGAGCGGCAGCAGGAAGGGCAGCGGCCGCACGAGGTGCGGTGCGATCGTCTGCACCAGGCGGGCCCGCTCGTGCAGCGCCTCGCGCACCAGCGGGAAGGCCAGCTGCTCGAGGTAGCGCAGGCCGCCGTGGATGAGCTTGCTCGACCTGCTGGAGGTGCCCGCCGCGAAGTCGCGGGCCTCCAGCAGGGCCACCGTCAGCCCGCGGCTGGCCGCGTCGAGCGCGGCCCCGGCCCCGGTGACACCGCCGCCGACGACCAGGACGTCGACGACCTCGGTCTCCAGACGGGCCCGGTCCGCGCGTCGCCGGGCCGGTGAGAGCAGCGTCCGGTCGGACGTCCCCGTGTGCATGGCTCCCACTGTTCCCCGTTCAGTGACCCGGCGCGGCGCTCCCCGCCTTCTTCCTGTGCACGGTGAGGGTCATCACCAGCACGATCACCGCGCCGACGACCAACCCGAGCAGGGCGCTGCCGAGGGTGTTGACGATCCAGCCGACCACACCGCCCAGCGCACCGGTGGCGTCGTGCGCGGCCTCCTCCAGGTGGTGCACGAACTCGTAGAGCGGGTGGAACCCGAGCTCGTCGGTGCCCACCAGGATGATGTGCCCGCCGACCCAGAGCATCGCGGCGGTGCCGACGACGGTGAGGACCGACAGCAGCTTCGGCATGCCCCGGACCAGCGCCCGGCCGAAGGCCGCCACCCGGGCCCCGGACCGCTGGGCCAGGTTCAGCCCGATGTCGTCCATCTTCACGATCAGCCCGACGACGCCGTAGACCAGCACGGTGATGCCGAGCGCGACGACGACCAGGATGATCGCCCGCGACACGAAGCCCTCGTCGGCGACCTCGTTGAGCGAGATGACCATGATCTCGGCCGACAGGATGAAGTCGGTGCGGACCGCCCCGCTCACGATCGTCTTCTCGTCCGGCAGCGCCTCCTCCACCGAGCCGTGCTCCTCGGCGTGGCCGCTGACGCGGTGCCAGATCTTCTCCGCGCCCTCGTAGCAGAGGTAGGCACCGCCGACCATCAGCAACGGGGTCAGCAGGAAGTCCAGGAACTCGCTGAGCAGCAGGATCGCCGGGAGGATGATCAGCAGCTTGTTGCGCAGGGAGCCCAGCGCGATCTTGCGGATGATCGGGATCTCGCGGTCGGCGTTGAGCCCCTGGACGTACTGCGGGGTGACCGCGGTGTCGTCGACGACGACACCGGCGGCCTTGATGCTCGCCCGCCCGGCCGCCGCGCCGATGTCGTCGATCGACGCGGCGGCGGCACGGGCCAGCACCGCGACGTCGTCCAGCAGAGCTACCAGTCCACCCGCCACGGGAGGTCCTTTCCGTCGTTCCGGGGTCCGGTCCTACCCACGGGGGTGGTGCCGCCGAACGCGGTCACGGGCGCGCACCGCGCTCCGAGTCCTGGGCCAGTGCGAGGTACACGGCGGTGAAGTCGGCGACGGCGAGCTGGCGGGCCAGCCGAGGCAACCGGCCCCCCGATGCCTCGCCGTGCTCGGCCAGCCCGCTGACCGGCACGTTCGAGCTCGCCGCGGTGCGCAGCACGGTCTCCATCGCCTCCGCGGCCGAGCGCGGCTCGCGCTCGCCGGCGCCGTCGTGGCCCGCGGCCGCCGCATCGCGGATCGTGAGCAGCCGCAGCCGCCGGCCGGCGTCGTCGGCGCGGTCGCGGAAGAAGTCGTCGGCGTCCTGCGGGGCCAGCGGCCCGCCGAGCACCGCGCAGGCGGCCACCCGCTGGTCGGGCAGCCGGAAGCCGGTGGCGGGCAGGCCGGCGAGGGTGGCCAGCTGGTCGGCGATGCGGGTGGCCGCCGCGTCGGCGAGCGGCCCCTCCGCGGCGATCACCGGCAGCGCGTCGAGCAGCTCCACCGCCAGCGTCTTGGCCGGGTTGACGAAGGTCTGCCGCGCCGGGCCGCACTCCTCCGCCGTGGCGTCCAGCGCGGCCGCGATCGCCTCCGGGTCGGCGACGTCGCCCGGCAGCAGTCCGAGGTCGGCGGCCAGCAGCAGCATCGGCGTGAGCATCGACCACAGCGTCGTGTGCCGGACCCTGGTGGCCGGCAGCGCGACGTAGGGCGCACGGGCGGCCGAGCAGGCCGCGCGCAGCGGCGCGTCCTCCGCCCCGATGCCCAGCAGTGAGGCCCCGCGGCGGCCGGCCTCGTAGGCGGGGGCGACCGCGTAGGAACCGGCTCCGGTGCGGGTGGCCACGACGACCACGTCACTGGGGCCGGTCCACACCGGCAGGGCCGGGCCCGGCACCACCTCGACGGTCACCGGGCTGCCGGGGCCGAGCAGGGCGCGCAGCACCGAGGCGGCCACCGCGCCCTCGCGGCGGGCGACGACGACCAGCGCGCGGGGCCGGCCACCGCCGGTGACCCGCCCCAGCCCCGCCTCCGCGGTGAGCCGCGCCGTCTCCCGCACCTGGGCGCCGGCACCGGCGACCGCGGGGAGCAGGCCGCGCGGGTCGCGGGCCCGCATGACCTCGAGGTCGTCGAGGACCTCCTCGGCGAGCTCGGGCGGGATCATGCGGTGCGGTGCCGCGCCTCGTCCAGCAGCAGCACCGGGATGCCGTCGCGCACCGGGAACGCGCGGTCGCAGGTCGTGCACAGCAGCTCGCTCGCCGCCTCGTCCACGGTCAGCGGGCTGTGGTGGGTGTCGGGGCAGGCCAGGATGGCCAGCAGCTCGGGGTCCAGCCCCAGCGGTCCCGTCGTCGTCCCGTTCGTCATGCCCGCACCATCCCCAGCACCTGGTCCCGCACCTCGGTCATCCGCGCCTCGTCGGGCGCCTCCACGTTCAGCCGCAGCAGCGGCTCGGTGTTGCTCGCGCGCAGGTTGAACCACGCGCCGTCGGCCAGCTCGACGGTGAGGCCGTCGAGCTCGTCGACCCGCGTCCCCTCCTGCTCGGCGAAGGCCGCGCGCACCTCGGCGGTCCGCGCCGCGGCGTCGTCCACGGTGGAGTTGATCTCCCCGGAGGCGGCGTACCGCGAGTAGGAGGCGGTCAGCTCCGACAGCGTGCCGGCCTGCTCGCCGAGGGCGGCGAGCACGTGCATGGCCGCGAGCATCCCGGTGTCGGCCCGCCAGAAGTCGCGGAAGTAGTAGTGCGCCGAGTGCTCGCCGCCGAAGACGGCGTCGGTGCGGGCCATCTCGGCCTTGATGAACGAGTGCCCCACCCGGGTGCGCACCGGCTCGCCGCCGTGCTCGCGCACGATCTCAGGCACCGCCCGCGAGGTGATCAGGTTGTGGATGATCGTCGTCCCGCGGCCCTTGGCGAGCTCGCGGACGGCGACCAGCGCGGTGATCGCCGACGGGCTGACCGGCTCGCCCCGCTCGTCGACGACGAACACGCGGTCGGCGTCGCCGTCGAAGGCCAGGCCGATGTCGGCGCCGTGCTCGCGCACCGCCGCCTGCAGGTCGACCAGGTTGGCCGGGTCCAGCGGGTTGGCCTCGTGGTTCGGGAAGGAGCCGTCGAGCTCGAAGTACATCGGGACGACGTCGAGCGGCAGGTCGGCCAGGACCACGGGCACCGTGTGCCCGCCCATGCCGTTGCCGGCGTCGACGACGACCTTCAGGCGGCGGATGCCGGAGAGGTCGACGAGGCCGCGCAGGTGGGCGGCGTACTCGTGGATGACGTCCCGCTGGGACACCGAGCCGACCCGGCCCGGGTCGCGGTCGTAGCTGTCCCGCTCCGCGGACGCGCGGATCTCGGCCAGCCCGGAGTCCTGCCCGATGGGGGCGGCACCGGCGCGGCACATCTTGATGCCGTTGTACTGGGCCGGGTTGTGGCTGGCGGTGAACATCGCGCCCGGGATGCCCAGCGAACCGGCGGCGAAGTAGAGCATGTCGGTCGAGCCGAGACCGGCCTCGACGACGTCCAGCCCGCGGCTGATGACGCCCTCGGCGAAGGCCCGCGAGAGCGGCACCGACGACTCGCGCATGTCGTGGGCGGTGACCACCGAGGTGGCGCCGCTGTCGCCGTGCACGAACTCGGCGAAGGCGGCGCCGATGGCCCGGGCGACCGACTCGTCCCACTGCTCGGGGACCACACCGCGGACGTCGTAGGCCTTGATGATCGATGAGAGGTCGTCCACGTGCGGGACGATAGCGGCGCGCCCGGCGGCCCGCTCGGACGGCCACCCTCCCGGGGGCCGCGGCGCGTCAGGGGAGGTCGGGGAGGACGCGCAGGTGCCCGCGCCGGGTGCCGCGGCCGTCGTCGGCGGGGTCCCGCGGCGGCTCGGGCCGCGCGGCCTCGCGGACGGCGTCGGCCAGGGCGAGCAGGTCGTCGCCGGTCGGGCCCAGGTCGTCGAGGTCGATCTCGTGCCGGACGACCTCCCACCCGCGCGGCACGGTCAGCCGCTCGGCGTGGAACTCGCAGAGGTCGTAGCTGTGCGGCTCCGAGAAGGTCGCCAACGGCCCGACAACGGCCGTGGACTCCGCGTACACGTAAGTCAGAGTCGCCGCTGCCGGTTGCGCGCAGCCGCTGCGCGAGCAGCGACGTGACTGCCTCACCACCGGTTCCTCACGCATGCACCGTAAACCCGCTCGCGGGTCGTCCGCAGCAGGCACACCGGTGTTTCGGGGGCGGCAACCCCATCCTGCACGATGACCCCGTGGGCATCTGCACTGGTCCGGTCCTGGTCCTCGGCGGGCGCAGCGAGATCGGCACGGCCGTCGCCGAGCGGCTCGCCCCGGGCGGCTGCCGCACCGTCGTGCTGGCCGCGCGGCGGGCGGACGACCTCGACGAGCAGGAGGCGGCACTGCTCCGCGCGGGCGCCGCGACGGTCGGCCGGGTCGAGTTCGACGCGGACGACCTGGCCGGTCACGCCGCCGTCCTCGACGAGGTGGAGCGGCGCTTCGGCGTGCCGGCCACGGTCGTCGTCGCCTTCGGCGTGCTCGGCGACCAGGCCCGCGCCGAGCGGGACGCCACGGCCGCGGTCGCCCTCGTGCACACCGACTTCACCGCCCAGGTGCACGTGCTGACGCTGCTCGCCGACCGGCTGCGGGCGGCCGGGCGGGGGACGCTCGTCGTCTTCTCCTCCGTCGCCGGTGTCCGGGTCCGGCGGGCCAACTACGTGTACGGCTCGGCCAAGGCCGGGCTGGACGGCTTCGCCAGCGGGCTCGCCGACGCCCTGGCCGGCTCGGGTGTCCGGCTGCTGCTGGTCCGCCCCGGTTTCGTCGTCGGGCGGATGACCGCCGGCATGTCCCCGGCGCCGTTCTCCAGCACGCCGGACCAGGTCGCCGACGCCGTGGTGGCGGCCCTGCACGGCCGGCGCGGCGAGGTGTGGGTCCCGGGCGTGCTGCGGCCGGTCTTCGCCGTGATGCGGCTGCTCCCCCGGGCCGTCTGGCGCCGGCTGCCGCGCTGACCGCGTTCCCCGTCGCGCGCGCCGTAGGCTCCGCCTCGTCATGACCGGTCCCTCCCGACGCCCACGCTCCCGCCGCGACCGCCACGGCCGCGGCCTGCGCGGTCCCCTCGTGCCGGCCGAGGTGCCGCTGTCCCGCAGCCGGGCCGAGCAGTTCGACGACCTGGTGCTCGACGCGGTCGAGGACCTCGAGCGCCGCTGGGAGCGGGAGCTGGCCGGCGTGGAGTTCGCCGTCGAGGACGTCCCGTGGGTGGAGCACACGAGCCCGGACGACGTCGTCCTGGACTCCGACGTGCTCGACGACGCCGGCGTGCCGCTGGCCCGCGTGCTGCCCGCGCACCGCGAGGACGGCCGCGAGGTGCCGCCGCGGATCATCGTCTACCGGCGGCCGCTCGAGCTGCGCGCCGGCGACCGGGACGACCTGGCCGACCTGGTGCGCGACGTCGTCGTCGACCAGGTCGCCGTCCTGCTCGGCCGCGACCCCGAGGAGATCGACCCCGGCAGCTGAGCGGGGACCCGGCGGCGGCCCCTGCGATGCTGGGCGCGATGGACGTCCCCGCAGCGGCCGCCGGGCCCTGGATCGCGCTCGGCGCGGTCCTCGGGATCCTGCTGCTGCTGGCGGCCGGGGCGGTGGCGCTCCGGCTGCGCACCCGCGCACCGGCCCCGCCCGGTCCCGGCGCCACCGAGGAGCCGCGGGACGACCTCGCGGACTTCCTGTCCTCCCCGCCGGGCACGCCGGGCGCGCGGGACGACGCCGGCGACGGCTGGGCCGCGCTGGCCCCGGCTCCCCCTCCCCCGCCGCCCGTCGGCGCCGCCCCCGTGCGACCCGGTCCGCTGCTGACCGCCTTCGCCGTCGCCGCCCTGCTGCTGGTCGGCACCGCGGCCGCCCTGGCCGCCGCGTCGCGCCCGGCCGGGACCACCGGGGAGCCGCCCGCGGCCTCGGCGTCGGCCGCCCGCACGTCGGCGGCTCCCGGCACGTCCTGGGCCCCACCGGCACCGGACCGGCTCACCGCCCGGCTCTCCTTCGCGGGCGTCGTCCTCGAGGAGCACGCGGTCGGCCTGACCGCCGCGCACCCGGAGCTGGAACTGGCGCTCAGCGGCGACCGCGGCGAGGTCCGCCTGCGGTTGCCCGCGGTCAACTGCCTGGCCGCGGCCGCACCCCCCGCCCCCGGGGACCCGGCCTGCCGGGCCGCGCGCACCGAGTACGCCGAGCTCTCCTCCCCCGACCTGCGGGTCGCGCGCGACGGGGACGACGTGACCGTCTCCGGCCGGTTCGCCACGCGGCTGCGCCCGCCGGGCGGCGGCGAGGAGCCCACCGGGCGGAGCTACGACGTCGCGGTCACCCTGACCGGCGGGCAGCCCGCCGGAGCCGTCCTGGTGTGGGACGGCGCGGTGGTCCCGACCCGCGCCGGGGGCTGAGCGGCCGCTACCGGCCGCCCAGCCGGCGGGCGACGTCGGGGGCCGGCAGCCAGGAGCGCCTCGGGACGGTCACCGCCGCGGTGGGCGCGCCGCGCTCGGCGCGCAGGCCCGGCAGCCCGGGCGTCGCCCACCAGGGCACCGCGGCCGGGCCGTCCAGCAGCACCAGCAGCCCACCCCGGGACGCGCCGTCCGTTCCCTCCACGACAGCGAGCTCCAGCTGACCGGCGGCGGCGTGCAGCCGCGCCGCCACGCGCAGGAAGCCGCGCGCGGCCGGGTCCGGCTCGGCGGCCAGCAGCGCCGGGAGCTCCCGGTCGACCTCCGCCGGGTCGCGGGTGCGCAGCACGGGACCGGCCCCGTCGAGCTCGTCGACCAGCCGGGTGGTCCGGCTCGACGCCATCCGCGCCATCGGGTACCGCGCGGCGAGCCGGCGGGCGGTCGGGTCACCGAGCGGGAGGCCGGCCAGCGCGAGCGACCACGGCCCGCGCAGCGAGCCCAGCAGGTCGCCGATCCCGTCGGCGAGCCGCGCCGCCGCGTCGTCGTCCGCGGCGAGCAGCCGGGCCGGGGGCAGCCCGGGCGGCACCGGGAGGCCGTCGCCGAGCAGGGTCACCGCGGTGAGCGCACCCCGCCGCCGGAGCCGGAGGAAGGCCGCGGCCCCCGGGCAGGCGCCCTCCGGTCCCCCCACGACGACGGCGACCGGCCGGCCGGACCAGCGGCGCGCTGCCTGCGCGTCGAGGACCGCGGTCAGCCAGGGCGCCCTGGCGGTGACCGGCGCGCGCAGCCGGCGGGCCAGCGGGGCGGCGGCGCGGACCTCGTGGGCCACCGGCGCGGTGCCGACGACGACCCGGGTGCGCATGCCCCGAATAGCACCACAGCCGCCGACGGGGGACGTCGGCGGCTGGGTGGGGTGCTGGATCCGGCCCGCTCACGGGTTCCGGCCGGGCGTGCGAGGCTCGGGGAGGAGGGGTCCTCCGTCAGACGGCGCGGCGGCGGAGGCGGCGGCGCTCACGCTCGGAGAGCCCGCCCCAGATGCCGAAGCGCTCGTCGTTGGACAGCGCGTACTCGAGGCACTCGGCCTTGACCTCGCAGCCGGTGCAGATCTTCTTGGCCTCGCGGGTGGAGCCGCCCTTCTCGGGGAAGAACGCCTCCGGGTCGGTCTCGGCGCACAGGGCGCGCTCCTGCCAGGACTGCCCCTCGGACTCCAGACCGATGCCCAGCAGCCCGCTGATGCCCGGACCGGCCGGAGCCCCGGGCGCCTGCCCGATGCCGGCGGTGAACCGGTCGGTCCCGTTGACGTAGTCGCTCAACCACGACACCTCAGCCATGACGATGCGTCCCCTCTCGCTCTCGTCCCGGTGCGCGGCTGTCGAGAGGATCCCGGACCGCTCAGCACTCGATGACAACGTCGGAATTACACGCGTGTCGTTGCCCAGCCGTCAACTTCGCCCGGTGTAAGCGACACGCCACACCGGCCACACCCGTCACAGCCCCTTCGTCACATCTCGTCTGCTACCCCGACACGCCCGTGGAACAGTGCACAACTGCCTATCGGGCACGATGTGTTTCGTGCAGATCGTGGTGCTGGCAGGTGGGACCGGAGGGGCTCGATTCCTCAGGGGGGTGCGGGCGGCCGCGCCCGACGCGGAGATCACCGCCGTGGTGAACACCGGCGACGACGTGACGCTGCACGGGCTGCGGATCTGCCCGGACCTCGACACCGTCGTCTACACCCTCGGCGGGGGCATCGACGAGGAGCGCGGCTGGGGCCGGGCCGGCGAGAGCTGGACGGTCAAGGAGGAGCTGGCCGCCTACGGGGCCGACCCCGACTGGTTCGGTCTCGGCGACCGCGACCTCGCCACCCACCTGATCCGCACCCGGATGCTGGACGCCGGCTACCCGCTCTCCGCCGTCACCGCCGCGCTGACCGACCGCTGGCAGCCCGGCGTCACCGTCCTGCCGATGAGCGACCAGCGGGTGGAGACCCACGTCGTCGTGACCGATCCGGAGACCGCCCGGCCGCGCGCCATCCACTTCCAGGAGTGGTGGGTGCGGCACCGCGCCGGGCTCGACCCGTCGGCCTTCGTGCAGGTCGGCGTGGACGCCGCCCGCCCCGCCCCCGGCGTGGCCGAGGCGTTCGCCACCGCAGACGCGGTCCTGCTGGCACCGTCCAACCCCGTGGTGTCCATCGGCACGATCCTCGGCGTCCCGGGGCTACGCGAGGCGCTGCTGGCCACCCCGGCCCGGATCGCCGGTGTCTCGCCGATCGTCGGCGGCGCGGTGGTGCGGGGCATGGCCGACCGCTGCCTGCCGGTGCTGGGCATCGAGGTGAGCGCCGAGGGCGTGGGCCGCCACTACGGCGCCCGGTCCGACGGCGGTCTGCTCGACGCCTGGCTGGTCCAGCCCGACGACACCGCCGACGTCCCCGGCGTCGACGTCCGGCAGGTGCCGCTGCTCATGTCCGACCCCGACGCCACGACGGCCCTGGCCCGCGCAGCCCTGGACGCCGCCGGTGCCTGACGTCCCGGAAGGGATCTCGGTCATCCCCGTCGCGGGGCTGCCGGAGTTCGCGCCCGGTGACGACCTGGCCGGGGCGATCGCCGCGCGGGCGCCCTGGCTGGCCGACGGCGACGTCGTCGTCGTGACCTCCAAGGTGGTCTCCAAGGTCGAGGGCGCGCTGGTCCGCGTGCCGCCCGGCGCCGACCGCGAGGCGGCCCGGCAGGCCGCGATCGACGGGCAGACCGTGCGCGTCGTCGCGCGCCGGGGCCCGCTGAAGATCGTGCAGACGCCGCATGGCTGGGTGGTGGCGGCCGCGGGCATCGACGCCTCGAACGTCGACCAGGGCTCACTGGTGCTGCTCCCCGAGGACGCCGACGCCTCGGCCCGCGCGCTCCGGGTGCGGCTGGCCGAGCTGCTGGGCGTGGACGTCGCGGTGGTGGTGAGCGACACCTTCGGCCGCACCTGGCGCGAGGGGCTCACCGACGTCGCCGTCGGCTCCGCGGGGATCACCGCGCTGGTCGACCACCGTGGCGCCGTCGACGCGCACGGCAACCGGCTGGAGACGACCCGCATCGCGGTGGTCGACGAGCTGGCCTCGGCCGCCGACCTGGTCAAGGGCAAGCTCGACGGCGTCCCGGTCGCGGTCGTCCGCGGGCTGCCGGTCGACCGCCCGGCGGCCGACGAGGGCACCCGCCCGCTGGTGCGGCTGCCGGCCGAGGACCTGTTCCCCTACGGTTCGCGCGACGTCGTCGCCTCCCGGCGGCCGGGCACCGACCTGGTGCCGCGGGCCGGTGAGCTGGACGCCGTGGCAGCCGCCTTCCGGACCGCCAGTGCCGCCCTCCCGGAGTTCCCGGTGGTGCTGCGCTACGGCGGCGAGGGGGACGGTGTGGTCGACGTCCACCTCACCGACGCGCTCACCACCACGACCGCCGTCAACCTCGGCGCGCTGCTGGGCGCGGCGGTCGTGCAGCTCCACGCGGAGGGCTGGGCCACCCGCTGGGAGCCGGTGGCGACGGCCGGGGGCACCTCACTCGTCGGGAGGCTGTGGCTGGGCACCCAGCCCGTCCGAGCCGCCTCCGGTCGGTAACGTGCCCGCCCATGCGCGGGATCATCCTGGCCGGTGGCACGGGGAGCAGGCTCTTCCCCATCACCCAGGCGGTGAGCAAGCAGCTCATGCCGGTCTACGACAAGCCGATGATCTACTACCCGCTCTCGACGCTCATGATGGCCGGCGTCCGCGAGGTGCTGGTCATCACCACCCCCGGTGACTCCGACGCGTTCCGGGCCCTGCTGGGCGACGGCACCCGGCTGGGCATGCGCATCGAGTACGCGGTGCAGCCTCGGCCCGAGGGGCTGGCGCAGGCGTTCCTCATCGGGGCGGAGTTCCTCGGCGGCGAGGCCGCGGCCCTGGTCCTGGGCGACAACATCTTCTACGGCGCGGGGCTGGGCACCGCGTTGGCGCGGCTGCCCGAGCCCGCCGGCGGGCACGTCTTCGCCTATCACGTCGCCAACCCGCAGGAGTACGGCGTCGTGGAGTTCGACGCCGCCGGCCGGGTGCTGTCCATCGAGGAGAAGCCGGCCCGGCCGAAGAGCTCCTACGCCGTGCCCGGCCTCTACTTCTACGCCGGGGACGTCGTCGAGGTGGCGCGCGGCATCACCCCCAGCGCGCGCGGCGAGCTGGAGATCACCGCGGTGAACGAGCACTACCTGCGCGAGGACCGGCTCACCGTCACCGCCCTGGACCGCGGCACCGCCTGGCTGGACACCGGCACCTTCGCCTCGCTGCGCCAGGCCACCGAGTTCGTCTCGGTGGTCGAGGAGCGGCAGGGCCTGAAGATCGGCTGCATCGAGGAGGTCGCCTGGCGCAACGGCTGGCTGGACGACGACGGCCTGGTCGCCGCCGCCGGCCCGCTCGGCAAGAGCGGCTACGGCGACTACCTGCTGGGGCTGCTCGAGGAGGCCGGGCCTCAGATCCGGCGGTAGTCGGTCGGGGCGAAGCGCGGCCCGCGCCGCGGGCGGCGGGGGCCGCCGGCCAGCAGCAGGCGCACCACCCGCTGGCGGTGCCCGCGCCACGGCTCGAGCAGCGCGAGCATGCCCTCGTCGTCGGTGGTGCGGCGCCCGGTCAGCGCGAACCCCACCTGGTTCTTCAGGTGGTAGTCGCCGACGCTGACGGTGTCCGGGCACCCCAGCGCCCGCTGCACCACCTCGGCCGCCGTCCAGACGCCGATGCCGGGCACCGAGCACAACCGGCGCCGCAGCTCCGCGGAGTCCCACGGCTCGCCGGGCTCCAGCCGGTCGGCGACGGTCGCGACGGCGCGCAGTGCCCGCCGCCGGGCGCCGTCGAGCCCGCACGCGTGCCACTGCCAGTCGGTGATCTCCAGGAGCCGCCGGGCCGAGGGCAGAACGCGCATGCCCTCGGGGGCGGGGCCGGGGGCCGGCTCACCGGCGAGCCGCAGCAGCTCCCGCCACACGCGGTTGGCCTCGACGGTGGTCACCTTCTGCTCCAGGACGGCCGGGACGAGCGCGTCCCACGTTCGCCCGGTGCCGCCCAGCCGCAGCCACGGCGTGCGGCGGTGCAGGTCGGCGACCAGCGCGTGGTCGCCGGGGTCGAAGTCGTCGACCGGGTCCTCGGCGCCCAGCGCGCGGGGCACGGCCGCGCCGGCCCGCTCCGCCCCGGGGCCCCACGCGGACACCGTCACCCGGCCGGCGGAGCAGCGGATGCGCACGGTGGCCGGCCCGTCGGGGGTGCTGGTGGTGCGCCAGATGCCCTCGGGCGTCACCCGCTGCGCCGGGTCGGCGGTGCCGCGGCCGTGCGGGGCCAGCGCGCGGCGGAGGTCCAGCGGCCAGTCCGGCTCCCACTGCGCCTCGTAGGCGGCGACGGCGATCGCGGCGCTCACCGGGTCTCGCCCACCGGGGCCGGCGCGGCCGGCTCGGGCGCCGTGTCGCCCCCGCCGTCCCGATCCCCGGCGGGCGCGGCGCGGCGCCGGCGGACCGCGGCGAGGGCAGCGCGGGCCCCCGCCTCGAGCAGGACCGCGAGCAGCAGTCCGGTGGCGAAGGCGGCGTGGACGTTGTGCTTGGCCAGCTCGTAGTAGCCGTCGCTGAGCGCCACCAGCGACTGGCTCACGGCGTAGCCGGTCAGCAGCACCAGCAGGACGCCGCGGGCGGCCCGTCCCGCCTCGCGCGACCGCGCCCAGCGGACGCCGAGGACGGCTGCGCCGAGCCAGAGGAACGCGATCGAGGGCACCGGCCACCCCGTGGGCAGCAGACCCAGCACCCAGAAGACCGGGCTCGGGCGCTCGGCGAGCTGCGGGTCCCCACCCGCCTCGCCGGGCAGGTTGGCCAGGTAGTCGACCCGCGCCTCGGTCACGGCGTCGAAGGAGCGCGGGACGAGCTCGAGGAACCGGTCGGGGTGGCCGGCGAAGAACTCGAGGTAGGTCTTCCAGGAGAAGACGGTCCAGGCGTTGTCCTCGATGCCCTGGTCGCCCCAGGGGGTGTCCTCCTGCCAGGCGTTCGTGCCGGCGTACTTGGCCAGCTCGGGCGGCAGCCCCATCTCGCGGAGGTCCGCGCGCGGGTCGTCGGACTCCGCGAGGATGGTGTGGAAGAGCAGGTTGTACTTGTTGCCGTTGCTGAACCCCTCGCCCTGGCCGCCGGCCACCAGCGCGCCGGCCACCCCAGCGACGGCGAGCACGAGCAGCACCGCGATGCCCGGCCGGGGCACCGCCCGGCGGGCGGGCGCCGGCCGGCGGGCCCAGTGCCGCCGGCTGAGCAGCAGCGCCAGCGCCACGGCGGGGACGACGGTGAGCAACGACGTCTTGGCCGTGGCCGTGAACACCACGGCCACCGCCAGCAGGAGGAGCCACGGCCAGGTCCGGTGGACGACGAGCCCTACGACGGCGGCGCACACCCAGAGCAGCCCGATGAAGCCGGCCTGGTCGGTGTAGCCCGAGTTGAGGTAGGTGACGAAGCCGATGTCGCTGACCGCCACCACGACCAGCGCGGTCAGCGGCCAGCGGGACCCCGCGCCGCCCGGCAGCGCCAGGAACAGCGCGGCCGCGCCGAGGCCCAGGAGCACCGCTCCGACGACGGCCAGGACCGCCACGTCGAAGGAGTCGGAGCCGGTCACGAGCCGCGTGGCCCAGTACGTGAGCCGCAGCACGGGTCGCCAGGAGGTGGCGTACCGCCAGTTGTCCTCCGTGCAGCGCTCGGCCGGCCGGTAGTCGCCCTCGAAGCCCTGCTGCGAGGAGTCCGGCCCGATGCCCAGGCCCAGGCGGCAGACCAGCCGGTCGGCGTCGCCGTTGTCCGCGAGCCCCACCGTCCCGCTCACGAAGAGCTGGGCGAGGACCACCGCCGTCGTGAGGGCGAGGACCGCCGCGGCCGCGGCGGCGCGCGCCCGCCCGGTCAGCCCTCCCGGCGACTGCTCGCCCGCCGGTCCACCGGTCGGGCGCCGGTCACGGAGAAGACGCACGGCCACCATCTTGCGCGAAGTCGTCCATCCGTGTCGGAGCGTCACCCCGGTGCTTCGTCACACGGCCCCCGCGGGGATGGCCCGGGCTCAGCTGAAGCGGGCGCCGTGCCGCGACTCGACCTCGGCGAGCAGCGCCTTGACCCGCTCGGCGTCGGCCACCGGGCAGACCACGGTCACGTCCGCGGTGTGCACGACGACGCTGTCGCGCACGCCGAGCAGCGCCACCAGGTGGTCGGGGTCGTCGGAGAGCACGACGTTGCCCGAGCTGTCGAGCAGCACCCGCAGCCCGCGGCCGGCGTTGCCCTGGTCGTCGGTCTCTAGGGTGTGGGCCAGCGCCGGCCAGGAGCCGATGTCGAGCCACTCGACGTCGAGGTCCACGACGGCGACCCGTCCGGGCTCGGCGGCCGCGGGCTCCAGGACGGCGTAGTCGACGCTGATCTTCGGCAGGGTCGGGAACACCTCCGCGAGGACGGCGTCCCGCTCGGGACCCGCGGGCGCGGCCACGATGCGGGCCAGGCCCTCGGCGGACTCCGGGAGGTGGTCGGCGAGGGCGTCGAGCACCGTCTGCGCCCGCCACACGAACATGCCGGAGTTCCAGACGTACTCCCCCGACGCCAGGTAGGCCTCCGCGGTCGCGCGGTCGGGCTTCTCCCGGAACGACGCCGCCTCCGCCGCACCGGGCACCTCGGTCGGCGCGCCCTTCTGCACGTACCCGAAGCCGGTCGCCGGGGAGGTCGGGGTGACGCCGAGGGTGACCAGCGCCGAGGGGCGGACGCCGAGCAGGTCGTAGGCGGTCGTCAGCGCGGTCACGAAGCGCTCGACCGGCCGGATCACGTGGTCGGCGCTGACGACGGCCAGCTCGGCGTCCGGGTCGACGTCGGCCACCAGCGCGGCGGTGAGCCCGACCGCGTTCGCGGTGTCCCGCGCGGTCGGCTCCAGGACCAGGCGGTCGGCGCGCAGCCGGGGCAGCGCCGCCCGCACCATGTCGGCGTAGCGGGCGGCCGTGCACACCCAGATCTGCTCGGCCGGCAGCACGGCCTCGAGGCGGGTGAACGCCTCCTCCAGCAGGCTGTGCGCGCCGCCGTCCTCGTCGGCCACGACGTCGAGCAGCTGCTTGGGGCGCTGGGCGCGGGACAGCGGCCACAGCCTCGTGCCGGAGCCGCCCGCCATGATCACGGCGTGTCGCATCGTCGTCCCTCTCGTCGGTCGGTCGTCCGGCCGGCTCAGGGGTGGCCGGTGGTGGGGTGGTCCGGGTGGTCGTGCGGCAGCTGGTCCACGGTCTGCTGCGGCTGGGCGCCGGCGTCGACCCGGCTGCTCACGTAGGAGACCAGCATCCGGGCGCCCAGGCCGGCGCGGAGGGCCGCCCGCAGCGGGGCGTGCCGGCGCCGGGGCCAGTCCGCGGAGAGGTACCGCAGGGCGCTGGTGTGGTGCACCCGCTGCATGCGGCGGGCCGAGCGCCGGGTGGCGTGCCCGCCCTCGTGGGTGACCACCGCCGTCGGGACGTAGACGTGCAGCCAGCCGCGCTGCCCGAGGCGGCGGGCGAGGTCGACGTCCTCGAAGTACATGAAGTAGCCGGGGTCGAAGCCGCCCACCGACGAGTAGGCGGCGAGGTCGACCAGCAGGCAGCTGCCCGACAGCCACCCGGCGGGGCGCTCGGTGATCTCGTCGCGCTCGCGGCGGTAGCGCGCCGTCCACGGGTTGGCCGGCCACACCCAGCCCAGCAGCGCGTGCCCGATCCCGGTCGACAGCGACGGGAGGTCGCGGGCGGAGGGGTAGATCGTGCCCTCGGGCGTGCGGATGGCCGGGCCCAGCGTCGCGGCCCGCGGCCAGCGCGCCACGGCGTCGAGCAGCTCGTCGACCGCGCCCGGCTCGAAGCGGACGTCGGGGTTGGCGACGATCGCGTACCCGGTGGTCGCACCGGCCAGCGCCGCGTTCGCGGCGGCCCCGTAGCCGACGTTGCCCCCGGTGGGCAGCAGCCGGACCTCGGCCCGCTCCCGCGCCGCCCGCTCCGGGACGCCGTCGGTGGACCCGTTGTCGGCGAGGACGACCTCGTAGGGCCGGCTGGTGGCCAGCGCGAGGGAGTCCAGGAAACCCTCCAGCGTGCCGCCCGGCGAGAAGGTCACCACCACCACCCGCAGCGGCGCGTCGACCGAGGCGCTTCCCACGGCGGTCACCCTACGGGGGGCCCGGACCGCCCCGAGGGGGGTCTCACGAGCCGGCGGCCGCGGCGGCGTAGGCGTGCAGGTGCCGCTCCGCGCAGGCAGTCCAGGTGAAGCCCGCCGCCCGCGTCACGGCCGCGGCGGACAGCCGGGACCGCTCGGCGGGTGCGTCGAGCAGGTGCCGGAGCCGGCCGGCGATCGCCGCGGCCTCGGTCTCGGTGTAGGCCACGGCGTCGCCGCCCACCTCGGGCAGCGCGAGCGACCGGGTGGTGAGCACCGGCGCCCCGCAGGCCATGGCCTCGAGCACCGGCAGGCCGAACCCCTCGGCCAGACTGGGGTAGGCGAGCACCTCCGCGCCGCCCAGGAACCCGGCTAGCAGCTCCAGCGGCAGGTAACCGGGGCGGAGCACCTCGAGGTGGTCCGGGACGCGGGCCAGCACCTCGTCGACCCGCTCGTCCCAGCCGCGGCCACCGGCGAGCACCAGCGCCGGGGGGTCGGCCAGCCCGGTCACCGCCTGCTGCCAGCCCTCGACGAGCGCGGGCACGTTCTTGCGCGGCTCGATGGTGCCGAGGAACCCGACGTACCGCGCCGACCGGAGCCCGAGGTGCGCGCGGACGGCCTCCACCTCGTCCGCGGCCGGCACGTGGAAGCGGGCGGCGTCCACCCCGTGGTGGGCGACCTCGACCTGGCCGTGCACGCCGCGCGTCACGCGGGCCAGCTCGTCCAGCGTGGCCTGCGAGGGCACCACGCAGCGGCGTGCGCGGCGCAGCGAGAGCGTCGTCCAGGCCCGGAAGAAGGTGCGCTTGACCCGCTGGTGGACCTCGGGGTGGGTGAAGAAGGTCGCGTCGTGCAGCGTGGTGACGACGGGCAGGCCCCCCGCCAGCGGCATCGTGTAGTGCGGGCAGTGCAGGACGTCGGCGCCCACCTGACGCGCCACCCGGGGCAGCCCGACCTGCTCCCAGGCCAGCCGGGCGGGCCGGCGCGCGATCCCCTCGGGCGCCGCCACCACACGCGCTCCCGGCACCAGCTCGCGGTAGAACGGCTCGTCGCGCCGCTGGCAGACGACCGCCAGGTCGGCGCCGAGCCCGGCGAGCGCCGGGAGCAGCTGGTCCACGTAGCGGCCGACACCGCCCCTGTCGGCGGGCACCGCGGTGGCGTCCACCAGGACGCGGGGCGGGACCGGTGACAAGCGAGGCCTTCCTCGAGCTCGGCGCAGCGGCTGGACGACCGGCCGAGGGTAGCGCGCGGCCGGGCCGCCCCCCGTGAGGTCGCTGCACCGGAAGTGACGGACGAGTCCTACGCCACGCCGGGAACACGCCGTGGCGCCCGAGCACACCCCGGCGTGCTGTCACGATGGGGTCACAGTCGGTTCGGACCCACCCGCGCGACGCTCCGGCGGAGCCGCGCACCCTCGGAGGACACGCGCATGCTGCAAGGGATGACCGGGGTCGAGCGGGCGCACGACGCGCTCGAGGACGCCGCACCGGCCACCGTCCCGCCCCCGGTCCACGACTCCACGGTGACCAGCAAGGGCCGGCTGGAGTTCCTGGACGCGCTCCGCGGCATCGCCGCCCTGGTCGTGGCGGTCCAGCACATCGGCGAGGGCTTCTGGGTCGAGCTGCTGGGCTGGTCCCACTACTGGTTCCGGTGGGGCGAGTTCGGCGTCCTGGTCTTCTTCCTCTGCAGCGGCTTCATCATCCCGGCGTCCATGGAGCGCCGGAACGACCTCGTCGAGTTCTGGATCGGCCGGTTCTTCCGGCTGTGGCCGCTGTACCTGTTCGTGATGGCGTCCATCCTGGCCGCCTGGTCGCTCACCGCCCGCCTGGCCCCGCCGGCCGGCTACCGCGTCGTCGAGGACTCGCTGCTCAACCTCACGATGCTGCAGGTCTTCTCCACCCGGCCCCTGGTCATCGGCGCCTCCTGGACGCTGGGGTACGAGCTCGTCTTCTACCTGCTCGTGTCCGTGCTGTTCCTGCTGAACCTGCACCGCAGCTCGGCCACGACGGCGGTGCTCCTGCTCGTGTCGGCCCTCGGGCTCGGGGGGACGACCACCCTGCTGATGGTCCAGCGCCAGCCGGACACGCACTGGTGGGCGGTCCCGGTCGCCGGTCTCCTGCTGCTCGTGGTCGCGGCCGGCCGGCTGCCCGACCTCCGCCGCCGGGCGGCGCTGGTCGCCATGGGCTCCGTGGTCGTCGTGGCGATGGCCAACCGCCCCCACGACATGTACTTCTCGCTCCTCCTGCTCGGGTCGATGTTCGTGGGCACCGTGCTCTACCGCTGGACGGCCGGCCAGACCAGCGGCCGGACCGCCGCGGCGGTCTACGCCCTCGGGCTCGTGGTCATCGTGCTGGCCCACCGCACCTGGCACATCGGCTACACGGAGCCGATCAGCGGGGAGACGCCGCAGTGGTGGACCGAGGTGGTGACCTTCCTCGGCGCCTACCTCGTCTTCGGTGCGGCGCTGCTGCTGCGCGGGCGCCGCTGGCCCCGGGCGCTGACCTACCTGGGCACCATCAGCTACTCGGTGTACCTGCTGCACGCGCTCGTGCTGGTGGTCTTCCCGGCGGTCCCCGGCGGGCCCTGGGTCGGCTTCACGGTGATGCTGGCGACGACCCTGGTGGGCGCGGCCCTCACGTACCGGTTCGTCGAGAAGCCCGCCATCGCGCTCGGCCGCCGCGTGGTCGAGGCGCGGCGGGCCCGGCTCGAGGCCCGGGCCACGGCAGCGGCCGGCGCCTGACGGGCTAGGGGCGCAGCTCCCGGTAGAGCTCCCACAGCCGGGCGGCGGCCCCGGTCCAGGTGAACTCGGCGGCCCTCGCCCGCCCTCGTCGCACCAGGTCGCGGCGCACGTCCTCCTCGGCCACCACGCGCGCCAGGGCGGTGGCCAGCGCCGCGGTGTCGCCGACCGGCGCCACCGCGGTCGCGCCGCCCCCGACCTCCACGAGCGCCGGGTCGTCGGAGGTGACCACCGGCACGCCCGCGGCCATGCCCTCGAGGGCGGGCAGCCCGAAGCCCTCCGCCCGGCTCGGCACGACCACCGCGGCCGCACCGTGCAGCAGCGCGGCCAGGTCCGCGTCGGGGACCCGCCCGAGCGCGCGCACCCGCCCGTCGGCCAGGCCCGCGCGGGCCGCCAGGGCCGCGAGGTCGACGCTCCCCCACCCGGGCTGGCCGGCCACCAGCAGCGGGAGGTCGGGTGCACCGGGCCGGCCCAGCGCCTCGACCAGGACGTCGAGGCCCTTGCGCGGCTCGAGGGTCGCCGTCGTCATGACGTAGCCACCCGGGACGGCGCCGAGCGCGGCGAGCCGGTCGGCGGAGTCGGCCGGCAGCGCCAGCCGCCCGGAGACGCCCTCCCCCACCACGACCACCGGGCAGCGGAGGTGGAGGTGCTCCGCCAGTGCGTGGGCGACCGCCTCCGTGGGGACGACAACCGCGGCCGCGGCCCGTGCCGCCCGCTCGCCCGTGCGGCGGTGCCAGTGCGCGCCGCGGGCGGTGAGGGTCTCCGGATGGGTCCACGGCACCGCGTCGTGCACGGTCACCACCACCGGCAGCCGGCTGCCCAGCGGGGCGAGCAGCGTGGGGGCGTGCAGCAGGTCGACCGCCCGGGGCCGCGGGCGCGCGGACCGCTCCCAGGCCGCGACCAGCGCCCGGCGCGGCAGCGGCAGGCGCGCCGGGCCCGCCACCCCGGGCACCCGGGCGGGTGCGGTGTCCCGGTGCCAGGCCGTCCAGCCGGCGACCGAGTCCCCGCTGCCCGCGGTCGCCGCCAGCGCCTCCGCGATCTCGCCGGCGTACCGGCCGGTCCCGCCCGGCACGGGGGCCAGCAGCTGCTCCACGACCACTCCGACCCGCACGCCCCGACCCTAGGTGCGGGACGATGCGGCCGTGCGCATAGGACTGGACGCGACCCCGCTGCTCGGCCCCCGCACCGGCGTCGGCCGGTACACCGGGGAGCTCGTGCGCGAGCTGGCCGGCGACGACGACGTCGTCGCCACCGCCTTCACCTTCCGCGGGACCGACCGGCTGCGGGACGCCGTCCCCGCGTCGGTCGAGGTGCGGGCGCGCCGGATGCCCGCCCGCCTGCTGCGCGAGCTGTGGCGGCGGACCGACGTCCCACCCGTGTCCTGGTCGACGGGCCGGGTCGACCTCTTCCACGCCACCAACTTCGTGCTGCCCCCGGTCGGCCGGGCGGCCGGGGTCGTGACCGTGCACGACCTCTCCTTCCTGCGGACCCGGGACGCGGTCGACGCCGCCTCGCGGGCCTACCGCGAGCTGGTGCCGCGCAGCATCGGGCGCGCCGCGGTGGTGCTGACCCCGAGCCAGGCGGTCGCCGACGAGGTGGTCGCCGAGTACGGGACCGACCCGGCGCGGGTCCTGGCCACCCCGCTCGGCGTCGGCGCGCACTGGCTCGGCGCGCGGCGACCGGACGACGCGTGGCTGACCGCACGGGGCCTGCCGGACGACTACGTCGTCGCCGTCGGCACGCTCGAGCCGCGCAAGGGGCTGCAGACCCTCGTCGACGCGTTCGACCGCCTGCTGCGCAGCGATCCCGCGGCGCCGCACCTCGTCCTCGTCGGTCCGCAGGGGTGGGGCACGGCGCTGGACCTCAGCCGGCTCCCCGAGGGGAAGGTGCACCTGACCGGCTTCCTCGACGACGAGGAGCTCCCCCAGGTGGTCGCCGGCAGCCGGGGCCTGGCCTTCCCGTCGCTGTACGAGGGGTTCGGCCTGCCGCCCCTGGAGGCGCTGGCCTGCGGGCGGCCCGTGGTGGTGAGCGACCTCCCGGTGATGCACGAGGTGCTCGGCGAGCACGGCCGCTTCGTGCCCGTCGGCGACGTGGACGCCCTCGCCGACGCGCTCGGCCGGCTGCCCCGCCACGAGGCCGGGGAGGCGGGCGACGCCCGCCGCCGCCACGCGTCGTCCTTCACCTGGACGAGGTGCGCCGAGCGCACCCGGGCCGCCTACGCGCTGGCGCTCCCTCCCGGGTGAGGTCCCGGACAGCGGTCGCCCGCGTGGCTAACCTCTGCGTGCTGCGGCTTCCCGCCGCAGGGGAGGAAGACGAGGGACACGCATGCCGACGGCCTTGATCACCGGCGTCACCGGCCAGGACGGGCTCTACCTGAGCGAACTGCTGCTCAGCAAGGGCTACGACGTCTACGGCCTGGTGCGCGGGCAGAACAACCCGAAGGTCGACATCGCCGAGCGGATCCCCGGGCTGCGGCTGCTCTTCGGCGACCTGACCGACCTGCCGAGCCTGCTGCGCGCCATGCGCACCGCGCAGCCCGACGAGATCTACAACCTCGGCGCGATCTCCTACGTCGCCTACTCCTGGGAGAACGCCCACCTGACCTCCGACGTCACCGGCATGGGCGTGCTCAACATGCTCGAGGCGACCCGCCTGTACTGCGGCGACGACCCCACCCGGGTGCGCTTCTACCAGGCGTCGAGCTCGGAGATGTTCGGCAAGGTGCAGCAGGTCCCGCAGACCGAGGCGACCCTGCTGTGGCCGCGCTCCCCCTACGGCGTGGCCAAGGTCTTCGGCCACTACATGACCATCAACTTCCGCGAGTCCTACGGGATGCACGCGTCCTCGGGGATCCTGTTCAACCACGAGTCGCCGCGCCGCGGGCCGGAGTTCGTCACCCGCAAGGTGACCCGGGCCGTGGCCCGCATCCACCTGGGGCTGCAGGAGACCGTGGAGCTGGGCAACCTCGACGCCCGCCGCGACTGGGGCTTCGCCGGCGACTACGTCGAGGCGATGTGGCTGATGCTCCAGCAGGACACGGCCGACGACTACGTCATCGCCACCGGGGAGACGCACTCCATCCGCGAGCTGCTCGACGTCGCCTTCCGGCACGTCGGCATCGAGGACTGGTCGGCCCACGTCGTGCAGAACCCGGCCTTCATCCGGCCGGCCGAGGTCGACCTGCTCATCGGGGACGCCGCCAAGGCGCGCACCACGCTCGGCTGGGAGCCGAAGGTCGGCTTCGAGCAGCTGGTCACCATGATGGTGGACGCCGACCTCGCAGAGCAGCGCAGTCTGGCCGCCTGACGTGGGGACGGCACTGGTGACCGGCCTGACCGGTCAGGACGGCGGCTACCTGGCCGAGCAGCTGGTCGCGGCCGGCGACGTCGTGCACGGCGTCGTCTCCCCCGCGCACGACCCCGACGGCGTGCCGGACCACCTGCGCGCGTTGGGCGACGCGCTGGTCGTCCACGAGGCCGACCTGCACGACCTGGACGCGCTCACCGCGCTGGTGGACGACGTCGAGCCCGATCGCCTGTTCAACCTCGCCGGCATGTCCAGCGTCGCCGCCAGCTGGGAGGACCCGGTCGGCGCCCTCGACGTCAACGCCCGCCCGGTCCTCGGGCTGCTCGAGCACCTCTTCCGGCGCAGCGAGCGGGGGGCGCCGCCGACCCGGTTCGTGCAGGCCTCCAGCGCCGAGGTCTTCGCCGGCTGCGGCCGGACGCCGATCGACGAGGCGTGCGCGGTGAGCCCGCTGAACCCCTACGGGGCGGCCAAGGCGCTGGCGCACCTGTCGGTCGGGATGTACCGGGCGCGTGGCCTGCACGCCAGCTCGCTGGTGCTGTTCAACCACGAGTCGCCCCGACGCCCGGCCCGGTTCGTCACGCGGAAGATCACCGCCGGCGTCGCCGCCATCGCGGCGGGCCGGGCCGACCGGCTCACGCTGGGCAACCTCGCGGTGCACCGGGACTGGGGCTGGGCGCCGGACTACACGCGGGCGATGGCGCTCGCCGCGGCGGCCGACGTCCCGGACGACTACGTCGTGGCGACCGGCGAGGCGCACAGCCTGTCCGACCTGGTGGCGACCGCCTTCGCCGAGGTCGGCATCCCGGACTGGGAGCCCTACGTCGTCTCGGACGCCGGGCTGGCCCGGCCCGCCGACGCGGCGGTGCTGGTGGGCGACCCCACCCGGTTGCGGACGCGGCTGGGCTGGACCCCGACGGTGGACTTCGCCGGCATGGTCGCGGCCATGGTGGCCGCCGACGTCGCGGCGCTCGACGGGGACTCCCCCACCTGACACCGCACGGTCCGGCCGTCTCCCGCGGGGGACGGCCGGACCGTGCGCGGCAGGGTCAGCCGCCGCTCGGGGGACGCCCGGCCGCCGAGCCGTCCTCCTGCGACGTGGTGCCGGCCCTCGTCCCCGCGGCCCGCGCCTCCAGCTCGAGCGCGACCACGGTCGCGTCCTGCAGCTCGTTGAGCCGGTGCAGGATCGGGTCCACCTGGAAGGCCGTCGCCTTGCGCAGCAGCCGCTTCACCACGCGCACCGACCGCCGGCCGTGGTTGGTGTCCGGCGGGCCGACGTGCGGCAGCCGGCGCAGGGGGGCCGACCGGCGGCTGATGTCCTCCACGGAAGCCGCCGTGCCCGCGCCCCGGGTCCCCGCCCCGCGGGCGGCCCGGGTGAGCGAGGAACGGCTCGAGGCCCGCTGGCGCACGCGCTCCTGGAGGCCGGCGCGCAGGTCGCCGTCCTCGGGCAGCTCGTCCTCCGACCAGCTGGTCGCGGGGGTGAGCGCGTGGGCAGGCAGGCGCTCGATCATCGCCTGCCGCAGCTCGTCGTCGTCCTCGACCAGCCGGACGTCGGCACGGGAGGCGGCCTGCTCGGCCAGCCCGCCGACCCGGGTGGCGATGACCGGCCGGTCGAACAGCGCGGCGCGCTCCATCACCCCGGAGGACCAGATGTTCCGGTAGGGCAGCACGACCACGTCCGCGGCGACGATCCACCGGTCGAAGAGCTCGTCGCTGACGTAGCCCAGGTGGACGGTGGCGCCGTCGACGGTCTCGGCGAGGTCGACCAGATCGCCGGCGTGCCGCACCGTGTCCGGGTCGTCGGTCCGGACCGAACCCACCACGTCGAGCCGGGCGCCCGCGACGGAGAGCCCGGCGAAGGCCTGCAGGGCGCGGTCGAAGCCCTTGGACGGCTGGACGAACCCGATGGCCAGGAAGACGAAGGCGTCCGGCTCGATGTCGAGGGACTTCCGGGCCGCCTCGCGGTCCATCTGGGTGTGCGGCCGGAAGTCCGCGCCGTGGGCGATGAGCTCGACGCGGGCCGGGTCCACCCCGAAGTCGGCGATGAACGCCGCCCGCTCGGACGCCGTGTGCACCTTGATCGACTCGGGCAGGTGCCACAACCGGCGCGCCACCTGGCCGTCGGGCCGTCGCGGGTTCCCGTGCCGGCCGTCGATCTCGTGGACGACGACCTCCAGCCGGCGGGCCAGGGCGAAGGGCAGTGCCAGCGCCGCGCTCTCGATCATCCGCGACCGCGGGTCCCCCGGGTCGGGGTAGAAGAAGTCGGGGTGGAACTGGACGATGACCCGGTCGTAGTCGCGGATCCGCTTGGCCAGCGCCAGCGCGCCCCGAGGCCCCCGGAGGTCCAGGTGGTGGTGGGCCGCGCTCGGCCCCGGCGAGAGCACCTCGACGTCGAGGCCCTCCCGGCGCAGCGCCCGGACCGTCTGCAGCGCGTAGGAGGCGATGCCGTCCCGGACCGGCGGGTACGGCGAGATCATCAGCACCCGCTCGCGGCGGTCGTCGGTCACGGCGTCGTCCACGTGGTCAGCCCCTTCTCCACCCCGTCCAGGACCCGGTCCCAGGTGTAGTTCTCGAGCACGTAGTCGCGCCCGCCCTCGGCCAGCCGGCGGGCGACGTCCGGCGCCTCGGCGACCAGGCGCAGGCACTCCACGAACTCGGCTTCGTCGTCGTAGACCAGGCCGGCACCGGAGCGCTCGCAGTGCCAGCGCACGACGTCGCTGCCGCCGTTCGCGATGACCGGGGTGCCGGCCAGCCAGGCCTCCATGACCGTGCGGGAGAAGGCCTCGTACCGGCTGGACTGGATGTAGGCCTCCGCGGCGGCGAACGCGTTGTCGCGCTCCTCGTCGGGGAGGAAGCCGAGGTCGAGCACCCGGCCCTCGAGGGACGGAGGCGGGTTCACCTCACCCGAGCCGAAGGTCACCAGCGACAGCGGCAGACCGCCCTCGACCGCCCGGCCGAACGCGGCCAGCATGTCCTCCCAGCCCTTGGCCCCCTCCCGGCGCCCGGCGTACAGCACGAACCGCTCGGGCAGGTCGTACCGCTCGCGGAAGCCCTGGGGGTCGTACTTCTCCGGGATCTCGACGCCGCAGCCGACGACGTCGTGCGGCGCGAGCTTGGGTGACACCCGGTGCGCGAGCTCGTGCTCGGGCTCGGTCTGGAAGAAGAGCCCCGCGATGCCGGAGAGCACCGGCCGGAAGACGTCGAGGTAGGCGGCCGGCTCGTCGTGCAGGCACGTCCACAGCACGCTCTTCTCGGGCAGCAGCTGGCTGCCGGCGTACGCGGGCCAGAAGACGTAGGGCCCGTAGATCAGCGCCCGGTAGTCCTCGGCGTGGTCGAGGAGGTGGTGGTACATCTCCGGGCTGCGCATGCCCGCGTTGATCCAGCGCTGCTGCTGCACCAGGCCCAGCGGCTGACCGGTGGCGACGGCGTGGTTGAGCCAGCCGCGCTCCGGGTCGTCCTCGAAGACGGCCGGGAAGCGGCGCACCCTGAGCCCCTGCTCCACCGACTCGCCGGCCGGCAGGACGTTCTCCCAGCCGAAGTGGTCCAGGGCGGCGGTGGTCAGGACCTCGACGTCCCAGCCGCGCGCGCTCAGCCGCCGGCCCATCTCGGCCAGCACGATCTCCGCGCCCCCGACCATGCCCTCACCGAACCGTGCGGGCACCACACCGATCCGGCCACGGCGGTCCGCCGGCCCGATCGAGCTCATCTCGTCTCCCTCTGTCGGTCGCCTGCAGCAGGCACGTCAGCGCTCACCGGCCGCGCTCTCGAGCGGCACGCCGCCCCGCGGCACTGCCAGGTCGGCGACCCGGTACCCGGGCCGCAGGTGCACCGCACCGTCCTCGTAGGCGTCGGTGACCACCCGGAACGTCGCCAGCCGGTTGACCCGGTGGTAGACGGTCCGGTTCCCCGTCGAGGCGACGGCGATGCTCACCTGGTAGACGCCCTCGGCCAGCGGGACCTCCGGGAACTCGACCGTGACCTGCTCCGGTGCACCGCCGAGCCCGGGGAGGGCGTAGCCCTGCATGTCGCTGTTGGAGCCCCAGACCACCTGGCCGCCGCTGTCCTCGATCGCGACGCCCACGATCCAGTCGTCCAGCGGGCTGCCCGGGTCGACCCGGAAGCGCACCTGCAGGCCGGCGCCGGAGGGCAGCGTGCGCACCGGCCGGCCGTCGGCGTCGGCCACGGAGACGTCGGAGATCGTCACCCGGCGGGTGCCCTGGGCGGCGAGGTCGACGTTCTTCTCCTCCTCCGCCTCCTCCGCGGCCTGGTTGAGGTCGCGGAACGCGCGGACCGCCTCGGTGGGCGTGCCGTCGACGAGCTGCCGCCCGTGGTCGAGGAGGACGGCGCGGTCGCACAGCTGCCGCACCTGGTCCAGCCCGTGGCTGACGAAGACGATGGTGCGGCCCTCGCGCTGGAAGCGCCGGATCCGGTCGAGGCACTTGCGCTGGAACGGCTCGTCACCGACCGAGAGCACCTCGTCGACCAGCAGGATCTCCGGGTCGACGTGCACCGCGACCGCGAAGGCCAGGCGCACGTACATGCCGCTGGAGTAGAACTTCACCTGGGTGTCGATGAAGCTCTCGATGCCCGAGAAGTCGACGATCTCGTCGAAGTACGCGTCGGTCTGCTTCCGCGTCAACCCCAGGATCGCGGCGTTGAGGTAGACGTTCTCGCGGCCGGTGAGGTCGCCGTGGAACCCGGCGCCGAGCTCGAGGAGCGCAGCCAGCCGGCCCCGCCGCTCGACGTACCCGCTGGTCGGCGTCAGGATGCCGCCGATGATCTTCAGCAGGGTGCTCTTGCCGGAGCCGTTGTGGCCGATCAGGCCGGTGGTGCTGCCGGAGGCGAAGGTGAGGTCGATGTCGCGCAGCGCCCAGAACGCCTCGGCGTTCTCGCGCGAGCGGCGGGCGTTGACCAGCCGCTCCTTGAGCGACTTGTCCTTGCGCAGCGCGAACTGCTTGGAGACGTCGCGGACGCGGATGACGTCGGTCATGGCGGTCAGAGCTCCTGGGCGAAGTTGCCCTGGGACCGGGCGAAGACCCGCTGGGCGAACCAGACGAAGACCGCACCGAAGGCGATGAGCACACCGAGGCGGAGGTACAGGTTCCCGTCGTAGTAGAACGCCGCGCCGGCCTCGGTCTGGCCGCCGGGCCACAGCGCCCGCTGGAAGGCGAGCACGATGTTGGCCATCGGGTTGGCGAGGTAGACCTGGAACAGCCACGCCAGGTCGTTGTCCACGGTGAGGGTCGTGCGGACCTTCGTCCAGTCGTAGACGATCGGCGTCATCCAGAACCAGAGCAGCAGGCCGACCTCGACGAGGTGCGTGACGTCGCGGAGGAAGACGTTGCTGGCCGCGAGGATCAGGCCCAGCCCGACGGCGAAGAGCACCAGGGCCACGACGGCCAGCGGCACCAGCGGCAGGTTCTCCGGCGAGGGGAAGCTCCAGGTCACCACGTAGGCGAGGACGAGGATGACCGCCTGGAGGAACACGTTCACCAGGGCTGCGCCGACGACCGACAGCGGGAACAGCTCGCGCGGGAAGTAGACCTTCTTCACCAGGCCGGCGTTGCCGACGATCGAACCCGTGCAGCCGCCGATGATGTCGGTGAACAGCGTCCACGCCAGCAGCCCGGTGAACAGGTAGATGCCGAACTCGGGGATGACCCTCCCCGACCCCAGGAAGACGCCGATCGCCACCGCGTAGACCAGCAGGTAGAGCAGCGGGCGCAGCAGGGTCCAGAGGAAGCCCAGGACGCTGTCCTTGTACTTGACCTTCAGCTCTTTGCGGATCAGCTGACCGAGGAGCTCGCGGTAGGCCCAGACGTCGCGGACGGTCGGCCCGAAGCCCCGCCAGAACGAGACGGGCTGGTTCACGCGCTCCAGCGGCTGGTCCTCGAGGGGCACCTCGCCGGCTCCGGCTGCGGGCCCCGCGGTCCGCGTCACCGTGAGCGCGGCAGCGCCCCGTTCCTGTCCAGGCATGGGAAGGATCGTACGTACCGGTCCGCCTCGTTCCCCGCGCCGACGGGAGCAGCGTGTCCGGTTGAGGGATGCGCCACGGAACAGCCCGCTCAGGACCCCCGCACGTCCCGCGAGCCCCACGCTCCAGCGGTTAGGGTTCTCGGTCGAGACAGGAAGCGGGGGACGCCCCGGTGCGGAGGGCGGTCACGTGGACATCGTCGTGTGCGGGGCGCAGAAGCCCTTCGTCCGGGGCGGCGCCGAGCAGCACCAGGAGAACCTGGTGGCGGCGCTCGAGGCCGCCGGCCACCGGGTCGACCTCGTCCGCCTGCCCGTGGCGTGGGAGAAGGGCCGGCTCTTCGACTCCCCGCTGGCCTGGCGCATGGTCCCGATCGACGCCGACCTCGTCATCGCGACCAACTTCCCGTCCTACTTCGTGCAGCACCCGAACAAGGTCGTGTGGCTGCTGCACCAGCACCGCGGCGCCTACGACGGCTTCGAGGCAGGCGCCTCGTGGTCGGACTTCGCCTGGGACGACGTCAGCCTCGAGGAGCAGCGGCTGATGACGGAGTGGGACGTCGCCGCGCTGTCCGAGGCACGGAAGGTGTTCAGCAACTCGCGCGTGGTCAGCCGGCGGCTGGCCCGCTTCAACGGGCTGGACAGCACCCCCCTGGCCCACCCCCCACCGTTCCACGACGTCCTGCACCCCGGGGACTTCGGCGACTACGTGCTCTCCGTGCAGCGGCAGGAGGCCAACAAGCGGCCGCACCTGCTGGTCGACGCGATGGCGCACGTCCCCACACCGCTGCGGGCCGTGATGGCCGGCCGGGGCGAGCTCCTCGACGAGGTCCGCGCACACGTCGGCGACGCCGGCCTGACCGGGCGGGTGGAGCTGCCGGGCTTCGTGCCCGACGACGACCTGGTCGAGCTGTACGCCGGCGCGCTCGCCGTCGTCTACGTGCCGGAGGACGAGGACTACGGCTACACCACCCTGCAGGCCTTCTACGCGGCCAAGCCGGTGATCTGCGCGTCCGACTCGGGCGCGGTCCTGGACTGGGTCGAGGACGGCGTGACCGGACTGGTCTGCGACGGGACGCCCGAGGGCCTGGCCGCCGCGATCCGCACGCTGGCCGACGACCCCGACCTCGCGCGGCGGCTCGGCGCCGCCGGCCGTGAGCGCATCGCCGGCCTGTCGTGGGCCGACGTCGTGGCGCGGCTCACGGCACCGTGACCGCCCCCGTCCGCCTGGCCGTGCACATCGGCCGGGACGTCCCCGAGGGGCTCACCGCGGTGCTGTCCGCGCTGCCCCCGGACGTGCAGCCGGTGGCCGCCTCGGCGCGCGAGCCGCTGCCCGAGGGCACGGTGGCCCACCTGTACTGCAGCGACGTCCTCCCCCGCCGCCCGCTGACCCCCTACGCCGTGTGGCGCATGGCCGGGGACGACGCCGGTGAGCTCGGCGACGTCCCCGTGCTGGCCGACGCCGGGGGCGAGCACGTGCGCCCCGGCGACCTGCAGCTGTCCCTGCGCGCCTGGCCCGCCGCCGCCCGGCCGGTGCTGCCCTTCACCCGGGCCGGGCTGCGCCGCGTGCGCGACCTGCCCGAGCGCCTCGTCAGCGAGGCGCGCCCGGACGGCGTCTCCTGGGGCTCGCCCGGCGAGCCGCCGGCCACCGCCCCGCGGGACACCTGGCCGACCCTGGCGGCGCTGTCCTCGGCCGTGGTCGCCACCGGTGAGGACCTGTGGACCGCTCTGGCCTGGGCGGCGCCCGCGGTGACCGACGCCGACGGCGCCCGGCTGCTCGGGCTGACCCCGGACGTGGACGTGCTGGTCGGCGCCGACCCGGCCGACCGCCTGCGGCTGGCCGCCGAACTGGCCGCCGATGACGTCCGCGCCGCCCGGCTGGCGCGCAGCGGCTGGCAGACCGCCCGGTCCCACCGGCCGCCCGGGGTGGCCGCCGAGCTGTGCCGCCGCCTGGGCGTCGAGCCTCCCGCGCACAGCTCCGTGTCAGGCTTGACCGCGGCCCTGGACGCCCTGGGCGCCCCGCAGCACAGCCTCGTCCGCCGCCGGGCGCGGGCGGCCACCGCCGGGCTCCCGGGCGCCGTCACCTCCGGCTGGCGACCGGACCGAGAGGAGCACCCGTGAGCACCCCCGACCCGACCAGCGCCGAGGCCGTCGCACTGCTCCGCAGCCGGAGCGCGGAGGAGGCGCCGCAGCCCGGGCCATCGACGGAGCCGGGCCGGATGCGGAGCGTCGCCGGGCGCGTGGCCGGCCGTGGCCGCCGGCTCGCCGGGGGTCTCGCCCGGCGCGGCATGGCTCCCCTCCTCGTCCGTGCGGAGGCAGCCGTCGGCTCCAGGGTGCAGCGCATGGTCGACGCCCGGATGGAGCGGATGGTGACCGAGGCGCTGGACGCGGACCCTGCCCTCGACCACGTGCGCGCCGTGGCCGAGCGGGGCGAGCTGGATCCCGAGCGGGTGCGCGAGCGCAACGAGGCCGTGCACAGCGCCCACGTGAACCTGGAGCTGCTCAAGGGCGAGCTGCGGCACGTGCAGACCACCCTCGACGAGCTGGGCATGGCGTTCGCCCCGGGGACCGGGCTGGCCGGGGCGGGCGCGCGGTACGCCGAGCTGCGGGAGTCGGTGTACGCGCTCGAGCGGCGGCTGCGCACCGCAGGCACCGCCCCCGCGGCGCCCGCGGACGCCCCCGCCACGGCTCCGGCGCGGCCGGCACCGCCGGCGGACGGGCAGGTGCTCTCCTCGACGCTGTTCGACTACGTGGGCTTCGAGCGGCGGTTCCGGGGCGATCCGGACGCCATCCTGACCACCCTGGTCGACCGCTACGGCGAACTGCTGTCCGACCACCAGCCGGTCGTGGACGTCGGCTGCGGTCGCGGTGAGCTGCTGGGGATGCTGGCCGAGCGCGGCATCGAGGTCATCGGCGTCGAGCCCGACCCCGGGATGGCCGCCGAGGCGCGGGCCCGCGGGATCACCGTGCACGAGGAGCTGGCCGGCGACTGGCTGCGCTCGGTCCCGGACGGGTCGCTCGGGGCGATCATCACCACGCACGTCCTCGAGCACCTCGAGCTGGACGACATGATCGAGCTGCTGGAGCTGGCGGCGGTGAAGCTCGGGCCGGACTCGGTCTTCATCAGCGAGACCCCCAACCCCGCCTCGCTGATCGTGCTGGGCAACTCCTACCTGCTCGACCCGACGCACGTCCGCCCGCTTCATCCCAGCCTGCTGGCGTTCCTGTGCGAGAAGGCCGGGTTCCGGGACGTCCGGCTGCGCTTCTACAGCCCCGCCGAGGACTACCACCTGCCGATGACCGAGCTGGGCGAGGACGCCCCGGCCTGGGCCCGGGAGCTGGCCGGCTCGGTCAACCGTGGATTCAGCACGCTGAACGAGGTGCTCTTCGGCCCGCAGGACTACGCGGTCGTCGCCCGCACCCCGCCGGCGCCCGAGTCCTGATCGGCCGCACCGTGGCCACCCGCAGCACGACGGCGGTCGGCGTCCCGCCCTCGCCGGAGGCGCCGACGCCCGCGCGACCGTCGCGGCACGGGACGTGGGCCGCCGTGGTGGCCGCCCTGGCCGTCGCGGCCGCCTTCGGCGTCGCCGTCGTCCAGGTCCTGCGCGGGGTCGACGAGTCGTTCCGCTTCGGTGGCGATCAGGCGATGACCGGCTTGTCGGTGCACGAGGCGAGCACGTTCGACCGGGACCTCGGGCCGTACTCCCGCTACGGCTGGTCGCACCCGGGACCGGTCTGGTTCTACCTGCTGGCCCCGCCCACCCGGCTCCTCGGCGGCGACGATCCGGCGCTCATGGCGGCCAACGTGCTCGTCAACGGGGTGCTCGCGGTCGCCGTCGTGCTCGCCGTCCGACGCGCGGGCCGGCCCCTGCTCACCCTGGGCGTCGCGGCGGCGGTGCTCGTCTTCGTCCTGCGCATGCCGGCCCGGATGTTCGTGGACGTGTGGAGCCCGTACGCGCTGCTGATGGGGACCCTGCTGTTCCTCGTGCTGGCCGCGCGCGTCCACTCGGGCAGCTGGCCGGCCCTGCTGGCCATGCTGATCAGCGGGAGCTTCCTCGCCCAGACCCACGTCGGCACCGCACCGCTGGTCGCGCTCGTCGGCCTGACCGGCGGCGTCTCCTTCGTCCTGGCCCGCCGCGCCCTCCGGCGCACCGGGGAGCCCGGTGCCGACGGCGGCGAGGCACCGCGGTCACGGCGGACCGGCTCGACCGTCGCGCTGAGCGCCGTGCTCGTGGCGGTGTGGATCCCCCCGGTCGTCGAGCAGCTGTCCTCGCCGGTGCGGGAGGGCAACCTGGTCCGCCTGCTCAGCTTCTTCCTGAGCCACGAGGACCCCGGAGGGCGCCCGACGCCTCCCCAGGCCCTGGTCGCCGTCGGCCGGCTGCTCGCCATGACGCCCTACGACCGCGGCCCCGGTCCGTGGGAGATGGACGTCTCGACCCTGCCCGCGTCGGTGGCCCTGGTCCTGGCCGTGCAGGCGCTGGCCGCGCTCGCCCTGGTGGTCCTCGGCCGGCGGTGGGGGTCCGCCGCGGGCACGTGGTGGGGTGCCGTGGTGGGCGCGGCCCTGGTCGCCGCGGTGCTCTCCGGCGCCACGGTCACCGGCGTCCTCTACTGGTACCTGCTCATCTGGGTGGCGGCGCTGCCGGTGGCCACGGTCATCGGCGTCCTCCACCTCGTCCTCGACCGGCGGACGACGGGCCGTGACCGGGCAGCCGGGCACCGGTCGGCGGTCGACCGCGCACCCGTGCTGGTCCCCGTCGCGGCGGTCGTGGTGGCCGGCTCGGTGCTGGCGGCGGCGTCGCTCGGCGAGGCGGCCGAGGAGCTGCCGTCCTCCTACGGGGTCACCGCGGTGTCCGCCCTGGTCGGCGACGCCCTCGAGGGGGTCGACGACCGCGCGGTGCACGTGGACATCGCGACGCCCGAGCTGTGGCCGGTCGCCGCCGGCATCGTCGACGAGCTCGTCGACGAGGGCTACCGGGTCACCGTGGACCGCGGCTCCGAGGAGCTCTTCGGCGACGACCGCGTCGGCCCCGGCGACGAACCGGTGGACCTGGTGTTCGTGGCCACCGGCTCGCCGAAGCACGACCGGCTCCTCCGGCAGGCCGGCGTGACCGACCTCGGCTCGGCGCGCACGGAGTGGGGTCCCACCAGCGTCCTGCTCCGCCTGGACGGCTGACGCGCCGCGCCACAGCTCCGGGACGGCTGTGACGGAACGGTCAGGTGGTCCCCGACGAGCGGTGACGCACGGCGTCCTTCCCCGGTTCGCCGCCCCCGCGGTCCTACCCTGGGAGGGACTTCGCCGCGGGACCCTGGCTCCCGGACGCTCCACCGAGCCGGCCCGCCCGACGTGAGGACGTGCATGACGGACAACGCCGACCGCTCCGGGTCCGGACGCCCTCTCCCCGCCCGGCTGGACCCGCGCGCCGGCGCGCCGTCGCGGCGGGAGCGCCGCGCCGACGCCCGGGCGGGGCGCAGCGGGAACGGGCGCCGGCGCGCGGTCGTCGCCGGCCGCGCCGTCACGGCCCTGGCCTCGGCCGCGCTGCTGGCCGGGAGCGGCTGGGGCTGGTACCTCGGTCAGGTCGCCGACGCCAGCATGAACCGCACGGACGCCATCCCCGACAGCGGCAACGAGGGCATCGGCGACGCGATGAACCTGCTGCTGGTCGGCAGCGACAGCCGGGCGAGCGCGAGCGAGGAGGAGCTCGCCCAGCTGAACACCGAGGCCAACGACGGCGTCAACACCGACACGATGATCCTCGTGCACGTGCCGGCCGACGGGTCCGAGGCCTCGTTCGTCTCCTTCCCGCGGGACTCCTTCGTGGAGATCCCCGGCTACGGGGACCACAAGCTGAACTCCGCGTACGCCTACGGCTACTACGAGGAGGCCGGCGAGGACGCGACGGACGCGCAGCGCCAGGCCGCCGGCGCCCAGCTGCTCATCCAGACGATCAGCGGGCTGACCGGGCTGTCGATCGACCACTACGCCGAGGTCGACCTGCTCGGCTTCTTCAAGCTGTCCGAGGTCGTCGGCGGCGTCGAGGTCAACCTCTGCGCCCCCGTCAAGGAGGCCAACTCCGGCGTCGACCTGCCCGCCGGCGTGCAGACCATCCAGGGCGAGCAGGCGCTGTCCTTCGTCCGGCAGCGCTACGACCTGCCCCGGGGCGACCTGGACCGGATCGTCCGGCAGCAGACCTTCATGGCCGGGATGATCCGCAAGATGCTGTCGGACAACGTGCTGCTCGACCTCGGCAAGCAGCGCCGGCTGGTGGAGGCCGCGGCCGACTCGCTGACCGTCGACGAGGACCTCAAGCTGCTCGACCTGGCCGCGCAGATGCAGTCGGTGACGCCCGACAGCATCCGCTTCCAGACGGTGCCGAACCTCGGCACCGACCGCGACGAGTCCGCCGGGTCCATCGTGCGGCTCGAGGACGAGAAGACGCTGCGCGCCTTCTTCGCCGACCTCTCCGCCGAGCCCGAGCCGGCACCGGGCACCACTCCCCCGCCCGCGGCCGACGCACCCGAGCCCGCCCCGGCGGGCGACGTCACCGTGGCCGTGTACAACGGGTCGGGCACCTCCGGCCTGGCCGCCACGACCGCCACGGAGCTCGAGGAGCAGGGCTTCCCGGTCGCCACCACGGGCAACGCCGACAGCGGCGGGTACGAGGTCACCGAGATCCGCTACGCCGCCGGCGACGAGACGCTCGCGGCCACGCTGGCGGCGGCCATCCCCGGCGCCGTGTCCGTGGAGTCGACCGAGCCGACCAGCGGCACCGTCCACCTGGTGCTGGGCTCGGACTTCAACGGAGTGGGCGTGCCCGTGACCGCACCCGAGCCGGCCGAGGTCGTGCAGGCCGAGGACCAGCGCACCGCGGCCGACACCGGCTGCATCAACTAGAAGGGCAGGCGGCGGAACAACGCTCGCGGGGTGTGCCGCAGGCCGCTCATGACGAAGCGCATGGCACCGGGCACCCAGACGGTGTGCCGGCCCTTGCGGACGCCGGTGACGATCGCCTCGGCCACGGCCTCCGGCGTCGTCGACAGGGGCGCCTCCGGCAGTCCCTCGGTCATCTTCGACCGCACGAAGCCCGGCCGGACGACGAGCACGGACACCCCGGTGCCCACGAGCGAGTCGGCCAGGCCGGAGTAGAAGGCGTCCACGCCTGCCTTCGTCGAGCCGTACACGTAGTTGGACCGCCGGGCCCGCTCTCCGGCCACCGAGGACAGCGCCACGATCGCGCCGTGGCCCTGCTCGCGCATCCGGTTGGCCAGCACCGTGCCGACGACGACGGGGGCGACGTAGTTGACCTGACCGAGCGCTCCGGCGGCCCCGGGGTCGGCGGCGAGCTGCTCCTGGTCACCGAGCTGGCCGAAGGCGACGACCGCGACGTCGATGTCGCCACCGGCCGCGGCCGCGGCGACCACGCGCTCGGGCGAGGCCGGGTCCTCCGCGTCGAAGTCCACGACCTCCACCTCCCCGCCCGCGGTGCGCAGCTCGTCGGCGACGGCCGCCCGCCGCGGGGTGTCCCGCGCCGCGACGACGACGCGCAGCGGCCGCTCCTGCAGGTAGCGCCGGGCCGTGGCGACGGCGATGTCCGAGGTGCCGCCGACGAGCAGCAGCGAGCCGGGGGAACCGAGGGCGTCGATCACAGCGAGAGCCTCCTGGCCAGGTCGGAGGTGAAGACACCGTCCGGGTCGACGCGCTTGCGGACGGCGCGGAACTCCTCGAGCCGGGGGTACATGGTCGCGAAGGTCTCCGGCCGGACCCGCGAGTCCTTGGCGAGGTAGGTCCGCCCCTCCGCGGCGACGACCACCTCGTCGAGGGAGTCGAGCAGGCCGGCCAGCCCCTTCATCACCGGGATGTCCAGCGCCAGCGTCCAGCCCGGGGAGGGGTAGGACAGCATGCCGGGGTTGCCGGGGCCGAACCGCTTGAGGACGGCGAGGAAGGACGCCGTCCCGAAGGAACTCAGCCGGTCCAGCACCTCGCGCATGGCCTCCTCCTGCCCGAAGGGCACGGTGACCTGGTACTGCACGAACCCGCGCGGGCCGTAGATGCGGTTCCAGCCGCCCACGGCGTCCAGCGGGTGGAAGAACGTGGGGATGCTCTGCAGCTGGTCCCGCTTGCGCTTGGGCGCCTTGCGGTACCAGAGCTCGTTGAAGGCGGCGACGGTCGCCAGGTTGAGCAGGCCGGGCGGGAAGACGTCGGGCACCGAGACCTTGATCGAGCCGTGGTACTTCAGCGGGTCGGCCTGCCGCTTCGCGGGGAGCTCGTCGCGCTTCGCGAACCGGCCGCGGGTGACCACCGAGCGGCCCATGCGCTTGCCCTTGGCGAGGGTGTCGATCCAGGCCACCGAGTACTCGTAGAGGTGGTCGGTCTCGCTGAGCAGCGTCATGAGCGAGTCGAGGTCGGGCGTGCGGTCGGTGTCGACGAGGCAGCGCGAGGACTCGATCGGCTTCATCTGCACCTGCGCGCGCAGGATGACGCCGGTCAGCCCCATGCCGCCCGCGGTCGCCCAGAAGAGGTCGGGATCCTGCTCGGGGCTGACCCGGTGCACCTCGCCGTCGGCGGTGAGCAGGTCCAGCCACCGCACGTGCTGGGAGAAGCTGCCGGCGACGTGGTGGTTCTTGCCGTGGATGTCGGCGCCGATCGCGCCGCCGACGGTCACCAGCCGCGTCCCGGGGGTCACCGGGACGAAGAAGCCCTGCGGGACGAAGCGGTTCATGAGCTCGTCCAGCGAGACCCCGGCCTCGACCTCGACCAGGCCGGTCGCCGGGTCGAAGGAGAGCACCCGGTCGGCGGCGGTCATGTCCAGCACGTGCCCGCCGGCGTTCTGCGCCGCGTCGCCGTAGCTGCGGGCCAGGCCCCGGGCCACCACCCCGCGCCCGCCCGCAGCGGCGAGCACCGCACGGACCTCGGCGTCGTCGTGGACGGGCGTGAGCACCGCCGGGGTCGGGGCGGTCCGCCCCCAGCCGTTGAGCAGGACGGGTTCAGGCACTGAAGACTCCCAACGCCATGGTGGCCACCCACAGCACACCGAGGCAGAGCAGGACGCGGTCGCGCAGGACGATCTCCTCGGGCGCGCCGGCGGCGCCCTTGTCGACGTCCACGGCGTACCTGAGGATCGCCATGACGAATGGCGCGATGGAGATCGTGGACCAGGGGATGCCGTCCTGCGTCTCCCCCATCTCGAACGCCCACAGGCTGTAGGCGGTGACGGCGACGCCGGCCGACAGGCTCCACACGAAACGCAGGTAGCTGGCGGAGTACTCCTTGAGCGTCTTGCGGGTCGCGGCGGCGTCGCCGACCAGCACGAGCTCGGAGTACCGCTTGCCGGCGACCATGAACAGCGAGCCGAAGGCGGCGACGAGCAGGAACCACTGCGAGAGCAGCAGCCCGGCGGCGACACCGCCGGCGATGCCGCGCAGCAGGAAGCCCGAGGCCACCACGGCCAGGTCGATCACCGGCTGGTTCTTGAGGAAGACGCAGTAGGCCAGCTGGATGACCGTGTAGCTGGCCAGCACCAGCGCCAGCTCCGGCCGGGTCAGCAGCACCGCGGCGACGAGCGCGACGGTGAAGAGCACCGCCGCCAGGGCCAGGGCCAGCCAGCGCGGCACGATGCCGGCGGCGATGGGCCGGAACCGCTTGCGCGGGTGCCGGCGGTCCTCCTCGACGTCGATGGTGTCGTTCACCAGGTAGACGGCGGAGGCGGAGAGGCAGAACAGCACGAAGGCGACGGCGGTGGGCCGCATGATCGCGGCGTTGAAGATCTCGCCGGCGGCCAGCGGCGCGGCCAGCACGAGGACGTTCTTGACCCACTGGCGCGGCCGCAGCGCGCGGACCAGTCCCCACGCGAAGCTGCCGCGGAAACCGGGCAGGCGGGGGGCGGGCGGCAGGGGGACGATCTCCCCGTCGACCTCGGGGTCGGCGGCCGGCGAGGTCGCGGGGCCCGCTGCGGGGCTCGGCTGGGGGTGCACGGTCACGCCTTCCTGCCTGGGGCTCGGGACATGCGGCGCCGCACGACCGCGGCCACACCGGCACCGAGGGCGGCGCCGGACACCACGTCCGTCGGGTAGTGGACCCCGAGGAGCACGCGCGAGACCAGCATGACGCCGGTCACCGCGACCATCGGGCGGTGGCCGACCATGGGCCCGAACCCGACGGCGGCCGCGGCGGTGGAGCAGCTGTGCGCGCTCGGGAAGGACAGCCGGCTCGGCGTCCCGACCAGCGGCGGGACGTCCTCGAGCGAGGGCCGCACCCGGCGCACGACGCGCTTGACCACGACGCCGGCCCCGTGCGCGGCCACGACCCCGGCCGCGCCGGCCAGCCACTCGTCGCGCCGGCGCCCGGAGAGCCACCCGGCGGCCCCGAGGGCCAGCCAGCCCAGCGCGTGCTCGCCGAAGTGCGACAGCCCCTGCGCGACGGGCACGGCCGGCGTCCCGCCCAGCGCGCGGCGCGTCGAGCGGAGCAGGGCGTGGTCCATGCGGATCAGGGCAGCGCTCGGTGCGGTCATCGAGTGACGACTGTAGACGGGAGGACCCGTCGTCGCCGGGACGACGCGGGGCGGACCGATCCGTCGCACAGCCTCCCTGCCACTCTTGTCCCGTGTCCACCACCCCGCCCGCCGCTCTGCCGGCAGACCTGCTGGCCGCCGCCCTGCGCCGGTCGGCGGCCACGCCGCTGCTCACCTCCTACGACGACGCCACCGACGAGCGGGTCGAGCTGTCGGCGGCGACGCTCGCCAACTGGGTGGCCAAGACCGCCAACCTGCTCCAGGACGAGTGCGACGTCGGGCCGGGGAGCACCGTCGCCCTGGCGCTGCCGGTCCACTGGCAGACGGCGGCGGTGCTGCTCGGCGCCTGGAGCTGCGGCGCGGCGGTGCTCGACACCGCGCTGGAGGACGAGGGCCGGGCGGCCGGGGCCGATGTGGTCCTCGCCGCGCAGGAGCGGCTCCCCGCGCTGGCGGAGGCGGTGGGCGACGCCTCCGCGACCGAGCTGTGGGGCCTGTCGCTGCACCCGCTGGGCCTGGGCATGACCGGCTACGCGGGACCGGCCCGCGACTTCGCGGTCGAGGTGCGCGTCCACGGCGACGTCTTCTTCCCGCACCAGGACCCCGACCCCGCCGGTCCCGGCCTCGTGGTCGGCGGGGCGTCGCTGAGCCTGGGCAGCCTCGGCGCGGCCGCCGCCGAGCTCGCGGACCGGCTCGGCCTGACCGACGGCGACCGCGTGCTGGTCGACGAGCGGACGGCGGAGGAGGCGGGCCCGGTGGCCTGGCTGCTCGCCCCCCTGGCGGCCGGCGCCTCGATCGTGCTGTGCCGCAACGCCGCGCCGGACCGGCTCGCGGCCAGGGTGGCGTCGGAGCGGGTGACGGCGACCTTCGGCGTGCGCGTCGACGGCGTCCGCACGCTGGGCGCTCCCGGCTGACGCGGCGCCCGCTGCTCGCGGAGCGTCACACCTACACTCGCCGCGTGACGAAGCACGCGGCCACGCGATCCCTGCGCGGCGCATGAGCGCCGCGGCCGCCCCCACCGTCACCCCTCCCCCGTCCACCGCGGGCGGCGACGCCCCCCGGGGCGGCGGCCGGGACCGGCTGCGGCTGCTCGCCTGGCTGCTCGCCGGCGTGACCCTGGTGCTCGCCGTCGCGCTGCCGCTGGCGCCGGTGCGGGTGGACACCCCCGAGGTGCAGTGGCCGCTCGACCCGTCCGACCCGCAGTCGACGGTCGCCCTGTTCATGCCCTACCGGCCGATCGACCTGCGGGCGGAGATCCCCTGCGCGGCGGTGGCCGCACTGGCGGCCCGGCAGGAGCCCGGCGCGGCACCGGGCGTGCTCCTGGCCACCGCCCCCGCCGAATCGGACCGGGGCAGCGCGCGCGGGCTGCGCGCGACGGTGACGCAGGAGAACGTGCGCATCCTCTCCTCGGGCCAGGAGCTCTACAGCGGCGGCCTCCCGTCCTCGGCGGACTGCACGATCGTGGTCGACGCCCGGCAGTCGGGCACGACCGTCGAGCTCACCGAGCCCGACTCCGAGGCGCAGGTCCTGGCCGACGCCGCGGGGCTCCGCGTCCCTGAGGTCACCGCGTTCGTCACCGACCTCACCGCGGCCGACGGGACGTCGCCGACCGTCGTCGCGCACCCCGACGCACGCTTCCAGACCTCGCCCACGGCGCTGAAGACGGCGCTCGTCGTCGCGCACGTCGCCGCCCTCGCCGGCTGCCTGTGGCTGCTCCGGCGCGCCGGCCCCGCGGTGGCGGCCCGCCGCCGTCCCGAACCCCTGCCGCCGCTGGAGGAGCCACCGAGCGGCCGCGGTCCGCGGCTGTGGACGGTGCTGGCCGACGTCGGCGTGGTGGTCACCCTCGTGGTGTGGACCTTCATCGGGTTCATCAACACCGACGACTACTACTACAGCGCCGAGGCCCGGACGCTGGACTCCGCGGGCTACGTCGGCAACCAGTTCCGCTTCTTCAACGTCCCCGAGATCCCCTTCGTCCTGCACCAGACGCTGCTCGCCCCGCTGACGGCGCTGTCCAGCCAGCCGCTCGTGCTGCGGCTGCCCTCCCTGGCGGCCGGGCTGGCCGTGTGGTGGCTGCTCAGCCGCCAGCTGGTGCCCCTGCTGGTCGAGCGGCCGCACCGGGCGCTGCGGGTCGTGGCGGGGCTGGCCCTGCTGGCCTGGTGGCTGCCCTGGAACATCGGCGCCCGGCCGGAGTTCCTCATCACCCTCGCCTGGGCGGCGACGCTCGCCCTGGCGCTGCAGGCGGTCCGCCGGCAGCGGGTGTGGCTGCTCGGCGTGGCCGCGCTGATCGCCGGCACCGCGGTGACCATCACGGCCTCGGGGCTGTCGTGCGCGGCCACCCTCCTCGTCCTGCTCCCCCGGCTGTGGCCGCTGCTGCGCCGCTCGGCACTGGGGCTGTGGGCGACGCTCGGCCTGCTGGTGGCCTCGGCCAGCGCGGCCTCCACGATCGTCTTCTCCGACGCGACCCTGGCCACCGCGACCACCGCTCTCCGCGTGCACCGCGAGGTGGGGCCGGTCGAGCCCTGGTACAAGGAGGTGCTCCGCTACTACTACCTGACCATGGGCCCCGAACTGGCCCAGCGGACGTTCACCCGACAGCTGGTCGTCCTGCTCACGCTCGCCCTCCTGGTCGGTGTCACGGCGGTGCTCACGCGGGTCACCCGCCACTCCGGGGGACGCGTCACGTGGGCGGTGCCGGCGCTGGCGTACGTCGCGGCCAACCTGACGTTCTTCCTCTCGCCCACCAAGTGGACCCACCACTTCGGGGCGCTGGCCGCGCCGGGCGCGCTGCTGGTCACCGTCGCCGTCGCGGTGCTGGTGCGGCGCCGCCCCGACCTCTGGGCGTCGGTGGCGCTCGCCGTCGGCCTCGCCCTCACGGTCGGGCTCGCGTTCCACGCGGGCAACCACCCGGTGGAGTACTCCGGCTACCGGGTCGTGCGCGACCTCCCGTCGGCGCTCGGCAACCCGGCGGCGTGGCTGCTCGGCGCCTCCGCCGTCCTCGGCGCGATCTGGTGGTACCGGCGCCGGTCGGCCCCGACCCGACCCGTCGACCGGCCGTGGCCCGAGGCGCCGATCAGCCTCGTCGTGGCGGCGCTCGCCGCCTCCGTCATGGTGCTCGTGGCCAGTGCCGCGGCCGCGAACATCCTCCTGCGCGACACCTGGTCGATGGCCGGGGACACCACCTCGGCGCTGACCGGGAACGCCGGGTGCGGGCTGGCCGACGACGCCGTGGCCCTGACCGGGACGGGACCGCTGCCGGCGACCGACGTGGGCGGCCCGGCCTCGGCCCCGTCCGACGACGACCCCCCGGGCGGCGGCTCCGGCGTCCCGCAGGACGTCGAGCGCTGGACCACCGGTAGCGACGAGACGGTCAACCAGGCCACCGAGGTGCTGACGCCGTGGTTCGACCTCAGCGGGCTGACCGAGCAGGAGGTGCTCGCGATGGGCCTGGCCGGGCGGCCCGACGACGGCACGACCGCGGTCGCCCAGTACGGGGACGCGGACGCGCGCGTCCTCGAGGAGGTCGAGGTCGAGCTCGGCGACGAGGACGACGAGGACGACGAGGACACCAGCGTCGGAGAGGGCGGCTGGACCCGCAGGCTCGTCGGCGCCTCGCGGGAGTTCCCGGAGGGGGCCGCGCTGGTCCGCTTCCGGCTGACCGACCAGAACCTGACCCCCGAGGGCTACCTGACCGTGACGGCGCCCTACCGGGCGACCGGCGAGCCGCTGACCCGGCTGTTCGAGGGGAACTCGGTGGCGCTGGACTGGCCCATCGGCTTCAACATGCCCTGCGTGGAGCCGCCCCGGGTGGCCGACGGGATGGTCGAACCGGTCGACCAGCTGGTCCTCGGCGACACGTTCTCCGACGACCCCGGCCTGCTGATCGTCGACAACGGGGGCGGGGCCTACGGCACGGTCGACGAGGTCGCCCGGGTGACGCGGTACCGCGGCTTCCTCCCCGACACCTCCGCCGACGTGACGTGGGGGACCCTGCTCGAGCTGGAGTACGACCTGCCCACCGACGCCTTCCGCGTCGAGGAGGGCAGCCGCACCATCGCCGGGTGGGGCTGGTGGCCCGAGGCGGGCCCGGGCCCCTCCCCGGAGGACTAGGCGCTCAGCGGAGCAGGCTGCGGGCGACGACCATGCGCTGGACCTGGTTGGTGCCCTCGTAGATCTGGGTGATCTTGGCGTCGCGCATCATGCGCTCGACCGGGAAGTCCTGGGTGTACCCCGCGCCGCCGAAGAGCTGGACGGCGTCGGTGGTCACCTGCATCGCGACGTCGGAGGCGAACGCCTTGGCCGAGGCCGAGAGCCGGGTGACGTCGGGGCGGCCGGCCTCGCCGGCGGCGGCCGCGACGTAGACCAGGTGTCGGGCGGCCTCGATCTTCATCTCCATGTCGGCGAGCATGAACTGCACGCCCTGGAAGCTGCCGATGCTGGCGCCGAACTGCCTGCGCTCCTTGACGTAGGCGATCGAGGCGTCCAGCGCCCCCTGCGCCACGCCGACGGCCTGGGCACCGATGGTCGGCCGGGTGAAGTCCAGGGTGCGCAGCGCGGTCTTGAAGCCGGTGCCCGGCGCCCCGATGATCCGGTCGGCCGGGATGGTGCAGTCGGTGAAGTACAGCTCGCAGGTGGGCGAGCCCTTGATGCCCATCTTGCGTTCCTTCGGCCCGACGGCGAAGCCCGGGTCGTCGCGGTGGACGGCGAACGCGGAGATGCCGTTGGCGCCCTTCTCCGCATCGGTGACGGCCATGACCGTGTACCAGTCGGAGATCCCCGCGTTGGTGATCCAGGCCTTGGTGCCGTTGAGCACCCAGGTGCCGCCCTCGAGGCGGGCGCGGGTCCGCATCGCGGCGGCGTCCGAGCCGGCCTCGCGCTCGGACAGCCCGTAGCTGATCATCGACTCCCCCGAGGCGATGGAGGGCAGCACCGCCCGCTTCACCTCGTCCGACGCGGACAGGATGATCGGCATCGACCCGAGCTTGTTCACCGCCGGGATGAGCGAGGCGCTGACGTCGACCCGCGCCACCTCCTCGATGACGATGCAGGTGGCGATCGCGTCGGCGCCCTCGCCGCCGTACTCCTCGGGGACGTGCGTCGCGTGGAAGCCGGCCGCGGTCAGGGCCTTGCGCGCCTCGGCCGGGAAGCGGGAGTCCGCGTCCACCTCGGCGGCGTACGGGGCGATCTCCCGCTCCGCGATGTCCCGCACCGCCTCGCGGATCGCCTCGTGCTCCTCGGTCAGCGCGTACAGCCCGGCGGCGTTGTTACCCACGGGTAAAGGGTAGGACGCCCGACTACTGCCCCGTACCGAGCCGTTCCTGCAGGGCGTGGTCGCGGGCGACGACGGACTCGGCGAGGTCCGCCTGGAAGCTGCTCACCGCGGTGAGCAGCGCGGGGTCGCCGGCGGCCAGGATCCGGACGGCGAGCAGCCCGGCGTTGCGCCCGCCGCCGATGCCCACCGTCGCCACGGGCACCCCGGCCGGCATCTGCACGATGGACAGCAGGCTGTCCAGGCCGTCGAGCCGGTCCAGCGGACGAGGGACGCCGATCACCGGCAGCGGGGTCGCCGCGGCGACCATCCCGGGCAGGTGGGCCGCGCCGCCCGCTCCGGCGATGACCACCCGGAGCCCCCGGCCGGCCGCGGCCTCCGCGTAGTCCAGCATCCGGCGCGGCGTCCGGTGGGCGGACAGGACGTGCGCCTCCCAGGCGACGTCGAACTCGTCGAGCGCCTCGGCGGCGGGCTGCATGGTCGGCCAGTCGGAGTCGCTGCCCATGACGATGCCGACCAGGGGGTCGTCCATGCCCGCTCCTCAGTGCTCGTGGTCGAAGGCGAAGGCCGGGTCGACGACGCCGTCGGCCAGGTACCGGGCCGCGGCCACCGCCCGGGCCCGCACCTCGGCCACGTCCTCGCCCAGGGCGGTGAGGTGGCCGAGCTTGCGGCCGGGCCGCTGGCCCTTGCCGTACCAGTGCAGCTTCACGTCGGGCCAGTGCGCCATGAGGTGGTGGACGCGCTCGTCCAGGCCGGGGCCGGTCCAGTCCGGTGCTGCCGCAGCGCCGCCCAGCACGTTGGCCATGACCACGACGGGCGCGGTCATGGCGGTGGAGCCCAGCGGGTAGTCGAGCACCGCGCGCAGGTGCTGCTCGAACTGGCTGGTGCGCGCGCCCTCGATGGTCCAGTGGCCGGAGTTGTGCGGGCGCATGGCCAGCTCGTTGACCAGGACGCCGTCGGCGGTCTCGAACAGCTCGACGGCCAGCATCCCGACCACGCCGAGCCGGTCGGCGATGCGCACGGCGAGCTCCTGGGCCGCGACCGCCCGCTCCTCGTCGAGGCCGGGCGCGGGCGCCAGCACCTCGGCGCAGACGCCGTCGCGCTGCACGGTCTCCACCACCGGCCAGACGGCGACCTGCCCGAACGGCGACCGCGCGACCTGGGCGGAGAGCTCGCGGACCATGGGCACCCGCTGCTCGGCCAGCAGCGTGCCGTACCGCTCGACCAGCTCGGCGGCCGCGGCGGCGTCCTCGACCACGAAGACGCCCTTGCCGTCGTAGCCGCCCCGCGGGGTCTTGAGGACCACGGGCCAGCCGGTGCGGGCGGCGAACGTCTCGACGTCGCCGACGCTCTCGACCCGCGCCCACGCCGGCTGCGGCTCCCCCGCCGCCTCGAGTTCCGCCCGCAGGACCAGCTTGTCCTGGGCGTGCACGAGGGCCGCCGGCCCCGGGGCGACCCGGTGCCCGGCCCGCTCCAGGGCGTGCAGGTGCTCGGTCGGGACGTGCTCGTGGTCGAAGGTCAGCACCGTGGCGCCGTCCACGAGGTCGCGCAGCGCGTCCAGGTCGCCGTGGTCGCCGATCCGCACGTCGGCGGCGACCAGCGCGGCGGACTCCTCGGGGCCGGCGGAGAGCACCCGCAGCGACTGGCCGAGCGTGATCGCGGCCTGGTGGGTCATGCGCGCCAGCTGCCCGCCGCCGACCATGGCGACCACGGGCAGGCCGGTGACGGCGGAGAGGGGCGCGGGTCCGGGCATGGCCGGACGAGCGTAGCGGGCCGCCTCCTCACGGACCGGGCTGCCTAGAATCCCCCGGGTGACTTCCCCTCGCCGCCGCCCGGCCCTGTCCGGCGGCCGCGTCCGCCGGAGGCTCAAGGAGCTCGGCGCGTTCGGGGTCGTGGGCGGCGTGGCCTTCGTGGTGGACGTCGGGCTGTTCCAGCTGCTGTACGGCCACCTCGGGGTCGGCGCCGTCACGTCCAAGACGCTGGCGACCCTGGTCTCGATGACCGTGGCGTTCCTGGGGCACCGCAACTGGGCGTTCGCGCACCGGGACAAGACGACCGTGCGCCGCTCGTTCGCCCTGTTCACGCTGGTCAACCTGGGCGCGCTGCTCCTCGGCGCCGCCATCATCTGGTTCGTGCGGTACCCGCTGGACCAGGAGAGCCTGCTGATCATCCAGCTCGCCAACATCGGGTCGATCGGGCTGAACAGCGTGCTGCGGTACCTCAGCTACCGGCGCTGGGTGTTCCCCGCGCTCACCGCCACCGACCCCGCGCCGGCCGGCGCCGCGGGTCCGGGCACCGTGCCGACGGGGACCCGCGGCACGGCCTGATCAGCCGGCCAGCCGCGACCCGCTCCGCCCCGGGAGGACCTCCAGCCGGCTGGTGATGCGGTTCCGGAGCTCCTCGACGTGGCTGATCACGCCCACCGTGCGCCCGCCGCGGCGGAGCTCGTCGAGCACGTCCATGACCGCGTCCAGCGCGAGCGGGTCGAGCGTCCCGAAGCCCTCGTCGACGAACAGGCTGTCGATCTGCACGCCACCGCTCTCCGCGGTGACGACGTCGGCCAGCCCGAGTGCGAGGGCCAGCGAGGCCATGAAGCTCTCGCCGCCCGACAGCGTCTTGGTGGGCCGACGGGTGCCGGTGTACTCGTCGAGCACCTCCAGGCCCAGGCCGCCGCGGGCGCCGTGCCGGCCCTGCGCATCGCTGTGCAGGAAGGTGTACCGCCCGCCGGACATGTCCTGCAGCCGGCGGCTGGCCACCTCCGAGACCTGCTCCAGCCGGGCGGCGAGCACGAAGGACTGCAGCCGCATCCTCAGCCGGTTGGCACCGCGCCCGGTGGCGAGGTCGGCCAGCGCGGTGACCTGCTCGGTGAGGGCGCGCTGCTCGTCGAGCTCGACCTCGACGGCGGTGAGCTCGCCGGACAGCTCGTCGAGCCGGGCGACCCGGCGGCGGGCGTGCTCGAGCGCGGCCACGGCCGCCTCCCGCTCCGCCGTCGCCGACCGGCAGGCGCCGGTGCGGGCCTCGACGTCGGGGCGGGGGCCCAGCCCGGCCAGCTGCGGCTCGGCGAGGACGGCGGTGACCACCGACCGGGAGCGGTCGTGCTCCTGCACCCGGCGGGCCAGCTCCTCGGCCCGGCCGGGCGGGAGCAGCGCCTGCGCGGCGTCGTCCAGGTCGGCGAAGCCGGCGGCCGCGACGCGCGCCCGGGCCACCGCCAGGGCGGCCTCCTCCGCCAGCCGGGCCCGGGTGTCGTCGGCGGCCGCCGCCACCTGCGCCTCGCACCGTTCGGCCTCGGCGGTGAGCCGGGCGATGCGCGCCGGCAGGTCCGCGTCGTCACCGCACGCCGCGGCGAGCTGCGCGGTCAGGTCGGCCAGGGTCGAGCGGGTCGCGGCCGCCGTCGTCTCCTGGCGGCCCAGCTCCTCGCGGTCGCCGGCGAGCGCGGCGGCCTCGGTCTCCTGCTGCGCCCGCGCCCGGTCGAGCGCCGCGCGGGCGTCCGCCGACCCCTCGGCCAGCGACCGGGTGGCGCGCTGCTCGGCGACGAGCGCGGCCAGCTCCGCCTCCTGGTCGGCGACCGGCTCGGCACCTGCCTGGGCCCGGCGGGCGGCGAGCTCGCGCTCGGTCGTCGCGCAGACCTCGCGGGCGGCCGACCAGCGCGCCTCGGACCGCTCGGCCGCGACGCGGGCGGCGTCCTCCTGGTCGCGGGTGACCACCGGGCCGCCGGGCCGGGCCGGCTCGGGGTGCTCGACCGAGCCGCAGACCGGGCAGCCGTCGCCGTCGGTCAGACCGGCCGCCAGCTCGGCGGCCATGCCGTCGAGCCGCTGGGTGCGCAGGTCGTTCCAGTGCTCGCGGGCGTCCAGCCACGCGGCGCGCGCGTCGTCGGCCGCGGCCCTCTCCGACACCAGCGCCGACTCGAGCGCGGCGGCGGCGCGGCCGGCCTCGAGCGCGGCCCGGCGGTGCGTGACGGCGGCGTCGAGGCCGGGTAGCCGGGCGGCGGCCGCGGCCGCCGCATCGGCGGCGGCCTGGTGCTCCCGCAGGCGCAGCGGCCAGCCGGCCATGGCCGCCTCGGCCGCGGCGCAGCGGGTGCGCAGCTCCCGGATGGTGCGCTCACCGGCGGTCAGCTCGCGGGTCAGCCGGCGTGCGCGCTCGACCTCGGGCAGCAGCACCCGCAGGGCGGCGGCCTCGTCGCGCATCGCCCGGGCGAGCCCGGCGTCGGCCCCGCGCGCCCCGGCGACCGCGGCCCAGGCCGCGTCCGCGGCACGGAGGGCGGACGCGGCCCGCTCCGCATCGAGCGCGGCGCGACCGGCCGCCTCGAGGACGTCGCGCACCGGCTCGGCGCGGCGGGCGGCGTCCAGGGCGTCGCGCACCGGCTCGAGCTCCGGCGCCGCGGCGTCGAGGCGGGCGAGCTCGGCGTGCGCGCGGTCGCGGCGGGCATGGCACTCCTCGGCCGCGCGGGCCTCGGCCAGGGCGGCCTCCTCCGCGCGCGCCCGCTCACCGGCGGCGTCCGCCGCCGTGCCCGCTCGGGACGCGGCGCCGGCGGCCTCGGCGCGGACGCGGCGCACCCACGCGGTCACCGGCGACCCGGGGGCTGCGCCGACGAGCTCGGGGGCGAACTCCTCGGGCACGGTGACGTCGGCGGCCTGCGCCACGAGCGAGACCAGCGTGCCGGTGCGGGCGCGGATGCGGTCGAGCCGCTCGCGCGCCGCCGCGCGCTCACCGGCCAGCCAGTCCTCGACCCGCGCGAAGCGGCCCACGTCGAAGAGGGTGCGCAGCAGGCGGGCGCGGTCCTCCGGCTCGGCGCGCAGGAAACGGGCGAAGTCGCCCTGCGGCAGCAGGACCACCTGGCAGAACTGCTCGGCGGAGAGCCCCAGGCGGGTGCGCAGGTACTCGGAGCCCTCGTCGATGCGGGTGCTGACCGGCTCCCAGGTGCCGCCGGACCAGCGCTGCAGGGTCAGCCGGGCCTGCTCGGTCGTGAACCCCTCCCCCCGCCGCTTGGGCCGCTGCTGCTCGGGCCGGCGGGTGATCCGGAGGCGCTCGCCGCCGAGGGTCAGCTCGAGCTCCACCTCGGTGAGGACGCCGGCCGCGGCGTGGTCGCTGCGCAGCCGCCTCTCCTCGCCGCGGGCGCCGGGGACGGTGCCGTACAGCGCGAACACCACCGCGTCGAGCAGCGTGGTCTTCCCGGCTCCGGTCGGCCCCCAGAGCAGGAAGAGCCCGTCGCGGCCCACGTCGTCGAGGTCGACGTCGACCCGGGTGGCGAACGGCCCGAACGCGGTCAGGGCGAGCTGGTGCACCCTCACGCGGCGTCCTCCCGCGCCGCGGCGGTCAGCGCGCGGGCCAGCAGCTCGCGCTCCGCGTCACCGGCGGCGGCCCCGCGCACGTGCTGGACGAACTCCTCGGCGACCTCCAGGTCGCCGCGGCCGCGCAGCCGCTCCTGGTAGCTGCGCCCGTCGGCCTGCGCCCCTGCGCCGGTCCACTCCAGGTGCACGCAGTGCGGGAAGCGCTCGCGGAGCTGCCGCATCGGGTCGGTGGGGCGGACCGCGTCGGTGAGCCGGGCGGACACGAAGTGGTCCTCGACGCCCGCGTGCTCGGGAGCGGCCAGCAGGTCGGCCAGCTCGCCGGTGAGCACGGACAGCTGCCGGGGCGCGGGCAGCGGCACAGGCGTGACCTCGCCGAGGCCCTCGGCGCCGAGCTCGACCAGCCACGCCTGCTTCTGCTGACCGGCCTCCCCGAAGGAGTAGGCCAGCGGGGAGCCGCTGTACCGCAGCCGCGGGCTGAGCGTCTGCGGCCGGTGCAGGTGCCCCAGTGCCACGTAGTCGACGCCGTCGAAGACCCCCGCCGGCACGAGGTCCACCCCGCCGACGCAGATGTCGCGCTCGCTCTCCGTCGGGACGCCACCGCCGACGAACGCGTGCGCGAGCACCACCGACCGGGCGCCGGGGCGCAGGAACAGGTCGCCCCGGATGCGCTCCATGGCGGCGGTGAGCACCCCCTCGTGCCCGCGGACGGCCGGCTCGGCGCCGGCCAGGCCCAGCTCGTGCCGCGCCACCTCCGGCTCCAGGTACGGGATGCCGTAGACGGCCACCTCGCCGTGCTCGTCGTACAGCAGCACCGGCTCGTCGAGCGCCGGGGTGGCGGCCCGCACGTGCAGGCCGGCGGTGGCCAGCAGCCCGGAGAAGGTGCCCAGCCGGCGGGCGGAGTCGTGGTTGCCCGGCGTCAGGACGACCTGCGCACCGGCCGCCAGCAGCCGCCCGACCACGCGGTCGAGCACCGCCGTCGCGTCCGCGGAGGGCACCGCGCGGTCGTAGACGTCACCGGCGACGACCACCAGGTCGACCCGCTCGGCGGCCACCACCGCGGCCAGCCCGCCCAGCACGGCCTCCTGCTCGGCGAGCAGGTCGGTGCCGTGCAGCGTCCGGCCGATGTGCCAGTCGGAGGTGTGCAGCAACCGCATGGCCCGACGGTAGGCGGCGGCTCCGACAGTTCTCGACCAGCACGCCGCTGGCGCCCCGGCCGGCACTCGCGCCTCAGCGGCCGCCGGACCGGTCCCGCCACCGGCGGCCGGGCGGGGCGACGTCCTCGTCGCCGTACCCCTCGTCGTAGCCGGCGTCGTCGGGCCAGGAGCCGGGGTCGTCGCGGATGTAGCTCGCGCTCTCCTGCGCCCGGCGGTCGGCGTCCTCCTCGATCATGTGGTTGACCAGCTGCTGCACGCCGTCGCTGTCGGGGATGTGCCGCAGGACTGTCGCACCGCTGTCGCCGGCCGTCTCGATGGTGAGCGTGCCGGAGTTCAGCAGCCGCTCCCCCAGCGTCTGGGTGTACGAGACGTCGGTGATCCGCGACAGCCCCAGGTCACGCCCCCGCCGGGCGAGGATCCCCTCGCGGAAGAGCAGCCGGTGCGTGGTGACGACGTAGTGCGTCGTGCGCCAGCGCAGCAGCGGGACCACGACGGAGACGACGAGCAGCACCACGGCGACGGCGAGCAGGACCATCCGGTAGATCCCCTGCTGGCGGCCGGCCGGGATCAGCGCCGCACCGAACGAGGTCGCGCCCACGATCAGCAGGAACCGCACGACCGGCCAGAACACCGTCCCCCAGTGGGGGTGCAGGTGCCGCACGACCTCTTCGTCGTGCGCGAGGAGCTTGTCCGGGTAGGGCACGACCCCAGGATGACCGAGCGGACCGCCCGGATCACGTCCCCGCGGGGCGTGTTCTCACGTGCTGGACGTCGCCGCTGGCCAGCTCCACGGTGCCGGCGGGGGTACGGACGACGAGCCGGCCGTCCCAGTCGACGGCCTCGGCGACGCCGTCGAGCAGCGAGCCGTCGGGCAGGTGCACCTGGACGGTGCTGCCGACGGTGGAGGACCAGCGCAGGTAGTCGGTGGCCAGGCCCGAGGACACCGGGTCGCCGAGGTGCTCGACCCAGCGCAGGTAGCGCCGCTCCAGGGCCCGCAGGAAGGCGAGCAGCACAGGTGCCCGGTCGACCGTCCCGCCGGTGACCGCGGCCAGCGAGGTGCCGGTCTCCGGCAGCTCCGCCGCCGTCGTGGAGACGTTGAGGCCCGTGCCGACGACGACGGCGGTCGGGCGGGTGGAGGAAGACGCCGTCTCCGCCAGGATCCCAGCGAGCTTGCGGCCGTCGCGGGCCAGCAGGTCGTTGGGCCACTTGACCGAGGCGAGCACGCCGGTCGACTCCCCCACCGCCTCGGCCAGCGCGACGCCGGTGAGCAGCGGCAGCCACCCCTTGCGCGCCGCCGGGACGTCGGGGCGCAGCAGCACCGAGACGGTCAGCCCCGCCCGGGGCGGGGAGGTCCAGACCCGGTCCAGCCGCCCCCGGCCGGAGACCTGGTGCTCGGCGAGCAGCACCGTCCCCTCGGGGGCGTCCTGCTGCGCGGCGGCGACCAGGTCGGCGTTGGTGGACCCCGCCTCGGGCACCACCGAGAGCGCCCGCCAGAGGGCGCTGTCCCGGGTCAGGGCCGCCTCCAGGGCCGCGCCGTCGAGCGGCGGGCGCTCCAGATCGGACCATCGGGGTGAGGAGTCGCCGGGCACTCCCCTACGCTACGGAACCCGTGACCGGGCGTGCGCGGTCAGGACGAGCACGGCGGCCCCGCCACCGCGGCCGAGGTGCGTGTGCGAGGAGGAAACGTGAGCGCGGCTGAACTCGAGAACGCCGGGGAGCAGGTCCCCGGCGACATCGACATCCACACCACCGCCGGGAAGCTGGCCGACTTCGAGCGCCGGGTCCAGGAGGCCCAGCACGCCGGGTCCGAGCGCGCGGTGGAGAAGCAGCACGCCGCCGGCAAGATGACCGCCCGCGAGCGGATCGAGGCGCTGCTGGACCCGGGCTCGTTCACCGAGTTCGACGAGTTCGCCCGCCACCGCTCCACGAACTTCGGCATGGACGCCAAGCGCCCCTTCGGCGACGGCGTCGTCACCGGCTACGGCACGGTCGACGGCCGGCCCGTCGCGATCTTCTCCCAGGACGTGACCGTCTTCGGCGGCGCGCTCGGCGAGGTCTACGGCGAGAAGATCGTCAAGGTCCAGGACTTCGCGATCAAGAACGGCTGCCCCGTCGTCGGCATCAACGAGGGCGGTGGCGCCCGCATCCAGGAGGGCGTGGTCTCCCTCGGCCTCTACGGCGAGATCTTCCAGCGCAACGTGCACGCCTCCGGTGTCATCCCGCAGATCTCGTTGATCATGGGCCCGGCCGCCGGCGGTCACGTCTACTCCCCCGCGCTCACCGACTTCATCGTGATGGTCGACAAGACCAGCCAGATGTTCATCACCGGGCCCGACGTGGTGAAGACCGTGACCGGCGAGGAGGTCACGCTCGAGGAGCTGGGCGGCGCCCGCACGCACAACACCAAGTCCGGTGTCGCGCACTACCTGGCGGAGGACGAGGCCGACGCCCTCGACTACGTCAAGGCGCTGCTGTCCTACCTGCCGAGCAACAACCTCGACCCGCTGCCGGCGCTGGACGTCCCCCCGGTCGAGACGGTGCTGCCCGAGGCGCTGACCGACGAGGACCTCGAGCTCGACACGTTCATCCCCGACTCGGCCAACACCCCCTACGACATGCACCAGGTCATCGAGCACGTGCTCGACGACGGCGAGTTCCTCGAGGTGCAGCCGCTGTTCGCGCCCAACCTGCTGATCGGCTTCGGTCGCGTCGAGGGCCGGCCGGTCGGCGTCGTCGCGAACCAGCCCACCCAGTTCGCCGGCACGCTGGACATCGACGCCAGCGAGAAGGCCGCCCGCTTCGTGCGCACCTGCGACGCCTTCAACATCCCGGTGCTCACCTTCGTCGACGTCCCGGGCTTCCTGCCGGGGACGTCGCAGGAGTGGGAGGGCATCATCCGCCGCGGCGCGAAGCTGATCTACGCCTACGCCGAGGCCACGGTCCCCAAGGTCACCGTCATCACGCGCAAGGCCTACGGCGGCGCCTACGACGTCATGGGCTCCAAGCACCTCGGCGCCGACGTCAACCTGGCCTGGCCCACCGCGCAGATCGCCGTCGTCGGCGCGCAGGGCGCGGTCGGCATCCTGTACCGCAAGGAGCTCGCGCAGGCCGAGGACCCCGACAGCCGCCGCGCGGAGCTGATCGCGGAGTACGAGGACACGCTGGCCAACCCCTACATCGCCGCCGACCGCGGGTACGTGGACGCGGTGATCCCGCCCTCGCACACCCGCGTGCAGGTGACCAAGGCGCTGCGGGTGCTGGCCAACAAGCGGCAGACCCTGCCGCCCAAGAAGCACGGCAACATCCCGCTGTGAGCCAGGACCAGCCCGCGATGCTGCGGGTCGTCAAGGGTGAGCCGTCGGCCGAGGAGCTCGCCGCGCTGACCGTCGTCGTGGCCGCCCTCTCGCAGCGGCGGGTGCGCCGTCGGCCGATCCCGGTCGGCGCCTGGGCGTCCTACGGCGACGCCCACCGCCGCCCCCAGGCCGCCGGCCACGGGGGCTGGCGCGCGGCCGGACGGTTCGCGTGACCGTCGACCGCCGGCTGGTCCTCGCCTCGGCCTCCCCGGCCCGCCTGTCGCTGCTGCGCCAGGCCGGGCTCGCGCCCGAGGTCGTGGTCAGCGACGTCGACGAGTCGGCGTACTCCGCGCCCCGCGTCGCCGAGGAGGTCGCGCTGCTGGCCGCGGCGAAGGCCGCCGCCGTCGCGAAGCAGGAGACCGACGCGCTCGTCATCGGCGCCGACTCGCTGCTCGAGTTCGCCGGCAAGCCGCTGGGCAAGCCGGCCGACGCCGCCGACGCCCGGGACCGCTGGCGCCGCATGTCCGGCCGCTCCGGCGTGCTGCACACCGGCCAGGCCCTGTTCGACGTCCGGGACGGCGTCGTCGCCAGCCGGGACATCGCCGTCGCCTCGACCGTCGTGTACTTCGCCGAGCCGACGCAGCCGGAGATCGAGGCCTACCTCGCGACCGGTGAGCCGCTCGCGGTCGCCGGCGCGTTCACCCTCGACGGCCTCGGGGCACCCTTCGTCCGCCGGGTCGAGGGCGACCCGGCCGCCGTCGTCGGGCTCTCGCTCACCGTGCTGCGGACGCAGCTGGCCAAGCGCGGCCTGGCGATCACCGACCTGTGGCGGCGCTGACCGCCGTCCTCGCAGCGACCTGGCCCGGGAGGGCCGGCGAGCCCTCACTACAGTCCGACCGGTCCACGGAAGAAGGAGAGCCCGGTGCAGAAGGTCCTGATCGCCAACCGCGGTGAGATCGCGGTGCGAGTCGCCCGCGCGTGCAAGGACGCCGGGCTGACCAGCGTGGCCGTCTACGCCGAGCCCGACCGGGACGCGCTGCACGTGCGCGTCGCGGACGAGGCCTTCGCGCTGGGCGGCACCACCCCGGGCGACTCCTACCTCGTGATCGACAAGATCCTCGACGCGGCGAAGCAGTCCGGCGCCGACGCGATCCACCCCGGCTACGGGTTCCTCTCCGAGAACGCCGACTTCGCCCAGGCCGTCATCGACGCCGGGCTGACCTGGATCGGCCCCTCGCCGCAGGCGATCATCGACCTCGGGGACAAGGTCGCCGCCCGGCACATCGCCACCAAGGCCGGCGCCCCGCTGGTGCCCGGCACCAAGGACCCGGTCGGCGGCGCCGACGAGGTCATCGCCTTCGCCGAGGAGCACGGCCTCCCGATCGCCATCAAGGCGGCGTTCGGTGGCGGCGGCCGCGGGCTCAAGGTGGTCCGCGAGAAGAGCGAGATCGCCGAGCTGTTCGACTCCGCCGTACGCGAGGCGGTCTCCGCCTTCGGCCGCGGGGAGTGCTTCGTGGAGAAGTTCCTCGACAAGCCGCGGCACGTCGAGGCGCAGGTCCTCGCCGACACCCACGGCAACGTGATCGTCGTCGGCACCCGCGACTGCTCGCTGCAGCGGCGCAACCAGAAGCTGGTCGAGGAGGCGCCCGCGCCGTTCCTCACCGACGAGCAGCGGGCCCGCATCCACTCCTCGGCCAAGGCGATCTGCAAGGAGGCCGGCTACCACGGCGCCGGCACCGTCGAGTACCTCGTGGGCGTCGACGGCTCGATCTCCTTCCTCGAGGTCAACACCCGCCTGCAGGTCGAGCACCCCGTCTCCGAGGAGACCAGCGGCATCGACCTGGTCCGCCAGCAGTTCCGCATCGCCGACGGCCTGCCGCTGGAGATCACCGAGGACCCCGAGCCGCGCGGCCACAGCATCGAGTTCCGCATCAACGCCGAGGACGCCGGCCGGAACTTCATGCCCGCCCCCGGCCCGGTGGACCGGCTGGAGATCCCGCAGGGCCCCGGCGTGCGCTGGGACTCCGGTGTCGAGACCGGTGGCGAGGTGGCCGGCGCGTTCGACTCGATGCTGGCCAAGCTGATCGTCACCGGCGCCACCCGCGAGGAGGCCCTGCAGCGGGCCGCCCGCGCGCTGGACGAGCTGGTCGTCGAGGGCATGCCCACGGTCATCCCGTTCCACCGCGCCGTCGTCCGCGACGAGGCGTTCACCAGCGAGCCGTTCTCCGTGCACACCCGCTGGATCGAGACCGAGTGGGACAACCAGGTCGAGCCCTACGGCGCCGCTCCGGCCGACGCCGAGGAGCAGGCCCCCCGCCAGACCGTCGTGGTCGAGGTGGGCGGGCGCCGGCTCGAGGTGTCGCTGCCCGCGGGCCTGGCGGCCGGTGGCGGGGGTGCCGCGGCCGGTGCCCCGGCCAAGCCCCGCAAGCGCGGGGGCGGGGGCGGCGGCTCGGCCGCGTCGGGCGACTCCCTCACCTCGCCGATGCAGGGCACCATCGTCAAGGTCGCCGTCGAGGACGGCGCGACCGTGGCCGCCGGCGACCTCGTGGTCGTCCTCGAGGCGATGAAGATGGAGCAGCCCATCACCGCGCACAAGGCCGGCACCGTAACCGGCCTGGCGGCCGAGGTCGGCGCCTCGGTCACCAGCGGCGCGGTCATCTGCACCATCGCCGACGCCGGGTAGCACCCCGGACGCACCGGAGGCCGGATCCGCCCGCGGGCGGGTCCGGCCTCCGTCGTCCGTGGGGACGGTGCCCGCGGGTCAGCGGCCCCGGAGCCGGCGCGCGCGGCGCACGACGAGGGTGGTCGCACCGGCCAGCGCCGCGCCGGCCACCGCCAGGAGCAGCCCGCCGGTCGGCAGCGACCCGGCTGCGGGCTCCAGCGAGGCGCCGGCGGCCACGACGTCGCCCGCGGGCGGCGTCCACGGCAGCGCGGCGGGCGGCTGCTCGGTGCCCGCGGCGTCCAGGGCCTCCGCGGTGCCCGCGACGGTGGCGTCCCGGCCGGAGCCCGCGCGCGTGCCGGGGAGGAGGCGGCCCGTGCCGGGGTCCCGGGGTGACTGCGGAGCGGCGGACCCGGCGGGCACCGGCGCCGTCGGCACCACGGACAGCGCCGCGCCGCCGTCGGCCAGCGAGGTGACCGTCACGGTGAAGTCCCCGCCGGAGAGCGCCAGCGGCACGCCGACGGGCAGCGCCGCCTGCAGGTCGGTGTCCCACCCGGCCGCCGCCGACGGCGTGCCGTCGAGCAGCACCGAGGTGTCGGGGAAGGAGGCGGCACGGCGCAGCAGGACGCCGGGCTCCAGCCGGTAGCGGTTCTCGGCGGGGCGGCCCAGCCACGCGTCACGGCCCGTGGGCGAGCGGTACTCCAGCCAGTAGGCGGTGCCCTCGGCGTCCACCAGCCGCAGCGCCCGGGTGCCGGTGCGCGCACCCAGCGGTCCCAGGACGACCTCGGTGGGGGCGTCGTGCACGCCCAGGTCCAGGGTCGCCCCGGCCGGCAGCACGCCCAGCAGCGCCGCCTGCGGCGCGCTCAGCGAGCCGAGCTGGCGCCAGGAGGCGCCCATGACGTCGTAGAGGTCGCGGTAGCCCGACGTCCGGCACTCCCCAGCCTCCAGGGTGCCGTCGCACTGCAGCCCCGAGGAGTGGGCGAGCCCGAGGTTGTGCCCCAGCTCGTGGGCGATGATCGACGGCAGCGCGTCGCGCACGTAGAGGCGGCCGCCCGACGAGGGTCCGGCACCGACCTCCGCCAGGGCGTAGGAGCAGCCGGCCTGCGCGGCGGTGCCGCTGCTCAGGTACAGCAGGAGGTGGCGGCCGGGTCCGGCCTCGAAGCCGACGGCCGCGGCCGCCTCGTCCCAGAGCGCGGTCGGGTCGGCGCAGCCGGCGGTGGTGCGGATCCAGTCGTGCGTGCCGGCCACGCCGAAGCGCACCGCCCCGCCGGTCTGCTCGGACCAGAAGTCCGAGACGGCGCCGGCGAGCGGGGTCACCACGTCCTGCACCGCGACGCCGGCGTCGGGCTGCGTGCCGGCCGGGGCCACGAGCACGACCGTCACCTGGTTGGTCACCGGGGCGCGCACCGGCGCCACCGCCGCGGGCGGGGTGACCGATCCGGTGGCCAGCACCTCCTGCGCGGGGGCCAGGCCGTGCTCGACGGCGCCCTCGTCGCGCACGTCGCCGCCGACGGTGAGCTCGACGGTGGCGCCGACGGGCACCCCGGAGAGGTCCTCGGTGGGCACGCGGACGGCGCCGTCCTCGGTCTCCACCCAGCTCAGCGGGGCGGCGGCCTCGTGGTCGTGGTCGTGCTCGTCGGGGCCCCTCTCCGCCCACGCCTGCACCAGCCGGCCGACGACGGGCGTGCCGCCCGGTTCGTCGGCGGCCGCGGCCGCCGTGACCGGGACGGTCGTGGACACGGCGACGGCGCCGGCCACGAGGACCGCGCGCAGCAGCGCGGTGGGACGGCGGGGAGCACGGTCGGGAGACATCCCCCCTTCCATCGGCGGTCCGCGCGCGCGTCGGCACCGACGGCCGCGGATCCAGCCGAATACGTGACCGCAGCAGTCACACGGCCACCGGCACCCTCCCGGGCACCGTGCGCCCCGCTACGCCAGGTGGTCGGCGCCCATGAGCCGCCGGCCGGCCTCGGTGATCGAGCCGGACAGCGACGGGTAGATCGCGAAGGTCTGCGCGAGGTCGGCCACCGTCAGCCCCTTGGTGACCGCCAGCGCGATCGGCAGGACCAGCTCCGACGCCCCGGGGGCCACGACCACGCCGCCCACGATGACGCCGGTCGAGCGGCGGGCGAACAGCTTCACGAAGCCGTCGCGCAGGTCGCTCATCTTGGCGCGCGCGTTGGTCGCCAGCGGCAGCCGCACGACCTCGATGTCATCGCCCTCGGTGACCGCGGCCTGCTGCACGCCGACGGTGGCGATCTCGGGGTGGGTGAAGACGTTGGCGGCCACCGTCTTGAGCTTGATCGGCGCGACGGCCTCGCCGAGGGCGTGCCACATCGCGATCCGCCCCTGCATGGCCGCCACCGACGCCAGCTGGAACACCCCGGTGACGTCGCCGGCGGCGTAGACGCCGGCCAGCGAGGTCCGGGAGACCCGGTCGACGACGACGTGCCCGGCCTCGCTGAGCGCGACGCCGCACTCCTCCAGGTTGAGCCCGCCGGTGTTGGGCACCGTGCCGACGGTCATCAGCGCGTGCGACCCCTCGACGGCGCGGCCGTCGGTCAGCTCGACGACGACGCCCTTGTCGGTCCGCCGCACGGCCGCGGCCCGGCCGCGCTCGAGCCGTCCGCCGCGGGACTGGAAGACCTCCTCGAGCACCTCGGCGGCGTCGGAGTCCTCGCCCGGAAGCACCCTGTCGCGGGAGGAGACGAGGGTGACCGGCACGCCCGCCTCGAGGTAGCCGGAGGCGAACTCCGCGCCGGTGACGCCCGAGCCGACGACGACGAGGTGCTCGGGCATCTCCTCGAGGTCGTACACGTCCCGCCAGTCGAGGATGCGCTCGTGGTCGGGCTCGGCCCCGGGCAGCACGCGCGGGTCGGCGCCGGTCGCGATGAGGACGACGTCGGCCTCGAGCTCCTCGGTCACCTCGCCGGCGGCGTCGACGACCTGCACCCGGTGGGCGGCCAGGCCGCGCAGCTCGTCGGAGAGCCGCCCCTGGCCCGCCAGGATGCGCACGCCCTCGGCCTCCAGGCGGGAGTGGATGTCGGCGGACTGGGCCACCGCCAGGCCGCGGACCCGCTGGTTGACGGCGGCGAGGTCCAGCCCCACCGAGGCCGGCTCCGCGCCGTGCACGCCCAGGACGGCCGAGTCGTGGACGGAGGTCATGGCGCCGGCCGCGGCGATGAGGGTCTTGGACGGGACGCAGTCGGTCAGGACGCTGGCGCCGCCGATGCCGTCGCGCTCGATCACGGTGACCTGGGCACCGAGCTGTGCGGCGACCAGGGCGGCCTCGTAGCCGGCCGGTCCGCCGCCGATGATGACGATGCGGGTCATGGGTCCTTCTCCACGTGCGGTCGGGGTTCGGGGACCATCATCCCCGCTCCGGTCCGCTGTGGCGTCAGCGCCGCCCGGCGGCGTCGTCCCCGCGGCGGCCGGAGGCGGCCGGCCGCGCCGAGGGGGCGGGGTGGCGCCGGATGCGCCACACCGCCGAGACGGCCTCGACCGCGATGCCGGTGTTCATCTTCGACTCGCCGAACTCGCGGTCCCGGAAGGTGATGGGCACCTCGACGACCCGCGCCCCCGATTGCAGCGCCCGGTAGGTGGTCTCGATCTGGTAGCCGTAGCCGTTGGCCTCGAAGGAGTCGACGTCCAGCCGGGTGAGCAGGTCGGTGCGCCAGGCCTTGAAGCCGCCGGTCAGGTCGCGCACCGGTGCCCGCAGCACGGTGCGCGCGTACAGGTTGCCCACCCAGGACACGGTGCGCCGGCTCCACGGCCAGTCGGCCACCTCGCCGCCGGGCACGTAGCGCGAGCCGAGCACGAGGTCGGCGTCCTCGATCGCGGCGAGCAGGGCGTCGATCGCGCGCGGGTCGTGCGAGCCGTCGACGTCCATCTGGACGACGACGTCCCAGCGGCCCTCGGCCAGCGCCCGCTTGAAGCCGGCGACGTAGGCGGTGCCCAGGCCCTGCTTGCCCGAGCGCTCCAGCAGCTCGACCCGGCCGGGGTGCTCGGCGGCGAGGTCCCGCACGATGCCCGCCGTGCCGTCGGGCGACCCGTCGTCGACGATGAGGACGTCGGGTGCGGCCGGTCGGGCGAGCACCGCCTCGACGTGCTGGCGCACGTTGTCCGCCTCGTTGTAGGTGGGCGTGACGACCAGGACGCGCACGGTTGTCCTCTTCTCTCCCGGAGCGGGGGCGGATGTCATCGGGCGGCCTCGGCGAGCGGGCGCCGCCGGAGCCGGCGCACGGCGACGTGGACCAGCCCGCCCGCGACGGCCACCCCGAGGACCCACAGGACCAGCTGGTCGGGACCCGGCCGCTCGTACAGGGCCAGCACCGGGTGCCCACCGGGCAGCACGGTGAACAGCAGCGCCACCGACCACAGCACCACGACCAGGCGCTCGGCCGCCACCCCGGCCGCCGCGAAGAGCATCGTCGACCAGACGAGGTACCAGGGCCAGACCACCGAGCCGGTCAGGATGACCGTCAGGGCGATCCAGGAGGTGACGCGGACCAGCCCCCAGCGCCGCAGCCGGGTCAGGAAGAGCAGGCTCAGCACGACCGCGACGACGATCCCGGCCTGCCGGGCACCGTCGACCGGCGGGTCCTGGGAGTCGAGCACGTAGGCCAGCGCCGTCGTCGGCGTCAGGGCCTCCAGCGCCTTGCCCGGGGTGTCCAGGTTCTCCAGGAAGGTCCAGCCGTAGCCGGAGAGCTGGACCGTCAGCGCGAAGGCCCCGGCCCCCAGTCCGCCGGCGAGCGCCAGGGCCCGCAGCCGGGCCGGCCAGGTCGTCTGGCGCCGGGCCCAGTCGACCCCGATGACCAGGACGACGATCAGCGCGGTGGCCTTGACCCCGGCCGCGGCCACGCACAGGAGGATGCCGAGCAGCGGGCGGCCCTTGAGCGCGAGCAGCAGCCCGGGCAGCAGCAGCCCGAGCATCAGGGCGTCGTTGTGGGCCCCCGAGACCAGGTGCAGCAGGACCAGCGGGTTGACCGCCCCCAGCCACATGGCCGCGGCCGGGCTGCCGCCCAGGTGCCGGGCGATGCGGCAGACCACGACCGCGCACACCGCCCAGGCGGCGACGCAGAGCGCCCGGATCGCGACCAGCTGGGCCAGCACGTCCTGGCCGAACAGCCAGGACAGGCCGCTGAGCAGCGCGACGAAGGGCGGGCTGTAGGGGGTGGGGCTGAACCGCCAGAACTCCTCCGCGCCCCGCACCGCCTCGATGTCGCCGAGGACGCCGGGACCCTCCTCGAAGGGGTCGACGCCGAGCTGCACCCCGTTGCCGATCGCGGTGTAGAACCACGGGTCGGCGGTGAACAGCGGCGGCCCGATGACCAGGGGCACCGACCAGACCAGGCCGAGGAGCAGGAGCCAGCGGGCCCGGACGCCCCGGCGCAGGGCCAGGCCGGCCAGCAGCCAGGCCGCCGCCCAGAGCCCGAGCGCCGCCGAGCTCCACCCGCGGGCGGTGTCGAACCCCAGCTCCTCCGGGCTCAGCTCGGGGTTGTCCTCGAAGAACCAGAGGTCCGGGGCCGTCAGGTGCAGCCCCAGCCCGTGGCCGGCCACGGCGAGGTAGGTGGTGGCGGCCAGGCCGAGCAGCCCGCTGAGCACCAGGAGGACGACGGTCCCCACTCCCGCGCGGGGAGGACCCGCGGGAGCGACGGCGGCCGCTCCGGTCGACGGCGCACCGGCCACGCTCGTGCTGACGGCCATCTCCCGACTGCTCCCGTTGGACCGGCTCTGCCCCGACACGTCGTCGGCCCGCCGACGGAAGGGCAGGAGCGCTGAGACTAACGCGCGGCCGGGGAGGCCTGTCATCCGAAGCCCGCTGAGGCCCTGGTCCGGCGGGCGCCACGAGCGTGTCGTCCCTCCCTTGCGTCACAGTGCGTGAGACCCTGCCTGCTGACCGTGGTCGCGAGTGGCTCGCCACCTGACTCCGGCGCCGCGTACGCACAGGTCGGCGTCACGATCTGACAGAGGGATACCGCTTCATGCACACCAGTCGACGCGCTGGCCGCCTCGCCGTCTGCGCCTCCGTCGCGCTCCTGGCCGCGTGCTCCTCCTCCACCGACGAGGCCTCCCAGGCGTCGTCGCTCTCGACGGTGCCGCCCGGCACCTACGGGCAGCCGCTGGACCCCTCGGCGCCCGATCCGACCGACGTCGCCATCGACCCGGCACCGAGCGCCGCCCCGACCACCGTGGCCCGCGGGGACGCCGCCGTCCAGATCACCTACTACGGCTGGAACCCCGGCAGCAGCGTGGTGGAGATCAACGGCTTCGTCCCCACCCTGGTCGAGGAGGGCGGGACCTGCACGGTGACTCTCACTCAGGCCGGCGCCAGCGTTACTGCGACGCGGGAGGCCACGCCGAACGTCACGAACACCGCCTGCGGCGAGCTGACCGTGCCCGGGGAACAGCTGGGGGCCGGCGCCTGGAGCGCCGTGCTCTCCTACGAGTCCGACGGCTCGTCGGGCGCCTCGGCGCCGGTCGAGGTGCAGGTCCCGTGACCGCCGCGCTGTCCCGCCTGCTGGTCGCCCTGGGGCTGATCGGCGCGGCCGTCGTCGCCCTCGTCGTCGCCCCGGTGGCCACGAGCACGCCCGCCGCGCCCGCGCAGGCCGCCGACCTCCGCTACTTCGACCCAGGCAACATCATCAGCGACGCGGTGTTCTTCGACGGCCTGGCCATGGACGCCGGCGCCATCCAGGACTTCCTGAACGCTCGCGGGGCCTCCTGCAGTGGCGGGACGGATGGCAGCGCGTGCATCAAGAACTACCGGCTCACCACCACCGACCGCGCGCCCGACGGCCTGTGCGCCGGTTACCAGGGTGCGGCCAATGAAAGCGCCGCGACGGTCATCGCCAAGGTGGCTGCCAGTTGCCGGATCAACCCGCGCGTGCTGCTGGTCCTGCTTCAGAAGGAGGTGGGTCTCGTCACCACGAAGAACCCCACCGCCAAGATGTACATGCGCGCCGCGGGCTACGGCTGCCCAGATTTCGCGAACGGCGCCTGCGACCCGGCCCAGGCAGGTCTGCAGAACCAGCTGTACCGCTCGTCCTGGAACTACCAGTACTACGCCGCCAACCCCAACCGGTACCAGTACAAGGCCGGCCGCAACAACACCATCCAGTGGCACCCGAACACCGGCTGCGGCAGCTCGACGGTCTACATCGCCAACCAGGCGACCGCCGGCCTGTACATCTACACGCCGTACCGCCCGAACCAGGCGGCGCTCAACGCCGGCTACGGCACCGGCGACGGTTGCTCCTCGTACGGCAACCGCAACTTCTGGAACTACTTCGTCGACTGGTTCGGCTCCACGCAGTCGCCCGGCGGGTCGGCCATCGACGCGAAGTACAAGCAGCTCGGCGGTGCGACGGGGCAGATGGGTGCCCCGACGTCGCCGTTCATCTGCGGCCTCACCAACGGTGGCTGCTTCCAGATGTTCACCCACGGCAGGATCTACTGGTCGCCGGCCACCGGTGCCTGGACGCAGTGGGGCGCGATCTTCGAGAAGTGGTTCAGCGCGGGCACCGAGTGGGGGGCGCTGGGCTACCCGGTCATGGACGTCGGCTGCGGGCTGATCGGCGGCGGCTGCTTCCAGCACTTCGAGCGCGGCTCGATCTACACCTCGCCCGCCACCGGCACCACCATGGTGCTCGGCGCCGTGCGGGACAAGTGGGCATCCGTGGGCTGGGAGAACTCGAAGCAGCTCGGCTACCCGACGCAGGACGTCGTGTGCGGACTCGTGGGCGGAGGCTGCTACCAGATGTTCGAGCGGGGCAACATCTACTCCTCCCCCGCGACGGGCACCCACTTCGTCAGCGACCCGGTCCGCCAGAAGTGGTACACCACCGGCACCGAGTGGGGATCGCTGGGCTACCCGGTCTCGAGCACGGCCTGCGGGCTCGCCGACGGAGGCTGCTACCAGCACTTCGAGCGCGGCTCGATCTACTCCTCGCCCTCCACCGGCACGCACCAGGTGCTCGGCGTCATGAAGGAGACGTGGGCGTCCGTCGGCTGGGAGAACTCGAAGCAGCTCGGCTACCCGACGCAGGACGTCGCGTGCGGACTCGTGGGCGGAGGCTGCTACCAGCTGTTCCAGCGGGGCAACATCTACTCCTCCCCCGCGACGGGCACCCACTTCGTCAGCGACCCGATCCGCCAGAAGTGGTACACCACCGGCACCGAGTGGGGGACGCTGGGCTACCCGGTCTCCAGCACCGCCTGCGGGCTCACCGGCGGAGGCTGCTACCAGCACTTCGAGCGCGGCTCGATCTACACCTCCCCCGCCACCGGCACGCACGTCGTGCGCGGCGTCATGAAGGACAAGTGGGCGTCCGTCGGCTGGGAGTTCTCCGCGCAGCTGGGCTACCCGGTCTCCGATGAGGTCTGCGGCCTCCGCGACGGAGGCTGCTACCAGTCCTTCGAGCGCGGATCGATCTACTGGACGAAGGCCCTGGGTGCCCGGCTGGTCACCGGACCCGTCCGGGCGCACTGGGCGGCACTCGGCAACGAGAACGGATTCCTCGGCTACCCGCTCCTCGACACGATGTGCGGACTCGTCGAGGACGGCTGCTGGCAGTCCTTCGAGGGCGGCTCCGTGTACTGGACCGCCGGCACGGGGACGCACGCGGTGCGGGGGCAGATCCGGACCGCGTGGCAGGTCACGGGCGCGGAGTGGGGCGCGCTCGGGTACCCGGTGATGGGCGAGATGTGCGGGCTGGTCAACGGCGGCTGCGGGCAGCACTTCCAGCGCGGCTCGGTGTTCTGGTCGCCCGCCACCGGGGCGCACCCGCTCACCGGGGCGATCCGGAACGCCTGGTGGGCCCAGGGGTCCGAGTTCGGCCCGTGGGGCTACCCGACGTCGGCGCCGCGGGACGTCCCGGGAGGCGTGGAGCAACGCTTCGCCGGCGGCACGGCCAGGCTGACCACCGCGACCGGCGCAGTCACGTTCGGCTGAGCCGTCCGACCGGATCCACCGACGGCGCCCCGCGACGACCCACGGTCGTCGCGCAGACCTCGCGGGCGGCCGACCAGCGCGCCTCGGACCGCTCGGCCGCGACGTGGGCGGCGTCCTCCTGGTCGCGGGTGACCACCGGGCCGCCGGGCCGGGCCGGCTCGGGGTGCTCGACCGAGCCGCAGACCGGGCAGCC
>NZ_JBJGZM010000010.1:0-153238 GCF_054050515.1 Blastococcus sp. SYSU D01042 | reverse complement strand
ACGGAAGAGCCCCCCCACCCCCCCCGGCACCCGGGGGCCCCCGCGCCCCCCGGCCGCCGGCGCGTGTGGTGGGTGTGCGGGGGTCAGCGCGCGGCCGCGGCCGCCTGCTTGGCGAAGAGCTCCTGCAGCTGGGCGACGAACTCCGCGAAGTCCGTCCCACCCGCGGTGAGTGCCCGCCGGCTGGTGACCAGCGCCTTGGGCCAGTTCACCGTCACGGCGCCGATGAGCGTGCCGTCGTCGTCGGAGTACAGGACGGCGGCCTTCGCCGGGTCGGCGCCGAGGTCGCCGACCACCTCGTAGCGGCCGCCGCGCGAAGCGTGCCCGACGACCTGCAGCTTCCAGTCGTACTGGTCGCTCCAGACGTACTCCAGCGGGCTGTAGGGCTGCAGGTCGTCGGCGTGCACGATGTTGTGCGCGACGGCGGCGGCCTGCTCGACGGCGTTGGTCCAGTGCTCCAGACGCACCTCGGCCGGGTAGCGCGGGTCCTGCCAGCGGGCGACGTCGCCGACGGCCCAGACCCGGTCGGAGTCCACGGCCCGGCAGTACCGGTCGCAGACGACGCCGTTGTCGACCAGCAGACCGGAGTCGGCCAGCCACCCGTCGTTGGGCACCGCGCCTATCCCGACGAGCACGGTGGCGGCGGTCAGCGTCGAGCCGTCGGTGAGGCGGACGGTGAGGTCGCCCGCGGCGCCGTCGATGCCCTCGACGCCCACCCCGAACCGGGTGTCCACGCCGCGGCGGCGGTGCAGCTCCTCGAGCGGCCGGCCCACCTCGGGGCCCACCAGCCGGGCGAGCGGGGTGGCCAGCGGGTCGACCACCGTGACCGCGTGGCCGAGCGTCCGGATGGTCGCGGCCGCCTCCGCGCCGATCACGCCACCGCCCACGACCACCACGGGGCCACCGCCGGCGAGGTCGGCGCGCAGCCCGTCGACGTCGGCCAGGGTGCGGATGACGTGCACGCCCGAGTCGGCCGACCACGGCGAGGGGCGGGCCACGGCACCGGTCGCGACGACGACGTGGTCGAAGTCGAGCACCGCGCCGTCGGCCAGCACGACCTGCCGCGCGGCCACGTCGAGGCGGACGGCCGCGACGCCGAGCCGCAGCTCGAGGTCAGCGGCCGCGGTCGCCTCCGGCGTCAGCAGGGCGAGCCGGTCCAGCGGCCACTCCCCCGCCAGGTACTGCTTGGACAGCGGCGGCTTGTCGTAGGGCTTGTGCGCCTCCTCGCCCACCAGGACGATGCGGCCGGCGAAGCCCTCGCGGCGGAGGGCCTGGGCGGTGCGCACCCCGCCGACGGACGTGCCGACGACCACGACGGTCTGGGCCACGGGGCGCCTCTTTCTCGAGCAGGAGCAGGTGGGGCCGGACGTGCCGGAGCCCCGGCGGTCGCGTGCGCGTCCGCCGGGGCTCCGAGGATGTCAGCCGATCTGGATCGGGAGCATCCGGGGTCCGCGGATCTGACCGGTCGACCAGCGCATGGGTGCGCCCTCGGCCAGCGAGAACTCGGGGATCCGGTCGAGCCACACGTCGAGGGCGACGCGCAGCTCCATGCGGGCCAGGTGCGACCCGGCGCAGCGGTGGATGCCGAGACCGAAGGCGGCGTGCCGGTTGACCTCGCGGTCGATGACGACCTCGTCGGCCCGCTCGAAGCGCTCCGGGTCGCGGTTGGCCGCCGGGAAGGGAAGCAGGACCCAGTCCTCCTTCTTCATCTCGACACCGCCGAGCTCCACGTCCTCCTTGACCAGGCGGGCCATGGTGACCGGGGCGTAGGCGCGGAGGAACTCCTCCACCGCCGTCGTCCGCAGGGCCGGCTCGGCCACGAGGCGCTTGCGGTCCTCGGGGTTCTTCGCCAGGTGCCACAGCGAGGCGCCGATGGCGCTCCACGTGGTGTCGATGCCCGCGATGAGCAGCAGCGCCATCGTGCCGACCACGTGGTTCGGCGCCAGCTTCTGGCCGTACAGCTCGGCGTTGATGAGGTAGGTCGTCAGGTCGTCGCGCGGGTTGTCGATGTGGTCGCGGACCTGCTCGAGCAGGTAGGCGAACAGCACCTCGGTGGAGGCCTCGCGCTCCTCCGGCGACCGGTTGATGCCCTCGAGCGCGTTCTCGACGAAGACCTTGAACTTCGGCGCGTCCTCGGTCGGGAAGCCGAGCATGTCCGCGATCACCCGGATCGGGATGTGCATCGCGTACTCGGTGGCCGCGTCCACGAGGTCACGGCCCTCGAAGGAGTTGATCAGCGAGTGGCAGAACTCCCGGGTGGTGATCTCCTGCTTCGCGACGTTCGCCTTGGTGAACGCCGGCAGCAGCAGCTTGCGGGCGTCGTGATGGAACGGCGGGTCGGACGAGATCGGGGGGACCCCTCCGACCGGCGCCAGGTCCAGCGGGGGCCGGTAGTTGCCCACGATGATGGCGCGCGAGGTGAAGTGCTCGGTGTCGTAGGCGATGGCCTGGACGTCCTCGTACTTCGTCGGCAGCCACGCGCCACCGAAGCGCTCGGTGCGGGCGATCGGACAGCGGCCGCGCAGGTCGTCCCAGATCTCGTGGGCGTTCTCCGCGTACTGCTCGTCCATGTGCGAGAAGTCGGTGGCCCAGTCGGAGACCGGGCCGTCCATCACCTCGAACCGGGTGAGCTCGGCGGGGTCAGCTTTCTGGAACGGCGAGTCGGTGAACCTGTCATCGACGGTCATTCAGGCCTCCTCATGGACGAGAACAGCGGACTCGGGGCAGTTGGCTGCAGCGAGACGGATGTCGCCCTCGCGGCCGGCCGGCACGTTGCCGTCCGCCGTGAGCGCGGTGAGCGTGGCGTAGCCCTCGTCGTCCTCGCCGAACAGGTCCGGGGCGAGGTCGTAGCAGCGGCCGTGGCCCTGGCACAGTTGCGAGTCGATCTGCACCTTCATGTGCGGGTTCCCATCTGTTCTCCGGTGCGGGCGATGCTCGTCACGACGCGGGTCAGCAGCGCTGTCCAGTCCCCGTCGTCGACGTCGTGCAGATCAGGGGTGAGCAGCGCGGCGCCGATGCCCAGCGAGGTGGCCAGGTGGGCGATGGCACGCGCGGACACGGTCGCGTCGATCTCGCCGCGCAGCTGCGCCTGCTCGACCAGCCGCGTCATCCACTCGGCGCGCTCCCGCACGTAGGCGGTCATGGCGGCGGCGACCTCCGGGTCGCGACGGGCGGCGATCATCGCCTCGACGGCGAGGTACCGGTCCTCGTCGGGCTTCTCGCGCAGGCTCACGCCGCTGCGCAGGAAGAGGTCGACGATCGACCGCTCGGGGTCGGCCGCCAGCATCTCCTCCATCGGGCGCCGGCCGTGCGTGCGCAGCGCCCCGACCAGCAGCTCCGCCTTGGAGGCGAAGTAGGCGTAGAGCGCGCTGTTGCTCAGCCCGGCCTCGCTCGCGATGTCGGACACCCGCGTGCCCTCGTAGCCGCGCCGCGCGAACACGTCGGCCGCAGCACGCAGCAGCCGCTGCCGTGTCTGCGCGCCGGTTGCGCCCGCGATGCGTCCCACGTCATGAATTGAACAGTGATTCACTTAACAGGTCAAGAGACACGACCGGAGGAGTCGGGGAGAATCCGTGCAGGTGGACGCCGAACGCGGGACGGAACCAGGGGACGACGACGTCGTGCGCGACGGGTGGGCCGGCGTGCTCTTCGTCACGCCGACCGGGGAGGACGCGTTCCGGGCAGCCCCGCGTCGGCGGCAGCCCGAGCGCTCCTTCGGCGGCGCGGTCGTCGCGCAGTCGCTGCTCGCCGCCGGGGCGACGGTCGACCCCCGCCGCACCGCGCACTCCCTGCACGCCTACTTCCTGCGGGCCGGGGACGCGACCGCGCCCATCGGCTTCGACGTCGAGCGGGTGCGGGACGGCGGGTCGTACAGCACCCGCCGGGTGACGGCGACGCAGGGCGGCCGGCCGATCCTGGACCTGACCGCCTCCTTCCAGGTGGCCGAGGAGGGCTTCGCCCACCAGGTCCCGCAGCTGGACGCACCACTCCCGGAGCAGCTGCCCACCGCCCAGGAGGCCGCGGCCGACGTGGACGGGCCGCTGCGCGCGTGGTTCGACGGGCTGACCCGCCGGCACCCGTTCGACATCCGCTTCGACGGCGACCTGCCCCGCGTGGCGGCGGCCCGCGGCGAGGCCGCCCCGCCGAACCAGCGGTTCTGGATGCGCTCGCTGGAGCCGCTGCCCGACGAGCCGCTGGTGCACGCGGCGGCGCTGGCCTACGCCTCGGACATGCTCATGCTGTCGACGTCCCTGGCCCCGCACGCCCGCGCCGTCGGCGCCCCCGACGTCGCGGCGGCCAGCCTGGACCACGCGGTCTGGCTGCACCGGCCGGTCCGCGCGGACGAGTGGCTGTGCTTCGAGCAGGAGAGCTCGTGGGCCGGCGGCGGGCGCTGCCACGTCTCGGGCCGGCTGTTCGACCGCACCGGCCGGCTGGTCATGACCGTCGCCCAGGAAGGCATGGTGCGCCCGCTCGGCCCGCGCTGACGGCGTCGTTCCGGAGTCAGTCCTGCCGGTCCAGGCGCTGCCCGGCACGGCGGGCGCCCAGCGAGCTGACCATCGCGCCGAGGCAGATCACCAGCAGGGTGATCGCCGTCCACCGGTAGCCGGTGACCAGATCGGCCACCCCGTCGTCGGACACGTCCGAGATGGTGCCGGCGAAGACGTAGCGGCGGAGCTCGATGGGCAGCGGCGTGGTCAGCACGGTCAGGATCACCGCGGTGCCCAGGACGGCGCCGGTGTTCTGCAGCATCAGCCGCATGCCGTTGGCGATGCCGAGCCGCTCGCTGGGCATCGTCGCCAGCAGCACCTGCGTGTTGGACGGCATGAAGAGCCCGGACCCGGCGCCCACGAGGATCAGGGCGGCCATCACCGCGGCGTCGTTCACCTCGGCGCCGGTGAGCAGCAGCAGCACGGCGAGACCCGCCGCCGTCGCCGCGTTGCCGAGCACGGTGAGCGTGTGCGCCGCGATCCAGCGCTGGAAGAAGCCGGAGGCCGCGGAGAAGACCAGCGCCGACACCGCGAGCGGCAGCACCTTCCACCCCGCCGAGAGCGCGTCCTCCCCACCCACGGCCTGCAGGTAGAGCGAGACCAGCAGCACGACGCCGAAGTTGCTGATGGCGTTCAGGAACGACGCGCTCAGCCCCCAGGAGAAGCTGCGGTCCTCGAACAGCCGCGTGTCCATCAGCGGGTCGCGGACCCGCCGCTCGACCAGCAGGAAGGCGGGCAGCAGGACCGCGAAGGCGATGAGCCCGCCGGTGACCACGGGGTGCGACCAGCCCAGCGAAGTGGCCTGGGAGAGCGCGACGAGGCCGCAGCCGAGTCCCAGGAAGGCCAGCAGGTTGCCCGGGACGTCCAGCGCCATGCGCTCACCCGAGCGCGGCACCGGCGGCAGCGCCAGGATCCCCCAGACCAGGCAGCCGATCCCGACCGGCACGTTGGACCAGAACAGCCACTGGACGCCGACGTGCTCGGCGAGGAAGCCGCCGAGCGTCGGGCCGACCAGCTGGGCGACGGAGAACGACGCCAGGTAGATGCCCATGCCCTGGCCGAGGCGGTGCCGCGGGAAGGCGCCGGTGACCAGGGCGGCGCTGTTGGTGAGCAGCATCGCCGCGCCCGCGGCCTGCAGCACGCGGCAGGCGACCAGCCACCACGCGTCGGGGGCGAATCCCGCGAGCAGGTTGCCGACGGTGAACACGGCCAGGCCGGTGAGGTACATCGACCGGCGGCCGAAGAGGTCGGCCAGCCGCCCGAAGGAGACCATCAGCAGCGTCTGGGTGAGCATGAACGACAGCAGGATCCAGCTGGAGGCGGTCGCCGAGGCGTCGTACTCGCGCGCCACCGCGGGCAGCGCCACGTTCAGGGCGCTGTTCGACAGCCCGGAGAACATGCTGGCCAGGCCGACGACGGACAGCGTGCGCCAGGCCAGGCGCATGACCTCGGGATCGTCCCGGAGCGACGGCGGCTCCGGCGCGGGGACCGCGGGGATGACCGGCTCGGGCGCGTCCACCGCCCCGGACGTGCCGACGACCGGCTGCTCGAGCCCGTCCGGACGCGACGCGGTCGACCAGGACATTCGCACTCCCCACTGTCCCGGCAATCCTAGAACAGGGCTCTAGAGCGGAGGACGGCGGTGCGGCATGCTGGCCGGGCGGCGCGCACCGGCGTCGCGCAGTCGACGGAAGGCGGATGCCGGCAGTGGATGCGGTGGCGATGGGTACGAGGACGAGCGGCTCGGGCGTGCCGGCGGGGGGTGCCTGAGATGGCGCTGGACCCGTCGGCCGTCGGTCGCGAGGGGGCCGTCCACGAGCGCAGCTGGACGTCGAAGGACGCGCTGCTCTACGCCGTCGGCGTGGGCGCCGGGCTCGGCGAGCCGAGCCAGGAGCTGAGCTTCACCACGGAGAACAGCCACGGCGTGGAGCAGCAGGTGCTGCCCACCTTCGGCGTCCTCCTCGCCCAGGCCCCGGGCGTGGGCATCGGCGAGTTCAACCGCGCGATGCTCGTCCACGCGGAGCAGGAGATCCGGCTGCACCAGGTGCTGCCGGTCGAGGGCTCCCTGCGCGCCCAGGCCCGCGTGGAGTCGATGGAGGGCAAGCGCAGCGGCGCGCTCGTCACGTCGTCCTCGACGGCGGTCGACGCCGATGGCAAGCCGATGATCACCACCCGCAGCTCGATCTTCATCCGCGGCGAGCAGGTCGAGTCCACCGGACCGGTCGCGACCGACGACTGGGCGCAGCCCGACCGCGCGCCCGACTGGGAGATCACCCTGGCCACGCGGCCGGAGCAGGCACTGCTCTACCGGCTCAACGGCGACCGCAACCCGCTGCACTCCGACCCGGCGTTCGCCGCCCGGGCCGGCTTCGAGCGGCCGATCCTGCACGGGCTGTGCACCTACGGCATCACCGGGCGCGCGCTGCTCATGTCGGCGATGGACGGCGACCCGGGCCGGTTCCGCGCCATGTCGGGCCGGTTCAGCTCGCCGGTGCTCCCCGGCGACGAGCTGACCGTGCGCATCTGGCGGCAGGACGGCGGCCCCGAGGGCGCGCTGCTGTTCCGCACGCTGCGCGGCGACGGCACGGTCGTGATCGACCGGGGCCGCGCGGAGGTCGGTGCTCCGGAGTGACCCGTGGTCAGGCGCCGGCGATCGCCGTGCCGGCGCCTGGCTGCGGTTCCGCCTCGTCCGCCCAGGATCCGTCACCCGGGTCCGCGGCGTCGAGGGGCGGCGCCTCGTCGGCCAGGACACCGAGCCGCTCGATCATCGCGACCGCGGCGTCGACGATCGCCTCGGCCTCGCGCCTGGTCCGGCTGGCCATGACCTCGCGGCCCGCCTCGCCGATGACGGTGGTGAGCACCGAGACCGTCACCCGCCCGATGGCGTCGTCCCGGGCGCGCAGCAGCAGGGAGTTCTGGCGCAGCCACTCGTGACCGCGGGTCCGCCGCATCAGCTCGAACCCGGGCGGGCCGTCCTTGTCGACGAAGAGGCTGCCCAGGGCCCGGCTCTCCCAGGAGCCGCGGAGGAAGCCGCGGGCCCCGGCCACGAACAGCGCGAGCGGGCGCTCCTCCCCCGCCCGGCGGGCGGCGGTCACGCCCTCGGCGGCGCGCTTCTCCTGGCTGCTCTGCCAGTCCTCCCAGAGGGCCAGGAACAGCTCGCTCTTGCCGCCGAAGTGGTGGTAGAGGCTGCCGACGCTGGACCCGGCGCGCTCCACGACGTCCGCGACGCTGGACTCGGCGAAGCCGCGCTCGGCGAACACCTCGCGGGCGGCGTCGAGCAGCACCCGGCGGGTCTCGCCGGTGCGGCTCCACTTCCAGGCGCTGCGCCCGGGAGCGGCGGCGTCACGCGGCATCGGGTCTCCCTCGGGCTAGAACGGCGTTCTAGAACAGCCTAGGCCACCGGAGGGCCGGCGGACCGCAGCACGGACGAGAGACGTGCCACGACCGGGGGCCGGTCACCGCCCCTGGAGAGCGGTGACCGGCCGCCGGGTCAGCGCGGCGAGCTGCCCAGCACCAGGGTCGCGCCGGCCATGAACATGCCGCCGTTGCCGAGCACGACGCTGCGCTCGACGCCCTCGACCTGCGCGGCCGCCTCGCCGCGCACCTGGCGCACGGCCTCCTGGATGGCGAACATCCCGTACATGCCGGTGTGCGTGTAGGACATGCCGCCGCCGTTGGTGTTCAGCGGCAACTGCCCGCCCGGGGAGGTGTGGCCCTCGGCGACGAACGCCCCGGCCTCGCCCCGGCCCACGAAGCCGGCGTCCTCGAGCCCGTACAGCGGCACGTGCGCGAAGGCGTCGTAGATCATCAGGTGGTCGACGTCGTCGTGCGTGATGCCGGCCTCGGCGAACGCCGCCGCGCTCGAGCGCTTGAAGGCGCCGAACGAGGTGAGGTCGGGCATCTGGCTGACCATCGGGGAGTCCGCCGCCTCGCCGGCGCCGAGCAGGTGCACGAGCGGCTTGTCGTACCCGCGGGCCTCGGCCTTCTCCCGCGTGGTGACCACCAGCGCGCCACCGCCGTCGGTGACCAGGCAGCACATGAGAAGGGTGAACGGCCAGGCGATCATCTTCGAGCCGAGGACGTCGTCGACGCTGACGAGGTCCTGCATGAGCGCGCGGGGGTTCTTGTTCGCCCAGCGCCGCTGCGCGACCGCCACCTCGGCGAGCTGCTCGAGGGTCGTGCCGGTCTCCTTCATGTAGCGCAGGGCGGTCAGCGTGAACGCCGTCGGCGGGCCGAAGACGCCGAAGGGCGCCTCGAACTGGCCGTTGAGCGACTGCGGGCTGCGACCCCAGCTCGGGGCGTCCACGCGGGACCGACCGGACTCGCCGTGCGTGATGAGCACCGTCTCGGCCAGCCCGGCGCGGATGGCGCCGGCGGCGTGCCGGACGTGGAAGAGGAACGACGTCCCGCCCACACCGGTGCCGTCCAGCCACTTCGCCTGGATGCCCATGGCGTGGGCGATGCTCACCGGGCCCGGCGTCTGCACGGTCGCGATGCCGTCGATGTCACCGGGGGTCATCCCGGCGTCGGCGAGCGCGTTGCGCGCACCCTCGAGGTGCAGGCTCAGCGTCGACAGGTGCGGCAGCTTGCCCAGCGCGTCGGTCTCGGCGGCGCCGATGATGACGATGTCGTCCTTGGCGCTCATGCGGCACTCCCGGCAGGTGCGAACAGCGGCAGGTGGACGTCGCCGCGCGGCTCGAAGACCACGCGCAGCGGCATGTCCAGCGGCAGCTTCTCGGGGTCGGCCTCGACGTCCACGAGGTTGGTCATCATGCGGACGCCCTCGGGCAGCTCCACGATCGCGATGACGTAGGGCACGTCCTCGGCGAAGCCGGGCGCGGCCCGGTGGCTGATGACGTAGGAGTGCAGCGTCGCGGTGCCGTCACTGACCACCCACTCGAGGTCGGTCGACCAGCAGTGCGGGCACGCGGGCCGCGGGTAGAAGACGTGCTTCCCGCAGGACGTGCACCGCTGGATGCGCAGCTCACCGGCGGCGCAGCCCTCCCAGAACGGGAGGGTCTCCGGGGTGGGCGCGGGGGCGGGCTTGATGGGTGGCGGCACCGGCGTGGTTCTCCTCAGCTGCGAACGGGATCTGACGCGGACTGGACGTGCGCGATCGAGGCCTCCACCGAGATCCGCGCGGCGTGGCGCAGGTCCGGCGGGAGCCCCGGGTACATGTGGTCGACCAGCGCCTCCGGGTCGGAGATGCCGGCGGCGAGGGCCTGCTCCACCTGCTCCACCCGGCGCAGCCGCGCCTGCCGGCGGCGGTCGAGCTCGGGCACCGGGTCGGGCAGCGCCGGGCCGTGCCCGGGGAGGACGACCGACCCGGGCGCGGCGAGCACCGCACCGAGCCGGTCGAGGCTGTCGAAGAACCGGCCGAGCCGGCCGGGCTCGACGACGGGCGAGCCCCGTCCGAGGACCGTGTCCCCGGTCAGCACGCTGCCCTCGGCGGGGAGGAGGAAGCACACCGAGTCACCGGTGTGGCCCGGCGTCGCCAGCACGCGGACCTCCAGGGCGCCCACGCGCAGCACCTCGTCGTCCACCAGCGGACGGCCGGCCCAGCGGCGGCCCGCACCGCGCAGCAGGGCACCGGTCGAGCGGGCGAGCCGGGGCGCCAGCTCGGCGTGGTCGCCGTGCGCGTGCGTCACCCAGACGTCGGTGATCCGCCGGCCCCCGGCCGCGGCCAGGATCGCGGCGAGGTGCGCGTCGTCGTCGGGGCCGGGGTCGACCACGGCGCAGACGTCGCTCCCCGGCTCGGCGAGCAGCCAGGTGTTGGTGCCCTCGAACGTCCAGGCGTTCGCGTTGGGTGCGAGCACCAGGGTGGCCCGGTCGGTGACGGGCAACGGGTCGCCGGCGTGCGGGGGCGCGGTGTCCCGGGTCCACACGACGAGCGCCTCCTAGATCACGGTTCTAGAATTCGACTCACCCTAGACCATGGGTCCGCGCGCTCCCGGGAGCTCCCCGGCGCGCTCCGGCGACCGGCGTCCGCCCTGCTCGGACGCGGTCGAGCGGCTGCGCTCGGCGGCCGCGGCGGACACCCCGAGCAGGCCTGCGCCGGCGTAGAACGCCGCCGGTCCGCTCACCCCGTCGGCGACCGCGCCGAGCAGCACCGCACCGACGGCCTGCCCGAGGGTCAGCCCGATGAAGAGGACGGCCGAGGCCGCGGGCGCGGCACCCGGCGCCCGGTCGGCGGCCCAGGCGAGCAGCACGCCGGAGAGCGCGACGAAGGCGCCGCCGAAGCAGGCCAGCGCCGCAGCCGCCGGGATCGCGGAGGTGGGTACCGCGGCGAGCACCGCCGTCCCCGCACCGGCGACGGCGACGGTCGAGACCCAGGCGGCGGGCAGCCCCACCCGCCCGACCAGCACCCCGCTGACGCCGCCGAGCAGACCGGCACCCCCGAGGACGCACCAGAGCAGGCCGGTGACCCGGTCGGGCAGCCCGCCCTGGTCGGCGAGCAGGTCGCGGCCGAACGTCCAGACCGCGGCGCAGCCGGCACCGGCGAGGACGGCGGCGACCATCGGGCGGACCAGCCGCCGGACGAGCCGGCTGCGCTCCCCCGCACTCCCGGGCGCACCCGCCCACCGCGCGCTGCGGTCGGCCCAGGCGGTGAGGCCGACCGCGGCCGCCGCGAAGGCGGTCCAGGACCAGCGCCACGCCTCCGGGAGGGCGAGCACCAGCAGCCCGCCGGCGACCACGCCGGCACCGGTGCCGCTGTTCACGATCGCCTGCGCCCGCTGCTCGGCGTCGGGCGGGACGGTCGAGGCGACGGCGGCGACCAGCGCCGGCGTGGCCGCACCCGCGCCGCTGCCCGCGACGAGCGCACCGACGGCGAGCGAGGCCCCGCTCCACGCGGTGGCGACGAGCAGGCACCCGAGGGCTGCGGTGCTCCCGGCCAGCCACAGCGTGGCTCGCGCCCGGCCCGCGGCGACCAGCCGGCCGGCCAGGACCGCGGCGCCGCAGTAGCCCGCGTAGCTCCCGGCCGCGATGACGCCGGCCGTGCCGGAGGAGAGGCCGAAGGCCGCCCGGAACTGCGGCAGGTGGAGCCCGTAGCCGTAGCGGGCCAGGCCGTAGGTGACCGCGATGACGGCCATCCCGGCGAGGACGAGGGTCCCGGAACGCCGTGCCGGTCGGATCGCCATAACGATCGTTACAGTAGGCGCATGGCGCAGGGTCCCGCACCTCGGTCGGCTCGCGAGCGGCTGCTCACCGCGGCCGGCGAGCTGTTCTACGCCTCGGGCATCTCCGCGACCGGCGTGGACGCGGTCCTCGCCCGGGCCGGCGCCTCCCCCGCCACGATGTACGCGCACTTCGGCGGCAAGGACGCGCTGGTGGCGGCCTACCTGGAACAGCGGCACGCCGACTGGCGCCGCACGTGGGACGAGGTGCTCGCCGGGCGGACCGAGCCCGCCGACCGGCTGCTGTCGGTCTTCGACGCGGTGGCGGCCTACCGGCAGCACTCGGGCAACCGGCGCGGGTGCGGCTTCCTCGCCGCGGCCACCGAGCTCCCGGCCGGCCACCCCGGGCAGCGCTGGCTGGACGCCGACTCGCGCCTGCTGGTCGACCGCCTGCGCGAGCTGGCCGCGGAGGCCGGCGCCCGGGACCCCGCCGACCTCGCCGCCACGCTGCTGCTGCTCTACGACGGCGCCCTCAACCGGTTCGCCCGCCAGGCCACCACCCCCGACCTGCCGGCGGAGGACCCGCTGCCGCGCGCCCGCGCGCTCGCCGCCCGCGAGATCGCCGTCGCCCTGCGGCACCGCAAGTAGTTGACGCTTCAAGTAAGTGGTCGTACCGTCGCACCCATGGCACACCCCTTCGCCGGACACCTCGAGCGCGTCGCCGCCGCCGGGGCGCACGCCGCCTGGACGCCGGAGGACGGCGCGCTGCCGGCCCTGTACCTCAGCCACGGCGCCCCGCCGCTGTTCGAGGACCCCGCCTGGATGACGCAGCTGTTCGACTGGGCCCGGTCCATGCCGCGCCCGCGGGCGGTGCTGATCGTCTCGGCGCACTGGGAGGCCGCGCCGTTGAGCCTGTCGAGCACCGAGGCGCACGTGACGCCGGTCTACGACTTCGGCGGCTTCGACCCGATGTACTACCGGATGCGCTACGACACCCCGGACGCAGCTGCCTTCGGCGCCCGTGTCCTCGGCGCCCTGGGCGGCGGCGAGCCGGTGCACCAGCAGCAGGACCGCGGCCTGGACCACGGCGCCTGGGTGCCGCTGAAGGTCATGTACCCGGAGGCCGACATCCCGGTGCTGCAGCTCAGCCTGCCGACGTCGGACCCCGACCGGCTGCTGCGCCTCGGCGCCCGGCTGCGCGCGCTGCGCGAGGAGGGCGTGCTGGTGATCGGCTCGGGCTTCACCACCCACGGCCTGCCGTTCCTGACCCGGTCGGACTTCCGGGGGGAGACGCTGCCCGGCTGGTCGGCCGACTTCGACGCCTGGGCCGCCGAGCAGCTGACCCGCGGCGACGTCGACGCGCTGGCCGACTACCAGCACCGGGCACCCGGGATGCCGTACGCGCACCCCACGGTCGAGCACTTCACGCCGCTGTTCGTCACCCTGGGTGCGGCCACCGACCCGGAGGCGCCGCGCGAGTTCGCGATCGACGGCTTCTGGCTGGGGCTGTCGAAGCGGTCCCTGCAGGTCGCCTGAGCCGGCGGCCGGTCAGGCGACGGACTCCCGGCGGGCCCGGGTCGCCGCGGCGAGCTCGGCCAGCATCACCTCGGTGGTGGCCGGGTCGACGCAGGCGTCGGTGACGCTGCAGCCGTAGACCAGCCGCTCCGGGTGCCGCTGGTCGAGGTCCTGCCGCCCGGCGACCAGGTTGCTCTCGACCATGACGCCGCGGATCGCGCCCTGGCCGCCGGCGACCTGCCCGGCGAGGTCCCGGACGACCTCGAGCTGGCGCCGGTGGTCCTTCTGGCTGTTGCCGTGCGAGGCGTCGACGACGACCACCTCCGGCAGGCCGCGCGCGGCGAGCTTCTGCGTCGTCGCGGCCACGTGCTCGGCGGAGTAGTTGGGCCCGGACCGGTCACCGCGCAGGATCACGTGCCCGGTGCGGTTGCCCGTCGTCGACAGCTGCGCGCTGACGCCGTGGGCGTCGACGCCGAGGAACTCGTGCGGCGCCCGGGCGGCCACGATCGCCTGGACCGCGGCGTCGATGCTGCCCTCCGGCGAGTTCTTGAAGCCGACGACCGAGGAGAAGCCGGACACCCGCTCGCGCGCGGTCTGGTCGGTGACGTTCCGGGCGCCGACGCCGTTGTAGGTGACCAGCCCGTTGACGTACTGCGGGGTCAGCGCGTTCAGCGGCTCCGCCGCGACCGGCAGGCCGAGCTCGGTGATGCGGCACATGAGCATCCGGGTGGCGACCAGGCCGACGCTGATCCGGCTCGAGCCGTCCAGGAAGGGGTCGTAGGCGAAGCCCTTCCAGTCCACCTCGGTCCGCGGCTTCTCGGTGTAGGTGCGCATGAGGATCTCGAGGTCCGCGCCGTGCCGCTCCCGCATGCCGGCGAGGAAGGCGGCGTACTCCAGCGCGGCCGCCGGGTCGTGGATCGAGCACGGGCCGGCGATCACGACCAGCCGGTCGTCGGCTCCGTCGAGCACGTCGGTGACCGCCCGGCGCGCGGCACGGGTGGTCGCCACCGACGCCTCGGAGAGCGGGACGACGGAGGCGACGGCCGCCGGGGTGACGACGACGCTGAGCCCGGTGATGCGCGCGTTCACGAGGTCGCCGAGGTCGACCGGCGGGACGTCGGCGACGCCCAGCCGCCGGGCGACCTCCGGCAGGAGCTCGGTCAGGGCGCCGTCGATCCGCGCGTTGACCCGCGTCTGGACGTCGACCAGCAGCTCGGCGATCCGGGTGGCCTGCTCCAGCATCGCGTCCGCCACGACCCCTCCAGCGCTTCGATGTGCCGCACCGCGGACTGCGGTGGACCCGCACAGCATCGTCCGTCCGACCGCCCGATCGAACACCGGATCCGATCCGGGCACGTCCCCGACCTCGCAGCGGATCCCGGGTCACGAGACCGACGAGTGCAGATAGGACGCTCGCACGCCCGCTGCTGGCTACCGATCCGTGCGACCGTCCCTGCCCATGAGCACTCCGCCCTCCGGAGCAACCCCGGCGCACGATCGCCCCGGGGACGACAGCGGCACCGGACCGACGCCGGCGGCGGGCTGGTACCCGACCCCCACCGGGGAGCAGCGGTACTGGGACGGCACCCAGTGGCTCGAACTGCCACCGCCGGGTCAGACGTGGCCCGACGCCCCGGCGCAGCCACGCGACGTCCCCGCGAAGACGCGCCACAGGCGGTTGCTCGCCGTCGTAGGCGCCCTGGTCGTGCTCCTCGGTCTCGTCGGTGGCGGGATCGCGTGGAAGGTGGCGAACGACGAGCGGGTCGCCGAGGCCGAAGCGGAGGCCGCCGCCGCGGAGGAAGCCGCCGCCGAGGAGCGCGAGCAGCGGGAACGTCGCGAGAGGGCCGAAGCCGCCGAAGAGGCGCAAGCGGAGGCGCAGGAAAGGCGCGACAACGCCGAGCGGGCACTGCGGCGAGCGTCCATCCCCGAGATCGAGGCCAGCGTCAAGGCGATGGCCGACGGGCATGTCGCGGACGGCTTGCTCGACGGACCCATCCTCGAGGTGAGCTGCTCTCCGGTGGGCGGTGGCTCCACGGACGACCTGACAGAGCAGACCACGGTGTTCGCCTGCTTCGCCGCCCACCGGGACAACGGCGACGGCACGCAGAGCGGGTACTCCTACAACGCGACGATGAACTGGAGCACCGGGCAGTACACCTACCGCCTCGGCGCCCCCTAGTCAGCAGTCGCCGAGCTCCCGGCACGCCTCGGGCTCGTCCGCCATCGTCACGGCGGTGATGGCCCGCGCGGCCTGACCGAGCGCGGCGAGCTGGGCCGGCGTCAGCACGTCGACCACGAGGCGGCGGGCCTCGCGGACGTGCCCCGGGGCCATCGCCTCGAGCTTGGTCATCCCCGCCTCGGTGAGCCGCGCCTCGACGCGGCGGCCGCGGTCGGTGCAGGTGCGCCGCTCCACCCACCCGGCCCGCTCGAGCCGGGTGATCGCGTGCGACAGGCGGGAGAGCGAGCCCTGCGCCTGCTCGGCCAGCTCGCTGAGCACCAGCGTCCGGTGCGGGGCCATCGAGAGGCGCGCCAGCACGTGGTACTCGAAGGAGTTCACGCCCGCGTCGCGCTTGAGCTGGGCGTCCAGCGCGGGCGGCAGCGTCATCACCAGGGCCATGAGCGCGGCCCAGTCCTGCTGCTGGTCGTCCGACAGCCACGGGACCCCGCGGTCGGTGCCCCCGCGGTTCGTGTCGGCGCCCACAGGACGACTGTACCCCGGCACTTGAACATTCAAGTCGCGCGTCCTACCGTGGGGTTGAACATTCAAGTCACTCGTCCGAGGAGCTCCCCCGTGACCCTTCTCCGCATCGACGCCTCCATCCAGGGCCCCCGGTCCGCCGGCAGCGCGCTCGCCGACCGCGTGCTCGACCGGTTCTCCGCCGCGCGGCCGCACGTCCCCGTGGTCCGCCGCCACCTCGGTCAGCACCCGCTGCCCGCCACCGCCTGGGCCGACGCCATCGCCGGCTCCTTCTCTCCGGAGGAGGACCGCAGCGACGCGCAGCGGGAGGCGCTCGCGCTGGCCGGTCAGCTGGCGGCCGAGCTGCAGGACGCGAGCGCCGCGGTGCTCGCGCTGCCCTTCTACAACTTCGGCGTCTCCCAGCACGTGAAGACGTGGATCGACCTGGCCATCGCCGGTGCACCCCACGGCGCGCGACTGCTCGACGGCAAGCCGGTCGTCGCCCTCGTCACCCGCGGTGGGGCGTACGGCGCCGGCACTCCGCGGGAGGGCTGGGACCACTCCACCGACTACTACCGGCGGGTCCTCGTGGACGTGTGGGGCGCCGACCTCACCCTGGTCGAGCGCGAGTTCACCCTCGTCGGCGTCAACCCGGCCCTCGACGAGTTCAGCGAGCTCGCGGAGCTGCTGCGCAAGAACGCGGAGGCGGCCGCCGAGGAGGCCGGCGAGTCGTTGTCCACGCGCATCGCGGCCTGACCCCGGAACGCCGACGACCGCCCGGTCCGGACTCCTCGCGGAGCCGGGCCGGGCGGTCGGCGTGGTGCGGGTCAGCCCCGCTGCTGCTGCGGCTCCAGCTCGCCGCGCAGCTCGCGCTTGAGGAACTTGCCGGCAGGGTTGCGCGGCAGCGCGGTGGTGCGGATGTCGATCACCGTCGGGATCTTGAACGGGGCCAGCCGCTCACCCAGGAAGCCGACCAGCTCGTCCTTGGTCAGCGAGGCGCCGTCGTTGAGCACGATGACCGTGGCGACCTCCTCGCCCAGCCGCTCGTGGGGCACGCCGAGCACGGCGGCCTCCATGACGGCGGGGTGCTCGTAGATCGCGGCCTCGACCTCGGCGCAGTACACGTTCTCACCGCCGCGCAGGACCATGTCCTTGAGCCGGTCGTCGACGTAGACCAGGCCCTCGTCGTCGAGGTGCCCGATGTCGCCGGTGCGCAGCCAGCCGTCGACGATCGTCTCGGCGGTGGCGTCCGGCCGGTTCCAGTAGCCGCGGATGAGGTTGACGCCGCGGAACCAGATCTCCCCGCGCTCGCCGACGGGCAGCACCTCGAAGGTGGAGGGGTCCCGGATCTCCGCCTGCATGGGCAGCGGCACGCGGCCGGCCGCCATCGGCTTGTCCAGCGCGTCCTGCCCGGCGAGGCTCGGGCCGAGCGCGTTGGTCTCGGTCATGCCGTAGGAGAAGCCCGGGCTCGCGGCCTTGAACGAGTTGTCGATGTTGGCGATCAGCGCCGGCGGCGTGGGGGCGCCACCGCCGCCCACCGACAGCAGGCTGGACGTGTCGTACTCGGCGAAGCGCGGGTGCTGCAGCATGTCGATGCTCTGCGTCGGCACCCCGACGAAAGCCGCGAGCTTCTCGCTCTCGATCAGCTTGAGGGCCTCCTCCGGGTCCCACTTGTACATGATCGCGAGCTTCCGGCCCGCGACCAGCGAACCCAGCATCACCGCGACGCAGCCGGTGACGTGGAACAGCGGGACGGCGAGGATCGCGCCACCGGGCGGGGCGTCGGGGTCCTCCGGGGGCGTCACCAGCGCGGCGACCATGCCGCGGGCCAGGAAGCCCATGACCGTGTTCACCAGCGCGCGCTGCGTCGAGACGGCGCCCTTGGGGCGGCCGGTCGTGCCCGAGGTGTAGAGGATGGTCGCGTCGTCCTCCGGCCCGACGGCGACCTCGGGCAGCGCGGCACCCGGGACGACGACGTCCTCCCAGCGGTCCGCGCCCTCGACCGGGGCCGAGGCCCGGACGACGACGGTCCGGGCGCCCAGCCGACGGGCGGAGGCGGCGGCCAGCTTCGCCCGCTGCTCGTCGGCGACGATCACGGTGGCGCCGGAGTCCTCGAGCGCGAAGTCCAGCTCGTCCTCGGTCCACCACGCGTTCATCGAGACGCTGATCGCGCCGATCGAGAGGATCGCGATGAAGGCCTCCACCCACTCGGGGAAGTTGCGCATCGCGATGGCGACGCGGTCGCCCTTCTGCACGCCGTAGCGCTCGACCAGGGCAGCGGCGAACGCGTCGGCCTCGGCGAAGGTCTCGGTGAAGCTGCGGCGCTCGTCCCCGAAGACCAGGTACGGCGCATCGCCGTGGGCGCGGCAGAGGGCGAAGATCTCCCGCATGCTCGGCGGAGCGTTCTTGAAGATCTCGTAGGTCACGCCATCAGGCCGCGTCCACGGCGCGAGCTCGAACATCTGCCCGGGGCTGGTGACCTGAGCCACGGCCTCCTGATGGGTCAACGACACGGGACGACGCCTCCTAGACGGGGTTGCACGACGGGCCGCCGGGCAGTGACCCCGGCAACACATCGGACACTTTCACGCTCGAAGCAATTTCGGCAACAGGCTCCCCGCGGTCCCCTGCCGGGGCCCCGACGGCGCCGAGCACCGCCGGGGCTGCCGGACACGTCAGCGGTTCTTCCACTGCGGCGCGCGCTTCTCCGCGAAGGCCGTCGCACCCTCCCGGGCGTCCTCGCTGGCGAACACCGGGGCGATGACGGTGGACTGCTCCTGCCAGCCCTGCGCGAACGTCCAGTCGGGGGCCGAGCGGACGAGGTGCTTGGTGGCGGCCACGGCGAGCGGGCCGTTGGCGGCGATGACCTCGGCCAGCGCGAGGGCCCCCGCCAGAGCCTCCCCCGGCGCGGTCACCCGGTTGACCAGGCCGACCTCGGCGGCGCGCGGAGCGCCGATCGGGTCACCGGTCAGCAGCATCTCCAGCGCGATGGTCTGCGGGATGCGCCGGGGCAGGGCCAGCGCGGCCCCGCCGGCGGCGACCAGGGAGCGCTTCACCTCGGGGACGCCGAAGCGCGCGTCCTCCGCTGCGACGACGAGGTCGCAGGCGAGCAGCAGCTCGAAGCCGCCGGCCAGCGCCCACCCCTCGACGGCGCCGATGAGCGGCTTGCGCGGCGGGGTCTCCGCGATGCCGCACAGCCCGCGCCCCTGGATGCTCGGGGTCTCCCCCCGCATGAACGCCTTCAGGTCCATCCCGGAGGAGAACGTCCCCCCGGCGCCGGTCAGCACGCCGACCCGGAGGTCGTCGGACGCGTCCAGCTCGTCGACCGCCGCGGCGATCCCCTCGGCGACGGCCCGGTTCAGCGCGTTGCGCGCCTCGGGGCGGTTGATGGTGATGACCAGGACGCCGTCCCGGCGGTCCAGGAGCACCTCGTCGGACACTGCTCTCTCCCTCGATCGGTGACGCGTTGGGTCGGGTCGTGCGGTCGGACCGGCGCCGGCCGGGGGCGCGGGTGCTGCGCCCCCGGCCCGGCGATCACTTGGGCTGCAGACGGGCCCCACCGTCGAGGCGGATGAGCTCGGCGTTCATGTAGCTGTTCGCGAGCACCTCGACGGCGAGGGTGGCGAACTCCTCGGAGTAGCCCAGGCGCTTGGGGAAGAGCACGTCGCGCTTGAGCTTGTCCTTGAACGCCTCGGAGGCCTCGCCCGAGCCGTAGATCGGGGTGTCGATCAGGCCGGGGGCGATGGTGTTGACGCGCACGCCGATGGCGGACAGGTCGCGGGCGATCGGCAGCGTCATCGAGACCACGGCACCCTTGGACGCCGAGTAGGCGGCCTGCCCGATCTGGCCGTCCAGCGCGGCGACGGAGGCGGTGTTGAGGATCGAGCCGCGCTCGCCGTCCTCCAGCGGCTCTTCCTGCGCCATGGCCGTGCCGACGATGCGGATGCAGTCGAAGGTGCCGATGGTGTTGATCTCGAGGACCCGGCGGAAGGTGTTCAGGTCGAACGCGGTCTCGTAGCCGCCGCGGCCGACGGTCCGGCTGGCCGAGCCGATGCCGGCGCAGTTCACCAGGACGCGCAACGGGCCGAGGGTCTTGGCCAGCTCGGTCGCCGCGATGATGTCGTCGGTCCTGGTGACGTCGACGTGGGCGAAGGCGCCGTCGATCTCGGTGGCGAGCGCGTTGCCCTTGTCGTCCGCGATGTCGGCGACGACGACCTTGGCGCCGCGGGCCGCGAGGGCGCGCGCGGTGGCCGCCCCCAGACCGGAGGCACCTCCGGTGACGATGGCGGAAACGTTCTCGAGCTGCACGGGTGACTCCCCTGGTTCGGACGGCGACGATGGCGGGGACGGCGGTGCGGACCGGCGCAGGCCGGTCTGCCGGTGTCCCGCTCCTGGGAAGCTAGCCAGGGAGCATCGTTTTCTGCAACGGGTTGTCGCAGAAACCTGTCGGTCGTGTCGGGTGCCGTGCGACGCTGCCCGGGTGGACCAGCCGAGCACCCGCGGACGGCCCCGGGGCCTCAGCGACCGGGTGCGCCAGGAGGTGCACGCCGCCGTCCGCCGGCTGCTGGTCGCCAAGGGGTATGCCGCACTGCGGCTCGAGGACGTCGCGGCCGCCGCCGGCGTGCACCGGTCCACCCTCTACCGCCAGTGGGCGACCAAGGCCGAGCTGGTCCGCGACGTGCTGGTCACCGGCGAGCTGGAGCACTACCCCCGGCCGGACGAGGGCGACCTGGCCGCCGACGTGGTGGCCCTGGTGGGCGGCCTGGTCCGGCTGTTCGGCAGCCCGACCACGGTGGCGTTCGTCCGGACCCGCGCGACGGCCGACGACCCCGAGCTGCGCGGCAGCCTGCACGAGCTCGCCTCGCAGGACACGGCGTTCGTGCGGCAGCCCTTCGAGCGGGCGATCGCCCGCGGCGAGCTGCCCCCGGACACCGACGTCGCCATGCTGGTCGAGCTGCTCGTGTCCCCGCTGCTCGCCCGGGTCGCGGTCACCGGGCTCCCGGTCGACGACGACTTCGGCCGCCGGCTGGCGGCGACCTTCCTCGCCCTCACCGCGCCGGACGTCGTCGCCGCCGGCGACTGACTCAGCCGCGCTGCCGCCGGTAGAGGCACTGCCCGCCGCCGGAGGCGTGCAGCTGCCCGCCGGGTGACCACACGTTCGCCCGCCAGCCGAACATGCCCCGGGTGGAGATCGGCGCCGCGCCGTCGCAGAGCAGCCAGGGCTCGTCGACCGCCGGGCGGTGGAAGGCGACGTTGAGGTCGAGGGTGGGCGCGGTGAACGGCGGCCGGCTCCACGCGTGCTGCCGGTGCGCCGCGGGCCAGCTCGGCAGGTCGACGAGGACCACCGAGCGGGCCGCGTCGGCCCACGGATCGGCGAAGGTCGGCGTGCCGCGGAAGCGCAGCCACTCCTGCCAGACGGCGGGGCGCGGGCCCTCCGGCGGCCAGGGCTCCTCGAGGGCGATCGGCCGGCGGTCGAGGTTGTCCCAGAACGGGATGCGCGCGGGCCCGGGGAACTCGACCAGCGGCAGCTCGTCCGGCCCGGGGACGGCCGGGGGCACCGTCTCGTCGTGCTCGAGCCCCTCGTTCTCGGCCACCGCCCACACGAGCGCGCTCAGGATCGGGTTGCCGTCCTGGGTGATCGAGACGGTCGACGAGCTCGCGGTGCGTCCCGAGCGCGGCGTGCGGACCTCGATGTCGAGCGGCTCGGGCCGGGCGACGCCGAGGTAGTGGCAGGAGAAGGCGCCGGGCCGGCGGTCGGGTGCGGTGGCGCCCACCGCGCGCAGGGCGAAGGAGGCGATGTAGCCGCCCATCGGCCCCCAGATGTCCCACGCGGCCGACGGCGTCGCCCGGAACCGGCCCTCGGCGACCTGCTCGACCAGCGTGTCCGTGCCCAGATCTCCCATGGCGGCACCCTCGCACCCCCATCCCCTCGCGCGACGCACCACCCCGGCGCACCACGTGTCCCCGGGACAACATCTGACGAAGCGGACCGTTCCGTCTCGTCTGCTGTACCCCTCGTGCAGGACCGCCCCGCCACTTACGGTCGGTAGCAGCACAGGCGCACACCGTCGCCACTGACGAGCTACCCGCGACCCGCGGACCACCCGAGGAGAACGACGTGTCCCTTCCCCAGCGCTCCGCCGCTCCCGCTCTCCCCCGCCCGGCCGCCTACGGCGCGCGTCCGGTGCACCGTGCCGCCGTCCCCACCGCCCGCCCGGCCGTGCAGCAGCCGATGGCGCGCCCCGGCGCCCCGATGGCCGCCGCGCCGGTGCCGCAGCGGCCGGCCCCCCGACCGGCGGTCGCGTTCCTGACCGTCACCGAGGTCGCGGCGATCATGCGGGTCTCGAAGATGACCGTCTACCGCCTGGTCCACGGCGGCGAGCTGGCTGCCGTGCGCGTCGGCCGGTCCTTCCGGGTGCCCGAGGGTGCCGTGCGCGAGTACCTCTCCGGCGCGCGCACCGACGTCGCCTGACGGCGGGGCGCCGGGTGATCCGGCGGCCGGCCGGGTAGCCCCCTCCGCCATGAGCGGCAAGACGGCGGAGGACTACGCGGACGACTACACCGATCCGGAGCTGCGCGCGCGGCTCAAGGAGGAGATCAAGGCCGGCGACCGCGGTGGCCGGCCGGGCCAGTGGAGCGCGCGCAAGAGCCAGCTGCTGGTCAGCGAGTACGAGGCCGCCGGCGGGGGCTACCGGCACGAGGGCGAGCGCACCGACGCGCAGCGCCACCTGCAGCAGTGGACCGACCAGGACTGGCACACCGCCGACGGCGCGGGCACCGCGCGGGTCGACGACGACAGCACCCGCCGCTACCTGCCCGACGCCGCCTGGCAGCTGCTGAGCGCCGAGGAGCAGCGCGCCACCGACCGGGAGAAGCGGTCGGGGTCCGAGCAGCACGTGCCCGACACCGACGCGGCACGCGAGGCCCGGGCGGCCGCGGAGCTGCTGGACCTGACCGCTCCCGAGGCGCGCCGCCGGGTCGCGGGCATGCACGGCGCGAGCCAGCTGGACCGTGCCGAACGGGCCGAGCGCGACCTCGGGAAGGCGCGGAAGACGGTGCTGGCCGCGATCGAGGAGCAGCGCGCCGCGGAGGGCTGACCGCCTTCCGTGTCAGCCGGGGACGGTGAGCTCGACCCCGGCCCGGACCAGCCCGGGATCGGGGACGACGTCGCGGTTCGCGGCGTGCAGCTCCCGCCAGTCCACGCCGAAGCGGGCGGCGATCGAGCTCAGCGAGTCACCGGGCCGCACCACGTAGGTGGTCGACCCGCCCCCCGCCGACGGCGCGGTCGGGACCTCGTCGCCGTCGTCGGAGCTGCCCGCCGCACTGGGAACGGTCAGCCGCTGACCCGCCTTCACCAGCCCGGGGTCGGCGCCGATGACGTCGCGGTTGGCGGCGTGCAGGTCCTGCCAGTCCACGCCGAGACGGGCGGCGATCGAGCTCAGGGAGTCCCCCGCCCGGACGACGTAGGTGCCGCCGGAGCTGGCGCCTCCGGACGGCGCGCTCGGCTCCCCGCCGCCGGTCGCCTGCCGGGCGGCCTGCCCGGCCGGGTCGGTGAAGACGAACCCGCGCGCCACGTAGTCGGAGATGATCCGGTCCAGCGCGGCCACGGTGTTCTGCCGGTAGCCGCCACCGTCGTGCATCAGCACGATCGGGTGCGCGCCCGCCGGGGCGGTGGCCGCGGCGACGATCTGCTGCTGGAACGACGGGCTCCAGCCGCCCGGCGTCGTCCAGTCCCGGGTGTCCAGCGACCAGCCGACCACGCTCATGCCGCGCTCGACCGCCTGGCTCGCGATCGCGCCGCCGTGGACGCCGTAGGGGCCGCGGAAGAAGCAGGGCACGACCCCCGTCGCGTCGACGACCGCCTGCGACGTCCGATCCATCTCGGCCGCCCGGCCGGCCGGCGACAGCCCGCTGAGGTCGGGGTGCGACCAGGAGTGGTTGCCGATGGTGTGACCTTCGGCGACGATCCGCCGGACCAGGTCCGGGTGACGGGCGGCGTTGCCGCCGGTCACGAAGAAGGTGGCCGTGACCCCCCGGGACCGCAGCACGTCCAGGACGGCCGGCGTGCTGTCCGGGCGCGGCCCGTCGTCGAAGGTCAGCGCGACGGTGCGCTCCCCGGTCGGCGGCGAGGTGGTCAGGACCGAGCCGAGCGGGGCGGGGCAGCCGGCGGCCTGCGCGACCGGGCTCAGCAGCAGCTGCCCCGCGCAGGTGGCTGCCACCGCGACCGCGAGCACCGCCCAGGGGCGTCGTCGTCGTGCCCCGACCGGCTGCGCCCAGACGTGACTCACGGTCGCTCCCCCGTTCCCCCCGGTGGCTCTGCAGGGGAGCGTGACAGCACGGAACCGTCCGCGCACCCCGTCGGCGCGCGCCGGTTCCGCAACGCGCCGGGCACGTGCGGCTGCCTACGCTGGCGCCGTGTTCTTCCTCTTCGGATTCGGGACGAAGCAGCGGGACCTGGGGCCCGGCGAGGTCCGCACCTGCCCCCGGTGCGGGGACACCACGCGGTGGCAGCGGGTGCGCCGGTTCCGGCAGCTCTCGGTGTTCTTCGTCCCGGTGGCGCGGTGGGGACGCCGCCGGCTGGAGATCTGCGGCATCTGCGGCACCGCCGTCGCGGTCTGACCGGCCGTCACCGGCCGGCGGGCTCCCCCTCGGCCGGGCGGCCCGGAGCGGCGACCGGGAGCGCGTCGACCGCGACCGCCTCCTCCTCGGCCGGCCGCTCCCCCAGCCGGACGAGGACGATGCCGGCGAGGACGACGACGCCACCGACCAGCTGCACCGCCCCCGGCTGCTGACCCAGCGCCAGCCACGCGAACACCACCGCGAACAGCACCTCGGTGAGCCCGACGAACGAGCTGAGCCGCGAGCCCAGCAGGCGGACGGCCGCGATGCCGGTGGCGTAGGCGAAGGCCGCTGCCAGCAGGGACATGCCCAGGACCGGCACGAGCCAGCCGGTCGACCGCCCGGCGAACTCGACGCCGGACGTCGCAGTCCGCCACGGGACGGCGCCCACGAGCGCGGCCGCGCCGAGCAGGAGCGCGCCGACCACCAGACCCGCCCAGGCGCTGACCAGGGGCGGCAGCGCGCCCTCGGTCTTGGCGGAGAGGATGAAGTAGGCGGCCAGGCCGAGCGCGGCGAGCAGGCCCCAGGCGATGCCGACCGGGTCGAGCTGCGCCCCGCTGACCACGTCGAGCACCAGCACGAGGCCGAGCAGTGCCACGACGACGCCGGTGGCGGTCAGCGCGGTGGGCCGCTGCCCGAGGCGCGCCCACGTCCACAGCACGACGAGCAGGACGGCGGAGTACTCCAGCAGCAGTGCCACCCCGACCGAGAGCCGGGCGACCGCGGAGAAGTAGGCCAGCTGCGGCAGGGCGACGGCGAGCGCGCCGAAGGCCAGGACGGCGCCCGCGTTCGCGCGCAGCAGCGGCCACCGCCCGCGCAGCTGCAGGACCGCGGGCACGGTCAGCGCGATCGCGGCCAGCCCCATGCGCACCGTGACCGCGGCCCCGGCGCTCCAGCCGGTGTCCAGCAGGCCGGCGGCGAAGACCCCGGCGGTGCCGAAGGCGGCCGCCGAGAGCGCCGCCAGCAGCAGTCCGAGCAGCCCGGTCCGGCGGTCGAGCACGGCGCCTCCCCCACGTGCGAGGAGTCGACGGACGTGCGCTCCTGCCGGACCGGACGCTAGTCGCCGGGGCCCGGCGCCTGCGTCAGTCCCGCAGGAACGCCAGCAGGTCGGCGTTGATCGTCTTCGCCTGGGTGGTCGGCATGCCGTGCGGGAAGCCGGCGTAGGTCTTCAGCGTCGCGTTCGGCAGCAGCTCGGCCGAGAGCGGTGCGGAGTCGGCGTAGGGCACGACCTGGTCGTCGTCGCCGTGCATGACCAGCACCGGCACGGTGATCTTCTTCAGGTCGTCGGTGAAGTCCGTCTGGGAGAACGCGACGACCCCGTCGTGGTGAGCCTTCGCGCCGCCCATCATCCCCTGGCGCCACCAGTTCTGGATGATCGCCTCGACCGGTTCCACCCCGGGCCGGTTGAACCCGTAGAAGGCGGTCGCGGCGAGCTCGCGGTAGAACGCCGACCGGTTGGTGGCCACCTGCTCCTGGATGCCGTCGAAGACGCTCTTGGGCAGCCCGCCGGGATTGGCGTCGGTCTGCACCATGAGCGGCGGCACCGCGCTGATCAGGGCCGCCTTCGCGACGCGGTCCTGGCCGTGCCGGGCGATGTAGTGCGCGACCTCGCCGCCACCGGTCGAGTGCCCGACGTGGACGGCGTCGCGGAGGTCCAGGTGCGCGGTCAGCGCGGCGAGGTCGTCGGCGTAGTGGTCCATGTCGTGGCCCCCGCCGACCTGCGCCGACCTGCCGTGGCCGCGCCGGTCGTGCGCGATGACCCGGTAGCCCTGCGCCAGGAAGAACATCATCTGGCTGTCCCAGTCGTCGGCCGACAGCGGCCAGCCGTGGCTGAAGACGATGGGCTGTCCGGTGCCCCAGTCCTTGTAGAAGATCTCGGTTCCGTCGGCGGTCGTGATCGCGGGCATGGGTGAGCCTCCTGCTCCCGGTGGGCGGTGCGCCGGCCGCGGCCGAGCGGGCCGCGGCTGGCCCGACGCTAGGGCCGGCAGGTGACTGCGAGGTGTGCTCTGGATGACGTCCTCCGGTCCCTGCGTGCAGCTCCGGCGGCACTCCCGGAGCCCTGGAAGATCCAGGTGCTCCTGCTCGCTCATCTCGACGAGGTCGTCCGAGCCGAGGGAGAGCTGCCATGACCCGTGTCCTGCTGACCGGTGTCCGCGGGAAGACCGGCGCGCCGCTGGCCGAGCTGCTGGCCGCCCGGCCCGGCGTGGAGGTGCTCGGCGGGACCAGCACCCCCGCGTCGGTGGCCATCGACGGCGTGCGGCCGGTCGAGTTCTCCTGGGACCGGCCGGCGGGCTGGGCGGCGGCCACCGATGGCGTGGACGCCGTGTACCTCGTCCGGCCCGACCGCGCGGACGCGCCGGAGCTGTTGGGCGGGCTGCTCGACGCGGTGCCTCCCGGCGCGCACGTCGTCCTGCTCTCCGAGCGCAACGCCGAGGACGTCGGTCCCGACAGCTACTCGATGCGGGCCGAGCGCGTCGTGCGGGACAGCGGCCGGAGCTGGACGGTGCTGCGGCCGAACTGGTTCATGCAGGTGTTCACCGACCGGCGCTTCTACCTCGACGCGATCACCCGGGACGGCGTGCTGGCCTTCGGCGCAGCCGGCGCGACCGTGGCCTGGATCGACGCCCGGGACATCGCGGCGGTCGCCGAACGGGCACTGCTCGACCCCGAGCAGACCGGGCAGGTGCACGAGCTGACCGGCCCGGAGTCGCTCTCCCTGCCACGGACGGCGGAACTGCTCACCGAGGGCGTCGGGCGTCCCGTCGTCCACCGGGAGCTGTCGGTCGACGACGCCGTCGCCGGGATGGAGGGCTTCGAGCGGGAGCTCACCGCGCTGACGTTCGAGCGGGTGCGGGGCGGGAGCTTCGCCGTCGTCACCGACACCGTCGAGCGCGTGACCGGTCGGCCGGCACGGTCGCTGCAGACCTTCCTCGTGGACGCAGCGCCGCTCCTGCGGCAGGCAGGCTGAGGTCGGGACGGGGAAGGACCTGGGCCCGTCACGGCGTTGTCCCCGTGCGTCCACCGCAGAGAAGAGGCGAACGATGACCACCGAGACCGCGATCCTGGCCGGCGGCTGCTTCTGGGGAGCCCAGGAGCTGCTGCGCAAGCGCCCCGGGGTGATCAGCACCCGGGTCGGCTACTCGGGGGGCGACACCCCGAACGCGACGTACCGGAACCACGGTGACCACGCGGAGGCGGTCGAGATCGTCTTCGACCCCGACGTCATCAGCTTCCGGGAGCTGCTCGAGTTCTTCTTCCAGATCCACGACCCGTCGACGAAGAACCGGCAGGGCAACGACATCGGCCGCAGCTACCGCTCGGCGATCTTCTACACCAGCGACGAGCAGAAGCGCGTCGCCGAGGACACCATCGCGGACGTCGACGCCTCCGGCATCTGGCCGGGGAAGGTCGTCACGGAGGTGACGGCGGCCGGCCCGTTCTGGCAGGCCGAGGAGGAGCACCAGGACTACCTGCAGAAGATCCCGTTCGGGTACACGTGCCACTACGTGCGGCCCGACTGGGTGCTCCCGCGCCGCCAGGAGCAGACCGCCTGAGCAGCTGACGCCCGCGACGCCGGGCGCTGCCGCGGAGGGTGGGCGACCGACGGGTCGCCCACCCTCCGCCGCATCCGGGGCGCCCGGCGCGACGGTGCCTATGACCCCGACTACCGGGTACCTGCGAGCAGGCCCGCGGGCGTCAGTAGGGTCCGGAGGGAACGGACCGTTCCTTCACGCTCACGGGGAGACACCTGCACATGAAGCTCAGCCATCGACTGCCCCTGGCCCTCGCCGGCACCACCGTGCTGGTCCTGAGCGGCCTCGGCACCACCGCAGCCGCCGCCGCCACCTCTTTCGAGGAGTGCGTGGAGGAGATCAGCGAGGAGCTGTCGGACGAGGAGTTCGAGGCAGCGCTCATCGCCTGCGACGAGGAGTTCCCCGAGATCCCGGTCGACGAGGAGCCGGTGCCCGAGGAGCCTGAGCAGCCCGCACCGCCGGTCGCCGAGCAGCCGGCGCCCCCCGCGGCCGAGCCCACGGACGGATCCGGCGACGACCGCGAGTTCCTCTGCTCGGAGCCGGGGCGCGGGGGTCTGACGGTCGAGGACTGCTTCGGTCCCGGCTCGGACAAGAACGGCAACGGCGTCGCCGACGTCAACGAGCAGCCGCCCGCGACGCGGCCGGCCCCGAAGCCGGCAGCACCCCGGGCGTCCGCCGGGAACTCGCAGTTCGAGGCGATCCCGGACACCAGCCGGGGCATCGACACCGGCTCGCTGTGACCCGTCGCACGGCCGCCGGAGCCGCACTCTGCGTGGTCATCCTCGCAGGGTGCGGCTCCTCGCCGGCGGAGTCGCAGGACGGCGACACGCCGCAGGGAGCGGGCCGGACGACCACGTCCGCCCCGGCACCGTCCACGACGGCTCCTGCTCCGGCCGCCGGGCCCACGTCCTTGGTCATCCCGGCCATCGGGGTGAACGCTGCGCCGCTGGTCGGCCTGGGCCTCACCGGGACCCGCGAGCACGAGGTCCCACCGGTCGAGCAGCCCGAGATCGCCGGGTGGTACGAGCCCGGCCCCGAGCCCGGTCAGACCGGGCCCTCGATCATCCTCGGCCACGTCAACGGCGCGGGCCGGCCCGGCGTCTTCGCGCAGCTCCACACCCTGGAGCCCGGGGACGAGGTCCGGGTGGACCAGCACGTCTTCGAGGTCACCGAGGTCCAGCGCGCGGACAAGGTCGCCTTCCCGGCCGACCGGGTCTACGCCGAGACCGCGGAGCCCGAACTGCGCCTGATCACCTGCGGCGGCGCCTTCGACTCCGCCTCGGGCGACTACCTCGACAACATCATCGTCTACGCGGAGCTGGCGAGCCGGAGCTAGAGCTCGAGCCGTCCCTTCCGGATCGACACGCCCCCGCCGCCCGGGTGCAGCGCGCGGTCATGGGAGCAGCAGGTGGCTCACGGCTGGGGTCGCGTCATGCGAGCTGTGCAGATCACCGAGTTCGGCGGACCAGAGGTCCTGACCGTCGTCGACGTCCCCGAGCCGGAGGCGGGTGCGGGTGCGGGCCAGACCCTGCACGACGTCTCGGCCGCCGGGATCAACTACGCCGACACCCACCACCGGATGTCCGGCAACTGACCTGACGGCTCGCGGGCGGGCGTCTCGGGGAGCCGCGCCTGCGGCGAGTCCGTGTCGTGAAGGTCCGCGCAGCTGGTCCACCCGGAGAAGCCGAGCGGTCTCGGGCAGGGTCGCACGCACAACGCCAGATCCCGCGGGACGAGCCGCGACGAGGTGCGGGGCAGGGCAAGCTGACCCCGTGCAGCACATCGGGATCGACCTCGCCTGGGGGCCCAGGCAACCCACCGGCCTCGCCGTGCTGGACGACGCCGGCCGGCTGGTGCACGTCAGCGCGGTGCGCACCGACGAGGAGATCGAGACCGCGCTGGCCCCGTTCACCGAAGGCCCGTGCATCGTGGCGATCGACGCCCCGCTGGTGGTCACCAACGCCACCGGGAACCGGGCCGCCGAGCGGGCGCTCAACGCCGACTTCGCGAGGTTCCAGGCCGGCGCGCACCCGACGAACACCGGCAAGCCCGAGTTCACCGACGGCGACACCCGCGGCGGGCGGATCGGCCGGCGCTTGAAACTGGACCTCGACCCCCGCTCGGGTCGCGACCGCCGGGCGATCGAGGTCTACCCGCACGCGGCCACGGTGGCGCTGTTCCGGCTCGGCCGCACGCTGAAGTACAAGAACAAGCCGGGCAGGACGCTCGAGCAGATGCGCGCGGAACTGCTCCTGCTCATCGACCTGCTGGACGCGGTGCCCGAGCTCGACCTCGGTGCACCGTTCGCCGCGCTGCGCCAGCAGGTGCAGGACGCCATCCGCAAGAGCGAGTTGCGGGTGGCGGAGGACCAGGTCGACGCCGTGGTGTGCGCCTACGTGGGGTGGATCGCCGTCCGGCGCCCGGACGAGGTGACCACCTACGGCGACGCGGCCGGCGGCGCCATCGTGACCCCCACGCTGCCCCCGGACCTGGAGCCCGGCCCCCGCGTCGCCGCACCCCCGCCCGACCCGGTGCAGCAGGCCATCCAGGCGTACGCCGACAGCCGGCCCGAGACCCTGGTCGCCGGAGAGAAGGCGCTCGCGCTCGTCACCGGGCTGCTCGACGACGCCGGGATCAACTACCTGTCGGTGACAGGGCGGACCAAGACCATCGCCTCGTTCGCGGAGAAGGCGGCCCGCACGGTCGACGGCGTGCCCGCCTACCCGGACCCGGCGCGGGACATCACCGACCAGATCGGCGTGCGGGTGATCACCTACGTGCAGAGCGACGTGGAGGCGGTCGCCGAACTTCTGGCCGAGCAGGTGCGCGTGATCGACGACCGCGACATGGGGCGGCAGACCGCGCAGCAGGGCCGGTTCGGGTACTCCAGCCGACACCTGCTGATCGGCGTGGACCCGGGCCGGGCGGCCGAGCTGCCGGAGTTGGTCGGGCGCGTGGTGCAGGTGCAGGTGCGCACGGTGCTGCAGCACGCGTGGGCGGAGTTCGAGCACGACATCCGATACAAGGGCACGGTGCCGGACGAGCACGCCTCCGAGTTCGACCGCCGGTTCACCCTGGCCGCCGGGTTGCTGGAGCTGGCCGACCAGCAGTTCACCGCGATCCGCGAGCGCCTCCGGGCACCGGCTCCCGGCGACGAGGCCGACGACATCGACCCCGACGACCCTCGGATCGCGCCCCGGGAACTGGCTGCGTTCCTGGCCGGGCAGTACGCCGACGCCGGATGGTCGCGCCCGGACCACTACACCTGGATCTCCGGCCTGCTGCTCGAACTGGGCGTGACCAGCCTGGTGGAGCTGGGCGAGGTGCTGCGTGGCGTCGACGACAGGGGCATCACCGCCCGGATGGACTACCGCTATCCCCCGGGTGCCGTGCGACGGCTGGACGACACGCTGCTGGCCGGCTTCGGGCAGCGGTACGTGGACCTGCACGGCAACGCCGACCGGCGGCCCGCGCTGACCACCCGGCTGCAGCGGCTCACCGGCAGCTGACCACCGCGCCGCGGCCGAGCACGCCGACGGGAGCGGCCGGAACGTCGTCCGGGGGTGAGCAGGTCATAGCCTCACCCCCATGCGCGCAGTCCAGATCACCGAGTTCGGTGGCCCCGAGGTCCTGACCGTCGTCGACGTCCCCGAGCCGGAGGCGGGTGCGGGCCAGACCCTCCACGACGTCTCGGCCGCCGGTATCAACTACGCCGACACCCACCAGATCGAGAACTCCTACCTGGCCGCCCAGCAGCTGCCGCTCATCCCGGGGGCCGAGTTCGTCGGCACGCCGGTGGGGGGCGGGCAGCGGGTCGTCGGCCTGCTCGACGGCGGCGGCTACGCCGAGCGGGTGGCCGCGAACGACCGGCTCAGCTGGGCCGTGCCGGACGGCGTGACCGACGAGCAGGCGCTCTCCCTCGTCCTGCAGGGTTCGACCGCGTGGCACCTGCTGCGCACCAGCGCGCACCTGGCCGAGGGCGAGTCCGTCGTCGTCATCGCCGGCGCCGGGGGCGTCGGCTCGCTGGCCGTGCAACTCGCCCGCCGCTGGGGTGCCGGCCGGGTCATCGCCACCGCGTCCAGCGCGGAGAAGCGCGCGCTCACCGAGGAGCTCGGCGCGCACGCCACGGTCGACCCCGCGCTCGCCGACGACGACCCGAAGCAGTTCGCCGCCGCCCTCCGCGAGGCCAACGGGGGCAGGCCGGTCGACATCGTGCTGGAGATGACCGGCGGCAACGTCTTCTCCGGCTCGCTCTCGGCGCTGGCCCCCTTCGGCCGGCTGGTCACCTACGGGATGGCCGCCCGCCAGGAGACGCCGTCGGTGCCCCCGGGTGCGCTCATGCAGAGGAGCCGCGCCGTCATCGGGTTCTGGCTGGCCCACTGCATGGCCCGACCCGACATGCTCGACGCCGCCATGACCGACCTGCTGGCCATGACCGCTGACGGCTCGCTCCGGCCGATCGCCGGCGGCCGGTACCCGCTGTCCAACGTGCGCGACGCCCACCAGGACCTGCTCGCCCGCCGCACCACCGGCAAGCTCGTCCTCGACCCCACCCGCTGAGGCGCTGTTCTCGCGGGAACGTCCTCCGGGGCGTTCCCGCGGGCGGTCAGCCCTCGGCCCGGGCGACGTCCGCCAGGGCGACCGCGTCCTGCACTCCGTCGAGCTCCTTGAGCAGCACCTGCCCCTGACGCAGATTCGCGGTCAGCATCCGCCGGGCCACCGCCAGCAGCTCCGCCGTCTGCGGGTCGCACAGCGAGCAGATGACGTTGTTCCGCACCCGCCGGCTCCCCACGATGCCTGCCCGGCGCAGCACGCTGACCTGCTGCGACAGGTGCGAGAGCTCCAGACCGGTCTCCTCGGCCAGCTCGCCGATGGTCCGTTCCTGCTCGGCGAGCAGCTCCAGGACGCGGATCCGCGCCGGGTGTGCCAGCGCCTTGAACAACTCCGCCTCGGCCTCGGCCAGCGGACGACCGGGAGTGAACGGCATGCGCCGAGCATACGGACGCAGCGGACGACTCGTGTGCTTGATAAGTTCATCAAGTACCCCGGACGGGGGTCGTCCCCGAGGAGTGCGATGTCCCGCTGGTGGCGGACCGATGGTGCGGCCGACGGCGCGGACGACGCCGACGCCCAGACCTTGGAGACCATGCCGATCGGTCTGCTCGAGCTCGACACGGATTGGACCGTCCGCTACGTCAACTCCGCGGGCGAGGAGATGGTCGGGTACGGCCGCGCCGAACTGCTCGGCCGCTCCTACTGGGACGCCTTCCCGGCCAGCGCGGGCAACGAGTTCGGCCGCGTGTACCGCGAGGCCGTCGCCACCCGGCAGGCGCAGACCTTCGAGGCCTTCTACCCCGAGCCGCTCAACCGGTGGTACGAGGTGCACGCCGTGCCCACCCTGCAGGGTCTCTGGGTGTACTTCACCGAGGTGACCGCCCGCCGCCAGGCCGTGGAGCGGCTGGCGCTGCTGGCCCGCATCAGCGACGACCTCGTCGGCACGCTCAACGCGCCGGCGGCCGTCGGGCGGATCCCGCAGATGGTGGTCCCGGCGCTGGCCAGCTGGGCGACGGTCTCCCTCCTCGCCGAGGACGGGAGCCTGCGCGACGCCGGCGTCTGGCACGTCGACGCCGCCAAGGTTCCCCTGGTGCGTCGCTACGCCGCCGCGGCGCGGGAGTCCTCGCCCGCCACCGCTCCGGTCCTGCGCGCCGTGACCACCGGCGCCCCGGTCACCGTCGCCGCCGCGCAGCTGACCGGCCTGGCGCTGGGAGAGGTCGCGACCGGCGAGGCCCTGCGGCTGCTGCGGCTGCTCGAGCCCGGCACCATGACCGTGCTGCCCATCCGCGGGTCGGACCGGGCGCTGGGCGTCCTGACCCTCGTGCACGACCGGCACCGTGCGGTCGACCCCGCCGACCTGGCCACCGCCACCGAGGTCACCCAGCGAGCGGGTCTGGCCCTGGACAACGCTCGGCTGTACGAGCAGCAGCGGCGGCTCGCCGAGGAGCTGCAGCGCAGCATGCTCACCGCACCCCCCGAGCCCGACCACGCCCAGATCGTGGTCCGCTACCTGCCCGCGAGCGAGGCCGCCCGGGTCGGCGGCGACTGGTACGACGCCTTCGTCCAGCCCGACGGGGCGACCACCCTGGTCATCGGGGACGTCGTCGGGCACGACACCTCCGCCGCCGCGTCCATGGGCCAGCTGCGCAGCATGCTGCGCGGCATCGCCGTCACCGGCGACGTCGGTCCGGCCGGCCTGCTCGCCCAGCTGGACGCGGCGATGACGCAGCTGCAGGTGCACACCTACGCCACCGCGGCCCTCGCCCGCTTCGAGCAGACCCCGGCGGAGGTCGAGCGCGGCGTGACCAGGATGCGGTGGGCCAACGCCGGCCACCCGCCGCCGCTGGTCATCCACCCGGACGGCACCATCGCCGAGCTGGCGAGCTGGCGCGGGGACCTCATGCTGGGCGTCGACTCCACGGCACGGCGCAGCGAGTCGGTGGTCAGCCTGGACCGCGAGACGACGGTCCTGCTCTACACCGACGGGCTGATCGAGCGCCGCGACTCGGTCCTCGACGACGGGATGGACCGGCTCCGCGCCGCGGCGGCCGAGCTCGCCGGACTCCCGCTGGACGACCTGTGCGACCGGCTCATCGAGCAGCTGGTCGACTCACGCCCGGAGGACGACGTCGCGCTGGTCGCCATCCGCCTGCACCGCCAGGACCGGCCGCGGCCCGACGAGGCCGGGCCCGCGAGCGTTCCCCCGACCGCCCCGCCGGACCCTGCGGGCTAGATCAGCCGGTTGGTCCACAGCAGGCTGAGGACCGAGCCGACGAGCAGCACCACGACGCCGCCGCGCACGAACCGCGAGCTGATGTCCTTGGGCTCGGTCGTGTACCCGATCTGGCTGCCCAGGTCCGCGTACACCTCCTCGAGCTCCTCGGCGCTGGCCGCCTCGCTGTAGCTGCCGCCGGTCTCGTCGGCGATCCGCTCCAGGGTCGCCCGGTCCACCGGCACCGGGACCGTGTCGCCGTCCAGGTCGAGCGTGCCGTAGTCGGTGCCGAACGCGATCGTCGAGATCGGGATGGACACGTCCTGCGCCGCGGCGATCGCCTGGCCCTCGTCCCGGCCCACCGTCGGATAGCCGTCGGACAGGAGCACCACCCGCGCCGGGGGCGCCTCCTCGCCTGCGTCCTCCAGGGTCGCCTGGAAGTTCTGGATGGCGGTGAGCGAGGTGAAGATCGCCTCGCCGATCGCCGTCGACTCGGCCAGGTCGAGGTTGTCGATCGCGCCGCGGACCTGCTCGCGGTCGGTGGTCGGCGGCACCAGCGTGGTCGCCGTCCCGGCGAAGGTCACCAGCCCCAGGTTGATCCGCTCGGGCAGGACGTCGACGAACTCCTTCGCCGCCTTCTGCATCGCCTGGAAGCGGTTGGGCTCGACGTCGCGGGCCTCCATCGACAGCGAGACGTCCACGGCCATGATCACCGTCGCGCGCTCGCGCGGGACGCGGACCTCGGTGCTCGGCATGGCCAGCGACACCACGAGCGCGGCCAGCCCCAGCGTGACGATCCCGAACGCGACGTGCCGGCGCCAGCCAGGCCGCTTGGGGACCAGCGACCCGAGCAGCGCGACGTTGGTGAACCGCGCCGCGTAGGCCTTCCGGCGCAGCTGCACCACGACGTAGAACGCGACCAGCGCGGCCACCACGAGCAGGCCGAGCAGCCACAGGGGTGCCTGGAAGGTCATCGGGACGCTCCTCCGCTCCCGGCCCGGCGGCGCTCGCCGACGAACCGCACGACGTCCATCAGCCAGTCCCGGTCGGTGCGCAGCTGGAGGTGACCGGCCCCGGCCCGGCGCAGGCCGGCGGCGATCCGGGCCCGCTCCTCGGCCGCGCCCCGGGCGAAGCGCGCGCGGAACTCGGCGTTGCCGGTCGGCACCTCCAGCGTCTGCCCGCTCTCCGGGTCGACGACGGTCAGCAGGCCCACGTCGGGCAGCTCGAGCTCCCGCGGGTCCACCACCTCGATCGCCAGCAGCTCGTGCCGGGTGCCCAGGCCGCGCAGCGGCCGCTCCCAGTCGCTGTCGCCGAGGAAGTCCGAGATCACCACGACCAGCCCGCGGCGGCGCTCGGGCCGGCGGAGCGTCTCCAGCGCCGCGGCCAGGTCACCGCGGCGCCCGCCGGCGGCCCGCGGGGTGGCGACGACGGAGCGCAGCAGCCGCTCGGCGGCCAGCCGGCCCGGCAGGGCGGGGTGGCGGAGCACCTGCTCCCCCGTCGTCACGACCGCGCCCAGCCGGTTGCCGCCGTGCACGGTCAGGTGCCCGACCGCGGCCAGACCAGCGATCGCGAGGTCCCGCTTCTGGCAGTTGGCGGTGCCGAAGTCGAGGCTGGCCGAGAGGTCGACCACCGCCCAGGTCTCGAGCTCGCGGTCGGCGATGGTCTCCCGCACGTGCGGCACCTGGGTGCGCGCGGTGACCGGCCAGTCCATCCGCCGGACGTCGTCGCCCGGGTGGTAGGTGCGCGAGTCACCGGCCTCGGAGCCCGAGCCGGGCACCAGCCCCAGGTGGTCGCCCTGCAGCAACCCGTCCAGCCGGCGGCGCACGGTCAGCTCCAGCCGGCGGAGCAGCACGTCGGCGGGGCCGTCGGTGAACCGGGGCGGCGCACCGCCGTCGGCGCCGGGGCTCTGCCCGGCGTCGTGCAGCAGGAGGCCGGGGTGCGCGGGGCCCACCGGGGTCGGGTCCGCGCCGCGGCGGCGCCGGATCACGCCGGGTGGGGTCCGTGCCCGTTGGACGCCGGGCCGCCCGGGACGTGCGGACCCTGGCTCGACGCGCCGTAGGCGGTCGCGCCCTGGCCCTGCGGCACGCCCTGACCCTGAACGCCCTGGCCGGGCTGCATCGGCGGCCCCTGCGGCGGGCCGAACTGCGGCACCTGCGGCCCACCGCCCGCGCCGGGACCGAAGCCGCCGGCGTTCTGCCGCGGGGCCACCTGCGGCAGCGGCACGGTCTGCACGATCCGCTTGACGATGTGGTCGGCCGGCACGCCGTCGGCCAGCGCGTCGTAGGAGAGCACCAGCCGGTGCCGGAGCACGTCGGCGGTGATGTCCAGGACGTCCTGCGGCAGCACGTAGTCCCGGCCGCGCACCAGCGCCAGCGCGCGGCTGGCGGCGATCAGCCCCAGCGAGGCCCGCGGGCTCGCGCCGTAGGACACCCACGTGGCGACGTCCTCCATGCCGTGCTCGCGGGGCGTGCGGGTGGCGACCACCAGGCGGACGACGTAGTCGACCAGCGCGTGGTGCACGAAGACCTGCGAGGCGGTCCGCTGCAGCCGGCGGAGCTCGTCGGGCCCGAGCACCGTCTCGGCCACGGGCGGCTCGGAGCCCATCCGGTAGATGATCTCCCGCTCCTCCTCGGAGCTCGGGTAGTCCACGAGCACCTTCATGAGGAACCGGTCCCGCTGGGCCTCCGGCAGCGGGTACACGCCCTCGGACTCGATCGGGTTCTGGGTGGCGAGCACGAGGAACGGGTCGGGCAGCGGGTGGGTCACGCCGCCGATGGAGACCTGCCGCTCGGCCATGACCTCCAGCAGGGCCGACTGCACCTTGGCCGGGGCCCGGTTGATCTCGTCGGTGAGCACGAAGTTGGCGAACACCGGGCCGAGCTCGGTGTCGAAAGCGTCCTGGCCGGCCTTGTAGATGCGGGTGCCGATGATGTCGGCCGGCACCAGGTCGGGCGTGAACTGCAGGCGGGCGAACTTCCCGCCGACGGCGGTGGCGAGGGTTTCGACGGCGAGGGTCTTCGCGACGCCCGGCACGCCCTCGAGCAGCACGTGGCCGCGGGCCAGCAGGGCGACGAGCATCCGCTCGACGAGCCGGTCCTGGCCGACGATGACCCGCTTGATCTCGAACAGCACCCGCTCCAGCCGGGCGGCGTCGACCGACGGCGGGACCGGGGCGCCGGCGGGCGCGGTCGGGTTCTCGGTCGGCGTGCTGGCAGCGCTCGTCACGGGGCTCCCTGGTCGTGCCGGGCCGCGGCCCCGGACAGGGAGCCGTCGGCGGGGCGGCGCAGCCGTCCCGGACGCCAGTGTCCTACACCTTCCTGGACGTCACCTGGAAGCCGTGACCGGCCCCGGGGCCGCTCCGGGACGGACGAGGGAACGGCGCGCGATGCCTGCCCGTGGCGCCGGCCGGCTGCTAGCCTGATCCGTGCGTCGGGCAGCTCCCCCCGTGGCTGCCCGACGCCTCGCCTCCCGCGGTGCCCCGGCCGGTTCAGGCCGAGGGGCGCACCGCTCCGATGTACCCGCCCCAGCGCATCGCCGTCTCGCGGACGGTCTTGCCGCTCTCCGGCGCCTCGAGGATGCGGTCCCCGCCGAGGTAGATGGCGACGTGGTGGATCGTCGAGGGCCGGCTCACGTCGGTCGCCCAGAAGACCAGGTCGCCGGGCTGCAGCGACCCCCGTGCGACCTTGGGCGACTCGTCGTACTGGGCCCGGCTGTTGCGGGCGATGGAGATGCCGGCCTGCTTGTAGGCGTACTGGGTCAGCCCGCTGCAGTCGAACCCGATGACGTGGGCATCGGGGTCCTGGCCGCGGCCGGGTCCCCACCAGCCGCCGCCGCCCCAGGCGTACGGGGTGCCGATGTAGCCGCGGGCCGCGGCGATGGCCGTCTGCGCGGCCGACGCCGAGCCCGGGCCGGCCGGCACGACGACCGGGGCCGGGCGCGGAGCGGGCGCGGGAGCGGGAGCAGGCGCGGGTGCAGGAGCGGGGTTCGACGGCGTGGTCGTGCCGGGCGCCGCCGGAGCGGGCGCACGGGTGGTCGCGCTGCTCCGCTGCGCGGCGGCCCGCTGGGCGGCGGCCTGCTCGGCAGCGGCCTTGTCGGCCGCGGCGCGGGCGCCGACCAGGGTGCTGAGCTCCTGCTGCGCTGAGTCCAGCTCGGCCTGCACGGCAGCCTGCTCCGAGGCGACCTGGGCCTGCTGCGCACGCGCGGAGACCTCGGCCGCCGTCGCCGCCGCCAGCTGCTGCTCGGCCTGCTGCTGCAGCGCGTCGGCCTCGACGGCCGCGGTGCGGGCGACGACCTCGGCCGCGGTGGCCTCCTCCTGCAGCACCGTGACCCGGCCCAGCACGTCGGTGCGGTGCGTGCCGGCGGCGTCGAGCAGCGCGGCGCGCTCGATCAGCTGCGCGGGGGTGCCCGCGGTGAGCAGCGCGCTGGCGCCGGGGCTGGTGCTGCCCTCCATGTAGCTGCGGCGGGCGAAGGCGACGACGTCGTCGCGGGCGACGCCGAGCTCGGCGGTCGCACGCTCGACCTCGGCCGCGGCGGCGTCGGCCTGCTCGCGTGCGGCCACGGCGGCGGCCTCGGTGGCCTGGTACTCGTCGAGCGCGAGCAGCGCCCCGGTCCGGGCGCTGTCCAGCTCGGCCTGCGCGGTGGCCAGCCGGCCGTTGAGCTCCCCGATGCGGGCGCCCACGGCGTCGGCCCGCGACTGCGCACCGGCGATCTCGCTGTCGCTGGGCCGGCGGGGGGTCGCGTCGGCGACCGCCGGGGTCAGTCCGACGAGGACCGCGGCGGCGAGCGCCGTCCCGCCCACGCGCGGGGCGCAGCGGCGCCAGGCCGCCCGCATCCGGCTGTCCGGGGTTCCGCTGTCCACGTCGCGACCTCTTCCGACTGCTCGACGACGGGCATCCGGGGAGATGCCGCTGCCGAGGTCATCGGTGCGCGGGGGGACGTCGTTGAGGGAGCCTCACCCCGAGGGGTGAGGCTCCCCCGCCGGGTGACGCCTCAGTTCACCTGGCGCTCGGAGCCCTCCCAGAAGGACTCGCGCAGCTTGAACTTCTGGATCTTGCCGGTCGCGGTGCGGGCCAGTTCGTCCCGGAACTCAACCCGCTTGGGGATCTTGTAGCCGGCGATCCTCCCGCGGCAGTGCGCCACGATGTCGGCCTCGGTCACCTGCTCGCCCTCGGCGAGCACGACGATGGCGGTGACCATCTCGCCCCACTTGTCGTCGGGGACGCCGATGACGGCGACCTCCGCGACCGCCGGATGGCTGAACACGACGTCCTCCACCTCGATCGAGGAGACGTTCTCGCCGCCGGTGATGATCACGTCCTTCTTGCGGTCGGAGATGGTCACATAGCCGCCGTCGTCGATCGTGCCGCCGTCCCCGGTGTGGAACCAGCCGCCCTCCAGCGCCTCGGCCGAGGCGTCCGGGTTCTCCCAGTAGCCGGCCAGCACGGTGTTGCTGCGGGCCAGCACCTCGCCGGAGTCGCTGACCGACAGGCGGGTGCCCAGCGAGGGGACACCGGCGCGGGACAGCCGCTTGGCGCGCTCCTCGGGCGCGAGGTCGTCGTACTCGGCCCGGGGGCGGTTGATCGTGAGCAGCGGGGCGGTCTCGGTGAGGCCGTAGATCTGGTTGAACTCCCAGCCCAGCTCGGCCTCGACCCGCGCGATGGTCTTCGACGGCGGCGGCGCACCGGCGACGACGATGCGCACCCTGTCCCGGCCGGGGATCTCGCCCTCCCAGTCGGCGGCGGCCTCGAGGACGGCGTTCCAGACCGCGGGCGCGCCGGCCATCATCGTGACGCCGTGCTGCTCGACCCGGCGCAGGATCTCGGCGCCGTCGACCTTGCGCAGCACGACCTGCTTCGCCCCGAGCCCGGCCATCGTGTACGGCAGGCCCCAGCCGTTGCAGTGGAACATCGGCAACGTGTGCAGGTAGACGTCGCGGTCGCTGACCTGCATGTGCATGCCGAAGGTGACCGCGTTGATCCACAGGTTGCGGTGGGTCATCTGCACGCCCTTGGGCCGCGCCGTGGTCCCCGAGGTGTAGTTGATGGTGGCGGTGGCGTCCTCGTCCGGCTCGGCCCACGCGCGCGGCTCCACGTCGTAGCGGAGCAGCTGCTCGTACTCCTCCCCCGTGTCGAACCGGTGCTCGGCGGTCACGCCCTTGAGCGCGGTCTCCAGCTCCGGGTCGACGAAGAGCACCCGCGCGCCGCAGTGGCCGACGATGTACTCGACCTCCTCGGGCGAGAGCCGGAAGTTGATCGGCACGGCCACCCGGCCCGACGACGGGACGGCGAGCAGCACCTCCAGCAGCCGGGCGGCGTTGTGGCTGACGATCGCCACCCGCTCGCCCTCGCCGATGCCCAGCTCGTCCAGCGCCGCCTGCAGCGCCCGGCCACGGCGGGCGACCTCGGCGTAGCTCACGTCGCCCAGGGAGGGCGCCGGCTGGACCGGCTCGTCGACGATGCCGGTGCGGTCGCCGTAGACCAGCTCGGCGCGCTCGAGGAAGTCGCGGGTGGTCAAGGGCACGCGCATGGCCGGCTCCCGGGAGGTGCGCGGCCGGCGTGCTACCGGCCGCTCGACGTGGTGGCGGTCACGCTAGTCGCCTGGCCCGACCGGTCACAGCAGGGACAAGCCCAGCCGCTCGCTCAGCAGGTGCAGCGCCGCCCGGCCGGCCCGGGAGTTGCCCGCGGCGTCCAGCGGCGGCGACCACGCGCAGACCCCGAAGCGGTCCGGGACGTCGCCCATCACCGCGCCGTCGACCCCGCTCTTGCACGGGAAGCCGATGTCGTAGGCGAACTGGCCGGCCGCGTCGTAGGTGCCGCAGGTCATCATCACCGCGTTCACCCGCCGGGCGAGAGGCTCGGTCAGCACCCGCTCCCCCGAGTCCGGGTCCACTCCGTCGTTCGCGAGGAACCGGGCCGCGCGGGCCAGCTGCCGGGTGGTCACGGTGAGCGCGCAGAGCTCGGCGTAGGCGTCCACCACCTCGTCCACCGGGTGCGTGAGATTGTCGAACGAGCGCATCAGGTGGGCCATGGCCCGGTTCATCGAGCCACCGGACCGCTCCCCCTCGAGCACCTCGGCGTCCGGCTCCAGCCGCTCGCCCACGAGGCCGGACAGCAGATCGGCCACCGCCTCCGTGGCCGCCCGGGCCGACCCCGTCGCCTCCACGAGCACGTCGCAGACGACGACGGCGCCGGCGTTGATGAACGGGTTGCGCGGGACCCCGTGCTCCCGCTCGAGCTGGACCAGCGAGTCGTAGGGGTCGCCCGAGGGCTCGACGCCGACCCGGCGGCAGACGTCCTCGCCGACCCGCTGCAGCGCGGCGGCCAGCGCGAAGACCTTGACGACGCTCTGCACCGGGAAGCCGACGTCGGCGTCGCCGGCCACGTGCTCGGTCCCGTCGAGCTCGCACAGCGCCAGGGCGAAGCGGTCCGGCCCCGCACCGGGCTCGGCCACCTCGTCGTCGTCCTCGGCGAGCGGGCGGGCCTCGGCGGCCACCTCGTCGAGCACGGCGGTGAGGTCCTCGGGCAGGGCGTCCGGGTTCGGTGGCACCTCTGCACGCTGCCACGGGCGGCCCGGTCCGGCCGGGTGAGCGCGGGTCACGCCGCCAGGACCGCCCACGCCGCGGCGACCACGCCCGCCGTCGCGGCGGCCACGCGCACGCCGTCCACGCGCAGCAGCCGGTGGTGGGCACCGGCGTCCCAGCCGCCGTCGAGCCGCCGGTGCAGCGGCACGGCCAGGAGCGCCGTCACGGCCAGCACGACGGCCAGCGCCGCGGCCCCGGCGAGCACCGGGAGGAGCGGCACCCCGGCCGGGCGCCGCGCCAGCAGGAGCAGCGTGGTGATCCCCTGCCCGGCGAACAGCGGCCCCACCACCCGGGTCACCAGCCGCTGGTGGCCGCGCTCGTAGGCGGCGAACGCGGCCGGCGGCACCCGCGCGAACTGCGGGTAGACCAGCACCCGCACGGTCCACTGGAACCCGGCGTAGGCCGCCACCAGCACCAGGTGGACGACGAGCAGCGTCATTCCGCCCGCTTCGCGGGCTTGCCCCGCCACGACAGGCTCTGCGCGTCCAGCTCGCGCAGCAGCGGGTCGCCCTCGGCGAGCACGCGCTCGGCCAGGGCCACCGCGCCGGCGAGCTGGTCGTCGCTCAGCTGCGCGAAGGCCGGCGAGCGCCGCCGGTCCAGCACGTCGTACCAGCGCCCGCCGACGGCGTGGTCGAGCACGATCCGCCCGAAGCAGTGGTCGGCGGTCACCACCCAGCCCCCGGTGCGCGCCCGGCGCGGCAGCTCGCCGAGCACCAGCTCCCGGTAGCGGGCGAGCAGCGCCTCGCGGGTCACGCGCGGACCAGCCGGGGCAGCGACGTCCCGATCGGCTCCCGCACGACGAGGTCGGCGACGTCGTCGTAGGGCGTCTCCTGGGCGTTGACGACCACCAGCCGGGCGCCGGCGCGGACGGCGATCTCCGCCAGGCCGGCCGCCGGCCAGACCTGCAGCGACGTGCCCACGGCCAGGAACACGTCGCAGTCGGTGGCCGCCGCGGTGCACGCCTCCACCACCCGCTCGTCCAGCATCTCGCCGAAGTAGACCGTCGCCGTCTTGAGGATGCCGCCGCACCGGCGGCAGGCCGGGTCGGGCTCGCCCGCGGCCACCCGGTCGAGCGCCTCGCCGATCGCCGTCCGGTCGCCGCAGTCGGTGCAGACGACCCCGTGCACGGTGCCGTGGATCTCGTGCACCAGGTCGGTGCCGGAGCCCGCCGCCTGGTGGAGGCCGTCGATGTTCTGGGTGACCAGCGCCCGCAGCCTCCCCTGCCGCTCCAGGTCGACCAGCGCCCGGTGGCCGGCGTTGGGCTGCGGGTCGGCGTCGTGCATCGCCGCCCGCCGCAGCCACGACCGGCGCCGGATGTCCGGGTCGGCCAGGTAGTAGGAGAGCGTCACGAGCTTCTCGGCGTCGGGGTCCCTGGTCCACACGCCCTGGGGCCCGCGGTAGTCGGGGATGCCGCTGTCGGTGGAGATGCCCGCGCCGGTGAGCACGGTGATCCGCGCGGCGGTGGTCAGCCACTCGGGCAGGGGCTCGGGGACGGCGCCGGTCACGTCCCCCACGGTAAGGGTCGCCTCACCCGGTGGCCGTTTGCGCGGACTGGGATGATCGGGGGTGGACACGAGCGCGACGAACCAGCCGCGACGAACCATCGAGGGGTAGGCGCAGAAGAGTGGCAGCCAGCAAGGACAGCTTCGGAGCCCGGTCGACGCTCACGGTCGAGGGCACGGACTACGACATCTACCGACTCGACGCGGTGGAGGGCTCCGAGAAGCTGCCCTTCAGCCTGAAGGTCCTCCTGGAGAACCTGCTGCGCACCGAGGACGGCGCCGACATCACCGCCGACCACATCCGGGCGATCGCGAACTGGGACCCGTCGGCCGAGCCCGACCAGGAGATCCAGTTCACCCCCGCGCGCGTGGTGATGCAGGACTTCACCGGCGTCCCCTGCATCGTCGACCTCGCCACCATGCGCGAGGCCATGGCCGAGCTCGGCGGCGACCCGCAGAAGATCAACCCGCTCGCCCCGGCCGAGCTGGTCATCGACCACTCCGTCATCGCCGACATCTTCGGCACCGAGGACTCGTTCCAGCGCAACGTCGAGATCGAGTACGAGCGCAACGGCGAGCGCTACCAGTTCCTCCGCTGGGGCCAGGGCGCCTTCAGCGACTTCAAGGTCGTCCCCCCGGGCACCGGCATCGTCCACCAGGTCAACATCGAGCACCTGGCCCGCGTGATCTTCCCGCGGCAGGAGGGTGACCGCGTCGTCGCCTACCCCGACACCTGCGTGGGCACCGACTCGCACACCACCATGGTCAACGGCCTGGGCGTGCTGGGCTGGGGCGTCGGCGGCATCGAGGCCGAGGCCGCGATGCTCGGCCAGCCGGTCTCGATGCTCATCCCCCGCGTCGTGGGCTTCAAGCTCTTCGGCCAGCTGCCGGACGGCGCCACCGCCACGGACCTGGTCCTCACCATCACCGAGATGCTGCGCCAGCACGGCGTCGTCGGGAAGTTCGTGGAGTTCTACGGCGAGGGCGTCTCGGCCGTGCCGCTGGCCAACCGCGCCACGATCGGCAACATGAGCCCGGAGTTCGGCTCCACCGCGGCGATGTTCCCCATCGACGAGGAGACCATCACCTACCTCGAGCTCACCGGCCGCTCGCGCGAGCAGGTCGCGCTCGTCGAGGCCTACGCCAAGGAGCAGGGCCTCTGGCACGACGCGTCCCGCGAGCCGGCCTTCTCCGAGTACCTCGAGCTCGACCTCGGCACCGTCGTCCCCTCGATCGCCGGCCCGAAGCGGCCGCAGGACCGCGTCGCCATCACCGACGCCAAGGCATCCTTCCGCGAGGCGCTCAGCGAGTACGTCGCCGCCGACGAGACCGGTGGCGACGACCGCAAGCCGGGCGTCCCGCAGCAGGAGAAGCCCTACGGCGTCACCTCCTCGGTCGACGAGGCCGTCGCGGAGACCTTCCCGGCGTCGGACCCCGTCGCCGAGACCCACGGCAACGGCGAGGCCGGCAAGCCGCACCACTACGACACCACCTCGGTGGGCGACCGCCCGTCCAAGCCGACCCGCGTGGTCATGGAGGACGGCACGGAGACCGAGATCGACCACGGCCACGTCGTGATCGCCGCCATCACCTCGTGCACCAACACGTCCAACCCCCAGGTCATGATCGGCGCGGCGCTGCTGGCGAAGAACGCCGTCGAGCGCGGGCTGACCAGCAAGCCGTGGGTGAAGACGACGCTGGCCCCCGGGTCGAAGGTCGTCATGGACTACTACGAGAAGGCCGAGCTCACCCCGTACCTGGAGAAGCTGGGCTTCTACCTGGTCGGCTACGGCTGCACGACCTGCATCGGCAACTCCGGCCCGCTCCCGGAGCCGGTGTCGAACGCGGTCAACGAGGCCGACCTCGCCGTCGTCTCGGTGCTCTCCGGCAACCGCAACTTCGAGGGCCGGATCAACCCCGACGTCAAGATGAACTACCTGGCCTCGCCGCCGCTGGTCATCGCCTACGCCCTGGCCGGCTCCATGGACGTCGACCTGAACAACGACCCGCTCGGCCAGGACGCCGACGGCAACGACGTCTACCTGCGCGACCTGTGGCCGTCCCCGCAGGAGGTCCAGCGGGTCATCGACCACGCCGTCTCCGCCGAGCAGTTCGGCGACAGCTACCAGGACGTGTTCGCCGGCACCGAGCAGTGGCAGAACCTGCCCACGCCGACCGGTGACACCTTCGAGTGGGCCGAGGACAGCACCTACGTGCGGCGTCCTCCGTACTTCGAGGGCATGCCGGCCGAGCCGTCCCCGGTCGAGGACATCACCGGCGCCCGCACCCTGGCGGTGCTCGGCGACTCGGTGACCACCGACCACATCTCGCCGGCCGGCTCGATCAAGGCCGACAGCCCCGCGGGCACGTACCTCCGCGAGCACGGCGTGGACCGTCGCGACTTCAACTCCTACGGCTCGCGCCGCGGGAACCACGAGGTCATGATCCGCGGCACCTTCGCCAACATCCGGCTGCGCAACCAGCTGGTCCCCGGCACCGAGGGTGGCGTCACCAAGAACCACCTCACCGGCGAGACGACGACGATCTACGACGCCTCGCGCGCCTACATCGACGCCGGCATCCCGCTGGTCGTGCTGGCCGGCAAGGAGTACGGCTCGGGCTCGTCGCGCGACTGGGCGGCCAAGGGGACGGCGCTGCTGGGCGTCAAGGCGGTCATCGCCGAGAGCTACGAGCGCATCCACCGCTCCAACCTCATCGGCATGGGCGTGCTGCCGCTGCAGTTCCCCGAGGGCCAGGACCGCGAGTCCCTCGGCCTGACCGGCGACGAGGAGTTCACGATCACCGGGATCACGGCGCTGAACGACGGCACCGTGCCCCGCACCGTGAAGGTCGAGGCGACGTCGGAGTCGAGTGCTCCGATCACCTTCGAGGCGCGGGTCCGGATCGACACCCCCGGCGAGGCGAACTACTACCGCAACGGCGGGATCATGCAGTACGTCCTGCGCTCGCTGCGCGGCACGGCCGCCTGATCGGGGCTGCGTCATGGATCTGGGCCTGGGCGGTCGCGGCTTCCTGCTCACCGGCGCGAGCCGGGGGCTGGGGCTGGCGACCGCCCGGGCCCTGGTCGACGACGGGGCCCGCGTGCTGATCAGCTCGCGGTCCTCCGAGTCCGTCGACGCCGCCGTCGCCTCCCTCGGCGGGGAGCCGGCGGCTTCCGGTGTCGCCGCCGACCTGGGTGACGCCGATGCCGCCGAGCGGCTGGTCGCCGAGGCCGGCGACCGGCTCGACCGGATCGACGGCGTGCTGATCAGCGTCGGCGGCCCCGCACCCGGGGGCGTCCTGCAGGTCAGCGAGGACCACTGGCGGTCCGGGGTCGAGAATGTGCTCCTCGGGCCGCTGCGGCTGGTCCGGGCCCTGGTGCCGCACCTGGGCGAGGGCTCCGCGATCGGCTTCGTGCTCTCCATCTCGGTGCGCCAGCCGCTGGGCCACCTGGCCATCTCCAACGGCCTGCGCCCCGGCCTGGCCATGACCGCCAAGGCGCTGGCCGACGAGCTCGGGCCCCGGGGGATCCGCGTCTTCGGGCTGCTGCCCGGCACGATCGCCACCGACCGGATCGCCGAGCTCGAGGCCGCCTCCGGCGATCCCGCCGCGGCGCGCGCCCGCACCGAGGCCGGCATCCCGCTGCGCCGGGTGGGCCGACCGGAGGAGTTCGGCCGGATCGCCGCCTTCGCCCTCTCCCCCGCCGCCTCCTACCTGACCGGCGTGATGCTCCCGGTCGACGGCGGCCTGACCCGCGCCCTGTGAGCGACGCCCCGGTCCTCGTCGCCTGCGCGCACGGGACCCGGAACCCGGCCGGACGGCGGCTCGTCGCCGAGCTCGCGCTGGCCGCCCGGGAGGCCCGCCCCGGCCTGGTCACGACGGCCGCCTTCGTCGACGTGCAGCCGCCCACCGTGGTCGACGTCGTGGCCGGACTGGCCGCCGAGGGCCGGCCGGCGGTGGTGGTGCCGCTGCTGCTGTCCGGCGGCTACCACGTGCACGTCGACATCGCGGGTGCCGTGGCCGACGCGGAGGGCGCCGTGGCCGCGCGACCGCTGGGCCCGGACCCGCGGCTGGCCGCCGTCCTGCACGACCGGCTGGTCGAGGCCGGCGCCGACCCGGCCGACCGACGCACCGCCGTCGTCCTGGCTGCCGCGGGGTCCAGCGACCCGCGCTCGGTCGCCGACGTCGAGGACACCGCCGCCCTGCTGCAGCGCTCGTGGGCCGGCCCGGTCACCACCGGCTACGGTTCGGCCGCGCAGCCGCCCGTGCCCGACGCCGTCGCCGCGGCGCGTGCGGCCGGCGTCGAGCGCGTCGTCCTGGCGTCCTACCTGCTGGCACCCGGGCACTTCCACGACAAGCTGGCCGGCGCGGGCGCGGACCTGGTCACCGCTCCCCTGCTGCCCGACGCCCGCATCGCCGCGGTCCTGCTCGACCGGTACGACGCCGCCGTCGGCTGAGCGGCGGTCCCCGGGCGGACGGACCGGGACCACTGCACCCGCCGACTATCCTGGCCCGCGATGAGCGAGCCGTCCGACGACCCGGCAGCGCCCGGTACCGAGGTGGCGCCAGAAGCGGAGGCGACCGCCGAGGAGCCCACCCCGGCGCCCTCGGCGCCGTCCGCCGGGCCGCGGTGGAACCGCGCGGTGTCCGCCGTCGTCACGGCCGCGCTCGCGCTGGCACTCGGCTTCGGCCTCGTGGTGCAGATCCGCAGCACCGGCGAGGAGGACATCACCGGCGCCACCGAGGACGACCTGGTGCGGATCCTCGACGAGCTGGACACCCGCGAGGAGCAGCTGCGCCAGCAGCTGAGCGAGCGCGAGCAGGCCGTGGAGGAGCTCAGCGGGGGGCGGACCCAGTCCGGCTCCGCGCTCGCCGAGGCCCAGCGGCGGGCCGAGGCGATCGGCATCCTCAACGGCACCCTGCCGGCGAGCGGGCCGGGCCTGCGGCTGGTCATCGACGACCCGGACGGCGCGGTGACCCCGGCCATCCTGCTCGACGCCATCCAGGAGCTGCGCGGAGCGGGTGCCGAGGCCATCGAGATCGACGGGATCCGGGTGGTGGTGGCCAGCTACGTCGGCGGCACCCCCGGTGAGCTGACCGTCGACGGGCAGCCGCTCGAGGCGCCCTACGAGGTGCTCGCCGTCGGCCCGCCGAGCGAGCTCGAGGTGGCGCTCAACGTCTCGGGCGGCGTGGTGGCCGACGTGGCCCGCACCGGCGGTCGGGCCTCGGTCACCCGGTCCGACGACCTCACCGTCGACAGCCTGGTGCGCGGCGGCTGATCCCGAGCGGCTGCCGGGCGGGGTGCAGCCGCCTGCGCCGACGTGCAGCCGCGACCCGACGCGGCTGCACGTCCTCCGGTGCGGCTCACCCCGGGCCGGCCGGGCCCCGTCAGCCGGGGGTCAGCAGGCCGCGCAGCTCCTCGGTCAGGGCGTCACGGGCCTCGGGGTGCTGGTGCCAGGCGGCCGGGGTCGCCTGCAGCAGCTGGATGCGCCACCGGCCGCGGCCCTCGTCCACGGCGACGAGGGTGTGCACGGTGTGGAACCGGTCCTCGACGTCGTCCGCACCCGGCGGCAGCATCCCGGCGTGGGCGATGAGCAGCGCCGTCCCCGGGGCGACGGCCCGCACCGAGCGGATGACCGCCACGTAGGCGGCCGTCTGGTGGCTGCCGAAGATCTGCCGCAGGTCGGCGGCGATCGCCAGCCGGCCGTGGTGGTGGGTGCCGTCGTAGCCGATGATGTCGCCGTCGTCGGCGAAGCAGGCCGCCACCGCTGCGCCGCTCCGCCGGTTCCACCCGTCGATGTACGCGGCGTAGAGGGATCGGATCTGGGCGTCGTGCGGATGCGCGGATGTCACGGAAGTGACGGTAGTGGTCAGGCCGCGCCGACCGTTCGACGCTCGCCGTCGGCGAACTGGGTGCGGTGCAGGTCCGCGTAGCGGCGCCCGAGCGCCAGCAACTCGCTGTGCGTGCCCGACTCCACGATGCGACCGCCGTGCATGACGAGGATCTGGTCGGCGTTGCGCACCGTGGAGAGGCGGTGCGCGATGACCAGCGAGGTCCGGCCGGTCAGCGCGGCGTCGAGGGCCCGCTGCACGGCCGCCTCGGACTCGCTGTCCAGGTGCGCGGTGGCCTCGTCGAGGATGACGATGCCCGGCGCCTTGAGCAGCACCCGCGCGATGGCCAGCCGCTGCTTCTCGCCGCCGGAGAGCCGGTGCCCGCGGTCGCCGACGACGGTGTCCAGGCCGTCGGGCAGCGCGCGGACGAGGTCGGCGATGTGCGCCCCGTCCAGCGCCGCCCACAGCTCCTCCTCCGTCGCCTCCGGGCGGGCGTAGAGCAGGTTGCCGCGCATCGTGTCGTGGAAGAGGTGCGCGTCCTGGCTGACCACCCCGATGGCGTCGCGGAGTGAGGCGAGCGTCGCGGAGCGGACGTCGACCCCGCCGACCCGCACCGCGCCGCCGGTGACGTCGTAGAGCCGGGAGACCAGGCTCGCGACGGTCGACTTGCCGGCGCCGGAGTGACCGACCAGCGCGACCAGCGCCCCGGGCTCGACCCGGAAGGAGACGTCGTGCAGCACGTCGACGGGGCCGCCGTGCTCGGGCAGCGACACCTCTTCCAGTGACGGCAACGAGACGTCCTCGGCCGCCGGGTAGCTGAACGAGACGTGCTCGAACTCGATCGACCGGTCGTCCGCGGGCACCGGGACGGCGTCCTCGGCCTCGCGGATCATCGGCGGCAGGTCGAGCACCTCGAAGACGCGGTCGAAGCTGACCATCGCGCTCATGACGTCGACGCGGACGTTGGCCAGCGCGGTCAGCGGCCCGTAGAGCCGGGACAGCAGCAGGGCCAGCGCGACGACGTCGCCGGGGCTCAGCGAGCCGGTGAACGCCAGCCAGCCACCGAGCCCGTAGACCAGCGCGGTGGCGAGCGCGGCGACCAGCGTGAGCGCGGTGAAGAAGAACCGGCCGTACATCGCCGACAGCACGCCGATGTCGCGCACGCGGGCGGCGCGGCCGCTGAACGACCGCTCCTCGGCCTCGGGCCGGCCGAACAGCTTCACGAGCAGCGCGCCGGCGACGTTGAAGCGCTCGGTCATCGTCGCGTTCATCGACGCGTTGAGCTCGTAGGACTCCCGGGTGATGTCCTGCAGCCGGCTGCCGATGCGCCGGGCCGGCAGCACGAACAGCGGTACCAGCGCGAGCGAGAGCAACGTGATCTGCCAGGACAGGGTGAGCATGACGCCGGCGGTGAGCACCAGGCCGATGACGTTCGAGACCACCCCGGACAGCGTCGAGGTGAACGCCTGCTGGGCACCGACGACGTCGTTGTTCAGCCGGCTGACCAGCGCCCCGGTCTGGGTGCGGGTGAAGAAGGCGACCGGCATCCGCTGCACGTGCGCGAACACCTGGCTGCGCAGGTCGTAGATGACCCCCTCGCCGATGCGGGCGGAGTACCACCGCGTGGCCAGCGAGATGGCGGCGTCGACGACCGCGAGGCCCGCGATGAGCAGTGCGATCCGGACGATGCCGGCGGAGGTGCCCTCGAGCGAGGCGATGCGGTTGACGATGTCGCCGGCCAGCAGCGGGGTGACGACGCCGATGAGGGAGGAGCCGATGACCAGCGCGAGGAAGAACGCGAGGTCGCGGCGGTACGGGCGGGCCACGCCGAGGATGCGGCGCACGGTGCCCGGGGGGAGCTTCCGCCCGACGACCGACGGGTCGCGGCGGAACGACCGCATCGCCGCCATGGAGGTCATGGGCGAGCTCATGGCTGTGCCTCCACGTGCCGTGCCTCCCTCTGCCGCGCCGCGCGCGGTGCCGGCGTCCCGGCCAACACCACGCGTCACGGCGCTGTTCCGGCGGGGCCGGAGGGCCCCGCCGGGACAGCGTGCCACCGACCACCGACGGTCAGCCGCCGGCGAGCTCCCGGAGGCGGAGCACCTGCGCCGCCCGCTCGGCGGCGTCCTGGGTCTCGGGGTCGTTGCGCACCGCGGATCGCACCAGCGCGGCGGTGGCCCGGGACGCACCGGCCGGCACGGCGAGCAGGGCCTGGGTCAGCCGGGTGACGGCGTCGTCGAGCTGCTCGCGCGGGACGACGAGGTTGGCCAGGCCCATCGCGTGCGCCTCGGCGGCACCGACCGGCCGGCCGGTCAGGCAGATCTCCATCGCCCGCGAGTAGCCGACCAGCTCCACCAGGGTGCTGGTGCCGGTCAGGTCGGGCACCAGGCCGAGGGTGGGCTCGGGCAGCCGCAGCTGCGCGTCCTCGGCGAGCACGCGCAGGTCGCAGGCCAGGGCCAGCTGGCAGCCGGCCCCGATGGCGTGCCCCTGGACGGCGGCGACGGAGACGATGCCGGGCGAGCGCAGCCAGCGGAACCCCCGCTGGTACTCCCGGATCTGCTCCTCGGCCTCGGCCGTCGGACGGCGTCCGAGGTCGCCCAGGCCGCCCCCGGTCCCGGGCGCCGGGTCGAACATGCTGCGGTCCAGGCCGGCGGAGAACGACCGGCCCTCGCCGCGCAGCACGACCACGCGGACGTCGTCGGTCAGCGCGTCGCCGACCGCGGCCAGCGCCGACCACGTGGCCGGCGTCTGGGCGTTGAGCTGGTCGGGACGGTCGAGGGTGACGGTGAGGACGGCGCCGTCCTGGGCGGTGCGGACGAAGCCCTCGGGTGCGCTCGCCCCGCTCACGCCTTCTTGGTGTTCCGGTTGGCCCCACCGCGGCTGCGCAGGGTGGCGCCGGACTCGGAGAGCAGCCGGTGCACGAAGCCGTAGGAGCGCTTGGTCGACTCCGCCAGCGAGCGGATGCTCTCGCCGCCGTCGTAGCGCTTGCGCAGTTCGTCGGCGAGCGTGCTCCGGTCGCCCCCGGTGATCCGCTTGCCCTTGCCCAGGTCCGCAGTGCTCGAGTCGGCCATGGCTCCCCTCCGTGTCAGCCGCCGGCCGGACGCGTCGGCCGACGCGCACGTGCACGGGTGATGGCTGTCCCTGTGGCGCCGCCGTCCCGCTGACCGCGGCCCCTTGGCAACCCATGATCACCCAGCCACCCGGGTGCGGCCACGCGAGATCGAGCCAGGCGGATGAGCCCCGTCGGCCGACGTCGCTCCGGCACGGACCGCACACGGCACGCCGTGCAGGGGCCAGGTCGGCGTCGAGCGTTCGACGAAGCACGGACGTCGAGCGGTGCCGCTCCTACCGTCGTCGCACCGCGACCCGACGACCGGGAGCAGGGGACGTCATGCGCAGGTTCATCTCGCCCACCACACCGCTGGCCGGGGACTTCGCACAGGTCGGCGAGGACGAGTGGGTACGACAGACGCCTGGCTACCTCGAGCTGGTTAAGCACGCCAGCCCCGAGGCGATGATCTCGGTCTACTGGCTGCCGTTGAGCGGGACGGACTTCCTCGTCGCGACGTGCTGGCTGCAGGACTTCGACTTTCCGCTGCACATGCTGAGCGGCGCTGATCGTGCCGTGAGCCTGGGATCCGCGCGTTCCATGGCGGTCGGCTGGCCCTGGTTCACCGCGCTGCTGCAGAACAGCCTGTCCGAGCAGCCGCAGTTCAGCGCCGGCGTGCTGCTCCGGCTCCCCGACCCGGACACCGGCGACACCGTGTGGCTGATCGGGAAGATGCTCGGCAACTACCGCATGGAGCAGTTCTCGGACATGACGAGCGGCCGCTCGCTCGACCTGGCGAACGAGGTCTGCTCGCTGTCGGCCGAGATCGGGTCCGAGCAGCTCGCGACGCCGTACGTCGCGCTCCCGGACCTGGCCCTGAACATCGGCAAGGCGGTGTCGGACGTCCGCAGGGAGCGTGCCGCTCAGTGGTTGGTGGCCCACCGCGGTGAGGTCGCCCGCCTGACCCTGGACACCCTGGTCGGCCTGGTGACGGACGGGTGATCGAGGACGCGGACGAGTCGCGGGTTCAGGCGAGCTCGACCAGGTCCGCGAGCTCCTCGCTCCAGGCGTCCTCGGTGCCGTCGGGCAGCAGGATCACCTTGTCCGGGTCCAGCGCCCGCACCGCGCCCTCGTCGTGCGTGACCAGCACGATCGCGCCGGTGTAGGTGCGCAGCGCCTCGAGCACCTGCTCCCGGCTGGCGGGGTCCAGGTTGTTCGTCGGCTCGTCGAGGAGCAGCACGTTGGCCCCCGAGATGACCAGCGTGGCCATGGCCAGGCGGGTGCGCTCACCGCCGGAGAGCGTGCCGGCGCGCTGGTCGACGGTCTCGCCGGAGAAGAGGAAGGCGCCGAGGATCCGCCGCAGCTCGGTGTCCGTGCTGTCCGGGGCCGCGGACCGCATCACCTCGAGCAGCGAGCGGTCCATGTCGATGGTCTCGTGCTCCTGCGCGTAGTAGCCCACCCGCAGCCCGTGCCCGGCCTTGACCTCGCCGGTGTCGGGCAGCTCGGTGCCGGCCAGCATCCGCAGCAGCGTCGTCTTGCCCGCACCGTTCAGCCCGAGGACGACGACCCGCGTCCCGCGGTCCACCGCCAGGTCGACGTCGGTGAAGATCTCCAGCGAGCCGTAGCTCTTGGACAGCCCCTCCGCGGTGAGCGGGGTCTTGCCGCAGGCGACCGGCGTCGGGAAGCGCAGCTTGGCGACCTTGTCCTGCACGCGGACGTCGGCGAGGCCGGCAGCCAGCCGCTCGGCCCGCTTGTCCATGCTCTTCGCGGCCTTGGCCTTGGTGGCCTTGGCCCGCATCTTGTCCGCCTGGGCGGTGAGCGTGTCGATCTTGCGCTCGGTGTTGGCGCGCTCCTGCTTGCGCCGGCGCTCGTCGGTCTCGCGCTGGGCGAGGTAGGGCTTCCAGCCGAGGTTGTAGATGTCGACGGTGGCCCGGTTGGCGTCGAGGTGCCACACCTTGTTGACGACGGCGTCGAGCAGCTCGACGTCGTGGCTGATGACGATCAGGCCGCCCTTGTGGCTGGCCAGGAACCCCTTGAGCCAGGTGATCGAGTCGCCGTCCAGGTGGTTGGTCGGCTCGTCGAGCAGCAGCGTCTCGGCGTCGGAGAACAGGATGCGGGCCAACTCGACGCGGCGGCGCTGACCACCGGAGAGGGTGCGCAGCGGCTGGGCGAGCACCCGGTCGGGCAGGCCGAGGTTGGTGCAGATGCGGGCGGCGTCGCTCTCCGCGGCGTACCCGCCGAGCGCGGCGAACTGGTCCTCGAGCCGGCCGTAGCGGCGGACGGCCTTGTCCCGCTCGGCGTCGTCGGCCGGCTCGGCCATGGCGATCTGCGCCTTGACCAGCTGGTTGCGCAGCACGTCCAGGCCGCGCCCGGAGAGCACCCGGTCGCTGGCGGTGATGTCGAGGTCGCCGCTGCGCGGGTCCTGCGGCAGGTAGCCCAGCTCGCCGGTGACCTCCACCTTGCCGGCGTGCGGGATGCGCTCGCCGGCGAGGGTGGTGAGGGTGGTGGTCTTGCCGGCGCCGTTGCGCCCGACCAGACCGATGCGGTCACCGGGCTGCACGCGCAGCGTGGCGTCGCTGATGAGGATGCGGGCGCCGGCCCGGAGCTCGAGGCCGGTCGTCGTGATCACTGAACCCAGGGTAGGCGCTCGCGCCGGGATCACCGATGCGTTTCCGGGGTGACATCGGTGGCATCGCCCGCTCGGGCGTGTTCTGCGGACGGGCACCCCGCGGGTGCCGCCGACTGGCCAGGATGCGGGCATGGGACGGGGAACGGGCACGTGGGGGCCGGGCTGCCCCGTCTGCGGCCGGCCGACGGGGGACGTCGGTGCCGGGCCGTGCCCGGCGTGCGGACTGCCGGCCGCGGCGCACGCGGCGCTGGTGGTGGCCCGCATCGGGTCGACGCTCACCGAGCTGGCCCGCGACCGGGACGCCCTGCTCGCCTCGCTGCGCGCGGCCGCACCCGGCCGGCCGCCGGTGGTGGCGGCGCCGCCTCCCACCGGGTCGCCGGCGTGGGCCCCACCGCCGGTACCGCCGGCCGCTCCCCCGCCGGCCGCGCCACCGCGCCGCCCGCCGCGCCGGCTGAGCCCGCAGCAGGTGTTGGTCGGCCTGGGCGCGTTGCTGCTGGTGACCGCCGCCCTGGCGTTCGTCGCCGTCGCCTGGACGCGGCTGGGCCTGGTCTTCCAGGCCGGGCTGATGCTCACCGTCACGGCGCTGACCTGCGGCTGCTCGGCGTGGGCGGCGCGGCGCGGGCTGCGCGCGACCGAGGAGGCGCTGGCCGCCGCGGGCGCCGCGCTGCTGGCGGTGGACCTGGGTGCGGCGCGGGCGCGCGGGCTGTTCGCCCTGGAGGAGGTGCCGCTCCGGCACTGGTGGTCGATCTCGTGCGCCGTCGTCGTCCTCGCGACCGTGGTCCTCGGCCGCGCCACCCGCACGACGGTCGTCTGGCCGCTGACCACCCTGCTGGTCGCCCAGCCGCTGCCGTTCCTCCTGCTGGGCGGGGACCTCGTCACCGGGCCTGCCGGGGTCGCCGCCGCCCTCGCCCTCGCGGCTGCCGACCTCGCGGCGGCGCAGCGCCTGCGCCCCGGGCTCGTGCCGCTCGCCCGGACGCTCGCCGGCCTCGCAGGAGCAGCCGGGGTGCTGCGCGGGCTCGCGCTGGCCGCCGGACCGGACGCGTTCGCGTCCTGGGCGGCCACCGGGATCCTGATCGTGACCGGCGCCTGCGCCCTGGGCTTCGTCCGGGCGCAGCCACCCGCCGGGCCGCCGTCCTGGACGGCGCCGGGTGCGGTCGGCGTGGCGACCGGGCTGTCCCTGGCGGGCTCCCTGCAGCACGCCGGGGGCTCGGGCTGGTGGATCGCGGCCGCGCTCGGCCTGGGCCTGCTCATGGCCGCCGCGCTGCTCGCGGACCGGCTCGCCCTCGTCGCCCCGGCCGTCGCCGCCGGCACGGCCCTGGTCGTGGTGCACGGCGGCCTGCTGGCGGACGCGGAGCGCTACGGGGAGCTCGCCGTGGTCGCCCTGGCCGCGACGCTGCCCGCGGTGGTGGCCTCCGTCCGGCTCCCCGCACTGCGCTCGACCGCGTGCGCCGCGGCTCTGCTGGCTCCGCCCGCCGCGGTCCTGCTCGCGCACGCCGACGACCTGCTCGCCGCGCCGGTGGCCGGCCTGCTCCTGGCCCTGCTCTCGGCCGGGGCCTTCGCCGTCGCGATCGCGCGCCGCGGTCGGCCGGAAGAGCTCGTCGCTGCCTCCGTCGGGGCGCTCGTCGGGCTCACCGCCGGCGCGACCACCGCCTCCGCCGAGGCGTGGGGCCAGGTCGGCCTGCAGCTGGGCGTCGTGGGCGTCGCCGCCGGCTGCTATGCGCTGACCGCCCGCCGCCGACCGGTCGCCGTGGCCGCCGTAGCCGATCTGGTGGTCGCCTCGTGGATCGCCGTCGGCGGAGCCGGTGTGGAGACACCGGAGGCCTACACGCTCCCGGCCGCCGTCGGCCTGCTGGTGCTCGCGCTGCCCGCCCTGCGCTCGGGTGCGCCGTCGTGGGCCGCGGAGGGCGCGGCCGCCGGCGTCGCGCTGATCCCCTCGGCGTTCGTCGTCGTCGTGGAACCGACGGCGCTGCGCCTCGTGCCCGTCGTCGTGGCCGCCTGCGCGCTCGTCATCGTCGGCACCATCGCCCATCGGCAGGCCCCGTTCGTCGTGGGCGCCGGGGCGCTGGCCTTCGTGACCGTCGGCCGGCTGGCGCCCTACGCGCCGCTGCTGCCCCGCTGGGTGACCCTCGGGACGGCGGGGCTGCTGCTGCTCGTGCTCGGCGCCACCTACGAGCGCCGGCGTCAGCAAGCGCGCGAAGCCGTCGCCTGGGTCGGCCAGATGCGCTGACCGGCGAGCCATCGAGCCCGACCGTGAGGCGCACATCGGTGCCAAGCTGGCCGACCGCGAGGAGAGGACCACCATCCATGACGACTGGAGTGCGGTGATGACAGTGGCGCCCGGCACGTGGCACGACTCCGAGCCCATGAAGAAGGTCGCCTGGCACGTGGCAGTGGCCGCTTGGGTGGAGGCAGCTCAACCCGTCCTGGAGAAGGTTGCCGCGACGTACGGCGCCTCGATCACGTACGACCAGTTGGCCGAGCAGCTCTTCGACACGACCGGCTACCGGACCCGCATGATGCTCGGCCAGTGGATCGGCAAGGTGCTCGGACCGGTACAAGCGGCCACGCTCACCGGTGGCAAGCCGCCGCTGTCAGCGCTCGTCGTGCGCAAGGGGACCGGCGGCGTAGGCGAGGGATACGTCAACCACGAGCACCCGGGGGGCTTCGCCTCCTTCGCCGAGCGGCAGCACGCGGCCGCCGTCGATCGCCTCACGTGCTACCGCGCCTACTGCGAGGACGTCCCCGCGGACGCGGCACCGCAGATGACATCCCTGTACCTCGCCAAGCAGTCGTTCTCCGCCGGGGCGCAGCGGACAACTCTCCAGAAGTCGGCCGCTGCCCCTCAGCCGCCACGCCGGCCGTGCCCGATCCACGGCATGGCACTTCCGGCCGGCGGCCGCTGCGACTACTGCTGAGACCGCGTCGATGGCGCGTACCCGTCCGGTCAAGCTCCGCCGCGGGAACGCCTTGCTCGGTACTCGCACGAGCGCTGACCCCGGGTGCCCGGTCCGGGGAGCCGCCCTACGGTGAGGACGCCTCGACGACCGGGAAGGAGGCGGTCGTGGACCAGCAGTTCGCGCGGCCGCCGCAGGTGCTGCTCGTCGTGGGCGCCGTGCTGCTGGTCAGCGCCGGCATCGCCGTCGCGACGACGTGGGACGGGCCGTGGGCCCGCGCCGCGGTCCTCGCCCTGGCTGTCGTGGCCGCCGCGGCCTCCCTCGTGGCCGACGAGGCGGAGCTGCGCAGCTCCGCCGAGACCTTCGCCGCCAGCGCCGCCGGCCTCGGCCTGGCCGCGAGCGACGTCGGGAGCCCGCCCGCGAGCGGCGACCCGGTCCTGCCGCTCGCCCTGGCCGGTGCGTTCCTCGCGGTCCGTCGGGTCTCGTCCACGCCGGCCGCCTGGCCGCTGGCGGCGTGGGCGTCGCTGCAGGTGGCCGCGCTCCGGTCGCTGGACGCCGTCCCGGACACGCTGCGCACCGAGCTGCTGCTCGGGGTGGCGCTGCTCGGGCTCGGCGTCGCGTTGTGGGCCCGGCCCCTGGTGGCCAGGCTCACCGCGCTCACCACCGCACCGTGGTTCGCCGCCGGCGTGCTCGGCGGTTCCCGCGAGGCCTGGACGGCCGGCCCGGCGGAGCGGTGGGTGGCCACCGTGCTCGTGGCCGCCGCAGCGGCGGGGCTGCTGCTGGCCCGGCTGCGCCCGTCGCTCGACGTGCTGCTGGGGCCGCCGCGGCTGGTGCCGGTCGCGGCGGGGGCGCTGACCGCCGTCGCCGTCACCGGGGCCTGCTCGGCCGGAGGGCCGGTGGCCGTCGCGGTCGCCGGGTTCGCCGGGGTCCTCGGCGCCGCCCTGTCGGCCGCCTCGCTGACCGGCTGGCGCCGCGGGCTGCTCCTGCCCGCCGCGCTGGCCGGCGGGGTGCTGCTCGCCGCGCTGTCGGTGCTGCGCCTGCTCGACGGCCGGCACTGGTCGGAGATCGCGCTGCTGCTCCTGCTCACCTCGGCCGCGACCGCGTGGGTCGCCGCCCGCCGCAGGGACGACCGGCCGGTCGCCGCACCGACCGCCGTCGGCTGCCTGGCCGGAGCGGCGCTGCTCGGCCTGCCCGACGGGTGGGGGACGCCCGCCCAGGTGGCGGCGCTGCTCACCACGCTCTACCTGCTCGCGCTCCTGGTGGCCGCCCGCCTGGACCGCACGTCGCGCCGGGCGACGGCGACCGCCGCGGCGGCCTGCGCCGCGGCCGCGGTGGTGCTGCCGGCCGTGCAGGGCGACGGTGGGTTGCTGGCCGGGCACCTCGCCGTGCAGGCGGCGGTCACGCTGGGCTGGGGGTGGTGGGACGGCCGCGGTGCCGACGACCCGGTCGCCGCCTGGCGGGTCGGCGCCGCGCAGCTGGTGGCCGCCGCCTGGCTCACCGCTGCGCTCGCGGACGTCGGCACGGTCGAGGCCTACAGCCTGCCGGCGGCGCTCGGGCTGCTGCTCGCCTCCGGCCGCGGGCTGCTGCACGACAGGTCGTGGACGGCGTGGGGCCCGGGGTTGCTCGTCGCCGCGGCGCCGTCCGCGCTGCTCGTCGTCGCGACCCCGGACGTGCTCCGCGCCGTGCTGGTGATGGCCTTCGCGGGCGTCGTGCTGGTCGCCGGCGCCCGCGCCGGGCTGCGGGCCCCGCTCATGGTCGGCGCCGGGACGGCGCTGGTGGTCGGGCTGGGCCTGGCCGCCCGCGCGCTGCCCTGGCCGGTGGCCACGGCGCTCGTGGTGGGCGCGGTGCTGCTGGCCGTGGGTGCGCGCCGGGAGCGGCGGCCGGTCGCGGGATTCGCCGTCCGCCTCGCCGACCTGCGCTGACGACATCCGGCTTGCGTGCCCCCCGTTGGAGCGACCCAGTCTTGCACCCAGAGTAGTCGCGCCATCACATTGTGAAGCGTGATCCTCTCGTGGCGCCGGGGTGCAGGCGTGGCCCTGTCAGCTTTCCTCCTCGTCCTGTGCGCGACCACCCCGGCGGCCGCGGAGGACTGCCCCCCGGCCGGGTGCACCACGATCACCGAGATCCCGGAGCCGACCCCCAACTGGGGCGCCCCGTCCACGGTCGCCCCGGCACCGCTGCCGGCTCCCGGCAGCGGCAGCGGGGGTGGGGCGAACGAGTACGGCGACGAGAACCTCATCCCCTGGGTCCCGGAGGCTGCTCCCGAGCCGCCTGCGGCCACGACCCGCATCCCGGTCACGCCTCCGGTCCCGCAGTCCGCACGCCCCGCGGCACCGGGCCCCGTTCCGGTTCCGACGGCTTCCGCTGATCCGGTCGCCCCCAGCGCACCCGCGCCCGCGCAGGCCGTGACGAACCCGGCCGCGGTCGCCGGGGCGTCCGCCTCGCCGAACGCGGGGGCGCAGCCCTCGGTGGCCGGGTCCGGCAGCGCCTCGACCACCTCTCGAGGGACGTCCTCCGACGTCACCGAGGCCTCGGCGTCCGGCGCGCAGCAGGACGAGGGCGTCCCCGGCTGGGCCGCGGCTGTCGGCGGCGTGACCGTCGTCGGAGCGATGGGTGCCCTCATCGGTGGCAGGCTCGCGCGCCGCCGCTGACCCGGGCTCTCAGCCGCTCGTCGTCGGAGTCAGCCGGACCACCGCGATCCGACGGCGCACCGACGCCTGGTAGGCGTCGTAGGTGGCGATGTTGGCGTTGAGCAGGCCCCACAGCCTCGACCGCTCGGGCTCCTCGACCTCGGCTGCGACGACGTCGATCCGCCGTCCGCGCACCTCCACGGTGCACCGCGGGTCCGCCTGCAGGTTCAGCCACCACTGCGGCTCGGCGTCGATCCCGCCGTTGGAGGCCGCGACGACGAGGTCCTCCCCGTCACGGACGTAGGCGACGGGTGTGGTGTGCACCTGGCCCGACCGGCGGCCCGTGTGCGTGAGCATGAGGACGTCGCCGCCGCGGAAGCGGTTGGCCAGCCGCCCGCCCGAGCGCCGGTACAGCGCCACGTGCCAGCGGGCGACGACCCGGGTGACCACCGTGAGCACGCGGTCCTTGCGGGCCGGCCGCGAGTCCCCGAAGACCCGTGCCTCCCGGCGGTCGAACCACGAGGCCATGAGCCGGCCGAACGCGAGGAACGGCGCGTTGGCGCCGGGGAGGCGCCGCGCGTGCTCCGGGGCCAGCCCGGACATCACCCAGCCGAGGACCGCCGGCACCTCCCGCAGCCGGTAGTCCTTCGCGAAGACCTCCCGGTCCAGCCGCTCCCAGTCCGCCGGTGCCAGGTGCTGCTGCACGAGCGCCATGCCGTCGCGCTCCTCATGGCCGAGGTGGGCGCCGAGGAGGTCGCGGAGCCGCTCGACGGTGGCGGCCAGGCGGTCACGGGTCGCCGCGTCGGCGTCGCCGGCGGCGAGGGTGCCGAGATCGTCGGAGGCGGCGTCCAAGAGCGGGTCGATCGCCGCGTGCTCCGCCTGCAGCGCGTCGAGCACCGCCGGGTCGGCGCCGCGCTCGGCCAGCAGCGGCCACAGCGCGACGTCCTCGCCGCGGTGGTGCTTGTGCAGCACCGAGCCGAAGAAGGCGAACCGGCGGGCCAGCCGCGCCCAGCGCGCCGCGTCGGACGGGGGCACCGCGGGGACCGCCCGGGCGAAGGCGTCCAGATCGCGCCGGAAGGCCCGGTGCATGAGGTACATCGGCGCGATGTCGACCGGCCCCTCGGGCGCGGCGGCCTGGCCGGGGAGGACGAGCTGCGGGACCGCAGGGGCGACGGAGGTCATGGTCTGCCTCGCTCGGGGTGGACTCCGGTACGACCGACAGCGGCAGCGTGGCCCCGAACCCGCGCCGGAGGAAGGGCTTCGGACCCCGCAACGCGAACGCCCGCGCCCTCCGAGGAGGACGCGGGCGTTCGGTCGTGCAGTCGGATCAGACGCGGAAGCCGAGGGCGCGCAGCTGCTCGCGACCGTCGTCGGTGATCTTGTCCGGGCCCCACGGCGGCATCCAGACCCAGTTGATCCGGATGTCGTCCACGAGCCCGGGGCCGGGTCCGCCGGTCAGCGCCTGGCGGGCCTGGTCCTCGATGACGTCGGTCAGCGGGCAGGCCGCCGACGTCAGCGTCATGTCGATGACCGCGACCTGCGACTCGCCCTCGTCGGCGACGTCCAGGCCGTAGACCAGGCCCAGGTCGACGACGTTGACGCCGAGCTCGGGGTCGACGACGTCGCGCATGGCCTCCTCGACGTCCTCGAGCAGCGCCGTCTTGTAGGCCGGCAGGTCGCCCGGGCCGCCGTCGGTGGCCGGGGTGGCGTTCTCGGTGCTGCTGTCGGCGCTCATGGCGTCCCTCCAGAGGTGGTCGTGGACAGTGCCCGGGCGGAGGCGTCCTTCAACGCCATCCAGCTCATCAGCGCGCACTTGATCCGGGCCGGGTACTTCGACACCCCGGCGAACGCGACGGCGTCCTCCAGGCTGTCCTCGAGCTTCTCGGCGACGGCGGGGTCGCCCTTGGCCTGCATGAGGGTCATGAAGTCCTCGCCCGCGGCGAGGGCCTCGGTCACGCTCTTGCCCATGACCAGGTCGTACATCGCCGAGATCGAGGCCTGGCTGATGGAGCAGCCCATGCCCTCGTAGGAGACGTCCGACACGATCGACTCCCCCGCCGCGTCCTCCACGAGGTGCAGCCGGAGGGTCACCTCGTCCCCGCAGGTCGGGTTCACGTGGTGGACCTCGGCCTCGAAGGGCTCCCGCAGACCGCGCCCGTGGGGGTTCTTGTAGTGGTCCAGGATGATCTCCTGGTACATCGACTCGAGCTGCATCAGTGCGACCTCACACCGTTCCGAAGAACTTCTGGGCCGCCCGAATTCCGTCCGCGAGGGCGTCGATGTCGTCGAAGCCGGTGTGCACGTAGAACGTCGCGCGCGTGGTCGCCGGGACGCCGTAGCGGCGCACCACCGGCCAGGCGCAGTGGTGCCCCACGCGGACGGCGATGCCGTGGTCGTCCAGCACCTGGCCGACGTCGTGCGGGTGGATGCCCTCGACGGTGAAGGAGATGGCTCCCCCGCGGGCCACGGTGTCGGGCGGGCCGATCACGGTGACGCCGGGGATCTCGCCGAGCTTCTCAAGCGCGTAGCCGGTGAGCGCCTTCTCGTGCTCCTCGACGCGGTCCATGCCCAGTGCCTGCAGGTAGTCGACGGCCGCGGCCAGGCCGATGGCCTGCGCGGTCATCGGGACGCCGGCCTCGAAGCGCTGCGGCGGGGCGGCGAAGGTGCTGCCCTCCATCCGCACGACCTCGATCATCGAGCCGCCGGTGAGGAACGGCGGCAGCGCGTCGAGCACCTCGTAGCGGCCCCACAGCACGCCGATGCCGGTCGGGCCGAGCATCTTGTGCCCGGAGAACACCAGGAAGTCCGCGCCGAGGTCGGTGACGTCGACCGGCTGGTGCGGCACCGACTGCGCGCCGTCGACCAGCACCAGGGCGCCGACCTCGCGGGCGCGGGCGACGATCTCCTCGAGCGGGTTGATCGTGCCGAGGATGTTCGACTGCTGGGTGACGGCGACGAGCTTGGTGCGCTCGTTGACCACCGTGGCCAGGTCGGAGAGGTCCAGCCGGCCGTCGTCGGTGAGGCCGAGCCAGCGCAGGGTCGCCCCGGTGCGCTCGCACAGCTGCTGCCACGGCACCAGGTTGGCGTGGTGCTCCATCTCCGAGACCACGATCTCGTCGCCCTGGCCGACGGCGTACCGGCGGTAGGCGGGGTCCTTCGCGGTCGCGGCGTTGGACAGCGCGTAGGCCACGAGGTTGATCGCCTCGGTGCTGTTGCGGGTGAAGACGATCTCCCGCTCCGGGGCGCCGATGAACGCGCCGATGGTGGCGCGGGCTGCCTCGTAGTGGCCGGTCGCCTCCTCGGCGAGGGCGTGCGCACCGCGGTGCGGGGCTGCGTTGTAGCGCTCGTAGAACTCCCGCTCGGCGTCGAGCACCGCGCGGGGCTTCTGCGAGGTGGCCCCGGAGTCGAGGTAGACGAGCTTCTTCCCGTCCCGGACCGTGCGGCCCAGGATCGGGAAGTCCGCCCGGATCGCCTCGACGTCCAGGGGGAGCGGCTGCGTCCCCGTGCCGGGACGCGAGGCGGTCGCGGTCATGCCTTCGCGGTCTCCTTCGATCCCTGCACGTAGGCGGCGTAGCCCTCGTTCTCGAGCTTCTCGGCCAGCTCCGGGCCACCCTCGTCGACGACCTTGCCGGCGACGAAGACGTGCACGAAGTCGGGCTTGATGTAGCGCAGGATCCGCGTGTAGTGCGTGATCAGCAGGACGCCGATCTCGCCCTCCTCGCGGGTGCGGTTGACGCCCTCGGAGACGATCCGCAGCGCGTCGACGTCGAGACCGGAGTCGGTCTCGTCGAGGATCGCGATGCCCGGCTTGAGCAGCCGCATCTGCAGGATCTCGTGGCGCTTCTTCTCACCACCGGAGAAGCCCTCGTTGACGTTGCGCTCGGCGAAGGCGGAGTCCATCTCGAGCAGGTCCATCTCGCTCTTGACGTCCTTGACCCAGGTGCGCAGCTTGGGCGCCTCGCCCTTGATCGCGGTGGCCGCGGTGCGCAGGAAGTTCGACACCGAGACGCCGGGCACCTCGACGGGGTACTGCATGGCCAGGAACAGGCCGGCGCGGGCGCGCTCGTCGACGCTCATCGCGAGGACGTCCTCGCCGTCGAGGGTCACGGTGCCGCCGGTGACGGTGTACTTCGGGTGGCCGGCGATCGAGTAGGCCAGGGTCGACTTGCCCGACCCGTTGGGGCCCATGATCGCGTGGGTCTCACCCGAGCGGACGGTAAGGTCGACGCCGCGGAGGATCTCCTTGGCCTCGTCGCCCTCGCCGACCGTGACGTGCAGGTCGCGGATCTCCAGAACAGACACTTCTACTCGCTCCTTCATTCACCGGCCGCGTGGGGCAGGACGTCGTCGGACACGGCACTTGCTTCCGTGTCGACCAGCACGTCCTCCCCTTCCACGCGGACCGGGTAGACGTCGACCGGCTCGGTCGCCGGCAGGTTGGTGGGCTCGCCCGTGCGCAGGTCGAAGCACGAGCCGTGCAGGAAGCACTCGATGGTCGGGGCGCCGCCGAACAGCTCGACGTCCCCTTCGGACAGCGGGACGTCGGCGTGCGAGCACCGGTCCTCGAGGGCGTAGACCTGGCCCTCGAAGCGGACGACGGCGACGTCGACGTCCGCGAGCTCGACGCGCAGGGCGCCGTCCTCGGGGACGTCGGACAGCGCGCAGACGCGCTCGAAGGCCATGGTCAGGCGACCTCGACCGGCTGGTCCTCGAGGCCCGGCAGGGCCCCCAGGCGGGTCTCGATCGAGCGCATCAGGCGGTCCTGGAGGGCGTCCACGCCGATGTGCTGGACGACGTCGGCGAAGAAGCCGCGCACCACCAGTCGGCGGGCGGTCTCGGCGTCGATGCCGCGCGAGCAGAGGTAGAACAGCTGCTCGTCGTCGAAGCGGCCGGTGGCGCTGGCGTGACCGGCGCCGACGATCTCGCCGGTCTCGATCTCCAGGTTGGGCACCGAGTCGGCGCGGGCGCCGTCGGTGAGCACCAGGTTGCGGTTGAGCTCGTAGGTCTCGGTGCCGGTCGCGGCCGGGCGGATGCGGACGTCGCCGATCCAGACCGTGCGCGCGCCCTCGCCCTGCAGCGCGCCCTTGTAGAGGACATTGCTGGAGCAGTTCGGGACGGCGTGGTCGACCCACAGCCGGTGCTCCTGGTGCTGGGTCTCGTCGGAGAAGTAGACGCCGAAGAGCTCCGCGCGGCCGCCGGGGCCGGCGTACTGCACGTTGCTCACCAGGCGGACGAGGTCGCCGCCCAGGGTGACCACGACCTGCTTGAACGTGGCGTCCCGGCCGACGACGGCGTCGTACTGACCGCCGTGCACCGCGCCGGGGGCCCAGTCCTGGACCGACACGAGGGTGACCTGCGCGCCGTCGCCGACGAGCACGGTGACGCCGCCGGCGTAGCGGGCCAGACCGGTGTGGTCGAGCACGACGGTCGCCTCGGCGAAGGCGCCGACCTCGACCACCAGGTGGCCCCAGACGACGTCGTCGCCGCCGGTGCCCGCGAGCCCGAGGGTGACGGGGCGGTCCAGCCGGGCCTCCTTCGCGACGCGGACGACGGCGGCGCCGCCGGAGCGCTGGCGGGCGAGCGCGGCCAGCCGGTCGACCGGCTCGGGCAGGCCCTTCAGCAGGGGGTCGCCCGCCTCGACGCTGGTCAGCTCCGCGCCCTCGGGCAGGTCGCTGGTCCAGTCGAGGTGCGCATCGGAGGCGGCGCCGTCGAGCAGCGGGCGGATCCGCTTCATCGGCGTGAAGCGCCACGTCTCCTCGCGACCGGTCGGCACGCCGAAGGCGTCCGGGTCGGTCGAGGTGAACCGCTCCGCCGGCGAACCGGTCGGGGCGGGGCCACCGTGCGAGTGCGCGCCCGGGGCGACACCCGTCCCCTCGGCCGGGGTGGTCGGGGGGCCGGCCTGCGCGCCCACGCCGGGAGCGAAGAGCTCCCCGGCGAGGGCGGCGGTGTCGGTGGTGAGGGTGGTCTGGTCGTCAGTGGACGGCATCAGCCGACGGCACCTTCCATCTGCAGCTCGATGAGCCGGTTGAGCTCGAGGGCGTACTCCATGGGCAGCTCGCGGGCGATCGGCTCGACGAACCCGCGCACCACCATCGCCATGGCCTCGTCCTCGGACAGGCCGCGGCTCATCAGGTAGAAGAGCTGGTCGTCGCTCACCCGGGAGACGGTCGCCTCGTGACCCATGGAGACGTCGTCCTCGCGGACGTCGACGTAGGGGTAGGTGTCCGACCGGCTGATCGTGTCGACCAGCAGGGCGTCGCACTTGACGGTCGACTTCGAGCCGTAGGCGCCCTCGTCCACCTGGACCAGGCCGCGGTAGGAGGTGCGGCCACCGCCCCGGGCCACCGACTTCGACACGATGGTCGAGGAGGTGTGCGGCGCGGCGTGCACCATCTTGGCGCCGGCGTCCTGGTGCTGGCCCTCGCCCGCGAACGCGATAGAGAGGACCTCGCCCTTGGCGTGCTCGCCGGTCATCCAGACCGCCGGGTACTTCATCGTCACCTTGGAGCCGAGGTTGCCGTCGACCCACTCCATGGTCGCGCCCTCGTGGGCCACGGCCCGCTTGGTGACCAGGTTGTAGACGTTGTTCGACCAGTTCTGGATGGTCGTGTACCGGCAGCGCGCGTTCTTCTTCACGATGATCTCGACGACCGCGGAGTGCAGCGAGTCGCTCTTGTAGATCGGCGCGGTGCAGCCCTCGACGTAGTGCACGTAGGCGCCCTCGTCGACGATGATCAGCGTCCGCTCGAACTGGCCCATGTTCTCGGTGTTGATCCGGAAGTAGGCCTGGAGCGGGATCTCGACCTGCACGCCCGGCGGGACGTAGATGAACGAGCCACCCGACCAGACGGCGGTGTTCAGCGCGGCGAACTTGTTGTCGCCGGACGGGATCACCGAGCCGAAGTACTCCTGGAAGATCTCCGGGTGCTCCTTGAGGGCGGTGTCCGTGTCGAGGAAGATCACGCCCTGCTCCTCCAGGTCCTCGCGGATCTGGTGGTAGACGACCTCGGACTCGTACTGCGCGGCGACACCGGCGACCAGGCGCTGCTTCTCCGCCTCGGGGATGCCGAGCTTGTCGTAGGTGTTCTTGATGTCCTCCGGCAGCTCCTCCCACGAGGTGGCCTGCTTCTCGGTGGAGCGCACGAAGTACTTGATGTTCTGGAAATCGATGCCGGAGAGGTCCGAGCCCCAGTCGGGCATCGGCTTGCGGTCGAACAGCTTGAGGGCCTTGAGGCGGCGCTCGAGCATCCAGTCGGGCTCGCTCTTGCGGGCCGAGATGTCGCGGACGACGTCCTCGGACAGGCCGCGCTTGGCCGAGGCACCGGCGACGTCGGCGTCCGCCCAGCCGTACTCGTAGCGGCCGAGCTGCTCGATCTGCTCGTCCTGGGTCAGCGGCGTGCTCACCGGCTGCTGGGTGCTGGTCATGCGGGCGTCCTCTCCCGGTCGTTCGCGAGGGCAGTGCTGCTGGAGTGGTGCGCAGGCGCGCCCGAGGGCGCCGCTCGCTCACCAGGTACAGGGCGTGCGGGGGTCGATCTGTTCCCCGGACGCAGCGGTCCTGGGAGGTGTGTGGTGCAGATCCCGTCACCGTGGGCGATCGTGGCCAGCCGCTGCACGTGGGTGCCCACGAGCCGGCCGATCACCGCGGTCTCGGCCTCGCACAGCTGGGGGAACTCCGCGGCCACGTGCGCCACCGGGCAGTGGTGCTGGCAGAGCTGCCCCCCGCCGGATATCGCGGAGGCCGTGGCAGCGTAGCCCTCGGCCGTGAGCGCGGCGGCCAGGGCCTGGGCCCGGTCGACCGGCTCTCCCCCGGCCGCCCGCACGGCGCTCTCGACGGCGCTCGACGCGCGCGCCTCCAGCCCCGCCAGCTGCTGCTCGGCGACGGCGCGGACGGCGTCCGGGCCACCGGAGGCGGCGACGAACCGGAGCGCGGTCAGCGCCAGGTCGTCGTAGGCGTGCGGGAAGGCCGAGCGGCCGGCGTCGGTGAGGTGGAACCGGCGCGCCGGGCGGCCGCGACCCCGCTGCGGTTCGCGGGCCACCCGCTCCTCGATGCGGCCGGAGGCGACGAGGGAGTCCAGGTGCCGGCGGACGGCGGCCGGCGAGATGCCCAGCCGTGCGGCGAGCTCGGTGGCGGTCTGCGGCCCGTGCTCGAGGAGCAGGGCGGCGACGCGGTCGCGGGTCCGCCCGTCGTCGGCCGGGGCCGACGAGCGCGGGGGTGCCGGAGCGCTTTCCACAACACGAGTGTGTCCTAAATCGGGGGCGCTGCAAGCAAGGTCCACCTAAGAAGCGGCCTTGGAGGGACCCCGCGGTGATCAGGCTCACGTCGGACCGCCCGCCGGCACCGCCGAACTACAGTCGGGCCGTGCCGGTCCTGCCCCGCTCCTTCTCCCCCGCGACCGTCTCCCGCCTCGCGCTGGTCAACGCGGTCGCCAACGGCCTGATCGTCGTGACCGGCGGGCTGGTCCGGCTGACCGGCTCGGGGCTGGGCTGCCCGACCTGGCCGCGCTGCACCGACGAGAGCTTCGTGACGACGCCGGAGCTCGCGGGGCACGGGGCGATCGAGTTCGGCAACCGGCTGCTCACCTTCGTGCTGGCCGCGGCGGCCATCGCCACCGTCGTCGCGGTGTGGCGCTCCCCCCGCCGCGACCTCCGCGTGCTGGCCGCGCTCACCTTCCTCGGCATCCCGGCGCAGGCCGCGCTGGGCGGCGTCACCGTGCTCACCGGCCTGAACCCGTGGACGGTGGCCGCGCACTTCCTCGTCTCCGCCGTCCTGGTCGCGCTGGCGACGACGCTGTGGCTGCGGTCCCGCGAGCCGGGCGTCGGGCAGCCGTTGCTGCGCCGTCCCTTCGTGCTGCTGGTGGGCGGCATCGCCGCGGCGACCGCCGCCGTGCTGGTGATGGGCACCGTGGTCACCGGCAGCGGTCCGCACAGCGGCGACGTGCCCGACGACCCGGACGCCGCGCCGGTCCGCATGGGCTTCGACCCCGAGCTGGTCAGCCAGCTGCACGCGGACGCCGTCTTCCTGCTCCTGGGCCTGACCATCGCGCTGCTGGTCGCGCTGCACGCCACGGACTCCCCCGACCGCGTGCGCCGGGCCGCCCGCGACCTGCTCGTCGTGCAGCTGGCACAGGGCGTCGTCGGCTACGTCCAGTACTTCACCGAGCTGCCTATCGCCCTGGTGCTGCTGCACATGCTGGGCGCGGTGCTCATCACGGCCTTCACCGCGCGGCTGGTCTGGTCGGTCCGCGGCCCGGCGTCCGAGCTGCCGGTCGGCTCCTCCCCGGAGCGCGTCGCCGCCTCGCGCTGACGATGTGCGCCGCTCGGCGCGACGGTGTGCGACCAGGCCCGGTTCTGGCAGCTAGAACCGGGCTCCAGCGCACACCCTTCAGTCGTGGAAGACCAGCACGACGGCGGTCGAGCCGTCCGGTGACTCCCAACGGCCGGCGGTGACCCGCTCCCGGGAGCTGCGCGCCTCGGCCCAGGCCGGCCAGGCGTCCTCCTCGTCGTGCCAGACCATCCGCCCGCCCACGAGGTAGGTCACCACCGGTGAGCCGCCCTCGACCAGCGCCTCGACCTCGGCCGGCTCGATGCCGTTCACCCGCAGCGAGTAGGTGCGCCAGTCCAGCCCCAGCAGCTGACCCATCCGCGCGTTCGTGAGGTCGCGCCGCACGTCAGACGATGGCGTCGACGATGATCGCGACCATCAGCAGCGACAGGTACGAGATCGAGACGTGGAACAGCGACATCGAGCGGATGTCGCCCCCGCGCCTGATCCGCCCGAGCAGGCGGTGGGACTCGACGACGAACCAGCCGCCCAGCAGCACCGCGGGCACGGTGTAGCCCAGGCCGATGCCGTAGCCGGTGGCCACCGGCCAGAGCAGCAGCGAGACGGCGACGGTGGCGTAGGCCCAGGCCACCGACTGCCTGCCGACCGACAGCTCCGTGGTCACCACCGGCAGCATGGGCACGTCGGCGCGGGCGTAGTCGTCCTTGAAGCGCAGCGCCAGCGCCCAGAAGTGCGGCATCTGCCAGCAGAAGACGATCGCGAAGACCACGACGGCCGGCCAGTCCAGCGAGCCGGTGACGGCCGCCCAGCCGATGAGCACCGGGGCCGCGCCCGGGACCCCGCCCCACTCGGTGCTGCGGCGGGTGTGCCGCTTGAACACCATCGTGTACAGGACGGCGTAGTAGAAGATCGCGCCCGCCGCGAGCGCCGCCGCCAGCAGCGTGGTGGTCGCGGCCAGCAGGGCGATCGAGCTGACCGTGAGCACGATCCCGAAGACCAGCGCCGCCCGCGGGGTGACCTCGCCGGTGACCAGCGGGCGCTTCTGGGTGCGCTGCATCAGCCGGTCGATGTCGCGGTCGAAGTAGCAGTTGAAGACGTTGGCCGCGCCGGCCGCGAGCGTGCCGCCGACCAGCGTCCAGACCAGCAGCGGGAACGAGGGCCAGCCGCGGGCGGCGAGCATCATCGCGGGCACCGTTGTGACCAGCAGCAGCTCGATGATCCGCGGTTTGGTGAGGCCGACGTAGGCGAGCACCCGGGCTCGGACGGCGGCGGCGCGGCCGGTGGTCCGGCTCTCCTGGCGGGCGGTGGTGCGGCGCTCGGACAGCGCGGTCACCGGGTGCCCTCGAGCGCGGCGGCGCGCGGGCAGCAGGGCACCAAGGTGTCCCTTCGAGAACGAGGATGTGAACTCGGGCCACTGTAGCCGGGCCGCCGCCCCGGGCCCCTCCCGGTGGAGGCGCGGATGACTAGGGTTGATCACGTTGTTGCTGCGTGCGCAGCGGGTAGGGCCGACGTCGACGACGCCGTCCGCGCGCCCCGGACCAGTGCGGATCCCGGGACGAGCGCCGGCCGCAGGACAGGACCCCGGTCGCACAGCAGAGCGCCAGAACCCCGAGGGAGCAGCCAGCACATGACGCAGAGCACCGGGTCCGAAGCGCCCGCCGAGGCCGCGACGGACTCCCCGACCGGGTCCCCGGCCCAGCCCAACCCGACCCTCCCCGAGGGATTCGGCGATCTGGACCGCCGCGCGATCGACACCGCGCGCATCCTCGCGATGGACGCCGTCCAGAAGGTCGGCAACGGCCACCCCGGGACGGCGATGAGCATGGCGCCGACGGCCTACCTGCTGTTCCAGAAGTGGCTGCGCCACGACCCGGCCGACCCGAACTGGGTCGCCCGCGACCGCTTCGTCCTCTCCATGGGGCACTCCAGCCTGACGCTCTACGTGCAGCTCTACCTCTCCGGCTACGGCATGGAGCTCGACGACCTGAAGGCGCTGCGCACGTGGGGCTCGCAGACCCCCGGCCACCCCGAGGTCAACCACACCCCCGGTGTCGAGACGACGACGGGCCCGCTGGGCCAGGGCGTCGGCAACGCCGTCGGCATGGCGATGGCCGCGCGCCGCGAGCGCGGGCTGCTCGACCCCGACGCCCCCGAGGGCGAGAGCCTCTTCGACCACACCATCTGGGCCTTCTGCTCCGACGGCGACCTGGAGGAGGGCGTCAGCGCCGAGGCGTCGTCCCTGGCCGGCACGCAGCAGCTGGGCAACCTGGTCCTGGTCTACGACGACAACCGCATCTCCATCGAGGACGACACGACCGTCGCCTTCACCGAGGACGTCGGCAAGCGCTACGAGGCCTACGGCTGGCACGTCCAGCACGTCGACGACGGCGAGGACCTCGCCGCGCTGGACGCCGCGTTCGCCGCCGCCAAGGCCGAGACGCAGCGCCCGTCGATCATCGTGCTGCGGACCATCATCGGCTGGCCCGCCCCGAACAAGCAGAACACCGGCGCCGCGCACGGGTCCGCGCTGGGCGAGGACGAGGTGCGCGCCACCAAGGAGGTCCTGGGCTTCGACCCGGAGCAGACCTTCGAGGTCGCCCCCGAGGTCATCGAGCACGCGCGGAAGGTCGCCGAGCGCGGCCGGGAGGCGCACGCCGCCTGGCAGGAGCGCTTCGCCGCCTGGCAGCAGGGCGACGCCGAGGCCGCCGCGCTGCTGGAGCGGATGACCACCCGCACGCTCCCCGAGGGCTGGGCGGAGAAGCTGCCGAGCTGGGACGCCGACCCCAAGGGCGTGGCCACCCGCAAGGCCTCCGGCGAGGTGCTCGCGGCCCTCTACCCGGAGCTCCCCGAGCTCTGGGGCGGTTCGGCCGACCTGGCGGAGAGCAACAACACCGCGGTCAAGGGCGAACCGTCGTTCCTGCCCGCGAGCCGCCAGACCAAGATGTGGAGCGGCGGCCCCTACGGCCGCACCCTGCACTTCGGTGTCCGCGAGCACGCCATGGGCGCGGTCATGAACGGCATCGCGCTGCACGGCGGCACCCGCGTCTACGGCGGCACGTTCCTCACCTTCTCCGACTACATGCGCGGCGCCGTCCGGCTGGCGGCGCTCATGCAGCTGCCGGTCACCTACGTCTGGACGCACGACTCGATCGGTCTGGGCGAGGACGGCCCGACCCACCAGCCGATCGAGCACTTCGCCGCGCTGCGGGCCATCCCGGGGCTGGACGTCGTCCGCCCCGCGGACGCCAACGAGGTGGCCGTCGCCTGGCGGACCGTGCTGGAGAACAACGACCGCCCGGCCGGCCTGCTGCTGTCGCGGCAGAACCTGCCGGTGTTCGACCGCGGCGAGTTCGGCTCGGCCGAGGGCACCGCGCGCGGCGCCTACGTGCTCGCCGAGGCCTCGAGCGGCACCCCCGAGGTGATCCTCCTGGGCACCGGCTCCGAGGTGCAGATCGCCGTCGCCGCCCGCGAGCAGCTGGAGGCCGACGGCGTCCCGACCCGGGTGGTCTCGGTGCCGTGCGTCGAGTGGTTCGCCGAGCAGGACGCCGCCTACAAGGACGAGGTGCTCCCGCCCTCGGTCCGCGCGCGGGTCAGCGTGGAGGCCGGCGTGCCGATGGGCTGGCGCGAGTTCGTGGGTGACGCCGGCCGGATCGTCGGCCTGACGCACTACGGCGCGAGCGCCGCCTACTCGGTGCTGTACGAGAAGTTCGGCCTCACCCACGAGGCGGTCGTGGCCGCGGCCCGCGAGAGCATCGCGGCGGCCGCCTCCGGGAACGCCGTGCCCGCCGGGCCGGTTGCAGCGACCGGGGGCCTCCCCCACCCCACCGGCGACCGCTAGGCAGTCCCGGGCTCCAGCAGGAAGGCATCTCATGACCAAGAACGAGAACCTCGCCGAACTGAGCTCCGCCGGAGTCGCGGTCTGGCTCGACGACCTCTCCCGCGACCGCATCCGCAGCGGCAACCTGCAGGCGCTGGTCGACGAGCACTCCGTCGTCGGCGTCACCACCAACCCGACGATCTTCGCGGCGGCGATCAGCGGGTCGGAGTCCTACGACGACCAGCTGCACGCCCTCGCCGTCCGGTCGGTGAGCGTGGAGGAGGCACTGCGGACGATCACCGCTGCCGACGTCCGCGACGCGTGCGACCTGCTCGCCCCGGTCGCCGAGCGGCAGCCGGGTGACGGCCGGGTCAGCCTGGAGGTCGCCCCCGGTCTGGCGCACGACACCGACGCCACCGCGGCCGAGGCCGCCCACCTGTGGTGGCTGGTGGACCGGCCGAACCTGTTCATCAAGATCCCGGCGACGGAGGCCGGGCTGCCGGCGATCCAGACGTCGATCTCCCGCGGCATCAGCGTCAACGTCACGCTGATCTTCAGCCCCGACCGCTACCGCAAGGTCATGGACGCCTACCTGTCCGGCCTCGAGCAGCGGCTGGCCGACGAGCCCGGCGCGGACCTGTCGGGCATCGCCTCGGTCGCCTCCTTCTTCGTGTCGCGCGTGGACACCGAGATCGACAAGCGGCTGGACGCGGCGGGCGCGGACGCCTCGCTGAAGAGCAAGGCCGGCGTGGCCAACGCGCAGCTCGCCTACCAGGCCTACGAGGAGGTCTTCTCCTCCGACCGCTGGAAGGCGCTCGAGGCCAAGGGCGCCCGCCCGCAGCGCCCGCTCTGGGCCTCCACCGGGGTGAAGAACCCCGAGCTGCCCGACACCCTCTACATCAGCGAGCTCATCGCCCCCGGCACCGTGAACACGATGCCGGAGAAGACCCTGATGGCCTACGCCGACCACGGCACCCCTGGCACGCCGGTGCAGAAGGCCTACGAGGAGGCGGCGGGCGTCATGCAGGCCGTCGCCGACGCCGGGGTCGACCTCGACGACGTCTTCCGGGTGCTGGAGGACGAGGGCGTGCAGAAGTTCGTCGACTCCTGGGACGAGCTGACCGGGTCGGTCCGCACCCAGCTGGAGGACAAGAAGTGACTCTCGAGGTCACCGTCCACGGGCTGGAGGTCCCCGCCGACGTCCGCAGCCGGCTCACCGCCGACGACGTCGCCCCGCGGCTGGCCCGCAAGGACGCCACCCTGTGGGGCCCGGCCGCGGAGAGCGAGGCCGCCGTCCGGCTGGGCTGGCTCGACCTGCCCACGTCCTCGCGCGGGCTCGTCGAGCAGCTGGCCGAGCTGCGCGCGCAGCTGCAGGCCGAGGGCCTGGACCGCGTCGTGCTCTGCGGCATGGGGGGCTCGTCGCTGGCCCCGGAGGTCATCTGCCGCACCGCGGGCGTGCCGCTGGTCGTCCTCGACACCACCGACCCCGGCCAGGTCGCCGCGGCGATGACCGACCTCGAGCGCACCGTCGTGGTGGTCAGCTCCAAGTCCGGCGGCACCGTCGAGACCGACAGCCAGCGGCGCGCCTTCGAGGCCGCGTTCGCCGCGGCCGGGCTGGACGCCGGGCAGATCGGGGCGCGCTTCGTCGTCGTCACCGATCCGGGCTCGCCGCTGGCCGAGGTGGCGGCCGGGATGGGCGCCCGCGCCGTCTTCCTCGCCGACCCGACCGTCGGGGGCCGGTACAGCGCGCTGTCGGCCTTCGGGCTGGTCCCCTCCGCGCTGGCGGGTGCCGACGTCGGCGCCCTGCTGGACGAGGCGGAGGCGCTGGCCGAGCAGCTCACCAAGCCCGACAACCCGGCCTTCGAGCTGGGCGTCGTCCTCGGCGGGGCCGCCGTGCAGGGCCGGGACAAGCTCGCCCTCGCCGACGCGCCGCACGGCTCCGCGACCGCCATCGCGGGCTTCGGCGACTGGGCCGAGCAGCTCATCGCCGAGTCCACCGGCAAGGAGGGGCGCGGCATCCTGCCCGTCGTCCTCGAGTCGGAGGTCGCGCCCGGCGCGACCGGCCCGGACACCGTGCTCGCCGTCGTCGGTGCCGACGCCCCGGGCGAGGGCCCGGCGCTGAGCGTCACCGGACCGCTGGGCGCGCAGTTCCTCGGCTGGGAGTACGCGACTGCGGTCGCGGGACGGGTGCTGGGCATCAACCCCTTCGACCAGCCCAACGTGACCGAGAGCAAGGAGAACACCCGGGCGATCCTCCACTCGGGCCTCCCCGACGAGCCCCCCGCCGCGACCATCGGCGCGATCGAGGTCCGCGGCAGCGGGGGTGTTCTGGACGGCGTGGACCTGAGCGCCCTGGACGGCGTCTCGCTGGCCCTCGACGCGGTGCTCGCCGCCGTGCCCGAAGGCGGGTACCTGGCGGTCATGGCCTACCTGGACCGGCTGGCCGACGCCAGCGCCGCCGACCTGCGCTCCGGGCTGGCCGAGCGCAGCGAGCACGCCGTCACCTTCGGCTGGGGGCCACGCTTCCTGCACTCGACCGGCCAGTACCACAAGGGCGGTCCGCACGCGGGGGCGTTCCTGCAGATCACCGGCGTGGTCGCCGAGGACCTCTCCATCCCCGACCGGCCCTACACCTTCGGCGGCCTCCAGGCGGCGCAGGCCGGCGGCGACCGCAAGGCCCTGGCCGACCGGGGCCGGCCGCTGCTGCACCTGCACCTGACCGACCGGGCGGCCGGCATCGGCCAGCTCCTCGCCGCCCTCGCCTGACCCGACTCCCATGCGCAGCGCAGCCCCCGAGAACGAGGACGGCCGATGATCTCCAACCCGCTGCGCGATCCGCGCGACCGGCGCCTGCCCCGGGTCCCTGAGCCCTGCGCCCTCGTGGTGTTCGGCATCACCGGGGACCTCGCCCGCAAGAAGCTGCTGCCCGCGGTGTACGACCTGGCCAACCGCGGCCTGCTGCCGACCAACTTCGCGCTGCTCGGCTTCGCCCGCCGCGACTGGGGTGACACCGAGTTCGCCGAGCTCGCTCGCGACGCCGCCCGCCAGCACGCGCGCACGCCCTGGCGCGAGGAGGTGTGGGAGCGGCTGGCCGGCAGCGTGCACTTCGTGCAGGGCTCGTTCGACGACGACGACGCCTTCGACGAGCTGGCCTCCGCGCTGCGCGAGCTGGAGGGCAGCCACGGCATCGGCGGCAACGCCGCGTTCTACCTGTCCATCCCGCCCGCGATGTTCCCCACGGTGCTCAAGCAGATGCAGCGCACCGGGATGGCCGAGACCACGCCCGAGCGCTGGCGGCGGGTCGTCGTCGAGAAGCCCTTCGGCACCGACCTGCCCTCCAGCCGCGCGCTCAACGAGCTGGTCGACTCGGTGTTCGGCGCCGACGACGTCTTCCGCATCGACCACTACCTGGGCAAGGAGACCGTCCAGAACCTGATGGCGCTGCGGTTCGCCAACACGCTGTTCGAGCCGGTCTGGAACGGCCACCACGTCGACTCGGTGCAGATCACCATGGCCGAGGACGTCGGCATCGGCGGCCGGGCCGGCTTCTACGAGGAGACCGGCGCCGCCCGCGACGTCCTGCAGAACCACCTGCTCCAGCTGCTGGCGCTGACCGCGATGGAGGAGCCGGTCGAGTTCTCCGCCGAGCAGATCCGGATCGAGAAGCTCAAGGTGCTGCGCGCCATCTCGCTGCCCGACGACCTGCACACCTTCGCGGTCCGCGGGCAGTACGAGCCGGGCTGGCTCGCCGGTGAGCGCGCCAAGGGCTACCGCGACGAGGAGGGCGTCGACCCGGCGTCGACCACCGAGACCTACGCCGCCGTGCGCCTGGGCGTCGAGACCCGGCGCTGGGCCGGGGTGCCGTTCTACCTGCGCACCGGCAAGCGGCTGCCCCGCCGGGTCACCGAGATCGCCCTGGTGTTCAAGCGCGCGCCGCACCTGCCCTTCGCCGACACCGACACCGAGGAGCTGGGCAACAACCAGCTCGTCGTGCGGGTGCAGCCGGACGAGGGCGTCACGCTGAAGTTCGGCTCCAAGGTGCCCGGCAGCGTGATGGAGGTCCGCGACGTCTCGATGGACTTCCTCTACGGCGAGCAGTTCACCGAGTCCTCCCCCGAGGCCTACGAGCGGCTGCTGCTCGACGTGCTGCTCGGCGACGCGACGCTGTTCCCGCGCAACGCGGAGGTGGAGGCGTCCTGGGCGGTGATCGACCCGCTCGAGGAGTTCTGGGCCGGGTCCGAGCCCTTCCCCTACCGCGCCGGCGAGTGGGGCCCGCGCGCGGCCGACGAGATGCTCGCCGCCGAGAACCGCCAGTGGCGGCGACCGTGACCACCACCCCCGGAGCTCAGGAGGAGGCACCGTGACCACGCTGTGGGACACCACCGGCTCGGCGGTGGTCAAGGAGCTGGCCGCCCAGCGGCGGACCGGAGGCGCCGTCCTGTCGGGCGTCGCGCTCACCCTCGTGGTCGTCGCCGACGAGGCGCGGGTGACCGAGGCCGAGGAGGCCGCCACGCACGCGGCGGAGATGCACCCCTGCCGGGTGCTCATCGTCGTCCGCCGGCAGGTCGAGGCTCCGGTACCGCGGCTGGACGCCGAGGTGCAGATCGGTGGGCGGCTGGGCCCCGGCGAGGCGGTCGTGCTGCGCATGTACGGCCGGCTGGCCCTGCACGCGGAGTCCGTCGTCCTCCCGCTGCTGGCCGCCGACGCCCCGGTCGTCGCCTGGTGGCACGGCCCGGCCCCCGAGCAGCTGGCCACCGACGCGCTCGCCGTCATCGCCGACCGCCGGATCACCGACAGCGCGCTGGGCCAGGACCCGCGCGCCGCGCTGCGCCTCCGGGCGCAGGACTACGTACCCGGCGACACCGACCTGACCTGGACGCGCAGCACCGCCTGGCGGGCCGTGCTCGCCTCGACCGTCGACTCGGTCGCCGGCCGGCGGGGCGACGGCGTCCGCATCACCGGCGGGCGCATCGAGGGCGATCCGCGCAACGCCACCGCGCAGCTGCTGGCCGGCTGGATCTCCTCCCGCTCCGGGTGCGACGTGGAGGTCGCCGACGGCTCCCGGCACGCCGGCCCCAGCGGCGTGGAGTCGGTCGTGCTGCAGCTGGACCAGGACGAGGAGGTCCGGGTCACCGCCGACCACCGCGGCGGAGCGGTCATCTCCCAGCCGAACCGTCCGGACGGCACCGTCGCCCTCCCGGCCCGTGCGCTCGGCGACCTGCTCAGCGAGGAGCTGCGCCGGCTCGATCCCGACGAGCCCTACAGCGACGCGCTCGAGACGGCGACCGGGCTCACCGGGCTCGGCGAGCGCCCCGCGGAGCGCGACCACGTGTGGGTCGACCCGGCCGACGAGGCCGAGCTGCACGCCGGGCGGAGCAGCTCGTGAGCCCCGCCCCCGACGTCGTCATCGAGCCCGACGCCGACCGGCTCGCCCGCGCGGCCGCCGAGGCGCTGGTCGCCCGGCTCGCCGCCGCGCAGGCGGTGCGCGGGACGGCGTCGGTCGTGCTCACCGGCGGGACGATCGGCATCGACGTCCTCGAGCGGGTGGCCGGCCTCGCGGCCGAGCCGGTCCGCGAGACCGTGGACTGGACGGCGGTCGACGTGTGGTGGGGCGACGAGCGCTTCGTCCCCGCGGACGACGACGAGCGCAACGAGAAGGCCGCCCGCCGGGCGCTGCTGGACGTCGTGGGCGTGCCCGCCGAGCGGGTGCACGCCATGCCCCCCTCGGACGGCGACTTCGCCGAACCGGAGGACGCCGCCGCCTGGTACGCCGAGCAGCTCGCGGCCGCCGCCGACGACGGCCCCGTGCCGCACTTCGACCTGCTGCTGCTCGGGATGGGCCCCGAGGGGCACACGGCCTCGATCTTCCCCGACTCCCCCGCCGTCGACGACGAGCGGCCGGCCTTCGCCGTGCGCGACTGCCCCAAGCCGCCCCCGACCCGGGTCAGCCTGGGCTTCGGCGCCATCGCCGCGGCCGACGAGGTGTGGGTCGTGGTGGCCGGCGAGGGCAAGGCCGAGGCGGTCGCCCGGGCGCTGGGCGGCGCCGAGCCGCGGGAGCTGCCCGCGGCGGGCGTGCACGGCCGCCGGGCGACGAGGTGGTTGCTCGACGCCGCCGCGGCGAGCAAGCTGCCCGGCACGCCGGGCTGACCCTTCCCGGCCACGACCCTCCGGGGAGGCCGGGATGCGCACCGACGACCGGGACCTGCTGCACGACGTCCGGCCGGGCGACCGCTGGCTCGCCGTCGTGGCCCATCCCGACGACGAGTCCTTCGGCTGCGGGTCGGTGCTGGCCCACGCCGCCACGTCCGGCGCCGAGGTGACCGTGCTCTGCTCCACCCGGGGCGAGGCCGGTGAGGTCACCCCGGGCACCGTCGGCCCGGACCTCGGCGCCGTCCGCGAGGCCGAGCTGCGCCGCGCCGCCGTCCGCCTGGGCGTCGCGTCGGTCGAGCTCCTGGGGCACCGGGATTCCGGCTTCGACGGCCCGCCGGACCCCCGCTCGCTGTGCGCCGTGCCCGCGGACGTGCTCGCCGCGGAGGTCGGGGCGGTCCTGGACCGGCACCGGCCCGACGTGGTCGTCGTCCTGGACGGCAGCGACGGGCACCGGGACCATCTGCACGTGCGCGCGGCGGTCACGGCCGCGCTCGCCGGTGCGCGGCGGCCGGCGCTCTACGAGCACTGCCTGCCCAACAGCCTGATGCGCCGGTGGCTGGACGAGATGCGCCGGGTGCGCCCCGACACGGCCTACCACTCCCTCGACCCGGCGGTGCTCGGCCGACCCGACGCGGAGATCACCGACGTCCTCGACGTCCGCGGCGTCCTGGACCGCCGGGAGGCGGCCATCGCCGAGCACCGGTCGCAGACCTCACCGTTCGAGGGCCTCGGCCCCGCCCTCCGGACGGCCTTCCTGACCGAGGACCACCTCGTCCGCGTGCGCCCGGACCGCGACGGGGCGTGACGGCGGGCCGTCCACGCCCGTTCCCGGGCGAGGGGTCGCCCTCCCGCGGCGCGGACCGGCCCACCCTGGCGGTCGGCACGGGCTCCGGCAGGGGCCCCGGCACCCGGAGGAGCACCCGCTCATGACCTCGACCGAGCAGCGCACAGCACCGGCCGTACCGGCGCCCCGAACCGGCTCGCCGGACGACCGGCCGGCGGCGCGCACGACGGACCCGGAGCCCTGGCGGACGACACCGCGCGCGCGGCCGCGCACCGAGTACTGGGACGTGACCGGCGCGCGCTGGGTCTCCGCGCCGCGGGGCTGAGCCCGGGGGCTCAGGCTCCGCGGCGGGCCCGCAGCCGGGTCAGCGCCTCCTCGAGGAGGGCGTCGCCGTCGGCGTCGGTGCGCCGCTCGCGCACGTAGGCGAGGTGGGTCTTGTAGGGCTCGTTGCGCGGCGCCGGCGGCGGGTTGGTCTGGTCCTGCCCGGCGGGCAGCCCGCAGCGCGGGCAGTCCCACAGCTCCGGCACGTCGGCGTCGCTGGCGAAGGCGATGCGCGTCTCGTGCCCGTTGGCGCACCAGAACGGCAGCCGGTGCCGGGGAGCGGTCTCGCCGCGCTCCGCCTCGCCCACCGGCCCTGCGCCGACCCTGCTGCCCCGGATCGCGTTGCCACCAGCCACGAGCGCTCCCTGAAGTCCGACCCGAACGTGTGGCAGGTCACCACCGCGCGGTGAGTCTAGGGCCTCTAGGGGCCTTCCCCGGTCACGATTCGCACGCGATCGAGGACGAGGCGACGACCGCTATCCGACCTTGACCAGCAGGCCCAGCGCGACGATGCAGACGGTCCAGATGAGCGCGGTGAAGATCGTCAGCCGGTTCAGGTTCTTCTCGACCACCGACGACCCGGACAGCGATGCCGAGGCCGCACCGCCGAACATGGAGGACAGGCCGCCGCCCTTGCCCCGGTGCAGCAGGATGAGCACCACGAGCAGCGTGCTGGTGATCACCAGCAGCACGTTCAGGACGACCTCCATCAGAACCTCTCCACGCTCATGACCGGCGCCGGGCGCCGGTTCCCGTGCACGAGGGTAGCCGACCCCCGCGCCGTCCCCCGGGACGGCCGCGTCACCGGACGCCGGCCGTGGCGAGGTCGTAGCCGGCGTAGGGGCGCATGACGACCCCGTTGCGCAGCCGTTGACCGGCGACGAGCTGGACGCGGGGCTCGGCCAGCGGCACGTAGCCGGCGGTCTGCTCGGCCGCGGCAGCCACGGCCAGCCAGGCCTCGCGCGCGCCGTCGCCGCTGCCGGCCGCGCGCGCGGCGTCGACCAGCGCGTCGATCTCGGGGCTGTCCAGCCGGGCGTAGTTGGTGTTGCCCACCGAGCGGATGCCGCGGCTGTCCACCAGCGGCGCCAGCAGCGACTCCGCCGTCGGGAAGTCCGGGGTGGTCGTGGCCAGCACCAGGCCGTAGCCCTCGGCGGCCACGATGTCGGGGTTGCCGACGTCGGTCGCGTAGAAGGTGGCCGGGTCCAGCGGCCGCACCTCGACCTGGATGCCGATCTCGGCCAGCTCGGCGGCGACGACCTCGGCCACCTCCACGCTCGCCGGCACGTCGGCGACGGCCAGCACCGTCGCGAAGCCCTCGGGCTGGCCGCAGTCCTCCAGGTGAGCGCGCGCGGCGTCGAGGTCGGGCGAGGCCCCGTGGTCCTCCGGCCCGCCGCCCAGGGCCCGCGTCCAGAGCCGCGACGTCGTCACAGCGTTGCGCGCGCCGCCCAGCGCCTCCTGCACCGCTTCCCGGTCGACGGCGGCGGCCACCGCCGCGCGGCAGGCGGGGATGCCGAAGGGCGGTACGTCGGTGGGCAGCGCGAGCAGCCGGAGCGCGCCGCCGGTGACGTCGTCGACCCGGTCGCGCAGCTCCTCGCCGTCCTCGGACTCCAGCCGGGCGAGCGTCGGGGGCTGCGCTCCGGAGCCCGAGATGTCGATGTCGGCCGACCCGGCCAGCAACGCCTGGTCACGCTCCACGCCCGACAGCCCGGTGCGGACGACCACCCGGTCGGGCAGTGCCGTGCGGACCTCGTCGGTCGCCGGGTCCCACTGGGGGTTGCGGTCCAGCTGGATGCCGGTCGCGGTGTCGACGGAGGTGATCGCGTAGGGCCCGGAGGAGACGGGGTCGATCCCGTAGTCACCGGCGGTGTCGGCCTCGATCGGGACCGGGCTGCTCGACGGCAGCGCCAGCACCTGCAGCAGCTGGGCCGATGGCGCCTGCAGCCGGAAGACGATGGTCCGGTCGTCCGGGGTGCCGATCGAGGCGAGGCCCAGCTTGTCGGGCGCCTCGTCCAGGTACGGGCCGGCATACGGGTTGGCCGGGTCGTCCAGCAGGTCGACGACGTAGGTCGGGCCGCCGACGACGGCCTCGGCGGCGAAGGTGCGCTCGATGCCGTACTTGACGTCGCGCGAGGTGATGGGGCGGCCGTCCTCGAACCGCACCCCCTCGCGGAGGGTGAACGTCCAGCTCAGCCCGTCCTCCGACGGGGTGCCCAGGTCGGTGGCCAGGTCCGGGACGAGCTCGTGGGTGCGCCCCGGCTCCGAGGACCAGGTGACCAGGGTGCGGGTGTAGAGCCGCATCAGGTTCCACGCGCCGGGCTGGTAGGAGCGCTGCGGGTCGAGGCTGTCGAGCACCGGGGCCACCACCCGGAGGGTGCCGCCGGAGGCGTCCGAGGGAGCCCGGACGCCGTCGACGCCGGCGTCGGGCTCCCCCTCGGCGACCGGTACGTCGGCGCGGCCGGCACCCCCGCCCAGGCAGCTGACGGCGAGGACGAGCACGACGACGAGCAGCACCGCCCCCGCGGCCGCCAGCCGTGCCTGCCGCCCCTGCGCCCAGGTCGGCAGGCGCCGGGTGAGCCGTTCGAGCGTCTCGTTCACGACGTTGCTGTCCCGCCCCCGGTTGTGCGGCCGGCGGCGGTCAGCGAGGGCTAGCTGACGCCGGCGGCGGTCCGACAGATCTGCGCGAACTCGTCGGCGTCCAGGCTGGCGCCGCCGACGAGGGCACCGTCGATGTCCGGCCCGGCCAGGATCCCGGCCGTGTTCGCGGCCTTCACCGACCCGCCGTAGAGGATACGGACGCTCGCGGCCGCCTCCGGTCCGAATCGCTCGGCGAGCCACGACCGGATGGCCCCGCAGACCTCCTGGGCGTCGTCGGGGGTCGCGACCTCGCCGGTGCCGATGGCCCACACCGGCTCGTAGGCGACGACGATCCCGGCGACCTGCTCGGGGGTGAGCCCGTCCAGCGACGTGGCGCCCTGGTCGGTCACGTACTCGACGTGCCCGCCCGACCGGCGGATCTCCAGGTTCTCCCCCACGCACACGATGGGCGTGATGCCGTGGCGGAGCGCCGCCTGCGCCTTCACCGCGACCAGCGAGTCCTCCTCGCCGTGGTACTGCCGGCGCTCGGAGTGCCCGACGGTCACGTAGCTGCAGCCCAGCGCCGCGAGCATCCCGCCGCTGACCTCGCCGGTGTAGGCGCCGGAGTCGTGGAAGGAGACGTCCTGGGCGCCGTAGCCGACGGCGAGCTTGTCGCCGGTCACGAGCGTCTGCACGCTGCGCAGCGCGGTGAACGGCGGCAGGACGACGACCTCGGCGGTGTCCAGGGCGCGCTCGGGCACCGAGAACGCCAGCTTCTGCACCAGGCCGATCGCCTCGAGGTGCGTCATGTGCATCTTCCAGTTGCCGGCGATCAGCGTGCGCCGGTCGCCGTTCTGGAAGGGGCCGAGGCCCGGCGCATGCTCCTTGCGCGCCATCACCGGGCCGTCCCGTCCGCGAGCACCGCGAGGCCCGGCAGCTCCCGGCCCTCCAGGTACTCCAGCGACGCACCGCCACCGGTGCTGATGTGGCCGTAGGCGGCCTCGTCCAGGCCCAGCTGCCGGACCGCCGCGGCGGAGTCCCCACCGCCGACGACCGACAGGCCGTCCACGGCGGCCACGGCCTGCGCCACGCCCCGCGTGCCGGCCTGGAAGGGGGCCAGCTCGAAGACGCCCATCGGCCCGTTCCAGAAGACGGTGCGCGCGGCGCCGAGCTCGGTCCCGAACACCTCGACGGTGCGCGGGCCCACGTCCAGGCCCATGAGCCCGTCGGGGATCTCCTCGACCGGGACGACGCTGGTCTCCGCGTCGGCGCTGAACGCCGTCGCGGCCACGACGTCGACCGGCAGCACGATGCGGTCACCCGCCGCGGCGAGCAGCCGCCGGCAGGTGTCGACCTGCTCGGCCTCGAGCAGCGAGCCGCCCACGCCGTGACCCTGCGCGGCCAGGAACGTGAAGCACATCCCGCCGCCGACCAGCAGCCGGTCGACCTTGGGCAGCAGCGCCTCGATGACGGCCAGCTTGTCGCTCACCTTCGACCCGCCGAGGACGACGACGTAGGGCCGCTCCGGCTCGGTGGTCAGCCGGGTGAGCACGTCGAGCTCGCGGGCGACCAGCCGGCCGGCGGCGTGCGGCAGCCGCTGGGCGACGTCGAACACCGAGGCGTGCTTCCGGTGCACCGCACCGAAGGCGTCGTCGACGTAGAGGTCGGCGAGCGCGGCGAACCGGTCGGCCAGCTCGCCCCGCTCGGCGTCGTCCTTGCTCGTCTCGGCGGCCTCGAAGCGGACGTTCTCCAGCAGCAGCACCTCGCCGTCGGCCAGGGCCCCCGCCTTCGCGCGGGCGTCCTCGCCGGCGACGTCGGCAGCCAGCGGCACCGTCGTCCCCAGCAGCTCGCCCAGCCGCGCCGCCACCGGCGCGAGGGAGAACTGCGGGTCCGGCGTGCCCTTGGGCCGGCCGAGGTGCGCGGCCACGACCACCCGCGCGCCGGCGTCCCGCAGGGCCTGCAGCGTGGGCAGGCTCGCGCGGATGCGGCCGTCATCCGAGATGACCGGCGATCGCGTCGTGTGATCGAGCGGGACGTTCAGGTCGGCGCGCAGGAGCACGCGCCGACCGGAGACGCCCTCGGCGATGAGGTCGTCGACGGAGCGCATCAGAGCTTCGAGCCCACCAGCGCGGTGAGGTCGACGAGGCGGTTGGAGTAGCCCCACTCGTTGTCGTACCAGCCGAGCACCTTGGCCATCGGGCCGAAGACCTTGGTCAGCTTCGCGTCGTAGATGCACGACGACGGGTCGGTGACGATGTCGGAGGAGACGATCTCGTCGGAGGTGTAGGTGAGGTACTTGCCGAGCGGGCCGGCCGCGGCCTCGCGGTAGGCGGCGTCGATCTCCTCGGCCGTCGCCTCGCGCTTGAGCTGCACGGTGAGGTCGGTCGCTGAACCGGTCGGGACGGGCACGCGGATGGCGTAGCCGTCCAGCTTCCCCTTGAGCTCGGGCAGCACCAGGCCGATGGCCTTGGCCGCACCGGTGGAGGTCGGCACCATGTTCAGCGCGGCGCCGCGGGCCCGGCGGAGGTCCTTGTGCGGGCCGTCCTGCAGGTTCTGGTCGGCCGTGTAGGCGTGGATCGTGGTCATCAGGCCACGCTCGATGCCGAAGGCGTCGTTGAGGACCTTGGCCAGCGGGGCCAGGCAGTTGGTGGTGCAGGACGCGTTGCTGATGACGGTCTGCGAGCCGTCGTACAGCTCGTCGTTGACGCCCATGACGATCGTGATGTCGTCGTCGGTGGCCGGCGCGGAGATGATGACCTTCTTGGCGCCACCGGCGTCGACGTGCTTGCGGGCGTCGGCGGCCTTGGTGAAGAAGCCGGTCGACTCGACGACGACGTCGACGCCGAGGTCGGCCCACGGCAGGTTCGCCGGGTCGCGCTCGGAGAGCACCTTCATCTTGGTGCCGCCGATGGTGATGCCGTCGCCGTCGGCCGAGACGTCCTGCGGCAGGCGGCCCAGGATGCTGTCGTACTTGAGCAGGTGGGCCAGGGCCTCGTTGCTCGTGAGGTCGTTGACCGCCACGATCTCGATGTCCTGACCGCTGGCGGCGGCCGCCCGCCAGAAGTTGCGGCCGATCCGGCCGAATCCGTTGATGCCTACCCGGACCGTCACTGCAGACCTCCACGTCGAGTTCGCGCTGGCGCGCCACCGGGCCGCGCGCACGCGCGACCTCGCTGGGGCTGACCTTATCGGCCGGGCCCTCCGGGGGCTCGCGGTCGCCCGCCCGCCCCCCGCTACTGGGTGAGCATGTCGTCGGTGACGACGGACTCCGTGTCGGGGATGCCGAGGTCCTTCGCGCGCTTGTCGGCCATCGCCAGCAGACGCCGTATGCGCCCGGCGACGGCGTCCTTGGTCATCGGCGGGTCGGCGCGCTGGCCGAGCTCTTCCAGCGAGGCCTGGCCGAACTCCAGCCGCAGCCGGCCGGCGACGAGCAGGTGCTCGGGGGCGTCCCCGGCCAGGATCTCCATCGCCCGCTCGACCCGGGCGCTGGCGGCCACGGCCGCGCGCGCCGAGCGGCGCAGGTTGGCGTCGTCGAAGTTGGCCAGCCGGTTCGCCGTCGCCCGGACCTCGCGGCGCATCCGCCGCTCCTCCCAGGCCATGACGGCGTCGTGGGCGCCCATGCGGGTGAGCAGCGCGCTGATCGCGTCGCCGTCGCGGACCACGACCCGGTCGGCGCCGCGCACCTCGCGGGCCTTCGCGGCGATGCCGAGCCGGCGGGCGGCGCCGACGAGCGCCATGGCGGCCTCGGGGCCCGGGCAGGTCACCTCGAGCGAGGAGGACCGGCCGGGCTCGGTGAGCGAACCGTGGGCGAGGAAGGCCCCGCGCCAGGCCGCCTCGGCGTCGTTGATGCTGCCGGACACCACCGCGGGCGGCAGGCCGCGGACCGGGCGGCCCCGCTGGTCGACCAGACCGGTCTGCCGGGCCAGGCCCTCCCCGTGCTTGGCGATGCGGACGAGGTACCGCACGCCGCGGCGGATGTTGCCACCGGCGAGCACGCTCACCCCGCTCGTGTAGCCGTACACCTCGCTGATGTCGCGCCGCAGCCGCCGGGCGACGGAGCCGGTGTCGAGCTCGGCCTCGATGACCACCCGCCCACCCACGATGTGCAGGCCGCCCGAGAAACGCAGCAGCGCCGTGACCTCCGCCTTGCGCTCGGAGGTCTTCGTGCACTCCACCCTCGAGAGCTCGTCCTTCACCATGGCGGTCATCGCCACGTCGTCCACCCCCACGCAGCCACGACGTCCACGGTCGTCCCCCGGGTTGTCGCCATCAGCGGCGTCCCCTCTTCCCCCTCGTACCGGCCGGTCCCGAACGTTCCGGTACCCGGCCGGAGACCTCTACTCGTCTCAGCGCAGACCGACCACGGAGGCCAGGGCTGCCGACAGGCGCACGGGATCGTGCCGTGGCCCACCGTCGGGTTCCGCGACGGGCGCCAGCACGAGCTCGGCGCCGCACGAGCGCACCGCAGACAGGAGACCACGGCGGTCAACCACCGAGTCGGCGTCGGCGATGACGCTGTGCAACGGCACCCCGCCCAGATGGGCCTGCAGAACGCTCACGTGCTCCTCCGGCGAGAAACCATCCGTCTCCCCAGGCTGCGGCTCCAGGTTCAGCACCACGACCACCTTGGCCGCCGCCGCGGTCAGGGCCGACCGCAGCTGCGGCACCAGCAGGTGCGGCAGCACCGAGGTGTACCAGGAACCCGGGCCCAGCGAGACCACGTCGGCCCCGGCGATCGCCTCCAGCACCGCCGGGTTGACCGGCGGGTCGTCCGGCGAGAGCCGGATCTGGCGGACCCGCCCGGGCGTGGTGGCGATGGCCACCTGGCCGCGGATGGTCCGCGACCGCGTGCGGTCCTCCAGGTCGACCCGTTCCACCTGCGCGATCAGGTCCAGCGGCACGTCGGCCATCGGCAGCACCCGGCCGCTGCAGCCCAGCATCGCGGCCAGCTCGTCGAGCGCCCGCACGGTGTCCCCGCCGTGCAGCTCGACCAGACCGGTCAGCAGCAGGTTGCCCACCGAGTGCCCGGCCAGCCCCCCGGTGCCGCCGAGCCGGTGCTGCAGCAGGGCGGCCAGGCCCTGCTCCCGCTCGCTCCCCCCGGCCAGCGCGGCCAGCGCCATGCGCAGGTCCCCGGGCGGCAGGACGGGCAGCTCGCGGCGGATCCGCCCGGAGGAGCCGCCGTCGTCGGCCACGGTGACCACGGCGGTCACGTCGGAGGTCAGCCGGCGCCAGGCGGCCAGCGCGGCGGCCAGCCCGTGCCCCCCGCCGAACGCCACCACCCGGGGCGCCGGAGCGCCCGGGCCGGGTCCGGTGCCCACTACTCGCGGCCCAGGTCGCGGTGGCGGGCGACCGCGGCGATGCCGTCGGCGGTCAGCCGTCGCGCGAACTCCTCGGCGATGGCCACGCTGCGGTGCTTGCCGCCGGTGCAGCCGACCGCCAGCGTGAGGTAGCGCTTGCCCTCGCGCCGGTAGCCGGGCACCAGCAGCCGCAGCACCTCGGTGTACCGGTCGAGGAACTCCGCGGCGTCCTCCTGGCCGAGCACGTACTCCCGGACGCCGGGGTCCTTGCCGGTGAAGGGGCGCAGCTCCGGGATCCAGTGCGGGTTGGGCAGGAAGCGGGCGTCGACCACCAGGTCGGCGTCCAGCGGCACGCCGTACTTGAAGCCGAAGCTCATCACCGTCGCGGTCAGGGGCGGCGTCTGGCCCTCGCGGGCGAACGCGTTCTCCAGCGTCGCGCGCAGCTGGTGCACGTTGAGGTCGCTGGTGTCGACCCACAGGTCGGCCTCGCCCGCGATGCCGGTCAGCAGGTTGCGCTCGGCGGTGATGCCGTCGACGAGGGTGCCGTTGCCCTGCAGCGGGTGCTCGCGGCGGTTGGACTCGTAGCGCCGCACGAGGACCTCGTCGCGGGCGTGCACGTAGAGGACCCGCGGCCGGTGGCCGGCCTCGGACAGCACCCGGATCGCGTCCTGCAGGTCGCTGCTGAAGGCCCGGCTGCGGACGTCGACGACGGCGGCGAACCGACGCAGGTCGCCGCGGGCGCCGAGCTCGACCATGGGCAGCAGGAGCGCCGGCGGCAGGTTGTCCACGACGTACCAGCCGAGGTCCTCGAGCACCCGGCCGGCGCTGTTCTTGCCCGCTCCGGACAGGCCGGTGACGACGACCACCTCGAGCGGCTGCGTCTCGGTCGTGGTGCCGTCGAGGCCGGGGACGCCCGCGGTCGACGGCCCAGGCCCCGGGAAACCCCCCGGCGCGCTGGTCGAGGGATCGCTCACGAGGCCACCCGGCCGACCTCGGCGGTGCGCCCGGCGTCGGCCCGGGGCGTGCCGCGCTCGGCGGGGCCCGCCGGGGCCGTCGTGGTCTCGACGGCCGGGTCGGCGTCGGCCGCCGCGCCCGCGGGGTCGGCCGGCTCGGCGATCGCGGCCTGCACCGCCTCCGCCGTGCGCCGGCCGATGCCCGGGACGGCCATGAGCTCCTCCACGGTTGCGGCGCGCAGCCGCTTGAGCGATCCGAACTCCTTCATCAGCGCCTTCCGCCGTGTCCCACCGAGCCCGGGGACGTCGTCCAACAGGGAGACCAGCATCGTCGTCGACCGCTTCTGCCGGTGGTAGGTGATCGCGAACCGGTGAGCTTCGTCGCGCACCCGCTGCAGCAGGTAGAGCGCCTCGGAGGTGCGCGGCAGGATCACCGGGTCGCTCTCACCGGGCAGCCACACCTCCTCCATGCGCTTGGCCAGCCCGCAGACCGCGACGTCGACGACGCCCAGCTCCTCCAGCGACCGGGCGGCGGCGGCGACCTGCGGGGCGCCGCCGTCGACGACGAGGAGGTTGGGCGGGTAGGCGAAGCGCCGCGGCCGGCCCTCCTCCGCCGCGACCCCCTGCTCGTCGCGGCGGTCCTGCTCCTCCTTGACGTGCCGGGCGAACCGGCGGCGCACGACCTCGGCCATGGCGGCGGTGTCGTCGGTTCCGTTCGTGACGGAGAAGCGGCGGTAGTCGGACTTCTTGGCCAGGCCGTCCTCGAAGACCACCATGCTGGCCACGACGTTCGTGCCCTGCACGTGGCTGACGTCCATGCACTCGATCCGCAGCGGCGCGTCGGGCAGCTCGAGGGCCTCCTGCAGCTCGCTCAGCGCCAGCGACCGGGCGGTGAGGTCGCTGGAGCGCTTCACCCGGTGCCGCGCGAAGGACTCCTTCGCGTTGCGCTCGACGGTCTCCATGAGGGCGCGCTTGTCACCGCGCTGCGGGACGCGCAGGGAGACCTTGCCGCCGCGCAGCTCCTCGAGCAGCTCGACGTAGACCTCGGCCTCGTCGGGCAGCTCGGGCACGAGCACCTCGCGGGGCACGGCCTCCCCCGCCTCGCCGACGCCGGTCTGCTCGTCCACCCCGCCGTAGACCTGCAGGAGGAACTGCTCCACCAGCTGCCCGGTCGTGACCTCCTCGACCTTGTCCACGATCCAGCCGCGCTGGCCGCGCACCCGCCCGCCGCGGACGTGGAAGACCTGGACGGCGGCCTCGAGCTCGTCCTGCGCGAAGGCCACGACGTCGGCGTCGGTCCCGTCACCGAGCACGACGGCCTGCTTCTCCATCGCCCGGCGGACCGCACCGAGGTCGTCGCGCAGCCGCGCGGCCTTCTCGTACTCCATCGCCTCGGCGGCCTCGGCCATCTCCCGCTCGAGGCGCTTGATCATCACGTCGGTGCGGCCGGCCATGAAGTCGCAGAACTCGTCGACGATGGCGCGGTGCTCGTCGGCGCTGACCCGGCCGACGCAGGGCGCGGCGCACTTGCCGATGTAGCCGAGCAGGCAGGGCCGGCCGATCTGCCCGGCGCGCTTGAAGACGCCGTTCGAGCAGGTGCGGGCCGGGAAGACGCGGGTGAGCGTGTCGAGGGTCTCGCGGATCGCCCAGGCGTGGGCGTAGGGCCCGAAGTAGCGGACGCCCTTCTTCTTGGGCCCGCGCATGACCTGCAGCCGGGGGTACTCCTCGTTCAGCGTCACGGCCAGCGACGGGTAGCTCTTGTCGTCGCGGTAGCGGACGTTGAACCGGGGGTCGAACTCCTTGATCCAGTTGTACTCGAGCTGGAGGGCCTCGACCTCGGTGCCGACGACGGTCCACTCGACGGCCGCGGCGGTGGTGACCATCTGCCGGGTGCGCGGGTGCAGGCCGGCGACGTCGGCGAAGTAGCTGTTCAGCCGCTGGCGGAGGCTCTTGGCCTTGCCCACGTAGATGACCCGGCCGGCCGGGTCGCGGAACTTGTAGACCCCGGGGCTCTCGGGGATGGAGCCGACCGCCGGGCGGTACGTGGAGGGGTCGGCCATGGGTCCAGGTTAGGTCGGAGGGGTGACACGCCGCCCGGGGCGGTACCCGTCCGTCACAGGCGTCACAGGACGGCGGGCAGCCGCGAGCCGGGGCACGCAGGGCGTGCCCCGGCTCCCGGGAGGACGGGGTGCTGCGGCGGTCAGCCGACCGGCTGCGAGCGACGGACCGGGACCGACGTCGGGACGCGCGCCGCGACCGCCCGGGCGCCCTGCGCGGCCAGGCGCACGGCGCGGCGGACCAGCGCGATCGCCGTCAGCACGGCGAGCGGGGCGGCGACGAGGTCGAACGCGTCGGACACCGCCCGGGTGGCGACGACGGCGAGCGAGACGCCGAGCAGCGTGAGCAGCACGGCGGCGGACAGGATGCTCGCCCCCGGGGAGCTCTTCCCCTGCCACGGCTGACCGCAGTGGGTCATGTCGGGGTCGCAGTCGGGCGTGAGCGCGCTCATCGCGGCCTCCTCGCGGGCCGCACGGCGGCCTGGGTGACGTCTGTCACACGCAGGGTAGCCCGTCCGTGACCTCGATCACAAGCCGACGACGCGCCGTCCCAGCTCACAGCTCCCGGTCCAGGGCGAGGTTCAGCCCGAGCACCCGCACGTGCGGGGCGCCCATCACCCCGAGGTCGCGTCCCGAGGAGTGCTCGACCACCAGCTCGCGCACCGCGTCCGCGGGGACGCCGCGCGCCGCGGCGACCCGGTCGACCTGGATCGCGGCGTACTCCGGGGAGATGTCCGGGTCGAGCCCGGAGGCCGACGCCGTGACCGCGTCGGCCGGCACGTCGGCGACGTCGACCCCCTCGAGCTCGGCGACGGCGGCCCGCCGTGCCTCGACGAGCTCGACCAGCTCGGCGGAGTTCGGACCGAGGTTCGACCCGCCCGACGCCGCCCCGTCGTACCCCGAGGCGGACGGCCGCGACTGGAAGTACTGCGGGAGCGGCTGCCCCCCGGCGTCGGTGAAGGCCTGGCCGACGAGGGTCGAGCCGACCACCTCGCCGTCGACCCGGACGAGCGAGCCGTCGGCCCGGCCCGGTGCGACCAGCTGCGCCAGGCCCGTCATGGCGAGCGGGTAGAGCAGTCCCAGCACCACGGTGGCCAGGGCGAGGAAGCGGACGGCGGCCACCAGCTGGCGGCCCGGGCGTGGAGCAGGCATCAGGCGATCCCGGGGACGAGGGAGACGAGCAGGTCGATGAGCTTGATCCCGACGAAGGGCAGCAGCACGCCACCGAGGCCGTAGACCAGGAGGTTGCGGCGGAGCACCGCCGAGGCCGAGGCCGGCCGGTACCGGACGCCGCGGAGCGCCAGCGGGACCAGCGCCACGATGACCAGCGCGTTGAACACGACCGCGGAGAGGATCGCCGACTCCGGCGAGGCCAGCCGCATCACGTTCAGCGCGTCGAGGCCGGGGAGGACTCCCGCGAACATGGCCGGGAGGATCGCGAAGTACTTCGCCAGGTCGTTCGAGATCGAGAACGTGGTCAGCGCCCCGCGGGTGATGAGCAGCTGCTTGCCGATCGCCACGATCTCGATCAGCTTCGTCGGGTCGGAGTCGAGGTCGACCATGTTCCCGGCCTCCTTGGCCGCGGTCGTCCCGGTGTTCATGGCGACGCCGACGTCGGCCTGCGCCAGGGCGGGCGCGTCGTTCGTGCCGTCGCCGGTCATGGCGACCAGCCGGCCGCCTTCCTGCTCCCGGCGGATCAGCGCGAGCTTGTCCTCCGGCGTCGCCTCGGCGAGCACGTCGTCGATGCCGGCCTCGGCGGCGATGGCGCGGGCGGTCCGCTCGTTGTCGCCGGTGATCATCACCGTGCGGATGCCCATCCGGCGGAGCTCGGCGAAGCGCTCCGCCATCCCGGGCTTGACCACGTCCTTGAGGTGGACGACCCCCAGGACGCGGACGCCTCGTGCCGCGTGCTCGGCGAGGACCAGCGGGGTCCCGCCGGAGGCGGAGATGCCGTCGACGACCTCGTCGACCTGCGGCGGGACGGACCCGCCGAGCGCGCGCACCCAGGCGAGCACGGCCCCCGCCGCGCCCTTCCGGAGGGTGCGCCCGTCCGGCAGGTCCACCCCGCTCATCCGGGTCTGCGCGGTGAAGGGCACGAACTCCGCGCCGGGCACCGGGGTGGGCTCGGGCCGCCCGTACGCCGTCCGCGCGAGCTCGACGACGGAGCGGCCCTCCGGGGTCTCGTCGGCCAGCGACGCCAGCCGCCCGGCGTCGGCGACCTCCTCGACGGTGGCGTCGCCCACCGGCGTGAAGGCCGCGGCCTGCCGGTTCCCCAGCGTGATGGTGCCTGTCTTGTCCAGCAGCAGCGTGCCGACGTCGCCGGCGGCCTCGACGGCGCGCCCGCTCATCGCCAGGACGTTGCGCTGCACGAGCCGGTCCATGCCGGCGATGCCGATCGCCGAGAGCAGCGCCCCGATGGTGGTCGGGATGAGGCAGACGACCAGCGCGATGAGCACGGTCATCGACTGCTCCGCGCCCGACCAGGTCGCCAGCGGCTGCAGGGTCACCACGGCGAGCAGGAAGACGATGGTGAGCGAGCTGAGCAGGATGTTCAGCGCCACCTCGTTCGGCGTCCGCTGGCGCTGGGCGCCCTCGACCAGGGCGATCATCCGGTCGACGAAGGTCTCCCCCGGCCGGCTGGTGATCTCGACGACGATGCGGTCGGAGAGCACCGTCGTCCCGCCGGTCACCGCGGACCGGTCGCCGCCGGACTCCCGGATCACCGGGGCCGACTCCCCGGTGATGGCCGACTCGTCGACGCTGGCGATGCCCTCGACGACGTCGCCGTCCCCGGGGACGACCTGCCCGGCGACGACCACCACCCGATCACCCGGCCGGAGGTCGGCGGCCGGCACCTCGGTGCCGTCGGGGCGGACGGCGGAGGTCGTGGCGCGGGCCCGGCGCAGGGTGGCCGCCTGCGCCTTGCCGCGCCCCTCGGCGACGGCCTCGGCGGCGTTCGCGAAGAGCACCGTCAGCCACAGCCAGGCCGTGACGAGCCAGCCGAACACCGAGGGCTCGGTGAGCGCCAGCACCGTGGAGAGCACCGAGCCCACCCAGACGACGAAGACGACGGGCTGGCGGACGAGACCGCGCGGGTCGAGCTTCCGGAGCGCCCCGGCGACGGCCGGGCCCCACTCGACGCGGGGGCGCTGCGGAGCACGCGGCTCCCCGGCGTGCACGGGAGGGCGGTCCAGCGCGGTGGTCATGACAGTCCTTCTGCGATCGGCCCGAGCGAGAGCACGGGGAAGTACGTGAGGCCGACGACGACGAGCACCACCGCGACCAGCAGCCCGACGAAGAGCGGCTGGTGGGTGGGGAGCGTCCCGACGGTGACGGGGGTCCGGCCCTGCGCGGCGAGCCGGCCGGCGAGGGCGAGGACGAGGACGACCGGCAGGAAGCGGCCGAACGCCATGGCCAGGCCGAGGGCCACGTTCCAGAAGTCGGTGTTCGCGCTCAGCCCGGCGAACGCCGAGCCGTTGTTGTTCGCCGCGGAGGTGAAGGCGTACAGCACCTCCGACAGGCCGTGCGGGCCGCCGGCGAGCATCGAGCCGCGGCCCGCCTCGGTGGCCACGGCCACCGCGGTGCCGGTCAGCACGAGCGCCGGTGTGACGAGCACGTACAGCGACGCGAGGGTCATCTCGCGGCGGCCCAGCTTCTTGCCGAGGTACTCCGGGGTGCGCCCGACCATGAGCCCGGCGACGAACACCGCGAGCACGGCGAGGACCAGCATCCCGTAGAGCCCGGAGCCGACCCCGCCGGGCGCGACCTCGCCCAGCATCATGTTGACGAGGGTCAGCAGCCCGCCGGCCGGCGTGAAGCTGTCGTGCATCGAGTTGACCGCGCCGGTCGAGGTGAGCGTCGTGGCCGCTCCGAACAGGGCGGACAGCGGCCCGCCGAAGCGGACCTCCTGCCCCTCCGCCGCGGCACCGGCGAGCTGGAGCGCGGCTCCCCCGGCCCGGGCCTGCGCCCAGCCGGTCAGCGCCACCGAGGCGGTGGCCAAGGTGCCCATCACCCCGAGGATCGCGAGGCCCTGCCGCCGGTCGCCGACCATCCGGCCGAACGTGCGGGGCAGCGAGAACGGGACCACCAGGATCAGGAAGACCTGGAACAGCGAGATCCAGGCGCTCGGCCCCTCGAACGGGTGCGCCGAGTTGGCGTTGTAGAAGCCACCACCGTTGGTGCCCAGCAGCTTGATGGCCTCCTGCGAGGCCACCGGCCCACCCGGCAGGTACTGGGTCGCACCCGCGAGGGTGCTCGCCCCGGTGCCCGACGACAGGTTCTGCACCACGCCGCCCAGCACCAGGACGACGGTGCCCAGCACCGCCAGAGGCAGCAGGATGCGGGTGACCGCCCGGGTGAGGTCGACCCAGAAGTTCCCCAGCAGGTCGGTGCGGGTGCGGACGAAGCCGCGGACCAGCGCGACGGCGACGGCGAGCCCGACCGCGGCCGAGAGGAAGTTCTGCACCGCCAGCCCGGCCATCTGCACGAGGTGGCCCAGCGTCGACTCGCCGGAGTACCCCTGCCAGTTCGTGTTGGTCACGAAGCTGACGGCGGTGTTCCAGGCCGAGCCCGGCTCCACGGCGCGCAGGTCGTTCGACCAGGGCAGCCACTGCTGCGCCCGCTGCAGCGCGTGGAGCAGCAGCACCGACACCGCCGAGAACGCCAGCACGCTGCGCAGGTACACCGGCCAGCGCTGCTCCGTGGCCGCGTCCACGCCCACGGCCCGGTAGGCGGCCCGCTCGACCCGCCAGTGCCGGTCGCTGCTGAAGACCTCGGCCATCCGGTCGCCGAGGGGCCGGTGGACGACGGACAGCGCTGCGACCAGCAGCACGGCCTGCAGCCACCCGGCCGTCGCAGCGCTCATCAGAACCGCTCCGGGAAGAGCAGGGCGGCGAGCAGGTAGAGCAGGAGTGCGGCGGCGACGGCCGGTCCCAGCCACATCACAGCCGCTCCACCCCCCGCCCCGCGAGCGCCAGCAGTCCGAAGACCACCAGCGTGAGGAGCACGCAGACCACGTCGGTCACCGTCGAGAGCACCTTCTCCGTCCCGCGCGGACGGCCCCGTGCCGTCCACGTCCGGGCGGCGACGCTAGGAGCCCCCGGACCGGTCGGAGGGCCTCTTGACGGGTTGTTGACGGCCGGGCGGGACGACCTTGACGGCGCCCTGACGGGCGCCGGTGTGCGCTCACCCGTCCGGGGGCGTTGACGCGTTCTTGACGCCCGGCGCGTCGTCCCGGCGGGCGGGACGGCCGATCATGGGGGCATGGCCCGCGGAACGCTGCGCATCTACCTGGGTGCCGCTCCCGGCGTCGGCAAGACCTTCGCCGTCCTCGGGGAGGCCCGTCGCCGGCTGGAGCGCGGCGCGGACGTCGTCCTCGGCATCGTGGAGACGCACGGACGCCCGCGCACCGCCGAGCAGCTGGCCGGCCTCGAGGTCCTCCCCCGCGCCCGCGTGGTGCACCGCGGCGTGGCGCTGGAGGAGCTGGACCTCGACGCCGTGCTGGCCCGGCGCCCGCAGCTGGTGGTCGTCGACGAGCTGGCGCACACCAACGTGCCCGGCTCGCGGCACGAGAAGCGCTGGCAGGACGTCGAGGCGATCCTGGACGCCGGGATCGGCGTGCTGACCACGGTCAACGTGCAGCACCTGGCCAGCCTCACCGACGTCGTCGAGCAGATCACCGGCATCGCGCAGCAGGAGACCGTGCCCGACGCCGTCGTCCGCCGGGCCGACCAGGTCGAGCTGGTCGACATGTCACCGGAGGCGCTGCGGCGGCGCATGGCGCACGGCAACGTCTACCCGGCCGGGCGGGTGGACGCGGCGCTGGCCAACTACTTCCGCGTCGGCAACCTCACCGCGCTGCGCGAGCTGGCCCTGCTGTGGCTCGCCGACCGGGTGGACGAGGGGCTGCGCCGCTACCGCGCCGAGCACGAGATCGACCACGTGTGGGAGGCCCGCGAGCGGGTCGTGGTCGCGCTGACCGGCGGCCCCGAGGGCGAGACGCTGGTCCGGCGGGCCTCCCGGGTGGCCCAGCGCGCCGGTGGGGAGCTGCTCGCGGTCCACGTGCTCTCCCCCGACGGCCTCGTCGGGGTCCCGCCCTCCGCGGTCCGCGACCAGCGGGCCCTCGTGGCGAGCCTGGGTGGCACCTTCCACCAGGTCGTCGGCGACGACGTCGCGACGACGCTGCTGGAGTTCGCCCGCGGCGTCGACGCCACCCAGCTGGTCCTCGGCACCAGCCGGCGGTCCCGGTGGGCCCGGGCGGTGCGCGGCGGGATCGGCGGCCAGGTGGTCGCTGGGGCCGGCGAGATCGACGTGCACATCGTCACCCACGGCGAGGCGGGCTCCCGCGGCTGGCGGCTGCCGCCGCTGACCGGCGCGCTCACCGCCCGGCGCCGCTGGTGGGGGCTGACCCTGGCCGTCGCCGGGGTCCCGCTGGTGACCCTCGCCTGCCTGGCCGTCCCCGGGCTGTCGCTGCCCGTCGTGCTGCTGGCCTTCCTGCTGCTGGTGGTGGCCGTGGCCCTGGTCGGCGGGCTGTGGCCCTCGCTGGCCGCCGCGGTGGCCGGCGGGCTCGCCGAGAACTGGTTCTTCGTCCCGCCGACCGGCGGCTTCACGATCGCCCGCCTGGACGACGTCGTCGCGCTGGTCGGCGGGCTGGTCGTCGCGGTCGCCGTCGCCACGGTCGTGGACCGCTCGGCCCGCCGCGGCGTCGCGGCCGCCCGCGCCCGCGCGGAGACCGCGCTGCTGGCGTCGCTGTCGCGGTCGGTGCTGGCCGGCGACCGGACGGTGCCGGGGATGCTGGAGCAGGTGCGGGAGGCCTTCGGGCTCCGCTCGGTGCAGATGGTCGAGCGCAGCTCCGACGGCGAGGTCGTGGTCGGGGCCTGCGGTGCGTCCGCCGGTGACCCCGGGGACGAGGTCCCGGTGACCGGCACCCTGGCGCTGCGGCTGTGCGGCCGCGCGCTGGCCGCCGGTGAGCGCCGCGTCCTCGTCGCCTTCGCCGAGCAGGTCGCGGTCGCCGTCGAGCACGGGCGGCTGACGGCCCAGGCCGCGGAGGCCGACCGGCTGGCGGCGGGCAACAGCATGCGCACGGCCCTGCTGGCAGCGGTCAGCCACGACCTGCGCACCCCCCTGGCCGGCATCAAGGCCGCCGCGTCGGCGCTGCGCACCCCCGGCCTCGCGCTGACCGACTCCGACCGCGCCGAGCTGGTGACCACCGTCGACGAGTCGGCCGACCGGCTGACGGCGCTGGTCGACAACCTGCTGGACATGAGCCGGCTGCAGGCCGGCGCCGTGGCGCCGGTGACCGGTCCGGTGGACGCCGCCGCAGTCGCGCTCCGGGCCGGCGCCGAGCTGGAGGCCCCCGACCGCGACCGCCTGTCGCTGGCCGTCCCCGACGCGCTGCCCGCCGTGCTGGCCGACGCCGGCCTGCTCGAGCGGGTGCTGGCCAACCTGGTGGCCAACGCCGCCCGGCACACCGACGGGCCGGTGCACGTCACGGCGGGGGCGGTCGCCGGCCGGGTCGAGCTGCGGGTCGTGGACACCGGGCCGGGGGTGGCCGAGGCCGACCGGGAGCGGCTGTTCGCCCCCTTCCAGCGGCTGGGCGACGCGCCCCGCGGGCAGGGCGTGGGCCTCGGCCTGGCGGTCGCGCGGGGGCTGACCGAGGCCATGGGCGGCTCGCTGACCGCCGAGGACACCCCCGGCGGGGGCCTCACCATGGTGGTCGCGCTGCCCGCCGTCGCGGTCCCCGCCGTCCAGGCCCCGGTCGGGAGCCCCGCGTGAGCCGGGTGCTGGTCGTCGACGACGACCCGCAGCTGCTCCGCGCCCTGCGCATCACGCTGCGCGCCGACGGCCACGACGTCGTCACCGCCGCGGACGGGACGACGGCGCTGCACGAGGCGGCCGCGGCGCACCCGGACGTCGTCGTCCTCGACCTGGGGCTGCCGGACCTGGACGGGACGGAGGTGCTGGCGGGGCTGCGGCCGTGGTTCACCGGGCCGGTGCTGGTGCTCTCGGCCCGGGCGGACAGCCGGGACAAGGTGGACGCCCTCGACGCCGGGGCCGACGACTACGTCACCAAGCCGTTCGACATGGCCGAGCTGCTCGCCCGCCTGCGGGCGCTCGCCCGCCGCGGCCCGGCCGGCACGGACGGCCCGGTGGTGACCACCGACCACTTCACCGTCGACCTCGCGGCGAAGCAGGTGACCGTGGACGGCGCCCCGGTGCGGCTGACCCCGACCGAGTGGGCGCTGCTGGCCGAGCTGGTGCGCTCCCCCGGCCGGTTGGTCGGGCAGCGCCACCTGCTCCAGGCGGTGTGGGGACCGGCGTACGAGAAGGAGACCAACTACCTACGGGTCTACCTCAACCAGCTGCGCCGCAAGTTGGAGCCCGCACCCGCCGTGCCGCGCTACCTGCGCACCGAGCCCGGCATGGGGTACCGCTTCACGCCCTGATCAGGCCCGCGGCGGCGCCTTCACCGCGAGGACCGGGCACTCGACGTCGAGCAGGATCCGCTGCGCGGCGCTGCCCATCAGCAGCTTGCCCACGAGGCTGCGCTTCCGGAGCCCGATGACCAGCAGCTCGGCCCCGGTCTCGGCGACGACGTCGGCGAGCTCCTCGGCGACGTCGCGCCCGGACACCGGCTGCCGCAGCTCGGCCGGCACGCCCGCCACGGTGAGCTCGTCCTCCAGCCGTCGCCGGTCGGCGCCCTGCACGTAGCGCTCGTCGACCAGGGCGTCCCCGCGGGAGGAGTTGACGACGACGAGCCTGGCCCCGCGGCGCCGGCACTCCTCGATGCCGTGCAGCAGCGCCGCCTCACCGCGAGGCCCCGGGACGTAGCCGACCACGACCGTGCCTGAGCTCACCGCTCCTCCTCCTCGTCGGCGCCGCGGTCGCGCCCGGCGGGCACGGGTCGCTGCAGCGTGCCGGACTCCTGCACCTCGGCCGGGGTGGCCCGGGGGCCGCGGACCAGACGCAGCACGATCGGGCCGAGCAGCGCCAGCAGCGACAGCGCCAGCACGATCCGGCTGACCCAGCTGTCGACCAGCACCGACAGGTCACCGCCGCTGATCGCCAGCGCCCGCCGCAGGTTGGTCTCCGCGATCGGCCCGAGGATCAGCCCGATGACCGCCGGCGCCACCGGCCAGCCGTACCGCCGCATGAAGAAGCCGAGCAGGCCGATGACCAGCAGCAGGACGAGGTCGAGCGGGTCGGCGTTGACCGCGTACGAGCCCAGCGAGGCGAACATCAGGATGCCCGCGTAGAGGTAGGGCCGCGGGATGCGCAGCAGCTTCACCCAGACGCCGACCAGCGGCAGGTTGAGCACCAGCAGCATGAAGTTGCCGATGAGCAGCGACGCGATGAGCGTCCACACCAGCCCCGACTCGGTGGTGAGCAGCGTCGGGCCGGTCTGGATCCCGTAGCCCTGGAAGGCGGCCAGGATGATCGCGGCGGTCGCCGAGGTCGGGATGCCGAGGGTCAGCAGCGGCACGAGCACGCCCGCGGCGGCCGCGTTGTTCGCAGCCTCCGGGCCGGCCACGCCCTCGATCGCGCCCTTGCCGAACTCCTCAGGGTGCTTCGTGAGCTTCCGCTCGGTGGCGTAGGAGAGGAACGTGGGGATCTCCGCGCCACCGGCGGGCAGCGCACCGAAGGGGAAGCCGTAGGCGGTGCCGCGCAGCCACGGCTTCCACGACCGGCGCAGGTCCTGACGGGTGAACCACGGCCCCGACGTCCCCATCACCTGCACCGGGCCGCGGCGCAGCCGGGAGGCGACGTAGAGGCACTCGCCGACGGCGAACAGCGCCACCGCAACGACGACGACGTCGATGCCGTCGGAGAGCTGCGGGACCCCCAGGGTGAACCGCTCCTGCCCGGTGAGGACGTCGGTGCCGACCAGGCCCAGGTAGAGCCCGATGCCCAGCGAGGCCAGGCCGCGCAGCGGTGAGGCGCCCAGCACGGTGGCGACGGCGACGAAGGCGAGCACGGTGATGGCGAAGTAGTCGGCCGCGGTGATGCCGATGGCGAGGTCCACGACGGTGGGCGCCAGCAGCGCGAGCAGCAGCGTCGCGATGGTGCCGGCCACGAACGAGCCGAGCGCCGCGGTGGCCAGCGCCGCCGAGCCGCGGCCGGCCTTGGCCATCTTGTTGCCCTCCAGCGCGGTCATGATCGAGCTGGACTCGCCCGGGGTGTTCAGCAGGATCGACGTCGTCGACCCGCCGTACATGCCGCCGTAGTAGATGCCCGCGAACATGATGAACGCGCTGGTCGGCTCCAGGACGTAGGTGACGGGGAGCAGCAGCGCGACGGTCATGGCGGGCCCGATGCCGGGCAGCACGCCCACCGCCGTCCCCAGGATGACGCCGACGAGCGCGAACAGCAGGTTCTCCGGGGTCAGCGCGGTGGCCAGCCCGTCGACGAGGTCGCCGAGTGCGTCCATCAGAACCAGTCCGTCGCCCACTCGAGGAGCGTGCCGCCGGGCAGCGCCACGTCCAGCGCCTTGACGAACACGATCCAGACCACGACCGAGGCGATCCCGCCGGCGATCAGCGGGCGCACGATGCCGCGGGCGCCGAGGGCCCACGCGACGGTGCCGAACATGAGGGTGACGGCCAGCGGCCACCCGACGACGTTGATCAGCAGCGCGTGCGCCAGGAAGGCGGCCGCGATGATGCCGACCGCGCGCCAGTCCGTGCCGGCCGTGGGGTCGACGTCCTCGCTCTCGTCCGCGGGCCCGCGGTCGCCGCGCCACACGCGGACGGCCAGCGCGATGCCGGTCGCCGTGACGACCCCTCCGACCAGGTAGGGGAAGAAGCGCGGGCCGACCTGGTTGGTGGAGCCCGGCACCGCGATGTTGGCGGCGTCCAGGACGAGGTACAGCCCCAGCGCCGCGAGCAGCAGCGCCATGACCAGCTCGCCGGTGCTCCGGCCGGGCGGCCCGGGCGGCCCGGGCGCCGCCTCCGGCGGGCCGAGGTCCGCTGCGCTGCTCACTGGATCAACCCGATCTCCTGCAGGATCTGGCGCACGCGGGTCTCCTCCTCGGCCAGGAACTCGCCGTACTCGGCTCCGGTCAGCAGCTGGTCGTCCCAGCCGTTGTTCTCGAGCGCCTCGGCCCACTCGTCGCTGTCGTGCATGTCGACGACGAGCGCGATCAGGTCCTCCCGGGCGGTGTCGGTCATGCCGGGGCGGGCCATGACGCCGCGCCAGTTGGACACCTCGACGTCGAAGCCGGACTCCACGAGGGTCGGCACGTCGGGCACCTGGTCGGAGCGCTCCGGGGTGGAGACGGCCAGGCCCACGAGGTCGCCGGACTGCACCTGGGGGCCGTAGTCGGCGGTGCCGGAGATGCCCGCGACCACCTGGCCGCCGAGCAGCGCGGACAGCGACTCCCCGCCGCCGGAGTACGGGATGTAGTTGATCTGGCCCGGGTCGATGCCGGCCGCCTGGGCGAGCAGCCCGGCGAGGATCTGGTCGGTGCCGCCGGCGGAGCCGCCCGCGATGGGCGTGCCCTGCGGATCGGCGCGCCAGGCCTCGACGAACCCCTCCACGTCGTCGAAGGGTGCGTCCGCCGCGGCGACGATCAGCTCGGTCTCGCCGATGAGACGGGCGATCGGGGTGACGTCGTCGAGCCGGGTGGCGGACTCGTTGGTGTCGACCGCGCCCACCATGACCAGGCCCATCATCATGAGCAGCGCGTCGTCGTCCTGGCGGGCCAGCTGGCCCAGGCCGATGACGCCGCCGGCGCCCTCGACGTTGAAGACCTGCACGTTGCGGGCCAGCCCGGCGCTCTGGATGACGCGCTGCATGACGCGTGCGGTGGTGTCCCAGCCGCCGCCGGGGCTGGCCGGCGCCATGATCCGCATCCGGGAGAGGTCGCCGGGCTGCACGACCGTCCCGGCACATCCGGCGAGGGTGGTCAGCAGCGGCGCGGCGACGGCGCCGGCCAGGAACGATCTCCGGGAGAAGGCCACGGGATTGGACCTCCGAACAGGTGCGGGACGTGGTCTCAGTCCACTCCCCCGCGGCCTGCCGCGCCACTCCGCCGCCGCTGCCTGTGGACAACGGCTCGCGCGCGTCCGTCGAGCGGCGATGCTCTCCCGCAGACGGCGACGGAGGTGCGCGGTGCGGACGACGGTGACCGACGTGTGGGGTGCCCGGTGGACGGTGCGGGCCCGGGAGGTGCGCGGGACCGGGACGGTGCCGCCGCGAGCGGGCCCCGACGTCGACCGCATGCGCCGCCGGCTCGATGCGGCCCTGGGGCAGCACCCGGCCCCCCTGGGTCCGGAGGTGCCCACCGACATCCGGGAGCCGGCCGCCCCCGTCAGCGACCCGGTCGACGCGGAGCTGTCGGCGTTCCGGCGGGGCGAAGGACGGCCGGGCACCCGCCTGTGGGCGCTCGGCCGGACGGGCTGGCTCCTCCGCATGGCCGTGGCCCACCTGCGGACGCCGAGGTCGGGCACCTGGGAGGTCGAACTGCTGGCACGGGGCCGGTTCCGGCGCTGGGCGCGCTGGCAGGTGCGCGGGGAGGAGGCGGCGGCCCGGGCGCTGACCACCGTCGCAGCCGACCTGACCGCCGGGCGGGTTCCGCAGCCCGACGGGGGCACGCTGGTCGAGGTCGTCGACCACCGGCCCCCGTTCCGGCCGCAACAGGTCGCCTGACCGGTCAGACGACGAGCCCGAGCCCGCCGTCGACGAGCAGCGTCTGGCCGGTCGCGTAGCGGGTGCCGATGAGCCCCACGCAGGCGTCGGCGATGTCGTCGGGCGTGGCGACCCGCTTCAGCGGAGCCATCGCGCTCACCCCCTCCTTGATCTGGTCCCACGTCTCGGTCCACGGCGTCGCCACGAGACCGGGCGCCACCGCGTTCACCCGGACCCCGCCGCCGGCGTGCTTGGCGAGCAGCGTGGTCAGGTGGTCCACGGCCGCCTTGGAGACGGCGTAGGGCAGCGAGCTACCGGTCTGGCGGATGCCGGCGATCGAGGTGATGTTGACGATCCACCCGTCCTCGGCGGCACGCAGCAGCGGGAGCGCGGCCTGCGACACGAGGAAGGTCCCGACGACGTTGACGCCGAGCACCCGGTTCCAGTGGTCGATCGTCACGCCGTCGATGTCGGCGAGCGGGACGTCCGCCGTGACCGCCGCGTTGTTGACCAGGCCGTCGAGCCGGCCCCAGCGGTCCTGCGCCGCCTGGACCAGCGCGTGCGCCGTGGCCGGCTCGGAGATGTCGCCCTGCACGTAGACGGCGTCGCCGAGCTCGGCTGCCAGCCGTTCCCCGGCGTCGACGGAGGAGGCGGAGTTGACGACGATGCGGGCGCCCGCGCCCGCCAGCCTCCGGGCGACGGCTTCGCCGATGCCGCTGCTCGACCCGGTGACGATGACGACGTGATCGGTGAGGTCCATGCCGCGCAGTCTGCAGCGCCAGGAGCCGGTGGGGGTGACGGGGCGGTCCCCGACGCGACGGCGCCCGCCCCCTGGTACGGGGACGGGCGCCGTCGATGTGTCAGCTGGCCTTCTTGCGGGCCCGCTTCTTCGGTGCGGCGGCCGCGGCCACGGCGTCCTCGTCGAGGATCTTCGCCAGGTACCGGCCGGTGTGGCTCTCGGGCACGGTGGCGACGAACTCCGGCGGCCCCTCGGCGACGACCGTGCCGCCGCGGAACCCGCCCTCCGGGCCCATGTCGATCAGCCAGTCGGCGCTCTTGATGACGTCGAGGTTGTGCTCGATGACGATCACCGAGTTCCCCTTGTCGACCAGGCCCTGGAGCACCAGCAGCAGCTTGCGGATGTCCTCGAAGTGCAGGCCGGTGGTCGGCTCGTCGAGGACGTAGATGCTGCGGCCGTTCGACCGCTTCTGCAGCTCGCTGGCCAGCTTGACCCGCTGCGCCTCACCACCGGAGAGGGTGGTGGCGGGCTGGCCGAGCCGCACGTAGCCGAGGCCGACCTCGGTGAGCGTGCGCAGGTAGCGCGCGATCGCCGGGATGGCGGCGAAGAAGTCCGCGGCCTCCTCGATCGGCATGTCCAGGACCTCGGCGACCGTCTTGCCCTTGTAGTGCACCTCGAGGGTCTCCCGGTTGAACCGGGCCCCCTTGCACACCTCGCAGGGCACGTAGACGTCGGGCAGGAAGTTCATCTCGATCTTCAGCGTGCCGTCGCCGGAGCACGCCTCGCACCGGCCGCCCTTGACGTTGAAGGAGAAGCGTCCGGGCAGGTACCCGCGCATCTTCGCCTCGGTGGTCTGGGCGAACAGCTTGCGGACCTGGTCCCACACGCCGGTGTAGGTGGCCGGGTTCGACCGCGGGGTGCGGCCGATCGGCGACTGGTCGACGTGCACGACCTTGTCGAGCTGGTCCAGGCCGGTGATGGTGCGGTGCCGGCCGGCGACCATGCGCGCGCGGTTCAGCTGGTTGGCCAGCGTCGTGTAGAGGATGTCGTTGACCAGGGTCGACTTGCCCGAGCCCGAGACGCCGGTGACGGCGGTCAGGACCCCCAGGGGGAACGCCACGTCGATGCCCCGCAGGTTGTTCTCGCGGGCGCCCTTCACGACCAGCTCGCGGCCGGGCGTCAGCTCGCGGCGCTGGGCCGGGATCTCGATCGCCTTGCGCCCGGAGAGGTACTGGCCGGTGAGCGACCGCTCGCTGGCCAGCAGCTCGTCGACGGTGCCGCTGACGACGACCTCGCCGCCGTGCTCGCCGGCGCCCGGGCCGATGTCGACCACCCAGTCGGCGACCTTGATGGTGTCCTCGTCGTGCTCGACGACGATGAGCGTGTTGCCCATGTCGCGCAGCCGGACCAGCGTCTCGATCAGCCGGGTGTTGTCCCGCTGGTGCAGGCCGATCGAGGGCTCGTCCAGCACGTAGAGCACGCCGACGAGACCGGACCCGATCTGGGTGGCCAGCCGGATCCGCTGCGCCTCACCACCGGCGAGCGTGGCTGCCGGGCGGTCGAGGGAGAGGTAGTCCAGGCCGACGTCGACCAGGAAGGACAGCCGCGCCTGGATCTCGCGGAGCACGCGGTCGGCGATCGCCTTCTCCCGCTCCCCCAGTTCCAGGACGCCGAGCCACTGCGAGGCCTCGCCGATGGACAGGTTGGTGACCTCGGCGATCGAGCGGCCGTTGAGCTTGACGGCCAGGATCTCAGGCTTGAGACGGGTGCCGTGGCACACGGGGCACGGCACGTCGCGCATGTAGCCCTCGTACTTGTCCCGCATGTAGTCGCTGTCGGTGTCGTCGTGCCGGCGCTCGAGGAAGGGCAGCACGCCCTCGAAGGCGGCGTAGTAGCTGCGCTCGCGGCCGTACCGGTTCTTGTAGCGGACGTGCACCTGGTCGGGCGAGCCGTGCAGGATCGCCTTCTGCACCTTGGCCGGCAGCCGCTCCCACGGGTCGTCCATGGAGAAGCCGATCTGCTGCGACAGGCCGGTGAGCAGCCGGGTGAAGTACTCGTTGCTCATCGAGCTCGACCACGGCGCGATGGCGCCCTGGTTGAGGCTCTTCTCCGGGTCGGGGACGACCAGCTCGGGGTCGACCTCCTTGCGGGTGCCGATGCCCGTGCACTCGGTGCAGGCGCCGAAGGGCGAGTTGAACGAGAAGGAGCGCGGTTCGAGCGCCTCGAAGGACAGCCCGTCGTCGACGCAGGCGAGGTGCTCGGAGAAGGTCCGCTCGCGCTGCGGGTCGTCGTCCGGGAGGTCGACGAACTCGAGGACGACGAGGCCGCCGGCCAGGCCGAGCGCCGTCTCCACCGAGTCGGTCAGGCGGCGCTTGGCGCTCTCCTTGACCGTGAGGCGGTCGATGATGACCTCGATGGAGTGCTTCTCCTGCTTCTTCAGCTTCGGCGGCTCGGTGAGCGAGTGCACCGTGCCGTCGACCCGGACGCGGGAGAAGCCCTGGGTCTGCAGGGAGCTGAACAGGTCGACGTACTCGCCCTTGCGGGCGCGGACGACGGGGGCCAGCACCTGGAAGCGGGTGCCCTCCTCCATCGCCAGCACCTGGTCGACGATCTGCTGGGGGGTCTGCCGGGAGATCGGCTTGCCGCAGTTCGGGCAGTGCGGCTGGCCGGCGCGCGCGTAGAGCAGGCGCAGGTAGTCGTAGACCTCGGTGATCGTGCCGACGGTCGACCGCGGGTTGCGGTTGGTCGACTTCTGGTCGATCGAGACCGCCGGCGAGAGCCCCTCGATGAAGTCGACGTCGGGCTTGTCCATCTGACCGAGGAACTGGCGGGCGTACGCCGACAGCGACTCGACGTACCGGCGCTGCCCCTCGGCGAAGATCGTGTCGAAGGCCAGGCTCGACTTGCCGGAGCCGGAGAGACCCGTGAAGACGATGAGCGCGTCACGGGGGAGGTCGAGGTGGACGTCCTTGAGGTTGTGCTCTCGGGCGCCGCGGACGACGAGCCGGTCCATGTGATCCCTGTCGGTCGCTGGTGGGTGTCGCGGTGTGGCGGTGCTGGTGCCGTGGTGCTGGTCCTGCGGTGGCTGCCGTGGACGCCGCCGCTCCTGCGGGTGCAACGTGCCTGCTCCCCGCGGTCGTCCGCCTCCGTGGTGTGACCTGCACCCACCCGCGGGGCGGCCGCGCTCAGAGCTCGGCGGTCGACGGTGCGGTGGGATCGAAGACGGGCGCGTAGCGGCGCCACGGGAGCCGGCGTTCCAGCTCACCGGCCAGCCAGAGTAGTCGTCCCTCGGCCCCCGGGGGGCCGGCGAACTGGACGGCGACGGGCGGCCCGCCCGTGCGGCCGGCAGCCGGCAGCACGACCGCCGGGAGCCCGGCGAGGTTCCACGCCGCGGTCCACGGCGCCCACCGTGCGTTGGCCGTGATGTTGGCCAGGAACCCGCGCTCGTGCCACGGCCGCGCGGGCAGCGGCGGGCCGGTGGTCACCGGGGTGAGCAGCACGTCGACGTCGTCGAAGAAGCCGGTCATCCGCTCGCGGAACCGCTCCTGGGTGCGCGGGCGGAGCAGGCCGAGCCGCCGGACGACCCGCCCGATGCGGGCATGGGTCCGGCTGCGCGGCTGGAGCTTGTGCCGGTCCAGGCCCAGGAGCTCGGCGTCGTCCTCGGCCCCGGCCATCCAGCGGACCAGCGCCCCCGCGGCGGCCCCGGGGGTGAGCGGCGGGTTGCGGCGGACCACGGTGTGGCCGGCGGCCTCCAGCTGGGCCACGACCGCGTCGACGGCCGCCCGGGTGGCCGCGTCGGCGCCCACCCCGGGGATCGGCGACCGGGTGCTCACCGCGATCCGCAGCGGGCGGTCCGGCGCCGGCGGCTGCTCCGGCGCCTCGCCCGCGAGCACGGCGTGGGCGAGCGCGAGGTCGGCCACGGTGGTCGCCAGCGCGCCGTTGACCGCCATGCCCGACCAGTCGTCGGCGCCGATGCCGCCGGGCACGACGCCCGTGCCGGGCTTCAGCGTGACCAGCCCGCACGCGGCGGCCGGCAGCCGCAGCGAGCCCATGCCGTCGTTGCCGTGCGCGATCGGCACCGACCCGGACGCGACGGCCGCGGCGCTGCCGCCGGAGCTGCCGGCCGGGGACAGCGCGGTGTCCCAGGGGTTGCGGCTGACCGTGCCGGGACCGTCGGTCGCCGCGTAGAGGCAGAGCTCCGGCACTCGGGTGATGCCGACGACGACGGCACCGGCCTTGCGCAACCGGGTGACCACCGGGTGGTCGGCGCGCTCGGGTTCGCAGCGGCGGGCCGCGGAGCCGTCGGTGCACGTCTCCCCCGCCACGGCGACGTTGTCCTTGATCGCCACCGGCACCCCGGCGAGCGGGAGCGCGAACCGGGTGAGGCTGGCGTCCACCGCCGCGGCCTCGGCGAGCGCCGCGGCCCGCCGCACCACGCGGAACGCGCCGACCCGGGCGTCGACCGCCTCGATGTGGTCGAGGTGCGCCCGCACCACGTCGACGGCCGTGATCTCGCCCGAGCGGACCCGCGCGGCGATCTCCGCCGCGGGCAGCCCGACCAGCGCCGGGTCGCTCGGCGTCCCGTCCAGGTCACCGGCCCAGGGCACCGGCCGCCCGGACGACCCGTCACCGGCCCGCATGACGATCGGGGGCGGTCCGAGACCTCCGCTAGCGTCCATGCCTGGACCGTAGCGGCGGACGCCGACAGTTTTCGAACGGAGGCCGGAGATGAGCTCGTACACCGGGGACGTCGAGGTCGGTGGGGCGCCCGCCGTGCGGGAGCTGCCCGGGCTGACGATCAGCAAGCTGGCCGTCAGCGAGATGGCGAACAACGCCTACCTGCTGCGCTGCACGGCCACCGGCGAGGCGCTGCTGGTCGACGCCGCGGCCGAGCCGGAGGCGTTGCTGGCACTGGTCGGCGACGCGCCGTTGCGCACCGTCGTCACCACCCACGGGCACTGGGACCACCACCGCGCGCTGCCCGAGGTCGTCGCGGCCACCGGTGCGGTGACCGTCGCCCACCCGGCCGACGCCGCTGACCTGCCGGTGCCCGTGCAGCGACCGGTGGAGCACGGCGACACCGTCGCCGTCGGCGAGCAGGTGCTCGAGGTCGTGCACCTGCGCGGGCACACGCCCGGCAGCATCGCGCTGGTGTGGCGCGGCGGGGACGGCGCCGGCACGCACGTCTTCACCGGCGACAGCCTCTTCCCCGGCGGCGTCGGCAACACCCAGCAGGACGCCGCCCGCTTCGCCAGCCTGATCGACGACGTCGAGCAGCGGCTGTTCGGCGCGCTCCCCGACGACACCTGGGTCTACCCCGGCCACGGCGGGGACACGACGCTCGGCGCCGAGCGCCCCTCCCTGCCGGAGTGGCGCGCCCGCGGCTGGTGACGCGCGGCGACGGCGGCCGTCAGGCCTCCGCGGGCTCGTCGTCGTCGTCGAAGGCGGCGGCCAGTTCGTCCGGTGTGCCGGGCAGGTACAGCGGCAGTATCGACACGTTCCACTCCGGACGCCGCTGGTCCACCCCGACCGCGAGGTCCCAGGCGGCCCGGGCGGAGAGCGGCCCGAAGCAGCCCTCGTCGCCGTCCTCGCCGACCGCCACCTCCACCAGCCACTGGTCGGAGAGGTCGGCGGCGAGCTCGGCGAAGTCCGGCAGCGCCTCCTCGTCGGGTTCGGGAGCGTCCGCCAGGACCGGGTAGATGAGCGCCATGCCCCACCGTAGAGGCGCGGGCCCGTTCCGCGCGCGTCCGCCTAGCCTGGCCCGGTGACCAGCGGAGCCGACGACACCCGGTCCATGCGCGAGCGGATGGAGGCCGGCGACCCCTACATCGCCGACGACCCCGAGCTCGCCGAGGCGAGCGCCCGCGCGCTGGACCTCTCGGCCGCCTACAACGCGACGTCGGTGCGCCAGGCGCCGCTGCGCCGGGCGCTCCTCGAGCAGCTGCTCGGCTCGGTCGGCGAGGGCACGGAGCTCCGGCCGCCCCTGCATGTCGACTACGGCCGCAACATCACGATCGGCGCCCGCAGCTTCGCCAACTTCGGGCTCGTGGCGCTCGACGTCGCCGCCATCACGATCGGCGACGACGTGCAGATCGGTCCCAACGTCCAGCTGCTCACCCCCACCCACCCCCTCGAGCCCGGGCCGCGCCGCGAGAAGTGGGAGGCGGCGCAGCCGATCTCCATCGGCGACAACGTGTGGCTCGGCGGGGGCGCGATCGTGCTGCCCGGCGTCACGATCGGCGCCAACACCGTCGTGGGAGCGGGCGCCGTCGTCACGAAGGACCTGCCGGCCGACGTCGTCGCCGTCGGCAACCCGGCCCGTGTCGTGCGCCGGCTCGACGCGTCCTGACTCAGCCCTGATCCGACGGGTCGTCGACCAGCTCGGCGGTGCCCGGGCCGGGGTTCTCGGCGGTCGGCAGCCAGCGCGCCCACCACCGCAGCAGGTGCTCGAACCGGGCCAGCCGGTGCCGAGGCCGACCCGAGCGGGACAGCTCGTGCCCCTCGCCCGGGAAGAGCAGCAGCTCGGAGGGGACGCCCCGCCGCTTGAGCTCGACGTAGAGGCGGGCGCCCTGCTCGACGGGGCAGCGCCAGTCCTCCTCGGAGTGGACGACGAGCGTCGGGGTGGTGATGGCGCCCGCGCCGGCCAGCGGGCTCTGCGCGGCCACGCGGGCCGGGTCGGTGCCGACGTACTGGTCGGCGAACACCCACCCGATGTCCGAGGAGCCGACGAAGCTGACCGGGTCGAGGAACCCGCGCTCCACCACCGCGGCGGCGAACCGGTCGGTGCGGCCGAGGATCAGCGCGGTGAGGTAGCCGCCGTAGGAGCCGCCCAGGACCCCGACCCGGTCGTGGTCGAGCGCCGGGTCGGCCAGCGCCGCGTCCAGGAACGCGAGGACGTCGTCGGCGTCGACCGTGCCGAGGGCGCCGCGGACCGCCCGGCCGTGGGCCGAGCCGTACCCGGAGGACCCTCGCGGGTTGCACTGCACGACCGCGTAACCGGCCGAGACCAGCACCTGGGTCTCGTCGAGCAGCGTCCAGCCGTACTGCGCGAACGGGCCGCCGTGGATCATGAGCAGCACCGGGTGCGGTCCCGGCCCGGGCGGCGTGGTGACCCAGCCGTGCACCGGGGACCCGTCGGAGGACGGCACGCTGCGGTCGCGCATCCGGTGCAGCCGGCCGGTCGCGCCCAGGTCCCGGCCGAACGCCGTGAGCAGCCGGCGTCCTCCTCGGGACAGCGCGATCAGCTCGCCGGCCGAGCGGTCGTGCGCGACGGTCGCCACGACCACCCCTCCCCCGGCGGCGACGCCCCGCACGGTGAACGGCCCGCCCAGCAGCACCTCGGGCGGTCCGCCGTCCATCGGCACCCGCAGCAGCTCGACCGAGCCTCGTCGCTCGACGCCCAGGAGGACGGCGCCGTCGGCCAGCACCGTGGCCGGCCCGAGGTCGCCGCGGTGGTGGTCGGCGGGGTCGAGCAGCGGGAGCAGCGCCCCGTCGTCGGGCACCCGGCAGGGCACCCGCTGGCGGGCCACGAAGTCGGTGCCCTCGGGCCCCAGGTCGGGGACGGCGGTGACCACGAGCGTCCCGTCGGCCGCGTAGGCCGGGCCCGCGCACTCGCCGCGCGAACCGGTCACCCGGCGCAGCCCCGTCCCGTCCACCCCGATCTCGTGCACGTCGCGCACCAGGTCCCGATCGGCGCGCGGGTGACGGGCGGAGACGAACGCCAGCGCCCCGCCGTCCGGGCGCCAGGCGACGTCCGCGCAGTCGGCGTCGCCGGTGGTGAGCTGAACCGGCCGCGGCAGCTCCGCGGCGTCGTCGTGCAGGTGCGGCGGCAGGTCGAGGACGAACACCTGGCTGCGCCGGTCGGGCAGGAAGCCCACGCCGTCCGCGCGGTACTGCAGCGTGGTGAACAGCCGCGGCGGCTCGGCCTCGGGGCCGACGCCGTCGGCCGTGCCGTAGCGCCCGGCGTCGGGGACGCGGGCCACGTAGGCCAGCCGCCGGGAGTCCGGCGCCCACACCGGGGCACCGGCCCCCAGGGGGTGGTCGGTCAGCCGGCGCGGCTCGCCGCCGGCCGTGGCGAGCAGCCAGACCTGGGGCTTGCCGCCCTGCTCGGCACCCAGGTAGGCCAGCCAGCGGCCGTCCGGCGAGAACGCCGGCGCGCCGTCGCGGTGCCCGGTGGTGATCGGCCGCGCCGGCGCCGAGGCGTCGGTCGGGACCGCCCAGAGCTGGCCGCGGTACTCATCGGCCCCCAGGTCCAGCCGCTCCACCGCGACGACCGCCATCCGGCCGTCCGGCGACACGGTCGGGACGCCCGGCGTGCGGAGGACCGCGAGATCGTCAGGGCGCATGGCCCTCGACGCTAGTCCGTCCGCCCGTGCGGATCCGCCGTCACCTCCGGGCCGGGGTCAGGAGGCGATGCGCGCCGTGCGGGCGGTGCCGATGAGCGCCAGGCCGCCGAGCAGCGGCAGGGCGGCGAGCAGCAGCAGGCTGCGGTCGATGCCGAGCACCTCCCCGATGCCGCCGACGACGGCGGAGCCCACGCCCCCGCCGACCAGGAAGACCAGCGTCGCGATGCCGAGGGCCACTCCGCGGACGTCGGCCGGGACGGCGTCGCCCACGGCGGCCATCAGCGCGGGCTGGCCGAGCCCGAACGCCAGCGTCACCAGGACCACGGCCAGCACGAGGACCACCGCGGAGCTCGTGGCCGCGCCCAGCGCGGCGACCGCCAGGGCCAGCGCGGCGGTCGCGTCGGAGGTCATCAGCGACCGCACCGGACCGAGCCGGGCCAGCAGCGGACCGGCCAGCCGCGGGGCGAGGAACCCGGTGACGGCGCTGGGCACCAGCGCCAGCCCGACCTGCAGCGGCGTCCAGCCGCGCGCGGCCAGCACGGCCGGGACGGCGATCAGCAGGGCGAACCAGGCCGCCGGCACCGCCGAGGCGGCCAGGGCGCTGCGGACGACGACGGGTTCCCGGATCACCGACCTCGGGAGGAAGCCCTCCGGCCGGCGGCGCACCTGCGCCGCCACCGCGGGGACGCCCAGGGCGACCAGCAGGGCGCCGGCCGTCGCGACCAGGACCCCCGAGGCGGGCGACTGCACGAGCAGCACCAGGCCGGCGGCCGTGGCCGCGACGAGCACCGCCCCCAGGACGTCGAGGCGCGCGCCGGTCCCCTCGGTCGGCAGCGCACGCCACAGCGCGGGGATGACCAGGAGCCCGAGGGCGGGCAGGGCGACGACCGCACGCCACCCCGCCAGGTCGGCGACGAGGCCGCCCGCGAGCGGGCCGAGCGCGCTCACCGCGGCGGCGGTCCCGGCCACCTTGCCCAGGGCAGCCGTCCGGACGGCGCCGTCGTAGCGGGCGCTGACGATCGCCATCCCGAGCACGGGCACCGCGGCCGCACCGGTGCCCTGCAGCAGCCGGGCGCCGAGCAGCACCTCGATGCCGGGCGCGAAGCAGCCGAGCACGGCGCTGCCGGCCATCAGGCCGGTGCCCACGAGGAGGGGCAGCCGGATGCCGGCGAGGTCGGCGACCCGCCCGTATACGGCCGTCGCCACCGCCAGCATCAGCGCGTAGAGGCTGATGACCCAGGAGACGCCGCCGGTGGTGAGGTCGAGGTCCGCCGCGATCGCGGGGAGGGTGACGGCCACGGCCGCGCTGCCCATCCCGGCGAGGCCGAAGAGCAGCCCCACCAGCAGCGCGACCCGGCCGGCGTCGGTCTCCTCACCCACGCACGGCGCCAACCCGCGGGAGCCGGCGTCTGTTCCGCCCACCGTCAGCGGCGGGCGGATTCCTCGTCCGGCTCGTCGGCGAGGCGGGCCTCGGCCGCCGCCGCGGCCTCGGGCCCGCCGGTGGGCACCGAGCGCGCCGTCCCGTGGTCGACGTCCGGGGCGCCCGGAGTGGCCAGCTGACCGCGGGTCCGCAGCAGGCTGGCGATCGTCGCGACGAGCAGCACCCCCAGGATGATCGTGAGCGACAGCCAGATCGGGATCTCGGGCACCGCCTCGATGTGCTCGCCGCCGTTGATGAAGGGCAGCTCGTTGGTGTGCAGCGCCTCCATCACCAGCTTGACGCCGATGAACGCGAGGATGACCGCGAGGCCGACCGAGAGGTAGACCAACCGCTTGAGCAGCCCGCCGAGCAGGAAGTACAGCTGGCGCAGGCCCATGAGCGCGAACACGTTGGCGGTGAAGACGATGAAGGGCTCCTTGGTGAGCCCGAAGATCGCCGGGATGCTGTCCAGCGCGAAGAGCAGGTCGGTCGTCCCGAGCGCCAGGAAGACGATGATCATCGGGGTCCAGAGCTTCTTGCCGTTCTCGGTGACCCGGATCTTGGCGCCCTGGTAGTCCTGCGTCATCGGCAGCACCTTGCGCATGCGCCGGATGAACGCGTTCTCCTCGTAGTCCTCGTCCTCGCCGCGGTGCCGGACCAGGTTGATCGCGGTGTACACGAGGAAGGCACCGAAGATGTAGAAGACCCAGGTGAAGCGCTCGATCACCGCGGCGCCCAGCAGGATGAAGATCCCGCGCAGCACGAGCGCGATGATGATGCCCACCATGAGCGCTTCCTGCTGCAGGTGCCGCGGCACCTGGAAGCGGGCCATGATGATCACGAAGACGAAGAGGTTGTCGACCGACAGCGAGTACTCGGTCAGCCAGCCCGCGTAGAACTCGGTCGCGAACTGCCCGTCGGTGACGGCCAGGATGACCAGCCCGAACAGCAACGCCAGACCCACGTAGAAGCCGACCCAGATGCCGGCTTCCTTGACCGAGGGCTCGTGCGGGCGACGGGCCACGATCGCGAGGTCGGCGAGCAGCAACAGCGAGAGGCCGACGAACGTCGCGACCTCGAACCAGACGGGGATCTCCACGGGCGGGAACGCTACGAGGTCCCGGGGCGACCCGCCCGGCGGGGTGGGGAGCCGGCGGAAGCGCCCAGGTCAGGGCTGCCCGCCGGCTCCCCCGTGCCTCAGTCGCCCCGCGTGGCGTCCTGGCCCGAGACCGGCGCGGACGCCGGCTGGGGCGGCCCGTCGGCCCGGCCGGTGGCCCCCTCCTCGCGGTCGCCGGGGGCAGCGACGAGCCGCTCGCCGTCGTCGGCACCCGGGTCGGTCGCGTCCGTGGGGCTGGTGTAGCCCTGCGCCCGGTCCCGCTTGTTCTTCGCGAGGCTGGCCAGCGTCGTCACCAGCAGGGTCACGAGGATGACCGACAGCGAGAGCCAGGTGGGGATCTCCGGGATCGCGGTGACGTGCTCGCCGCCGTTGATGAACGGCAGCTCGTTGGTGTGCAGGGCGTGGATGAGCAGCTTGGCCCCGATGAAGCCCAGGATGACGGCCAGGCCGTAGGCCAGGTAGACCAGCCGGTCGAGCAGTCCGTCGATGAGGAAGAACAGCTGGCGCAGGCCGAGCAGCGCGAACGCGTTGGCGGCGAAGACCAGGTAGGTCTCCTGCGTCAGGCCGAAGATGGCCGGGATCGAGTCGACGGCGAAGAGTATGTCGGCGCTGCCGATGGCGACCAGCGCGATGGCCAGCGGCGTGATGTGCCGCTTGCCGTCGACCTTGGTCAGCATCTTGTCGCCGTGGTACTCCTCGGTGGTCGGGACGGCGCGGCGGGTGAGCCGCAGGAAGAAGTTCTCCTTGAACTCCTCGCTGTCGTCGTGCCCACCGCTGCGCGCCTGGGCCCACGCCGTGTAGACGAGGAAGCCGCCGAAGACGTAGAAGACCCAGCTGAAGTTCTCGATGGCCGCCGCACCGATGAAGATGAAGACGGTGCGCAGCACGAGGGCGAAGGCGATGCCGAACAGCAGCACCTTCTGCTGCAGCTCCCGCGGCACCGCGAAGCTGGCCATGATCAGCACGAAGACGAAGAGGTTGTCGACCGACAGGCTCTTCTCGGTGATGTAGCCCGCGAAGTACTCACCGCCGAACGTGCCGCCGGCGAAGATCAGCACGAGCAGGCCGAAGACGACGGCGATCGCGACGTAGACGGCCGACCAGGTGGCGGACTCGCGCAGCGAGGGCGCGTGCGGCGTGCGCACGTGGCCGTAGAAGTCGAACAGGAGCATGCCCACGATCGCGCCGACCGTGACTGCCCAGACCCAGAAGGGGACGTCCAACAGCTTCCTCCGATGACTGGCGACGCGTCAGTACCGGAGGTCTCTCCCACCGTGCCCCGCGAGGCGGCCGGCCGGCGGGCCGGGGGTCATGGGACCCCGTACTGACGACCTCACCGCGCGGGGATACTCCCCTCCACGGGCACACCGCAGGGGGTGCCCGTCGTGCACAACGCAGCCGGTCCGGGTCGAGTTCCCGGCGGCGGAGAATTTCTGCGGACGGTCAGTCCCCGGCCGCGACGAAGGCAGCGCGGGCGCGGTCCAGGAGCCGTGCCCGCTCGGCGGGCCGGAGGTACCCCGCCCCGATCTGCTCGTCGACGGCGGCGGCGTACCGCGCCAGGTAGCCCTCGACGTCGCCGTACCGCTGGCGCAGCTCCTGGGCGGTGAACGGCTGCCACCCGCCCCAGTTGCCGCAGACGTCGGTGATCGACGCGGTGCCGACCGGCCCGAGCGCGACCGGCACGGGACGCCCGAGCGGGACGACGGCGTCGGGGAACCGCACCCCGCCGAGCGGTTGGGCCGTGTCGTCGTCGACGGCTGGGACGAGCAGCGGCACCCCGGGCAGCGCGTTCACGTCCGCATCCGGAGCGGGCGGGACCAGGTCGAAGACGGCGTCGGGCGGCAGCGCGGTCCCCCCGGACGCCGGCAGCCGGACGAGGTCGGCGATGCCTGCGACCAGCGTGCGCAGGTGGGCGTCGTAGGCGATGGGGTTGCGGGGCACCTCGACGCCGCCGTTGCAGCCGAGAGCGCCGAACACCAGGGCGTCGGGATAGGCGGGGCCGGCGTGCGGGGCGGGCCAGTCGTACCGGAGGGCGCCGTGCGTGCGGTCGGCGTGCGCGGTGACGCTCGCCCGGAGGCGGTAGTAGTCGGTGTAGGTGGCGACGTCGACGTACAGCGGATCGCTCTCCGGCCGGGTGAGGATCCGCTCGTAGGGCAGCGGTACGCCGTCCGGCAGCAGGTAGGGCCGCTGCTGCTCCTCCCCCGCCAGCTGGTTGACCGCCAGCCAGTTGCCGGTGCCGGAGACGGTGAGCGCGGCGGCGTAGACCCCGGCGCCCGAGACCGGGTCGACGTTGACGCCCTCGGCGAGGAACGTGGTGACGAACCAGGCGCTCTGGCTGATGCCGGACAGCAGGGCCGTCCCGAAGCGGGGGACGGCGTCCGCGCCGGGGGTGCCGGCGCCGTCCGCGGCCCCGGTGAGCAGCCGACCGAACTCGCGCAGCACCACCTGGCCCACCCCCTGGGCGGTCACCGGGACGCCGGCGGCGATCCCGGCCTCCCACTGCACCCGGGCGTAGCCGAGGTCGAGCTCGCCGAGGAAGCCGGTCCCGCGTCCTGCCGGGTACACCGCGCCGGTCGGCGTGACGTCGGCCGAGCCGAGGGCGAACTGCTCCAGGGAGAGCAGCGTGGCCGGACGGCCGCGGTTCTCCACGTCGACGAGGACCAGGTCGCCCGCACCGCCGGGCGCGAGGACCTCGAACTCCGCGCTCCAGGCGTGGCGGCCCTGTTCGTCGGCGGGCAACCCGGTCAGGCCGGCCACCGCCTCCCCCGGACCGACGACGCCGTGCAGCGTGCCGGAGGTCCGCTGCCACCTCCGCCCGCCCAGCTCGATGGTGGCGGTGCCGGCCTCGACGCGGACGACGGCCGACGCCGGCTCCTCCCCCGCCGTCGCGGTGCGGTCGTCGGAGGGCCGGGAGCCGGCGGTGCGGGTCATGCGGGCTCCCCGGTCAGGCGTGCGCTGCGTCGAACTGGCGGAGTTCCTTCTTGAGCTCGGTCAGCTCGTCGCGCAGCCGGGCTGCGACCTCGAACTGCAGCTCCCGGGCAGCGGACAGCATCTGCTCGTTCATCGTCTGGATCATGTCGGCCAGCTCGGCGCGAGGCAGGCCCTGCACGTCGATCGAGCCGGCCTTGACCTTGGACTTGGACGATAGGCCGGGGACCGGGGCCTTCCCGCGCGACTGCTGACGCCCCGAGCCGCCGAGCATCTCGGTCGCCGCCTCGGCGTCCTCCGCCGCCTTGTAGATGCCGTCGAGGATGTCGACGATCTTCTTGCGCAGCGGCTGCGGGTCCACACCGTGCTCGGTGTTGTAGGCGATCTGCTTCTCGCGCCGCCGGTTCGTCTCGTCGATGGCCTGGGCCATCGAGGGCGTGATCGTGTCGGCGTACATGTGCACCTGGCCCGACACGTTGCGGGCCGCGCGGCCGATCGTCTGGATCAGCGACTTGCCCGAGCGGAGGAAGCCCTCCTTGTCGGCGTCGAGGATCGCGACCAGCGACACCTCGGGCAGGTCGAGGCCCTCGCGCAGCAGGTTGATGCCGACCAGCACGTCGTACTCGCCCTGGCGCAGCTCGCGCAGCAGCTCGACGCGGCGCAGCGTGTCCACCTCGGAGTGCAGGTACCGGACCTTGATGCCGAGCTCGAGCAGGTAGTCGGTGAGGTCCTCGGCCATCTTCTTGGTCAGCGTGGTGACCAGGATCCGCTCGTCCTTCTCGGTGCGGAGCCGGATCTCGTGGACCAGGTCGTCGATCTGGCCCTTGGTCGGCTTCACGACCACCTCGGGGTCGATCAGCCCGGTGGGCCGGATGACCTGCTCGACGACGTCGCCCTGGACCTTGCCCAGCTCGTAGTCGCCCGGGGTCGCGGAGAGGTAGACGCTCTGGTGGATCCGGTCGGTGAACTCCTCCCACTTCAGCGGGCGGTTGTCCATCGCGGACGGGAGCCGGAAGCCGTGCTCGACCAGCGTGCGCTTGCGGCTCATGTCGCCCTCGTACATGCCGCCGATCTGCGGCACCGTCACGTGCGACTCGTCGACGACCAGCAGGAAGTCGTCCGGGAAGTAGTCGATGAGGCAGGCGCCGGCGCTGCCGGGCGCGCGACCGTCGATGTGCCGCGAGTAGTTCTCGATGCCGGAGCAGAACCCGACCTGGCGCATCATCTCGATGTCGTAGGTCGTGCGCATGCGCAGCCGCTGCGCCTCGAGCAGCTTGCCCTGCCGCTCCAGCTCGGCGAGCCGGGTCTCGAGCTCGGCCTCGATGCTGCGGATCGCCCGCTCCATGCGGTCGGGCCCGGCGACGTAGTGGCTGGCCGGGAAGACGAACAGCTCGTCGACCTCGCGCACCACCTCACCGGTGAGCGGGTGCAGGTAGTACAGCCGCTCCACCTCGTCGCCGAACATCTCGATGCGGACGGCGAGCTCCTCGTACACCGGGAAGACCTCGATCGTGTCGCCCCGCACCCGGAAGGTGCCGCGGGTGAAGGAGAGGTCGTTGCGGGTGTACTGCTCGGTGACCAGGGTGCGCAGCAGCTCGTCCCGGTCGCGCTCCTCGCCGGTCCGGATCTTGAGCGCGCGCTCCACGTACTCCTGCGGGGTGCCCAGGCCGTAGATGCAGGAGACCGTGGACACCACCACGACGTCGCGCCGGGTGAGCAGGCTGTTGGTGGCGGAGTGGCGCAGCCGCTCGACCTCCTCGTTGATCGAGGAGTCCTTCTCGATGTACGTATCGGTCTGCGGGACGTACGCCTCGGGCTGGTAGTAGTCGTAGTAGGAGACGAAGTACTCCACCGCGGCGTCGGGCAGCAGCTCCTTGAACTCGTTGGCCAGCTGCGCGGCCAGCGTCTTGTTCGGCGCCATCACCAGCGTCGGGCGCTGCACCTGCTCGATCAGCCAGGCCGTCGTCGCCGACTTGCCGGTACCGGTGGCACCCAGCAGGACCGTGTCCTGCGCACCCGAGTTCACCCGCTCCGCGAGCGCCTTGATCGCAGCCGGCTGGTCACCCGCCGGCTCGAACTCGCTGACGACGCGGAAGCGGCCCTGCGTGGGCCTGATGTCGGAGGTCGTGCGCACGGGGACGACGGTACGACGGGGGTGCGACAGAACGCCGGGTCGCGCTCCCGCGACGCCCTGCTCAGGCGCCCCGCCGGGGGCGGTGGGGCGGACGGGACGGTCCCGCGGCAGGTACTTGCGGGCGGCGCGGGCGTCGCCCTAGCGTCCCGGCTCGCAGGTGCGGCCCCGGGGCCAGCGCCACCCGGATCCTCCGGGCGAGGTCGGCCCCGCCGCCCGGCGCACGGCGCCCCCGCGGACCTCCGCGGGGGCGCCGTCGTGCGTCCGCGACCGGGCGCCCGATCCCCTTCCGGAGCCGGGCAGGTCACACCGATCCCAGGTGTGCGGGGGCCCCCGGGAGGGCACGGACCCACGGTCGCCCCGTCCCGGCCTCCTCCGCAGCCCTGGAGAGAGGCCCAGCCCCGTGTGGGCACCCAGCAGGAGGAACCAGTCCATGACCCAGGTATGGCCCGGCAGCGCCTACCCCCTCGGGGCCACCTACGACGGCACCGGCACCAACTTCGCGATCTTCAGCGAGGTCGCCGACAAGGTCGAGCTCTGCCTCTTCGACGACGAGGGCAACGAGGAGCGCATCCGGCTGCCGGAGATGGACGGCTTCGTCTGGCACGCCTTCCTCCCGGGCATCCACCCCGGCCAGAAGTACGGCTTCCGGGTCCACGGCCCGCACGACCCCGCGCAGGGACTGCGCTGCAACCCGAGCAAGCTGCTGCTGGACCCATACGCCAAGGCGATCGACGGCCAGATCGACTGGGACCCCTCGGTCTTCGGCTACGACTTCGAGACCAAGGAGCGCAACGACGACGACTCCGCCGCGCACATGCCGAAGTCCGTCGTCGTCAACCCGTACTTCGACTGGGGCGTGGACCGCCCGCCGCGCATCCCCTACAACAAGACGGTCATCTACGAGGCCCACGTCAAGGGCCTGACGATGACCAATCCGCGCATCCCCGAGGAGCTGCGCGGCACCTACGCCGGCGTCGCGCACCCGGCGACCATCGAGCACCTCACCGACCTGGGCATCACCGCGATCGAGCTCATGCCCGTGCACCAGTTCGTGCAGGACGACACGCTGCTGCAGAAGGGCCTGCGCAACTACTGGGGCTACAACACGATCGGCTTCTTCGCGCCGCACAACGAGTACGCGCAGTCGAGCAACGGCCAGCAGGTGCAGGAGTTCAAGGGCATGGTCCGCGCCCTGCACGAGGCCGGCATCGAGGTCATCCTCGACGTCGTCTACAACCACACCGCCGAGGGCAACCACCTGGGCCCGACGCTGTCGTTCAAGGGCATCGACAACCGGACCTACTACCGGCTGGTCGAGGGCGACGAGCAGTACTACATGGACACCACGGGCACCGGGAACTCGCTCAACGTCCGGCTCCCGCAGTCGCTGCAGCTGATCATGGACTCGCTGCGGTACTGGGTCACCGAGATGCACGTCGACGGCTTCCGCTTCGACCTCGCCTCCACCCTGGCCCGCCAGTTCCACGAGGTGGACCGGCTCTCGGCGTTCTTCGACCTGGTGCACCAGGACCCGGTGGTCAGCCAGGTCAAGCTGATCGCCGAGCCCTGGGACATCGGTGACGGCGGCTACCAGGTCGGCAACTTCCCCGCGCTGTGGACCGAGTGGAACGGCAAGTACCGCGACACCGTCCGCGACTTCTGGCGCGGCGAGGGCGGGACCATCGGCGAGTTCGCCGACCGCATCTCCGGCTCCTCGGACCTCTACCAGCACTCCGGCCGGCGCCCGGTGGCGAGCATCAACTTCGTCACCGCGCACGACGGGTTCACCCTCAACGACCTGGTCTCCTACAACGAGAAGCACAACGAGGCCAACGGCGAGGGGAACAACGACGGCGAGAGCCACAACCGGAGCTGGAACCACGGCGTCGAGGGCGGGACCGACGATCCCGAGGTCCTCCAGCTGCGCGCCCAGCAGCGGCGCAACTTCATCGCCACGATGATGCTCAGCCAGGGCGTGCCGATGCTGCTGCACGGCGATGAGCTCGGCCGCTCGCAGGGCGGCAACAACAACGGCTACTGCCAGGACTCCGAGCTCACCTGGATCGACTGGGAGAACGTCGACGAGGGCCTGCTCGAGTTCACGAAGAAGGTCACCAGGCTCCGGTGCGACCACCCGACGTTCCGGCGTCGCCGCTTCTTCCACGGCCGTCCGGTGCGCCGGGGCCTGGGCGACCCGGTGCCCGACATCGCCTGGCTCACCCCCGCCGGCGAGGAGATGGCCGACGAGGACTGGGACGCCGCCCACGCCAGGTCGCTGGCGGTCTACCTCAACGGCGTCGGCATCCGCGAGATGGACGAGCGCGGCGAGTACGTCAAGGACGACCACTTCTACCTCGCCTACAACGCCTCGCCCGAGGCCATCGAGTTCACGCTGCCCAGCGACGACTACTCGCGGAACTGGACGACCGTCCTGGACACCGCCGAGATGCACGAGGTCGAGCCGGTCGAGGTCAAGCCGGGTGACACGGTGACCGTCCAGGGCCGCTCCGTCGTCGTCCTCACCGGGCCGGCGGAGTGAGCCCGGCGCAGGACCCCGGCGGCGAGCGTCGCCGGGACGTCCCCGCGGCGACCTACCGGCTGCAGGTGCACGCCGGCTTCGGGCTCGACGACGCCGCCGAGGTGGCCGGCTACCTGGCCGACCTCGGCGTGACGCACGCCTACTCCTCGCCGCTGCTGCGCTCCGCCGAGGGCAGCACCCACGGCTACGACACCGTGGACCACGCGCACATCGACGAGGCCCGCGGCGGGCAGGCCGGCTTCGACCGGTTCGTCGCCGCGCTGCACGAGCACGGCCTCGGGCTGGTGCTCGACCTGGTGCCCAACCACATGGGCGTCGACGACCCGGCCGCGGCGCCGTGGTGGTGGGACGTCCTGCAGCACGGGCAGGCCTCGGCGCACGCCGCCGCGTTCGACGTCGACTGGGACTTCGGCGGCGGCAAGGTCCGCATCCCCGTGCTCGGCTCGGCGGACGACGTCGACGAGCTGGAGGTCGTCGGCCGGGAGGGTGGGGGCAGCGGAGACGGCGAGCTCCGCTACTACGACAACCGCTTCCCGATCGCCCCGGGGACCGGCGGCGGCACGCCGCAGGAGGTGCACGCCCGCCAGCACTACGAGCTCGTGGACTGGCGGCGCGCGGACTCCGACCTCAACTACCGGCGCTTCTTCGCGATCAACACCCTGGCCGGGCTGCGCGTCGAGGACCCCGCGGTCTTCGACGCCACGCACGAGCTGGTGCTGCAGCTGGTCCGCGACGGCGCCGTGGACGGCCTGCGCATCGACCACCCGGACGGCCTGGCCGACCCCAAGGGCTACCTCGACCGCCTGGCCGCGGCGTCCGGGGGGCGCTGGACCGTGGTCGAGAAGATCCTCGAGCCCGGTGAGGAGCTGCCCGAGAGCTGGGCGACGGCGGGGACGACGGGCTACGACGCGCTCACCGAGGTCGACCGGGTGCTGGTCGACCCGGCCGGCGAGCCCGCGCTCACCGCGCTGGACACCGAGCTGTCCGGCGGCCCCGTCGACTACGCCGCGCTCGTGCGCAGCTGCAAGCGCGAGGTCACCGACGGCATGCTCGGCTCCGAGGTGGCCCGGCTGGTCCGCGTCATCGGGGACCTGGGCGGGCCGGGCGGCGGCGCGGTGGGCCGCGCCGAGCAGACCGAGGCGCTGGCCGAGCTCCTGGCCACGTTCGGCGTCTACCGCAGCTACCTGCCCGACGGGCGGGTGCACCTCGACGAGGCGGTCGCCGCCGTCCGGGAGCGCCGGCCGGACCTCGTCCCGGCGGTCGACGCCCTGTACCCGGTGCTCTCGCAGGCCGGCTCCGAGGCGGCCACCCGCTTCGAGCAGACCAGCGGCCCCGTCATGGCCAAGGGCGTCGAGGACAGCGCCTACTACCGCTGGTCCCGCTTCGTCGCGCTCAACGAGGTGGGCGGCGACCCGGCGCACTTCGGCGGCACGGTCGCGGACTTCCACGCCGCGCAGGTGCACCGGCTGGCGGTCAAGCCGCAGGCGATGACCACCCTGTCCACGCACGACACCAAGCGCAGCGAGGACGTGCGGGCACGGCTCGCGGTGCTCGCGGAGCTGCCCACCGAGTGGGCGCAGCTCGTGCGCGGCTGGCTGGACCGGCACCCGCTGGCCGACCGGCCGCTGGCGCACCTGGTGTGGCAGAACCTGGTCGGCGCCTGGCCGCTGTCGCGGGAGCGGGCGCACGCCTACGCGGAGAAGGCCGCGCGCGAGGCGGGCACCTCGACGACGTGGACCGACCCCTCCGAGGAGTTCGAGGCGCAGCTGCACGCCCTGGTCGACGCCGCCTACGACGACGCCGCGACGCACGCGGAGATCGAGGCGTTCGTCGCCCGCATCGCGCCGCTGGGCTGGGCGAACTCGCTGACGCAGAAGCTGCTGCAGCTCACGATGCCTGGCGTCCCCGACGTCTACCAGGGCACCGAGCTGCACGACCTCTCGCTGGTCGACCCGGACAACCGCCGTCCGGTCGACTACGCGCTGCGCCGCCGGCTGCTGGCCGAGCTGGACGGCGGTGCGGTGCCGGCCGTCGACGGCACGGGCGCGGCCAAGCTGCTGGTCACCTCGCGGGTGCTGCGGGCCCGGCGGGACACCCCGGAGCGCTTCGCCGGGTACGCGCCGGTCGAGGTGTCCGGACCGGCCGCCGACCACGTCGTCGCCTTCGACCGGGGCACCCCGGACCAGGACGGCGTCGTCGTCGTCGCCACCCGCCTGCCGGCCGGCCTGGCCGCGACCGGGTGGGGCGGCACCGCGCTGGAGCTGCCCACCGGCGCGTGGCGGGACCTGCTCACCGGCGAGCGGTTCGTCTCCGACGCCGCCGGGCTGGCCGCCGAGGTGCTGCTCGCCCGGCTGCCGGTGGCGCTGCTCGTCCGCGACTGACCCGACGAGATCGGCGATCTCGCGCGCTCCGGAGCCCGGAACCGCGCGAGTTCGCCGATCTCGCCCTTCTCGTGCGCCGTCTCGTGGTGTGATGCGCGCGTGCACATCGACGCGCTGTACCGCTTCCCGGTGAAGTCCCTGCTCGGCGAGCGCGTCGAGGAGGTCCGGCTGACCGGGCGCGGGGTCCTCGGCGACCGGGCCTACGCGCTGGTCGACGTCGAGGACGGCACCGTCGCCAGCGCCAAGCACCCGCGGAAGTGGGGCGCCCTGCTGGGGCTGTCCGCGCGGTTCGTCAGCGAGCCGGTCGCCGGCCGGCCCGCGCCGCCGGTCGCCATCTCGCTGCCCGGGGGCACCGAGCTGCGCAGCAACGAGCCGGGCACGGACGCCGCGCTCTCCGATCTCCTCGGCCGGCCCGTGCGGCTGACCAGCGAGGCCGTGGCCGGCAGCAAGTTCGAGGAGCAGTGGCCCGACATCGAGGGGCTCGCGCCGGAGTCGTTCATCGAGGGCACGACGCACGCCTTCGAGGGGTCCGAGCCGGTGAGCGCGATCGACCTGGGCCTCATGGCGCCGCCCGGCACGTTCTTCGACCTCGCCGCGCTGCACCTGCTCACCCGCTCGACCCTCGACCGGCTCACCGAGCTGGGGGACGGCGGGGACTTCGACGTGCTGCGCTACCGCCCCAACGTCCTGGTCGGCGGCACCGAGCCCGGCTTCGCCGAGGACGAGTGGGTCGGCCGCAGCGTCGCGCTCGGCGACTCGGCGCGCGCCGGCGTGAGCATGCTGACCATGCGCTGCGTGATGACCACCCTCGCCCACGGCGACCTGCCCGAGGACCGCGGCACCCTGCGGACCGTCGCCAGGCACCACCGCCGCGAGATCCCCGGCCTGGGCACCTGGGCCTGCGCCGGCGTCTACGCCGACGTCACCGGCGAGGGCGTGGTGCGCACCGGCGACCCGGTCGCGTTGGTCTGACCCCTCCCCCGCGCACGGGTCGCGGCATACTCCGCCGATGGCGCTGTACGACCGGATCGGCCGCTCCTACCGGCGCACCCGGCAGGCCGATCCGCGGATCGCGGCCGCCATCCGGGAAGCCCTCGGCGACGTGCGCAGCGTCGTCAACGTCGGCGCCGGCGCGGGCGCGTACGAGCCGCCCGTGACGGTGCTGGCGGTCGAGCCCAGCCGCGTGATGCTCGACCAGCGCCCCGCGGACGCCGCGCCGGCCGTCCAGGCGGTCGCCGAGGCGCTGCCGCTGGCCGACGACGCGGTCGACGCGGCGCTCGCCGTCCTCACCGTCCACCACTGGAGCGACGTCGCGGCCGGGGTGGCCGAGCTGCGCCGCGTCGCCCGGCGACGGGCGGTCTTCTTCACCTGGTGGCCCGAGCGGATGGCCGAGTTCTGGCTGCTGCGCGACTACCTGCCCGCGGCGGCGGAGACCGACGCGCGCATGGCGCACCAGGTGGCGCGGTTGAGCGAACTCCTCGGGAACGAGGCCGACGTCCGGTCGGTGCCGGTGCCGCACGACTGCGTCGACGGGTTCGGCGCCGCCTTCTGGCGCCGTCCCGAGGCCTACCTCGACCCCGACGTGCGGGCGGGCATGTCGCTGTTCGCGACGACCGACCCCGACGCCGTGCGCGACGGGCTGGCCCGCCTCGAGGACGACGTCCGCTCGGGCGCGTGGCACCGCGCGCACGCCGACCTGGTGCAGGCCGACGTCCTCGACGTCGGGTACTGCACGGTCGCCGTCGACCTCTGACCGCGCCGGAGGTTGACCGGCCGCGGTCCGGGCATGATCCGACCGCTCCCCACCCGTCGTCCGCCCCGGAGGCCCCCGCATGTCCGCACCCGTCGAGTTCGCCGTCTGGGCACCGCTGCCGGAACGGGTGCGCATCCAGGTCGACGGCAGCGTGCACGACATGACCCGGGACGACGACGGCTGGTGGCGCGCCGACGTCGAGGCCGGCCCGGAGGCCGACTACGGCTTCCTGCTCGACGGGAACGGGACACCCCGCCCCGACCCCCGCTCGCGGCGGCAGCCCGAGGGCGTGCACGGCCTGTCCCGCCGGTACGAGCCGGACTCCTACGAGTGGGGCGACGGCGCCTGGACCGGGCGTCCGCTGGCCGGCGGCGTCGTGTACGAGCTGCACGTCGGGACCTTCACCCCCGAGGGCACCCTCGACGCGGCGATCGGCCGGCTCGGCCACCTGGTCCGCCTCGGCGTGGACTTCGTCGAGCTGCTGCCGGTCAACGGCTTCAACGGCACGCACAACTGGGGCTACGACGGCGTGCTCTGGTACGCGGTGCAGGAGGAGTACGGCGGCCCCGCGGCCTACCAGCGGTTCGTCGACGCCTGCCACCAGCAGGGGCTCGGCGTGATCCAGGACGTCGTCTACAACCACCTCGGCCCGTCCGGGAACTACCTGCCCGAGTTCTTCCCGATCTTCGCCGAGGGCGGGGCGAACACCTGGGGCAACTCGATCAACCTCTCCGGGCCGGACTCCGACGAGGTGCGCCGGTACGTCATCGACAACGCGCTCATGTGGCTGCGCGACATGCACGTCGACGGGCTGCGGCTGGACGCCGTCCACGCCCTGGTCGACGAGCGGGCCACGCACGTGCTGGAGGAGATGGCGCAGGAGGTGGACAAGTTGTCGGTCGCCGTCGGCCGGCCGCTGACCCTCATCGCCGAGAGCGACCTCAACGACCCGCGCATGGTCACCCCGCGGGTCGCCGGCGGCCTGGGGCTGACCGCTCAGTGGAGCGACGACTTCCACCACTCCCTGCACTCCACGCTGACCGGCGAGGGCCAGGGCTACTACGCCGACTTCGCCGAGGCCGGCATCGGCGGCCTGGCCAAGGTGCTCACCGGGGCCTTCTTCCACGACGGCGCCTGGTCGAGCTTCCGGCGTCGGCACCACGGCCGCCCGGTCGACACCGCGACCCTGCCGGGCTGGAAGTTCCTCGGCTACCTGCAGGACCACGACCAGATCGGCAACCGCGCCGTCGGCGACCGCATCTCGGCCACCCTCTCCCCCGGGCTGCTGGCCGTCGGCGCGACGATCGTGCTGACCAGCCCGTTCACGCCGATGCTGTTCATGGGCGAGGAGTGGGGGGCCACCACCCCGTGGCAGTTCTTCACCAGCCACCCCGAGCCCGAGCTGGGCAAGGCTACGGCCGAGGGCCGGATCGGGGAGTTCGCCGAGCACGGGTGGGACGCCGACGTCGTCCCCGATCCGCAGGACCCGGAGACCTTCACCCGGTCGAAGCTGGACTGGTCCGAGCTGTCGCAGGAGCCGCACGACCGCCTGCTGTCGGTGCACCGCTCGCTGCTCGCGCTGCGCCGCGCGCACCCCGACCTGGTGGACCCCGACCTGGCCGGCGTCCAGGTCGAGTGGGACGACGCGGACCGCTGGCTGGTCGTGCACCGCGGCGCCCTGCGGGTCGTGGTCAACCTGGCGGAGGAGCCCCGGGAGATCGACCTGGACCGGCCCGCCGACGAGGTCCTCTTCGCCACCGGCGAGCTGCCCACGGTCGACCGGGACACCGTGACCCTGCCGGCGGAGAGCGCGGCCGTCCTCAGCACCCGCTGACGTGCGCCGCCTCCACCCCTCGCCCTCGGGCGAGCTCGACGACGCCGCGCTGGCCGAGGCCTACCGGCTGCCGGCCGGGCGGTCGGTGCGGATGGACTTCGTCGCCTCGCTGGACGGCGCGGTCAGCGTCGACGGGCGCAGTGCCGGGCTCGGTTCGCCCGGGGACGAGCGGGTGTTCCGCGTGCTCCGGGCGCTGGCCGACGTCGTCCTGGTCGGGGCGGGGACCGCGACCACCGAGGGGTACCGGCCCGTGCGGCCCGGCTCCCCGGTCGGCGAGCTGCGGGCGTCCCTCGGCCGGCCGGCGACGCTGCCGATCGCGGTGGTGACGCGGCAGGCCTCGCTCGACCCGGCCACGGCGCTGGCCGCCGACGCCGGCACGCTGGTGGTCACCTGCGCGGCCGCGGACCCCGACCGCCGCGCGGCCCTGGCCGCCGCCGGCGCCACCGTGCTCCTCTGCGGTGACGACGACGTCGACCTGCCCGCCGCCGTGACCGCGTTGGCCGACCGGGGCCTGGAGCAGGTGACGTGCGAGGGTGGCCCGCAGCTGCTGCACGCGGCGCTGGGCGCCGGGGTGGTCGACGAGCTGGACCTGACGATCGCGCCGGCCCTGGTCGGGGCGGCGCACCGGCTCCTGCCCGACGGGCTGCCCTCGCCGGTCGCGCTGGAGCTGCGCCAGGTGCTGGAGGAGGAGGGCGTGCTGTTCACCCGCTACCGGGTGACCGCCGCCCACGGCTGAGGATCGTCGGCGAGGAGCAGGCATGGCAGCGCTGGACCGGGACGTCGTCGCCGGGCGGATCGCCGGCTTCCCGCGGGTGGCCGCCGACCGGCCGGAGCTCAAGCAGGCGGCGGTCGCGCTCTGCGTCACCGAGGCCGACGGCGTCCCGACGCTGGTGATCACCCGCCGCGCGGCCGGGCTGCGGGCGCACGCCGGCCAGTGGGCGCTGCCCGGCGGCCGGCTCGACGCCGGCGAGGGCCCGCCCGAGGGCGCGCTGCGCGAGCTGCACGAGGAGATCGGGGTCGACCTGGGTCCGGGAGCGGTCCTCGGCCTGCTCGACGACTACGTGACGCGGTCGGGCTACGTGATGACGCCGGTGGTGTGCTGGGCCGGTCCGGTGACGGGGTTCGCCGGGTCCGAGCCGGAGGTGGCCGCGGTGTTCGAGGTGCCGCTGACCGACCTCGACGTCGACCCGGTGTTCGAGTCCATCCCGGAGTCCGACGGGCCGGTCATCAAGCTGCCCCTGCTGGGTGGCTTCGTGCACGCCCCGACCGCCGCGGTGGTCCACCAGTTCTGCCGGATCGCCTGCCGGGGCGAGGTCGAGCGGGTGGCCGGCTACGAGCAGCCGGTCTTCGCCTGGCGCTAGGAGTCGTCGGCGCGGGCCCCGGGCCGGCGGTAGCCGACGGACTGCGCCCGGCGCAGGGCCTCGATCGTCTCCTCGACGGTGAGCAGCACCGTCGTCTCGATCGCACCGAGCGCCCCTCCCCCGCCGATGGCCAGGACGACCGACGCCATCGCGACGTCGTCCGGGGCCTCCCACAGCGTGACGCCGTCGTGCTCGCCGAACGAGTACCAGAACCCGTGCAGCCGGCCGCCGACCGACTCGATGTAGGCCGACGCCGCCCGGCGGCGGTCCTCGGGCTCGACGATGAGCATCGCCCACGTCTCCGGGGTGTAGCGGAACCGCGTCAGGTACATGGGCATCGGCGTGCCTCCCGATCGGCCCCCGCGCTCCCCGAGGCTAGGAGCGGCGGCCCACCCGGTCGAGACCCCCGCGCCCCGGGGCGGGGGCTGCTTGGATACCGGCATGGACCTGCCCCTGCTGCCGCCGGTGAAGCCGATGCTGGCCAAGGCCGCCACGACGCTGCCCACCGGTGACGGCCTGTTCTACGAGCCCAAGTGGGACGGCTTCCGCTGCATCGTCTTCCGGGACGGCGACGAGGTGGAGCTGGGCAGCCGCAACGAGCGCCCGCTCACCCGCTACTTCCCCGAGGTCGTCGAGGCGGTCAAGCAGCACCTGCCGGAGCGCTGCGTGGTGGACGGCGAGATCGTCGTCCCGGCCGGCGACCGGCTGCACTTCGAGGCCCTGCTGCAGCGCATCCACCCGGCCGAGTCCCGCGTGCGGCTGCTCGCCGAGCAGACCCCGGCGTCCTTCGTCGCCTTCGACCTGCTCGCGCTGGGCGACGAGTCGCTGCTCGAGCTGCCCTTCGCCGAGCGGCGGCAGCGGCTGCAGACGGCGCTGGCCGGCACCCGGCCCCCGGTCTACCTGACCGGCATCACCCGGGACGCCGCGACCGCGCAGCGCTGGTTCGACACGTTCGAGGGCGCCGGTCTGGACGGCGTGGTCGCCAAGCAGGCCGACCTCCCCTACGGCCCCGACCAGCGGCTGATGACCAAGGTCAAGCACGTGCGCACCGCCGACTGCGTGGTCGCGGGCTTCCGCTGGCACAAGAGCGGGCCGATCGTCGGCTCGCTGCTGCTCGGGCTGTACGACGAGGGCGGGCTGCAGCACATCGGCGTCGCGGCATCCTTCCCGATGAAGCGGCGCGCGGAGCTGGTGGAGGAGCTGGAGCCCTACCGGGCGCAGGCGCTGGACGGGCACCCGTGGCAGGACTGGGCCAACGCCCAGGTCCAGGAGAACGGGGAGAACCGCATGCCGGGGGCGGTCAGCCGGTGGAACGCGAAGAAGGACCTCTCCTGGGTGCCGCTGCGCCCGGACCTGGTCGTGGAGATCAAGTACGACCAGCTGGAGGGCCGTCGACTTCGTCACACCGGTCAGTTCCTGCGCTGGCGGCCCGACCGCGAGCCGCTCAGCTGCACGTACGACCAGCTCGACGTGCCGGTGCGCTACGACCTGGCCGAGGTGCTCGAGACGCCCTGACCGGCCGGACGGCGGCCCTGCGGGGGGTGATCGTCTGCACGGGGCACGAGACCCTCCTAGGCTCGTGATCATGCGTTCGCACCACCGTCGGCATGCCGTCGTCCCCAGCCTGCTCGCCGCGCTGACCCTCCTGGTCGCCGGCTGCACCTCCGGCGACGGCACCGATGACGAGGCCACCCCGTCCGCCAGCTCCGCCCCGGCCGAGCCGACGGCGGAACCGATCGAGTGGACCGACTGCAACGAGGTGCTGCAGCCGCTGCTCGCCGGCCGGCCGGGCAGCGAGCGCGGACTGTCGTTCGAGTGCGGCCAGGTCACCGTTCCGATCAGCTACGACGAGCCCGGCGGTGAGCGGCTGCCGCTGCGCCTGGTGCGCGCCGTGCACCCCGCCCAGACCGAGAAGATCGGCTCGCTCGTGGTCAACCCCGGCGGGCCGGGCGCCTCGGGTCTCGACGCCGCCCTCGGCCTGGCGCTCACCCTCCCGGAGGACGTGCTGCGCCGGTTCGACCTGGTCGGTTTCGACCCGCGCGGCGTGGCCTCCTCCTCCCCCGTCGAGTGCATCCCGGACGAGACCAAGGAACGCCTGCTCGCCTCCGAGCCGCAGCCGACCAGCGCCGAGCAGCTCGACGACGTCTTCGGCCTGGCCCGCGAGGTGGCCGAGGGCTGCGCCGAGCGCTACGAGTCCCCGGCCGCGCTGGGTGCGTTCAACACCGTCGACACCGCCCGCGACATGGACCTGCTGCGCGAGGCGCTCGGCGAGGAGCAGCTCACCTACCTCGGCTACTCGTACGGCACCACGCTGGGCTCGACCTACGCCGAGCTCTTCCCCGACCGCGTCCGCGCCCTGGTGCTGGACGCCGCCGTCGACCCCGACGCCGACCGCCGGGCGGCGGCCGAGGCGAGCGCCGCCGGGCTCGAGGCCGGCTTCGACGCGTTCGCGCAGAACTGCACGAGCCTGCTCGCCGGCTGCCCGCTCGGTGACGACCCGCGGCTGTTCGTCGACGAGCTGATGCTGCAGGCCTCGCAGGCGCCCATCCCCAGCGCGGAGGAGGGCGAGACGCGGCAGGCGACGCCGGGCGTCGTCCACACCGCCATCACGGCGGCGCTCTACGACACCCGCACCTGGCCGCAGCTCTCCCAGGCGCTGGCCGCCGCCCGCGGCGGGAACTCGGCCGGTGTGTTCTCCCTGGCCGACAGCTACTCCGGGCGGCTCCAGGACGGCACCTGGTCCAACCTGCTCGACGCCAACCTGGCCATCAACTGCGCCGACACCGACGAGGAGATCGAGAGCGACGAGGTGCGCGCGCTCGCCGCCGACTGGGACGCCCGCTACCCGCTGTTCGGCGCCGGCGCGGCCGCAGGTCTGTACACCTGCACGCCGTGGGAGGCAGACCGCACCCCGCTGCCCGAGCGCGACGCCGAGGGCGCCGCGCCGATCCTCGTCGTCGGCAACTCCGGTGACCCGGTGACGCCGCTGCCGGGGGCCGTGGACCTCGCCGAGCGGCTCACCTCGGCCGTGCTGCTCACCTGGCAGGGGCAGGGCCACACGGCCTACCCGAAGAACCAGTGCGTCAACGACGCGGTGAACGCCTACCTCGTCGACCTGGTCGTCCCGCTGGACGGGCTCACCTGCCCTGCGTGACACTCGGCCCCCGGTCGAGGAGAGGGAACGCGCAGCGATGGCGAGCAGCAAGGACGCGGTGATCCTCGACGTCGGGGGCCACGAGGTGCGGGTCTCCAACCCGGAGAAGCCGTACTTCGCCGAGAAGGGCATCCGGAAGATCGACGTCGTCGAGTACTTCGTCGCCGTCGGCGAGGGCATCCTGTTCGCGCTCCGGGACCGGCCGACGACGCTGGAGCGCTGGCCGGGCGGGGTCTTCGAGGGCGCCCGGCTGTCCACCCGCATGGACAACACCGGCGACGCGTTCTACCAGAAGCGGGTGCCCAAGAACGCCCCCGGATGGGTGCCGACGGCGCACATCACCTTCCCCAGCGGCCGGACCGCCGACGAGATCGCGCCGGACTCGGTCGCCGTCGTCGCCTGGTGCGCGAACCTGGGCACGCTGACCTTCCACCCGTGGCCGGTGGACAAGACCGACGTCGAGCAGCCCAACCAGATCCGCATCGACCTCGACCCGCAGCCGGGCACCGACTTCTCCGACGCGGTGTGGGTCGCCCCGCACGTGCGGGAGCTGCTGCACGAGTTCGGCATGGAGGGCTGGCCGAAGACCTCGGGCGGCCGCGGCGTGCACATCTACGTGCCGATCCAGCCGCGCTGGACCTTCACCGACGTCCGCCGGGCGGTGATCGCCTTCGGCCGCGAGCTGGAACGCCGGCTGCCCGAGCGCGTGACGATGTCGTGGTGGAAGGAGGAGCGCGGCGAGAAGATCTTCATCGACTACAACCAGATGGCCCGGGACCGCACGATCGCCTCGGCGTACTCCATCCGGCCCAAGGCGCACGCGCCGGTGTCGGCGCCGGTGGACTGGGACGAGCTGCCCGACGTCTCGCCGTTCGACTTCGACGTGCTGACCATGCCCGACCGCTTCCGGCAGGTCGGCGACAGGCACGCCGGGCTGGCCGACCACGCCTTCGGCATCGAGCCGCTGCTCGAGCTTGCCGAGCGGCAGGCCGCGGACGACGGCCTCGGCGACCTGCCCTACCCGCCGGACTACCCGAAGATGCCGGGCGAGCCGATGCGCGTGCAGCCGAGCCGCGCGAGGAAGCCGGTCGCCGGGGAGGCCTGACCGGGCCGGTCACCCCTGCAGTCGGCCGCCGTCCCGCGGCCGGATGTTGGGCAGCGACCGCGGCCGGCGCGGCTCGACCGAGCCGCGGTACTCGTAGGCGATGCGGCCGTGGGCGTCGAAGACCTCGACCGGCCCGAGGACGCGGAACGTCGCCCAGTCGGCCCCGGGCATGCCGTCCTCGCGCAGCTGCCGGGTCAGCGACTCGCGCAGCGCCGAGGTCGCCTCGTGCAGGTGCAGGAACGGCAGCGCCGTCGTCGCCCGGTACCTCTCCACGACCGTCTCCCTCGTGCAGCTCAGCGACCGGGCCCGCGTCAGTCGGCCAGCGCCCGCTCTTCGCGCAGCGCCTGGAAGACCCGCTTGCGCAGCGCGTCGCCGGCCCGCTCGGGGACGTCCTGCAGGCTCATCGAGATCAGCCAGCGCCCGCCGTTGGCCTGCTGCCGCACCACCACGCCGCGCAGGGCCAGCACCTCGGACTCCAGCGTCAGGTTCACGTCGAGGCGGGTGCCGGACTCCGGCGGGAGGCCCCACCCGTCGACCAGGACCCGCACGCCGGCCTCGCTCAGGTCCACCGTCTCGCCGACCAGCTGGCCGTCGGCCCACGGCAGGTAGACCGGCAGGGCGACGCGGCCCCGCACGGCCTTCCGGCGCTGGCTGCGCGCGGCCGGCCCGGTGGGCACGAGGTGCCAGCGCACCTCCTCGCCCGGCTCCACCTCGATGACCTTGGCGGGCCGGGTGCGCTCCTCCTCCGCGCCGACCCAGTACAGCTCGACGGGGTCGTTCTCCTTGACCGAGGTCTTCCAAGCGGTGCCCTCACCGTCCGGGCGGACCACGATCGTGAACTCGGTGGAGACGTCGACGGCGGCGGTGACCGTGATCCCGCGCGCCACCAGCGTGACGTCGGCCCGGGTGCTCTCGTACGGCCGGCTGGCGTCGGACTCGGTCATTGCTGCCTCCGCTGGTGGATGCCCGTGTAGCGACTCCAACCGAGCCGCCTCCTCTCCTTCGGCGGGCCCGGCGGCATGTTGAGCGGAAACGGGGAGCGGGCTACATGCGCCCGGCCAGGGACGCGACGACGGCGCGCAGCTCGACGGCGGACTCGGCCAGCCGGTCGGCCAGCAGCAGGTCGAGGTCGGCGTCGTGCAGGTCGTCGATCGACGCCAGCGGGACGAGGTGCGGCATGCGGTCGGAGGGACGGGCGGGCGGAGCGGGGGGTCGCATCGGTGCTCTCCAGGGCGGGGGACGGGCCGGTTGTCCGGCGGTACCGACCCTCACCACCGCTCCGCGCGGTCTCCGCCGCTCAGCCGCAGGAAATGCGCAAGACGCCGTCGCGGGGCAGTTCGGTCCCCCCTCGGGGTGAGGTGGCACCCCGGACCCGGCTGTCCCGCTCGATACCGGGCAACGCTGGACGAAGGGAGCACGTCGGAGGAGCGGAGGAGGCGGGATGAAGCACGCGCTCGTGGCGTACGGGACCCTCCTCGTCGTCCTGCTGGCGGTGGCCCGGCAGTACGAGGCCGCCGGTCCCGACGGCGTCGACGCGCTCGACCTCGCCACCGCCCTGGTCGACGCGGTGCTCGTGCTGGCCGTGGCGGCCGGGATCCTGCTGGCCGGCCGGCTCGGCCTGGAGCGCTGGGCGCTGTCCATGGCGCGCTGGCGCCGGGCGCGCGCGCTCGAGCAGGCGGAGCTGCCCGACGCGGAGGTCATCGGCGTCACCTCGTGGCGGCCCGGCACCCCACCCCCGCCGCCCGCGCCCGTCGTGGTCGAGCCGGCCGTGCGGCCGGCGCCGAAGTCGTCGGCCGGCTTCACCTACGTGGGCCCCTCGTACGCCCGCGAGGTGCCCGCCGCGCCGCCGTTCCCGGACCGGCGCGGCCGCTCGATCTGATCACCGGAGCGGCTCCTCCGGCAGAACCCTGGTCGACCGGGCCGGGCAGCCGCTAGGCTTTCCCCCGTCGGGAAGGCCCTGCGCTATGGCAGGACCCCGATGCACCACCTCAGCTAGGAGCGAGCAATGCCCGAAGGTACTGTCAAGTGGTTCAACGCGGAGAAGGGGTTCGGCTTCGCCACTCCTGACGGTGGCGGACCCGACGTGTTCGTCCACTACTCGGCCATCCAGACCAGCGGGTACCGCTCGCTCGACGAAGGCCAGCGGATCGCGTTCGACATCGAGCAGGGCCAGAAGGGCCCGCAGGCTGCGAACGTCACCCCGCTCTGATCACCTGATCAGCACGCAGCGCCCCCGCCCGGATCCCGGGCGGGGGCGCTGTCGTTCCAGGGTCCTCAGCGGGCCCGGGGCACGTAGCCGCCGACGAGCGCCTGCATGAGCAGCGCCCCGGCGTCCGGGCCGACGGCGGCCGCGGCGTCCGCGAAGGCCCGCCAGCGCTGCCGCTCCGCGTCGGTCGGCGCGTTCTCCGCCCGGGCGCTCGCCTGCTCCAGCAACCGCTCCCACTCCCCCTGCGGGGTCGGCCACAGGCCGGCCAGCCGCCGGGCCTCCGCCGAGATCGCGGTAATCCGCACGATGTCGCCGGCGTGGTTGGTGAGCGGCTCGACGTAGCCGGCGGACACCAGCGCCTTCGCCGCGACGACGACGTCGGCCTTCGGCAGCCCGCTCGCCGGCACCACCGCGCCCAGCAGGTAGGGCGACCCGCCGTGCTCCGGGGTGTCCACGAGGCGGGCGATCGCCCGCAGCACGGGCAGGTCCCGGGTGAACCAGGTGTCGGGCAGGGGCCGGTCGGGCGGCGAGGACGGCGTGGTCACCCCGCCAGTCTCCCCGCTGCCGGGCACGCGGCGGTGCCCCGCCCCGGGGTCACGGGGGCGGGGCACCGTCCGCGTCACCGCGGGAGGGTCAGCTCGGGCCGGACCGCCAGGATCAGGCCGAGCGCGGTGTAGCCGACGAGCAGGTGCCCGGCGCTGACGAAGGCGCTGCCCCCGTCGCCCACCAGGGCCATCGCCGGGATCATGAACAGCAGCCACGTCTCCGCGACCGCCGGCCAGATCCGCGCCGGCCCCCGCCACCGGCCGGCGATCGCGATGCGGATGCCGATCGCCGCCATGCCGAGCATGGACAGCGGCCAGAACGCGTCGAGGGCCAGCCAGAACGCGTCCTCGGACACGTCGGGCGCCACCATCCACTGGAGCGAGGAGACGATCGCCAGGCCGAGCAGCACGTGCTCGGCGTGCAGCAGGCGGCGGGCCAGCCGGCCGGTACCGGTGGCCCGCGTGCGCAGCTGGACGCTGACCAGCGCCACCAGCCCGAGCTGGAACAGCAGCGAGCTGGCCTTGTAGTAGAGCGGGTACTCGCCGGCCGGGTCGACGTCGTGGGTGAGCATCGAGCCGACGGCCCAGGAGGCCGCGCCGGCGGCCATCGCCAGGCCGCCGAGCCGGATCGGCCGCAGCGGGTCGGCTGCCGCCGTCGCGTGCGCGGCCGCGGTGTCGGTCCGGGCGGTCGGCGGGCTGGTGTTGACGGACATCGTTCGGTCCTCCGGAGGGGCACGGGCAGTGCCCGGTGGCACCGCTGGGAGAACCGTCGTGGTCGGGCGTCCCGGGCAGCCAGGGGCCGGGCGCCCGGATCGGGCCCGCCGGCGTCCCGGCCGGGTCGGGACGCCGCGCCCCTGTCCTCCGGGACGCCGGTCCCGGCATGATCCGCGCGTGCAGGTCCGCAGCCCCGACGACGCCGTCGCGCCCGTGGCGCCCCCGCCGGGGCCCTCCCGGCTGGAGCGCGTCGCGCCCGTGGTCGGCTGGGCCGTCGCGGCCGCCACCCTCGCCGCCGTCCTGGCCAGCGCGGCGCTGGACCTGGCCACCTCGCACGCCGCCCGGGAGGCGGTCGACTCGGGCACCGGCTGGGAGATCGGGCTGTCCGGCCTGCTGCTCGCCGTCCCCGGCGCGCTGCTGCTCGGCCGCGCGCCGCGCAACGCCGTCTCCTGGGTGGTCGCCGGCGCCGCGCTGTTCTGGGCGCTCGACGGGCTCGCCTCGTCCTGGCTCACCTACGCGGTGCAGCGCGAGCCGTCGCTTCCGGGCGCCTCCTTGGCGTTCTGGTTCGTGCAGCGGTTCGGCGCCTTCCTCCTGCTCGGCCTGCCGCTGCTGCTCCTGCTCTACCCCGCCGGCCGGCTGCCCGCGGGGCGGTGGCGCACCGTCTCCCTGGTCGCGCTCGGTTGCGCGGCGCTGCTGCCGGTGCTGGTGGTGACCACCCCGGCCGACGTCCTGGACCGGCGGGCCGGGACCGACATGCCCGAGCCCTTCCGCGACCTGAACCTGGATCCGACCAGCGTGCCGCTGCCCGAGGGGCTGGTGCTGCCGCTGCTGCACCTGGCCTTCCCGCTGAACGCGGTCGGCATCCTGCTGCCGCTCGCCGTCGTCGTCCACCGGCTGCGCGCGGCCGAGGGCGAGGACCGGCGGCGGATGCGCTGGCTGCTGTGGGCCGGCGTCGTCGACGCGCTGGTCGTGCTCGGCGCGCTGCTCTTCCCGTCGACGCGGATCAGCCTCGACCTGGCGCTGGCCATCGGACTGACCGGGCTGGCCATCACGCTCGGCATCCTCCGGCCCCGGGCGGTCGACATCGACCGGCTGCTGGGCGGCACGCTGGTCTACGGCGGGCTGGCCGCCGGCGTCGTCGCCCTGGACCTGCTCGTGCTCGGCTCGGCCGGCGTGCTGCTCGGCGACCGCTCCGAGGAGCGCGACGCCCTGCTCCTGACGCTGCTGGTGCTCGCCGTCGCCTACGTGCCGCTCCGGGCAGCGCTGTGGCGCCTGGTCCGCCGGTGGGTGCTCGGGGAGCGCGAGGACCCCTACCGCGTGGTGTCGGGCCTTGCCGAGCGGCTCGAGCGCAGCGACGGTGCCGATCAGCAGCTCATGGCCGTCGCGGGGGCGGTCGCCGAGGCGTTCCGGTCCCCCTACGTCGGGGTCGAGGTCACCTCGGTCGACGGGGAGCGGGTGCTCGCCGAGCACGGCGAGCGGCCGGACGCCGTGCGCGCGCTGCCCATCGCCTACCGCGGTGAGCCGGTCGGCCGGCTGCTGCTCCCCCGGCACGGCGTCCGCGCCGCCCTGCTCACCCGCGACGAGCGGCTGCTCGCCGACGTCGTCCGGCAGGCCGCCGCCGCGGCCCGCGCCAGCTCGCTGGCAGCGCAGCTGCAGGCCGGCCGCGAGCAGCTGGTCGCGGCCCGCGAGGAGGAGCGGCGCCGGCTGCGCCGCGACCTGCACGACGGCCTCGGGCCCAGCCTCGGTGCGGTCGTGCTGCGCATCGACACCGCCCGCAACCTGGCCGCCGACCGGCCGGAGGAGGCCGACCGGGTGCTCCGCAGGGCGCGGGACGACGTCGCCGCGGCGCTGGCCGACGTCCGGCGACTGGTGCACGACCTGCGCCCGCCGGCGCTGGACGACCTCGGCCTGGCCGGGGCGGTCCGCTCGCAGGCCGAGCGGGTGCTGCCGCCCGTGCTGACCGCCGCCGTGGTCGCCGACGAGCTCGGCGACCTGCCCGCCGCCGTCGAGGTCGCCGCGTACCGGATCGCGTCCGAGGCGCTGGTCAACGTCGCGCGGCACGCGCACGCCAGCCGGGTGGACGTCTCGCTCGCGCGGGACGGCGGCGCGCTCGTGGTCGCGGTGGCCGACGACGGCGTCGGCATCGCGGCGGACGCCCCGGCCGGGGTGGGGCTCGTGTCGCTGCGGGAGCGCGCCGCCGAGCTGGGCGGGTCGTGCACGGTCGAGTGCCCGCCCGACGGCGGCACGGTGGTGCGGGCGGTGCTGCCCGCGGGAGGAGCCGGTGATGGCTGAGGTCGAGGAACCGCTGCGGGTGCTGGTCGTCGACGACCACCCCGTCTACCGGGACGGGCTCGCGGTGCTGCTGGGCTCGGTGCCCGGGCTGTCGGTCGTGGGCACCGCCGCCGACGGCGCCGCGGCGGTGCGCTGCGCCCGGGGGGAGCAGCCCGACGTCGTCGTCATGGACGTGCAGATGCCCGGGATGGACGGCATCGCGGCGACCCGGGCGATCACCTCGGAGTCGCCGTCGACCGGTGTGGTGGTGCTGACCATGAGCGAGGACGACGGCACGGTCTTCTCCGCCGTCCGCGCCGGGGCCCGGGGCTACCTGCTCAAGGGCGCCGACCAGGAGGAGGTGGTGCGGGCCATCACCACGGTGGCAGGGGGCGGCGCGGTGTTCGGTGCCGCGCTGGCCCGGCGGATCGCCGAGTTCTTCAGCGCCGGCCCGGCCGGCCCCGAGACGGCCTTCCCCCAGCTGACCGCCCGCGAGCGCGAGGTCCTGGACCTGGTGGCGGCCGGGCGGACCAACGCGCAGATCGCCGCCGCCCTCTACCTGTCCCCGAAGACGGTGCGCAACAACGTGTCCAACGTGCTGGCCAAGCTGCAGGTCACCGACCGGGCGGAGGCCATCGTGCGGGCCCGGGATGCCGGGTTGGGCCGCTGAGCGGCGGGAATGGCGACCCCGCCGGGCCCGTTCCCGTAGGCATGACGACCTCCTCCCAGCAGCCCCAGGTGCAGAAGACCGACGAGGAGTGGCGGGCGCAGCTGTCGCCGGAGGAGTACGCGGTGCTCCGCCAGGCCGGCACCGAGCGCGCGTGGACCGGTGAGTACGTCGACACGAAGGCCGTCGGCGTCTACGAGTGCCGGGCCTGCGGCGCCGAGCTGTTCCGTTCCGAGACCAAGTTCGACTCGCACTGCGGCTGGCCCTCGTTCTACGAGGCCTCGGCCGAGGACAACGTGATCCTGCGCGAGGACCGCAGCTACGGGATGCTCCGCACCGAGGTGCTGTGCGCCAGCTGCCACAGCCACCTGGGCCACCTGTTCGACGACGCCCCGCAGACGCCCACCGGCGACCGCTACTGCATCAACAGCGTCTCGATCCGGCTCCAGCCCGCGAGCTGAGCCCACCCCGCACGCGGCCGAGGGCGGTCACCGGATGCCCGGTGGCCGCCCTCGTCCCGCTTTTCCGCGGAGAAGCGCCCCGCCTTTCCGCGGAAAAGCAGGGATCGGGTCAGGCGAGGTCGCGGACCAGCTCGGCGATCGGCTTGCGGACCCCGGTGTAGAACGGGATCTCCTCGCGCACGTGCCGGCGGGCGCGGCTGGCCCGCAGGTCGCGCATGAGGTCGACGATGCGGTGCAGCTCGTCGGCCTCGAAGGCGAGCATCCACTCGTAGTCACCGAGCCCGAACGAGGCCACGGTGTTGGCCCGCACGTCCGGGTAGGGCCGCGCCTGCATGCCGTGCTCCTTGAGCATGTCGCGGCGCTCCTCGTCGGGGAGCAGGTACCACTCGTAGGAGCGCACGAACGGGTAGACGCACACGTAGCGGCGCGGCTCCTCGTCGGCCAGGAACGCCGGGATGTGGCTGCGGTTGAACTCGGCCGGCCGGTGCAGCGCCATCTGCGACCACACCGGGTCCAGGTGCCGGCCCAGCTGGGTGCGGCGCAGCCGGGTGTAGGCCTCCTGGAGCGCCTCCGGCGTCGAGGAGTGCCACCAGACCATCAGGTCGGCGTCGGCCCGCAGGCCCGCGACGTCGTAGACCCCGCGGACGACGACGTCCTTGCCGGCCAGCTCCTCGACCAGCGCGGCCGCCTCGTCCGCGGCGGCGCTGCGCACGTCGTCGGCCAGCGGGCGGGCCAGCCGGAACACCGACCACATCGTGTAGCGGATGCTGGCGTTGAGCTCGTTCGCCCGCTTGCCGATGCTGCGCTCGTCGGTCTGCTGCCCGGTCTGCTCGGTCATGCGCCCATCATCCCCCGTGACGCGGGACCGCCCGCGACCCGGTGCGGGTCGCGGGCGGTTCCGGTTCAGCGGGAGGTGCGGGCGGCGCGCCGGCCCCCGAGGAGGTCGGCGTGCGCCTCGCGGCAGTCGCCGCAGGCGGCCAGCCACACGGAGTGGCGCAGGCAGCGGGCGGCGGGTCGGGATCGCGGGGCGGGAACGGTGTTCGCGTGGTGCACGTTGCTCACGGCCAGTGCAACACCGGCGCGCCTCCGCCGATGCCCGCGCCCGACCGTGGCGCCGACCACGGTCCCCTGCTACTGCCCCGGCGCGGCCAGCCAGGCGTCGATCTCGATCTGCACCACCCGGCCGACCAGCACCCGCGGCGCCCGGATGCCCACCGCCCGGCGGTCGAGGGTCGCCGCCGCCCGCACCAGCGTCCCGCCGTCCGCCGGTTCCGCGACGCCGGCGACCTCCAGCGGCGTCGCGGTGCCGCGGACGACGAGGATGCCCGCCGCCAGCCAGCAGCCCTCGGCGCCGCGGGTGAAGCGGTCGCACGTCCAGACCATCACCGGCTGGCGGTCGACGGCGAGGAACCGGGCACGGCGCAGGTCCACGTCCCGGCGGGTGACGCCGGTGTCCAGGCTGGCCAGGTCGAACTCGGCCCGCGCCCGCACCGGTGCACCGTCGTCGTCCACCTCGATCTCCCCGCAGCTCAGCGCGATGGAGCCCTGGACCGGGATGCCGAGGTTGCGCACGGTGAAGCGCACCGAGGTGCGGGTGTCGGAGACCGCGTGGGTGCGCGTCGAGGCCGGCGTCCGCGGCGCGGCGATCACGACCGGGCTCCCGCCGCGAGCCGGGCGTGCAGCACCCGGTCGACGTCCACCCGCTCCGGGTCGCTCACCAGCGCCGGGTCCTCCCAGGGCAGCAGGTCGGTGGCGAAGACCGCCCGCCGGATGTCGTCCAGCACGGGCAGCGCCGTCACGAGCGTGAACACCACCAGGGCGTCGTCGTCACCGCGCAGCACGTGCGTGCCGACGACGCCGTCGACGTGCCGCACGGCCGGTTCGATGCGCTCGCGGCCGGCCCGGATGGCGGCGTCGGTCCGCGCCGCGTCGCCGCCGGGGAACCACAGCACCTGCGCGAACTCCGGTGCCGCGCCCGCCGCCGCACCCGCGGTGCCGGCGACCACGTCGTAGCCGCCGACCGCGGTCAGGAAGCCGGGGTCGGGGGTGCCGGCGGCAGCGGCGTCCGCGGCGCTGCGCCACAGCGCGAGCAGCAGGCCGTCGGAGCCGTCGAGCCGGCCGAGGACGCAGGCGTCCTCCTGCCCGGCGCCGGTCAGCCCGGCGAGCAGACCGCGGGCCCAGGAACCGGGGTCCTCGTCCGGCCACCGCCGGAACCGGTGGATCGTCGCGTGCACGGGGTCCTCCTTCCTCCGAGCGGACCGCCGACCGGTCCGGCACGGGTCGACCCTCCGCCGCCGCCGGCCGCCGGGCATCAGTGCTGCCACGCAGATGCGGTACGCAATTCCCGTACGCAGGCGCCCGCACCGGTGGGATGCTCTCGGGGTGCCGGAGGCCGGGCCTCCCCCGGGCGCGCACCGGGGTCCCTTCGTCGGCCGGGACGTCGAGCTGGTCCGCGTCCGCGCGCTCCTCGACGGCGCCCGGGCCGGCTCGGGCGGGCTCGTCCTGGTGGCCGGTCCGGCGGGCATCGGCAAGACGCGCACGGTCGAGGAGGCGCTCGCCGGCGTCCCGGTGCCCGTGGTGTGGGGTCGCTGCGTCGACGACCCCGGAGCCCCGCCGCTGTGGCCCTGGCGCCGGGTGCTGCGCGCCCGCCCGGAGGTGGCCGCGGCGGTCGGCGACGCGCTGGCCGCGGTGGACGGCACCGCCGACGATCCCGAGGTGGCCCGGTTCCGCCTCGTGACCGCGGCGACGGAGGCGCTGGTCGCCTCCGCCGAGCCGACCGGCCTGGTCGTCGTCCTCGAGGACCTGCACTGGGCCGACCCGACCTCGTTGCGGCTGCTCCGCCACCTGGCCGGCGAGCTGCACCGGTCGCGACTGCTCGTGCTGGGCACCTACCGGGACCCCGCCGGCCCGAGCGCCGCCGAGCACCTCGCCGCCGCACTGCCCGACCTCCTGCGCTGGCCGGGGACCGAGCTGATCGAGCTCGGCCCGCTCGCCGAGGACGACGTCGGCCGCTACCTGGGCGCCGTCGCGCCGGTTCCGGTGCCGCCCGGCACCGTGCGCGGCCTGCACCGCCGGTGCGGGGGAAACCCCCTGTACCTGCGGGCGCTGACCGCGGCCGGCGGCACGCCGGACGACGCCCCGGCGTCCGCAGCGCTGCGGCACGCCGTCCGCGCCGCGCTGGCCGCCCTCCCACCCGACGTCGCCGAGCTGCTGGTGGTCGCCGCGGTCCTGGGCGAGGAGGTGCGCCCCGGGCTCCTCGCGGCCGTGACCGGGCGCCCGGAGGACGACGTCCGCCGCGGCCTGGACGCCGCGGTGCAGGCCGGCGTGCTCGCTCCCGTGCCCGACACCCCGGGCCGCCGCCGCTTCGTGCACGCCGTCGTGCGCGACGGCGTCTACGCCGACCTCGCGCCCAGCACCCGGGAGGCCCTGCACCGGCGCATCGCGGAGGCGTGGGAAGGCGCGGTCGGCGTCGACGACACCACCGCGGGCGTGGTCGCCGGCCACTGGCTGCGCGCCTCCGCGGACCCCGCCGCCCTGCTGCGGGCGGCGGGCTGGGCCCGGCGCGCCTCGGCCGCCGCGACGCGGTCGCTCGCCTTCGAGGAGGCGGCCGCCTTCCTGCGGACGGCGCTGGACGCCCTCGAGCGCGCCGGCTGCGACCCCGAGCAGCGGGCCGAGCTGCTCGTCGAGCTGGCCGGTACCGAGTACCGCGCCGGCCGATTCGCCGAGGGCCTCGAGCACGCGGTCGCGGCGTCCGAGGCGGTGGCCGGCCGGGCGCGGTCGGACCTGCTCGTGGCGGCCGCGCTGGCCGTGCACGACGTCGCGGCCCCCGGCTTCCCACCGGCCGTGATGGCGCTGTGCGAGCGGGCCCTGGCCGAGCCGGACGTCGCCGGCTCCCCCGTCCTGCGGGCCCGCCTGCTCGCGCAGATGGCGTCGTCCCAGGCCGACGCCGGCCGCCTCGCGGCGTCCGCGGAGCTCTCCGCCGAGGCGCTCGAGCTGGCCGAGGCCGCGGGTGATCCCGAGGCGGTCCTGGACGCCGTCCGCGCCCGGATGAAGGTCAGCGTGGACGCCCTGCCGCCTGCCGAGCGGCTGCGGCTGGGCCGGCTCGCCATCGAGCACGCGGGCGCGACCGGGCAGCCCCTGGTCGAGCTGTGGGGCGCGAAGTGGCGGATCGACGCGGCGCTGGAGACCGGCGACCTGACCACCACCGAGGAGGAGCTGGCGCGGATCGCGGCGCTGGCCCGGCGGACCGGGCTGCCGCTGGTCCGCTGGCACGACCTCCGGTTGCGCGCCTCGGTCGCCGCGCTCGTGGGCCGCTTCCCGGAGGCGCTGGCGCTCAACGAGGAGGCCCGCGTACTGGGCGCCCGCGACCTCGCGCAGGACCTCTCCACCGCCGGCATGTCCGGGGCGTTCCTGCTGCAGCACGCGCTGGTCACCGGCGACCCCCTCTGGGACGACGCCGCCCTGCACCTGCTCGACCTCGCCGGCGACGTCCCGATCGTGCTGGTCACCCGGGCGCTCGTGGCTCTCCTGCGAGGGGAGCGGGACGAGGCCGCGGCGCGCTACGACGACCTGCGCGGGCGCCTCGCCGATCCCGACTTCGCCGCGTCCAGCGGCGTCCCGACGAACCTGGTGCCGCTGGTCGAGGAGTTCGCCGACCCGGCGACCGCGGAGGTGCTGGCCGGCCTCATCGCGGCCCGCCCGATCGCCGCCGGCGGAGCGGGGGTCTACTGCTGCGGCTCGCTCACCTCGCTGCTCGGGCGGCTGGCCGTGGTCCGCGGCCGGCTGGACGAGGCGGTCGGCTGCTTCGAGGAGGCGCTGGCCGTCGACACCGGCACCGGCGCACGCCCGGCCGTGGTGCACGACCGGCTCGGGCTGGCCGGTGCGCTGCTGCGCCGCGGCCGGTCCGCGGACCTGCCGCGCGCCGCCGATGCGGCGTCGGCCGCCCGCCAGGAGGCGGTGCGGCTCGGCATGCCGGGACCGGCGCGGGAGGCGGCGGCCCTGGCCGACGCCGTGGCCGCGGCCCGGCGCGCGGCCGATCCGCTGACCGAGCGGGAGCGCCAGATCGCCGGGCTCGTGGCGGCCGCGCTGACCAACCGGCAGATCGCCGACCGGCTGGTGCTCTCCGAGCGCACCGTGGAGACCCACGTGCGCAACATCCTGACCAAGCTGGGCGCCGCGAACCGGACCGAGATCGCGGTGCTGACCTCCGGGGGCTAGCGCGGCACGGCGACCAGGACCGGGCGGGACCGGCCGGGCAGGCAGGCGACCGCGGCCAGCGCCAGCGCGACGCCGTCCTCGACCAGGGCGGCGGTGGGGGCCGGCATGCGGGCACCGGCCCACCGCCGCCAGGCGGCCCCGGCGAGGGAGCCGGCCACCGCGGCTGCCGCGCCCGCCGTCGCCGGCAGCGCGCCGTTGGCGCCGGACCGGGTGGCCAGGCGCGCGCCGCCCTCCGCGCCACCGACCAGGCGCGAGGGCAACCCGGCGCCGCTGAGCCGCGAGGGCGCCGCCGGGTGCTTGTCCGCGGCGAACTCCGCCCCCAGCGCGGTCAGCGTCGCCACCTTGGCCGCTCCGGTGGCGCGGCCCGGGCCGGTGCCCCGCGGCGCGCTGAGGATCGGCCCGGCGAAGCCGAGGCTGCTGCGGCTGCCGGCGGCCAGCCCGAGCAGCGCGGAGCGGAGCACCACCGCGGCGCTCGCGGGCCGGCGCGGGGTGCGGTTCTCCCGGTCGGTGGGCAGCGCCTCGAGCACGCCCTGCACGGCCATGCCGTAGGCCAGGTGCGGCACCGCGTCGGCGATCCACTCGTCCCGGGTCCAGCCGCGCGGGTCGTCCACGCCCAGCTGCGCGATGGCGAGGTCGGTGGCGGCCGCGGACGCCGCGCCCGCCAGCACCGCGCCCACCGGGGCGGGGAACCGCACGCCGGAGGACCGGGCGGCGCTGGCCAGCACCCCGACGCCGAGCCCGTTGGCCAGCCCCGCGAGGGCGGCCAGTCCGGAGCGTCGGGACCGCCGGGTCTCCCCGGCGCCGGGCACCGGGCGGCCGACGCGCTCGGCGACGGCGTCGACGATCCGCTCGGGCACGGTGCTGGCCGGCCGGCCGCGCACCGCCATGTCGAGGTGGTTGACGGCGTCGAGCGCGACGGTGCCGGCCGCGCCGGCGGCCAGTCCGCGGAGGAAGGTCCCGGTCATGCCCCGACCCTCGTGGGGCGCGGGGGGATCGGCAACCGGCGGACCGGGTGGATCAGCCCGCGAGCGCGGCCACTGCCCGACGCGCGTCGCGGATGCAGGCCGGCACGCCCACGCCGTCGAACGCCGCGCCGGCCACCTCCAGGCCGGGCACCCCGGCCACCGCCGCACGCACCGCCGCCACCCGCGCCGGGTGGCCGACCAGGTACTGCGGCAGCCCGCCGCCCCAGCGGACCAGCGCCGTCTGCAGCGGCTCGGGGCGGGCCAGGCCCAGCAGGTCGGCGACGTCGTCGACCACGGCGCCGACGAGCTCGTCGTCGTCCCGCTGCAGGTCGCCCTCCTGGCGGAAGCGGCCGACCGAGGACCGGACCAGCAGCGCCTCCCCCCCGGCGAGGTGCGGCCACTTGGCCGACGACACCGTCACGCCCTTGACCAGCCGGCCGGTCACCGGCGGCACGAGGAGCCCGGACCCGGCGGCGATCTCCTGGGCGGGGAACGCCATCGCGACCACGGCCATCGACGCGTACGGGATGCCCAGCAGCGGCTCGACCGCGCCGGGCACGGCCTCGCGCAGCAGCCGGGCGGCCTTGCCGGCCGGAGCGGTGACGATCACCGCGTCGGCGGTCAGCAGCTCCGGCTCGGCCGCGGAGCCCACCGACAGCTCGAAGCCGGCCGCCGTCCGCCGCAGCCCGTGGGCCGGGGTGCGCAGCCGGACGTGGGCGCCACTGGCCGCGACCAGCGCGGCGGGCAGCGAGCCGATGCCGTCGGCGACGGTGACGAACACCGGACCGTCGGCGTCACCGCGGCTGCGGGTCCCCGCGTCGCGGGCCGCGGCCGCGGCGCCCAGCACCGAGCCGGCCGCGGGCAGGTGCGCGGCCAGGGCCGGCATGGTGGCCTGCAGCGAGAGCTCGTCGGCGCGCCCGGCGTAGACGCCGCCGAGCAGCGGCTCGACCAGCCGGTCGACCACCTCGTCGCCCAGGCGCTCGCGCAGCAGCGCACCGACGGCGACGTCGCCGTCGAGGCGGACGGGGGGCAGGTCGGCCTCGGCGCGCACCCGCGCCACGCCGTCCGCGGACAGGAAGCCCTCCAGGCCCTCGGCCTCGGCCGGGACGCCGAGGACCGTGCCCGGCGGCAGCGGGTGCCGGCCGCCGGGCAGCACCACCGACGCCTGCGTGGTGGCGGGGGCGACCAGCCGGTCGCCGAGCCCCAGCGCCTCGACCAGCTCGACCGCGTCCGGGACGCGGGCCAGCATCGCCTCGGGGCCCGTGTCGTACCAGTGGCCGGCCAGCTCGACGCGGTGCAGCTTCCCGCCGATCCGGTCGCCGGCCTCCAGGACGACGATCTCGTCGTCGGGCCGGCGGCGCCGCCACTCGAAGGCGGCGGCCAGGCCGGTGATGCCGGCGCCGACGACGACGAGCCGGCTCATCGGGGAGAGGCCTCCGTCAGCTCGTGGACCAGCTCGGCGACGTGGGTGAGCACGCCGGGGTCGGTGTCGGGCAGGACGCCGTGGCCCAGGTTGAAGATGTGGCCCCGCGCCGCCTTGCCCTGCTCGACGACCCGGCGCACCTCCCGGTCGACGGTGGCCCGGTCGGCCAGCAGGACGGCGGGGTCGAGGTTGCCCTGCAGCGAGCGCTGCTGGCCCACCCGGCGGGCGGCCTCGTCCAGCGGGATCCGCCAGTCGACGCCCACGACGTCGGCCCCGGCGTCCCCGATCAGCGGCAGCAGCTCGCCGGTGCCCACGCCGAAGTGGATGCGCGGGACGTCCCGGTCGCCCAGCCCGTCGAACACCGACCGCGAGAAGGGCAGCACCCGCTCGGCGTAGTCGGCGGCCGACAGCACGCCGGCCCACGAGTCGAACAGCTGCACCGCGACCGCACCGGCGTCGACCTGGGCCCGCAGGAAGATCGCCGCCGACACCGCGAGCTTGTCGAGCAGCCGGCCCCACGCCTCGGGCTCGGCGTACATGAACGCCTTGGTGCGGGCGTGCTCCTTGGAGGGCCCGCCCTCGATCAGGTAGGTGGCCAGGGTGAACGGCGCCCCGGCGAAGCCGATCAGCGGCGTGCCGCCGAGCTCGGCGACCAACCGCCGCACCGCCGTCTGCAGGAAGCCCAGCGCGTCGGGCTCCAGCGGGGGCAGCGCGTCGACGTCGGCGACCGAGCGGACCGGGTTCGCGATGACCGGGCCGATGCCGGGCTTGATCTCGACGTCCATCCCGGCGACGACCAGCGGCAGCACGATGTCGGAGAAGAGGATCGCCGCGTCGACCCCGTGCCGGCGGACCGGCTGCAAGGTGATCTCGGTGACCATGTCGGGGTCCTGGCAGGCGTCGAGCATCGCGGTGCCGGCGCGGAGGCTGCGGTACTCCGGCAGCGAGCGCCCCGCCTGGCGCATGAACCACACCGGGGTGCGGGTGACCGGCAGCCCTCGGGCGGCGCGGACGAGGTCGGAGTCGGCCGGGGACGTCGACGGGCCCGGGGTGGAGGAGCTCACGGGGGCCGAGTCTCCCAGACGACGGAGCGGTCCGTTCCCGGCGCGTCGCCCGGTGAGTCGGGGACGCGTGCGGCGCGTCGGACGCGATGTGCTAGTCCGCGACCTACCCTGCGCACGTGGAGCCGCACATCCTGGCCGGGGCCGGGAACAAGGGCAAGGACCCGCGCGGGGACGACGTCCCCGCCGCGTTCCGGGCAGCCCTGGACGCCCTGGACCGCGTGCGCGCCCGCCCGGAGATCGTCCTGGAGCACATCCCGGCGCCCCAGCGGCTGGCCCCCTTCGCGCACGCCCTCGGCGCCTCGGTGAGCGAACGGGACGGCGACGAGGACGTCCAGATCGCCAGCGCGCGGTTCATCGTCCTGCACGACCCGGCCGGCCACGAGACCTGGAACGGCACGACGCGGTGCGTCGGCTACCTCTCCGCGGAGACCGACGAGGAGCTCGTCGACGACACGATGTTCTCCGAGGTCGCCTGGAGCTGGCTCACCGACGCCCTCGCCGAGACCGGCGCCGCGCACACCACCGTCGGCGGCACGGTCACCCGCACCGCCTCGACCCGCTTCGGCGAGCTCGCCGGGCCCGAGCACTCGGTGGACGTCGAGATGCGCGCGTCCTGGACCGCCGGCGACACCTCGCTGGACAAGCACCTGCAGGCCTGGCTCCAGGTGCTGGCCAACGCGGCCGGCCTGCCACCGCCCGGCGTGCGCCTCCTCGGACCGGGCGGGGAGAGTCGCTGACCGGTCCGGCAGCGAGACTCTCTAACATCGGTACCGGCGCAGCGGCCTCCGCGCGGCGCCGACCGACGAGGACCGGCGAGAAGGTGGACGGCAACTGAGCACCGAGCCCACGCCCCGGCCGGCGACGGACGGTGCGGTCGAGGAGAGCACCGCCGTTCCGCTGCTGGCCCCGCGCGACGGTCTCCCGCCCGTCATCGAGAACTCCACCCAGCTCGTCGAGTACGCCCAGGCCCTGCGCGAGGGCACCGGGCCGGTCGCCGTCGACGCCGAGCGCGCGTCGGGCTACCGCTACGGCCAGCGCGCCTACCTGGTGCAGCTGCGCCGCAACGGCTCGGGCACCGGCCTGGTCGACCCCGTCCCGCTGCCGGACCTCTCGGTCCTGCAGGACGCCATCGGCGACGCGGAGTGGGTGCTGCACGCGGCCAACCAGGACCTGCCCTGCCTGGCCGAGATCGGCCTGGTCCCCCGCCGGCTGTTCGACACCGAGCTCGCCGCCCGACTCGCCGGGCTGCCCCGCGTCGGCCTCGGCGCCGTCGTCGAGTCGCTGCTGGGCTACTCGTTGGTGAAGGGGCACTCGGCCGCCGACTGGAGCACCCGGCCGCTGCCCGAGGAGTGGCTGGTCTACGCCGCGCTGGACGTCGAGGTGCTGGTGGACCTCCGCGACGCGCTGGCCGCGATCCTCGAGGAGCAGGGCAAGACCGACTGGGCCCGCCAGGAGTTCGAGGCGATCCTGGCCGCCGGCCCCCCGGCGCCGAAGGCCGACCCGTGGCGGCGGACCTCCGGCGTGCACGGGCTGCGCAGCCGCCGCCAGCTGGGCATGCTGCGCGCGATCTGGGAGGCCCGCGACGAGCTGGCCCGCCGCCGCGACGTCGCCCCCGGCCGGGTGCTGCCCGACACGGCGATGGTCTCCGCCGTGCAGGCCGACCCGAAGAACGAGGGCGCCCTGCTGGAGCTGCCGGTGTTCCGCGGCCGCGCCAACCGCCGGCTCGTCGCGCACTGGTTCCAGGCGCTGGTCCGCGGCAAGGCCCTGCCCGAGGACGAGCTGCCCCCGCACAGCCGCACCGGTGACGGCCCGCCCCCGGTGAACCGGTGGGCCGACCGCGACCCCGCGGCGGCCACCCGGCTGCAGGTCGCCCGCGCGGGCCTGGCCGAGCTCTCGGACAAGCACGTCGTCCCGGTGGAGAACCTGGTCTCCCCCGACCTCGTCCGCCGCCTGATGTGGCACCCCCCGGCGCCCCGCGAGCGCGACGAGATGGTCGCGGCGCTCCGGGCCGGCGGTGCCCGCGAGTGGCAGATCGGCCTGACCGCCGACCTGCTCACCGACGCGATCACCCGCGCCTGACCCCCGGGGGGGGGGGGGGGGGGGGGGGGCGCGGGGGGGGGGGGGGGGGGGGGGGGGGGCCCCCCCCCCCCCGAGACCGCGTTGGCGACGCCGAGGACGCTCTCGTCGTTGCGCCAGCTGGTGGCCAGGGTC